>NZ_JBHTHY010000003.1:1466632-1468521 GCF_042676845.1 Maribacter chungangensis
ACAGTAAAGGAGTTGAACTTGGAAACTAAAACTGAGGTTGCTAGATTATACAAGTTCAAAAATGCTAGAGTAACTAAGGCATTATCTTTTACTACAAAAAGAAACAAGGCTAAGATGGCTTAATTATTTTATTTATTTAAAAACAACTATCGCTACTTTTTCTTCACCATAATACAAAACTCCAATTGTAGAAGTTTTCGGAAAAGGAAAGTAGAAATCAAGCTTTTTCTTTTTGTACATTCCCGGTCTAAAATAGAGTATTTGAGTATCCGATTTGCCCCATGCGCTAAAAGTCATTGGGATTTCAATGGTTTCGTAACCTTTAAAATCATAAAAATGAAAGGAATCTGGTACGGAATTGTCATTTTCAACCTCTGGGTGTTTTATTTGTAGGGGTTGCGTTGCTAATCTTGGAAAGCTTAATTCTTGTAATGCCATTCTATGAGCTACGTCTGCTGGTCTAATGCGGAGCTTATTTGTTTCATCTACCAAAGAAAATTTATTAATGTCGAATAGGGCATAGTCTCCATTGGAAGTGGCCATACGTAGCTTTATATGTACGGTATTAAACTCATTCGACTTTAAACGCATTGTAGTAGACCTATTAAAAACATCGGCGATGTTAGTGCGTATTATTTCTATATAGTATTTATCTTTTTCTATCATAAAGCGTTGCCCTGAAACCAAATATGAGGACAGAAAAAAAAATAGAATACAGTTATTTAATTTTCCTAAGGTAGCTGACATTAACGTATGCTTAATTTCTACTTTCTTTTGAATGTTTGAGTAAGTGATTTAAAAACTGCCATATTTTTTTCGTAGTCCTCCTCTGATGAGCCAAAAAGAATATAATACTGCTTGTCCGAAAAAAGTATGACCTGGTAAAGTTCCAATACCTTTCCTAATTCGTCCGGTTTACTTTCGGCTATAATCTCAAATCCGTCTAGGCCATCAATGCGAATGGGTACTGTACTTTTTATACTTTCGATCGTGATAGGATTTTGCCGTAACCGGTTTTCGGAGAACGCTTTTTTATCCGGAATTTCCATTTCGGAAAATGATTTGGCAACAATGAACGCTGCTTTGTCGGTAGCCGTTCCCGGGATTTGTCCTTCCCTATTGAACAATAAACTATTTGCTACACTTGCTGCAAAGACCATATCGGTGCCCGTTAGAGCGATTTCAAAGTCGGCACTCTCCAAAGGGTCGACACTTTTGGAGGTATCGTAAATACTGCTTAATACGGCCGATTTGATAGCTTCTCCAAGTGCTGCATCGTCTTCTTTTTGATAGGTGCCGTTGATCAGTATGCTTTCCGTTTCCGAACCAAAAGCCAAGGTATACTTGTGATACGTATTTCCGTACGCAGCTTGTTCGCCTTTGATGAGTATCGCGGGAATACCGTTTAGTATCAATTCTTCTTTCTGTAATAAATCCATTCCCTGGGTTTTTAGTCCCTCTGGGGTAAATGCCTTTGCAATTTCAGAAAAAGGAGCAGGGAGGTCTACTACCATAATACTGGCACCGGAGCTATCCTGTTGAAATCCGGCGAAGTTGGTGGCCACTGAGAAATCTACTGGCGGTACCAAACTGATTTTAGTGTTTTGAACCACAACATGGGCTGCCGTAGTTTCATTTGCAATGTTCTGTTGTCCGTATAAACTGAAGCTCAGGAGTAGGGCTACATAAATGAATACCGCTTTTTTCATGTAAGGTTGATTTTTATGCTAATTTAAAACATATAAATGGGTCCTTAGGCCTTGTTTTGCGAATTGCTTTTTAATCAGAACAGTGTTTTTTCTTTAAGAGATGGAGTAACCCTACCGTTTAACGACCTCTTTTTTCGATGAGGTGTTTTTAGGCTTTGTGCAGTTCACCGAGCGAATTCT
>NZ_JBHTHY010000004.1:0-336401 GCF_042676845.1 Maribacter chungangensis
CAAACCCCGGATCAGTCAACAAGTCATATAGCGCTAGCCTATCGGCGCGCCATATGCTTAGTTATTGTAAGTAGTGCTTTTTTCGTTCACTTACTTAATTTCAAAATCCGAAATGCTCCTTGAATTACCAACGCAAAAACGATTGTTCCGATAATCAAATCAGGTTTACTCGAACCCAACGAATTTACCAAAATTCCTGCAATTATTACTCCTAAATTTATAATCACGTCATTCGAGGTGAAAATCATACTCGCTTTCATATGTGCCTCTTCTTTGCTCTTTGACTTTTGCAAAATATAAAGACAAATTCCGTTTGCGATAAGTGCAAAAATAGAAACGATAATCATTGTCGAAAAATCGGGAAGTTTCTCGTCTCCGAAAAACCTTCTTAAAACTTCTACAAATCCAATAATCGCAAGTGTTATTTGAAAATATCCAGCAAGTTTGGCTATCCGCTTTTTCTTAATCAACGTTCCTCCAACCGCAAACAAGCTAATTCCGTAAACGAAACTGTCGGCAAGCATATCCAAACTATCGGCAACAAGTCCCATTGATTTTGAGATAATTCCTGTTGTCATTTCGATAATGAAAAACGCAAAATTTATGGCAAGTACAGACCAAAGTAGTTTTTTCTGATTTTCGTTTTCTTTAAATTCCGTTTGGTCGGTTTGTTCAGTCGAGATTTTCTTTCCGCCTAAATTTAGTTCGATAACGGACTTTTCGATTTGGTCAATTTCTCCGCTGTGAAAAACGGTCAATTTTCGGTTCGGAATATCAAAGTCCAAATTCGCAACACTCGAAATTCCGTCCAATTTCATTCGGATTAGATTTTCCTCCGATGGACAGTCCATTTTGGTAATTTCAAATATTGTTTTATTCACTCGGTTTCTGGGTTTTTCGGCATTACTTACAACGGCCCCTGTATAAAGCGGGCGGGGCGTTTTGGCTCTTGTCCGCTTCTTGTCGGCCGGTTGAGTTGTTTATAAATATACTTTAATTTCGGGATTTAGCCGCCACGCGTTGAGCTTTTAAAACGCCCCAGCGTGAAATCCTTTTGGTTGTGTTTCGTGTTTTGACGGAATGCACCGCACCATTGTAAAGGGGGACTGTTCCCTCGGGTGTCCGATTTCATGGCGGAGCGATATGTCCTCTGGCAATCGGCCTGAACGGTCAAGGCTATGGCAAGTAGGGCAGGCAAGGAAACTTTTCGTTTCCGTCTGGTCTGCTAGCCAGAGCTTTTTGTTTTGTAATTATTTTTTCTTTTTAATTGCCAAATCCAAAAGATTTGGCGGACTCAATAAGTAAGCCCAAGCCATTAAATATAGCACTTTATGCTCTATTTGCTATAGGTATTGTTGGCCATAGTTATTTCTTTTTTAAAGTCCTGAATTTTATTATAATCCTCAATTCCCAGTATATCAATAAGTGGTAACCATCCAAGAATTCCATTTTTATGATAGTGAGTCAGTACTTCTTTAAAATGGCTCAGCCTTTCTGATTCGGTTTGTAAAAAATTGCACTTTATTTTTTGTCCATTTTTCAGTTCCAGAGTCATTACGTTGTTTAATCCATTGGACAAGTGTGGAGTGAATTCCAGCATAGAATTAACAAACATTCCCCTAATATCAAATGCTGGGTTAAAGTCCAATTTTGATATTTGAGATAGGTTATAATTTTCCTCGTCCACTTGTATTCTGTCTTCCCAAAAGGTCAATTTACCGCAATATGTTCCTATTTCTCGTTCATAGCGAAAGAAGGTGCTAATCATAAGTCCAATTACATAAACTAGCCATAGAATTAATAGAGTAGTGTCCCAACCATCAAAATCATATCCGTGAGATTTCTTTAAATAGGCCATTAAAAATACCAAGCCTGTCCAAAAAATACCGACCAATTTTTCAGGAGAAATATAAATCCCTTTTCTTTTTTGAAATATTCTTAGACTTCTAGGTCGCATTCTATAATTATGGCCAACGGTTAGTATATGAAAAGTAGGCGATTTCGAAGCACTAAACTTTCGGTTTAGCACAAAGCTTGATACGAGCTCAAAACCTTGATTTCACTACTATTTCGCCTATTTTTTATATACATTGTTAGGGTTAGTGCTTTTATTTTAATTCATCTTTAGCTTCCTTAATATTTATTCTTGCATTATAACCATGTTTTTCAAGTAGATAAAGTAAATTTCCTCCATTTATTAGAGTAATCGGCTTATCCTTTGCAAATTTGAATGAGTCAGAACCATAATCAGAAGTCGTTACTAATATTCCCTTTGTCGCTCCCTCATTCATTACTGTTCCATATAAGTCTCTAACAGCTGAAACTCCTACTATATTCGTATAACGTTTAGCTTGAATTACTATTTTTCCTCCACGAATTGGGTCAGGGTCGAATGCAATTGCGTCTACACCTCCATCTCTACTTGACTGTGTAACTTTTACTTCTCCACCATTTATACTAAATTCTTTCTCAAAAATTTCTCTTATTAAGTGTTCAAAGTCTTCCCAGTGCATCGATGCCAAATTTGTGGAAGAGTCTATTCCGATTTCTTGAGATGACACAAATCTTCTATCATCATTCGCTATTGTGATAATAGGTTTTATAGGCGTTTGGTTAGAGATTTTATTTGCAGAAATTCCTTTAAGACTTTTAAAGCATTCCTTAGGGTCAACTTCTAACAAATTAATTTTACTAAATTCACTCTTGTCGCAAACTACAGAAAGAACACATGCTTTATTATAAAGTCCAGTAGCCTTGTTAATAGCATTTGTCCAACCATTGAAAACAATCGTTTTAATAACATTTATCAAGTCATTTTCGAATGAAATACTTATTAAGTCAAGTACAAGTCTATAAATAATATCATTATATAATTTGTCAAGTTCTCTATCTGAAAATTTAATTTCTTTGTATTCGTTTCGTGTTTTTATGTACCGAAATTCTTTTGTTTCAGGAAACTGCTCTATTGTAGGAAGAAGGTATTCTATAATAAGAATTTTATTCTCCTCGTTGTAATCCGTAGTTATTGATTTGTGAAAATTTGAGTCATAGATTATTTTTTCAAGTATTTGATGATGAAATTCAGCAATTGAACTTTCGTTACTTTCATTATATTTTGTTTTTAACAAATCAACTTTGTCATTTTTTTGTTTCTGTTTTTCCTTGAACTTTTCAAGCTCTAAAGTCCATAGTTTGCCTTTTTGCTTATATCTCTCATTGAGCTCATGTATTTTATTTTTCGTGGAATTTAGATTAGAAGTGTAAATAGATTTTAAGCTTTGATTAAGTTCCTTTTTCTTCTGTTCAATTTCTGTTGACAGTTTGTCTTTATTTTCTGTATTTTGTTTTAGTTCAAAGAATTCAGGTTTATTGATTTCATCGACTAACCTTATTTTTTCTTCGAAACGTTGATTAAGATTTATAACCTTAAATTCACCTTGGTCATAAAATAAATCCCAAATTTCGTTGAGACTTAAAGTCTTTACTTTAAGAATATTTTGAAGTTTTGAAATAGCTCTTATCGGGTCATAAGAATCATTGTAAGTGTTTTGTTTATTTTCTAATGCGATTATATCATTCTGAATTTTCTGAAGTGACTGAAATATTCTCTCCTTTTTGTTCTCAATTCTGCTTTTTTCTTGTTCATATTTTTCATTGAGACCTTTTAAAATTGCATTATGAATATTAAGTTTTTGCTGTTTTTTTGAGTCTTGATGTTCTATGAATTTAACAACAGCAAAAATTACAAGAGCAATTCCAACGATTACTCCGATAACAACAATATTATCCATGATAAATTCGAAGACTTTTGCAATGATAAATACTACAAAACCCACTATAATTAGTAGTCCAGTTGCTTTATCATTTCTTCTCGCCATATTCTATTCTTTGAATTGTCGTTTATTTTTCGGCATTAACCCTAACGCTCAGTATATGAAACGTAGGGCAGTAGATTAGCACTTTTGTTTCAGGTTGGTACTTAGCCAAATATAAATATTTTGCTTTTATCTTTCTCGTAAATGCCAAATTTTATATTTGGCGGACTTTGTAAATAAGAAAAGGCGTTTGAATTAGCTCCAAACGCCCTATGCTTTATATACATTGTTGCCAGTAGTTGTTACTTCAAGTATGAGTTTAACATCCAAAGTGTTTTTTCTGTTTCTGATATATAATCACTCATTAAACTTGCAGTTCCTTCATCATCAGATTCTCCTGCTAAACTTAAAATTTCTCGTTCTTGTAAAATTAACGCTGAAAAATTCGTAACAATTAATTCAACTCCTCTTTTACCATTAGTTATATACTTGATTTCTTTTATTTTTGCAGTTTGAAGATAGTCTGTAAAGGTATGTAAAGGTTCTCCTTCTAAAGTTAATATACGCTCTGCAATCTCATCTACTTTAATCACTGCATCATTATAGTATTCTTCAAATTTCACGTGTAATTCAAAGAATTCATTACCTTTTATATTCCAATGTAAACCTCTCAAATTTTGATAAAAAAGTTGGTAGTCAGCTAATAACTGATTTAACATTTTACATAATTCGGTTGCTTTTCCTTTATCTATTCCTATTAAATTCTTCATTTTATTTTAAGTATTGTTCAATGTTTATGTTTAATCCTTTGGCAATTCCTGCACCCAACTTAGGGCTTACCCTAAACCAATGGCATAATTGACGATTGATAATTTCACTTTTCTTTTCGCCTTCAATTCCGCCCATTGCACCAACAATATTACTAATTGTATTTTGTTGTTGCGCCTCTGTCATTACTTCTTCAAATAATCCTTTTGGTTGAGAATAATGGTCATCATCATTTAAATTCCTATCAAAATAGGCAACTTCATTACTGTCTAATTCGTAGGAAGGACTTTTATGTTTTTCATCTACATAATTACCATCAAAACTATTAGGGAAATGATTTTTAGAGCTCCCACCATTACCATCAGAACGCATTGCTCCATCTCTATGATAATTTGTAGTATCGTAAGGACACCTATTTACTGGTAAGGCATTGTAATTTGCTCCAATTCTATAACGTTGTGCATCAGGATAGGCAAAAATACGTCCTTGTAACATTTTGTCTGGGGAAAAACCAATTCCGTCAACTAAATTAGAAGGTGAAAATGCTGCTTGTTCTACATCTTGAAAATAATTTTCAGGAATTTCATTCAATTCCATTTCTCCAACATCCATTAATGGGAAATCTGAATGTGGCCAAATTTTAGTTAAATCAAATGGGTTCCATTGAAAAGATTTGGCTTCCTCTAAAGTCATTATTTGAATTTTTAATGTCCATTTTGGAAAATTACCATTTTCGATAGCATTTACTAAATCTCTTTGCGAATAATCAGGGTCAGTACCTTTTAATTCTGTCGCTTCAGCATCTGTAAAAGTTTTATTTCCTTGCTTAGTTTTATAATGAAACTTCACATAAAAACGTTCATTGTCTTTATTTACCAATGAAAAAGTATGACTTCCATAACCATTCATATGTCTATATCCATCAGGTGTTCCTCTATCCGACATTAATATTAAAACTTGATGTAAGCTTTCTGGGTTTAGTGACCAATAATCCCAAACAGCCGTTGCGTCTTTACAATTGGTTTTTGGGTTTCTTTTTTGTGTGTGAATAAAATCGGGGAATTTTTTAGCATCTTTTATAAAAAACACAGGTGTATTGTTTCCAACTATATCCCAATTTCCATCTTCAGTGTAAAATTTCACTGCAAAGCCTCTTGGGTCTCTTTCGGTATCTGCAGAACCTTTTTCTCCTCCAACGGTTGAGAAACGGACAAATAGTTTTGTTTTTTTTCCTATTTCAGAAAATATATTTGCCCTACTGTAATTTGAAATATCGTGAGTTACTGTAAACTTGCCATAAGCACCTGTCCCTTTAGCGTGTACAATTCTTTCTGGGATACGTTCTCTATTAAACTGTGCTAATTTTTCTTGTAGGAAAAAATCTTGTAATAATGCAGGGCCTCTTTCTCCTACCGTTTGAGTGTCCTCATAATGATTTACAGGACATCCTGTACTTGTGGTAATTTTTTTATTTTTTGACATATTCTATATTTTGGTTAAAGCTACAAAGGTGTTTCAAAAAAGCATATAAATCAAATTGATAGTTTTTATATCAATATAGATTATTTCTATGTCTTGAATTACTGGCAACTAGTTGATATAAGCAATTTAGCAAAAAACTACGTATATACCGCCAATTTAGTCCGGTTGTATGTAATTATTTCTTAGATTACGCATAACCTGTAATAAAGTTGTATATGACAGATTTTGAACCCTTTAAAACCTTGCTGCAAATTAAAAGATATAGCGAAAATACTAGTAAGGCATATATAGGTTTATTGCTCTCTTTTGACCAATATATTGGATTTGAGCAAGAAATACATCGTTTGGATAGTAAATTCTTGTTGCAAAAAATAAGAGAAATTATAGTTGATAAAAATTACGCTTATACAACTCAAAAGCAATTGTTAAGTGCAATTTCGCTCTACATGAAAGAAATGCATAATACCCGGTTAGACCTTGATACCTTAAGACCCAGAAAACCCCAACGTGTGTTACCGGAAATACTTTCGCTGCAAGAAGTAAAACGAATGCTCACCGCTACACAGAACCTAAAACATAGGGCTATGCTTACCACGGTATATGCCCTAGGCTTAAGAAGCGGGGAGTTGATAGCCTTAAAGGTCGTTCATTTAGACGGGGACAGAAATAGCATATTCGTACAGCATGGCAAGGGAAAACGAGATCGCATATTGCCTTTTCCTGAAACCTTAAAGAACCTTTTGCGTGAATATTATAAGGAGTATAAACCTAAAATGTACCTATTTGAAGGTAGGGATGGCCAATATACCCCTGAAAGTCTCAGGGCTGTCTTTAAATTGGCGATTAAAAGGGCGGGAGTAAAGAAAAAGGTAACCTTGCACAGCTTAAGACATGCCTATGCCACACACCTCTTGGAGGCAGGTACGGATTTACGAATTATTCAGGAACTTTTGGGCCATAATACCATTAAGACGACAATGCTCTATACCCATGTATCCAACAAAAACGTGTTGAACGTAAAGAGTCCGCTAGACTTTTTGGATGCCATTTAAAGTATGGTCCAATTTTAATGGCCGCCGTCGTATTTGTTTGTGCTGGTTAAATGGGGCAGGCTCTTGTGTTATGGATAGTTGCGTTACTTTCGGATAAGAGCTTCCTTGTCTTAGGTAAAAAAAGCCTTATCTAATGCTTTGTGGTAAAAGCACTTTTGATTCGTTTTCAAAACCTACGGATTCTGGGTGTGTTTTTCAGGATACTTAATAAATTGGCCGGAACCTGTTCCTATGTGCAGGTAATACGCACAAACATACAGTACCAATTTAAATTCTAGATGTCGCATAAAACAAGTTTCTTTTTTACTCATTTGTCGTCATAAAATAGAACCATAGCTAATGCTATGCTTAGATTTCATTCCTAAACTGAGAAAAAATAATTCAAATTTTCAATACGACATTCAAAACTTAAATTGGTATAACATTATTGATCAGTACAATAATGAGTGTTTTCCAGCATCTTCGCACTGGTAAAAAAACCGATGACCTGTACCAATTTATCGCTTAAATACCAATATAGTGTCAATAGTAGGGTTGCACATGGATGGGGTGTTTTAAAACTATCGGAATTATGGTCTTGCATATACGCAACACCAAATTCATTCGTTTTTAACCTAGTACATAAACCCCGAAAATTATGAAAAACAATATCCTTTTAGCGGTATTGATGCTAGTTGTCATAAACCTCAATGCCCAAGCTACCGCAAACGCGGCCAAACACTTAGGTGCCGGTGTGGTTATCGGTGCCGTAGGCGGCTATGCCGCCCATAAAGTATTTAAGGGCAGCCGTGGTTGGATGTGGGCCGGAGCGGTAGGCAGTAGTCTGGCTGCCGGTTTGGCAAAAGAGACATACGACCGGTCTAGAAGTCTTGAATGGGAGAACGATGATATTGTCTACACCGCCATAGGAGGTATTATCTCCGGATTGGTTCTTGATATGATATTGGATAGCAAACGAGGCAGTGGTAAACGCTGCGGGTGTCCGCCCTTGGCTTTTAATATGGATAATGTAAATACCGATTTTGTCTCCCATATAGCATCGGGCTCCGGTGATATAGTTGCCGCCATACAGGCCAATCACCTTATCAATACCGGTCTACAATAAACCTCTTGCCTTTATTTCCAAATATTTGTTAATGGTGTTTATGGTCAATTGTTCCGGTTTTGTAAGTATGGTCTGTATACCGTAACGTTGCAGTTCCTTTTGCATTAATTTCTTGTCCAATGAGAACTTCTCTGCAATGGTCTTATGGTAAATTGCCTGTAGGTCCTCGGCATCGGTCGCAATAAGTTTCTCCAGTTCGGAATTTTCAAAAAAGATGACCACGAGTACGTGTTTTTTTGCCAGGGCCAAGAAATAGGGAAGCTGTCTTTTTAAGGCAGAAATATGCTCAAAGTTTGTATAAAGTAGCAACAGGCTCCTTTGGTTTATCTTTCGCTTTACATGACCGTACAGTACTCCAAAATCCGAGTCGGTATATTCGGTGTCTATATTGTACAAGGTTTCCAATATAGTAGTAAGATAGGTAGATTTTTGAACCGCTGGCAGGTAGGTTTCTATATGTTTGGAAAAGGACACTAAACCGGTTTTGTCGTTTCGTTTTAAGGCGATGTTGGAGAAGGCCAATGCACTGTTTATGGCATAATCCAACAATTTAAGGCCGTTAAAGGGCATTTTCATCACCCTACCCGTATCTATAATGGAATATATAGGTTGCGATTTTTCGTCCTGATATTGGTTCACCATCAATTGATTCTGTTTCGCTGTAGCTTTCCAGTTTACCGTACGTATATCATCTCCTGGTACGTATTCCTTGATCTGTTCAAATTCCTGGGTGTGGCCCAGTTTTCTTATTTTTTTTAGGCCGATGTTGGACAGCCGATCGTTAATGGCCAGAAAATCGTACTGCTGCATTTGTATGATGGAGGGGTATACAGGTACCATCTGGTCTTTTTGAAAGACAAACCTACGTTTGGCGATACGCAAGGGGGACGCTGCGTACACATTTAAGTTTCCAAAAACGTATTCTCCCCTATCCACAGGCCTTACGGTGTAGTCAAAAACCTGTTTTTCGCCCTTTATTGCTCTTGTTTTATGAATAAAATCCCGTTTTTGAAACTGCTTTGGAAGTTCATCTATTAGGCTAATGTTCGTTCTAAAGGGATAAAAAGTCTCGAAGTCGATACGAATGGAATTCAAATCGCTGTTGGATAACTTTTTAGGTAAAATCCGTTTTGCCTGCATTCCTTTTCCAGTGCCGTAAAGCAGAAAAATATCGAACAAAAACGCGGCTATGAGTACCCACGTCAATATCCAGGCTATGGGATATAACCACGTTAACCAGAACGATAGGATAAAGCAAGCGCCGAGCACGGCCAGGTACCTAAAGAATACGTTGTGTATGTAGAACGATTTTAGAAATTGCATTTATCTGGGTATTTCTACACTTTCGGTAATCATTTGTACCACGTTTTCGGTGGTCATGCCTTCCATTTCACGTTCCGGGGTTAATATCACCCTATGGTTCAATACCGGAACCAAAGCTTTTTTAACATCCTCTGGGGTAACAAAATCCCTACCGTTAATAGCGGCAAAAGCTTTGGCACTGCTCAATGTAGCGATAGAGGCCCTTGGGGAACCGCCAAGGTACAAATGGGGATGGTTTCTGGTTTTGGTAATGATATCCGCAATGTATTTGAAGATTTTCTCCTCTACTACGATTTCCTGAATCTGGCTCTTGAAGCCTAATAGTGCATTTGGTGTAAGTACGTTTTTTACCTCTTTTTGGGGCTGGTTTCCTTTGCGTTCGTGGTGGGTCTTTAAAATCGATACTTCTTCGTCTACATTTGGATAGGCTACTTTAACTTTAAATAGGAACCTGTCCAATTGTGCTTCGGGTAGGGCATAGGTTCCTTCTTGTTCTATTGGGTTTTGTGTTGCCAGTACCATGAAAGGTGCCGCCATGGGGTAGGTGGTGCCGTCCATGGTTACTTGGCGCTCTTCCATGGTCTCGAACATTGCGGCCTGGGTTTTTGCGGGTGCCCTGTTGATTTCATCGATTAGAACGATATTGGAGAAAATAGGCCCTTTCTTAAACTCGAATTCCGATGTTTTTACGTTGAAAATAGATGTGCCCAAAATATCGCTGGGCATCAAGTCCGGTGTAAACTGTATGCGGCTAAAATCGGTCTTTAGGGTTTTGGCGAACAGTTTTGCCGTAATGGTCTTTGCTACTCCGGGTACGCCTTCTATCAACACATGGCCATCCACCAAAAGGGAGACGATGAGCAGTTCTATAAAGTTTTCCTGGCCAATGATTACCTTTCCCAGTTCTGTCTTTATATCCGCTACCGCTTTTAGTAGGTCTTCTAAAGGTATTCTGGTATTAAAATCTAGATCGTTCGATTGCTCTTCGTTATTTTCCATCTGTTTTGGCTTTAAATTTTTGTAGTAAGGTATTCAGTTTTAATAGATCATCGTCGCTTATTTGATCACTGTTTCTTAAGTGTTCCATAAAGGAGAAGACCTTGGTCACAAATTCAAAGGAATGGCCACTGCGACTGGCAATAGTGTTATAAAAATCATCTTCTTTACGTATGTTTCCTATATAAAAACGGGTACGCAACCAGTCTAAAAAGTAATTGATCTTATGCTCCGCAATAGACTTTTGGTCGCTTTTTAGATAGTACATATCAGATATGGTACGCGTAAAATCCAAGGTTCTATTAGGTAAGGGTGTAACTACGGGGATAGCGCGTTGTTTTCGTTTTCCCTCAAAGATAACGTACAACAAGGCCCCGAACAGGGCAATATAATACGCCCATTTCAATTCTTTGGTGTTCAGGAAAATATACATGGGCGACGTATAAAAAGACTTTCCGCTCTTGTAATGATTATCAAGATAAATAGGTTTGCCGTCATCCAAATAGGACAACATTCCGGCGGTATACGCCTTGTTTTCTCTTTTTAGTATAAAATAATTGGTAAATGCTTCGGGAAAGGTCGAGAGTATAATTGTGCCGTCTCCGAACGGATGCATAAGTGCGTTCACTTGCAGCTCCTTCTGCTTTTTGTCAACAACAACCGCTACCTGCCCTAGAACCGTGGTGTTCAAGGTGTCTATTTTATTAAAATAAGGAGTGGAGGTATCCCTGTTAAAGATAATGGAATCCGTTAATGTCAACCTTGGGTTCAAAAGCGAGTGCAGCTGTTTTTGACTTGTTTCAAAGCCTACGTAACTAAAATCCGTTTCCAGCCCTAGGGTATCCTTCAATTCCTCCTCAAAATCTTTAGAGGCAATGAATAGCCTATTTCCTTTAGCGGTCCAGTTCAGCAAAGCGTTCAGCTCTTCTTTATTGAACTGTATGTCGTTGTTGATAAAAACATAACTGCCATTAATGCTGTCGTTTTGGTTGATAAATTCAAATGGTGGATTATAGACCTGTTGCAATTGACTTGGAAAAAGGCCCTCCATTACCGTGTTGAGCACGACTGTGCCATAGGGAATTTTATGACTGGCCACATAGGAAGGAAACCAGTTGATCTCCTTTGGTTTGCTGTATTGGAGCAGCATAAAGGCTGCCAAGGTAAGTATTGCGATACCAAGATATATTGTCCCTTTTTTACCCATTGTTCAGTAGGTTTTGTAAGGTGATAAAATCGGTTTCCGCTTTACGGTATTTGGACTCGTCTATTGGGAATTCACCATACCAGAAGTAATTATAAAGACGTGTACTGGCTGCAAAGGGTTTTACCAGTTCGGGTTTTTGCAACTCTTTGGTATAGTCCTCGTTCGTTTTTTGCAATTCCCACGTAATTAATTCCTTTTCGCTCATTAACTGCAGCATATAAAGGTAGTAGTAGCGCACCGCCAGCCGGTAATTTTTTTGATCCAGGGCGTTTTGGATCAGCTGCTGTATGTCCTCGTTTTTGATAATATGCTCATCTTCGGATAAGGCAACGATGGCTTGGTTCTTTTTGGTATGGATAACCGCCCTTGCATTTACGTTCAAGAAAAACTTGATCAGGATAAACACGAGTACCGCCAAAAGTAGGTAGGGAAGTATTTCTAAAAACCTAGCGAATGCTCCGGCGGCTTTTTCTATACCAAAAAGCCATTCAAAAATTTTGATTATCACATTGCTTATCCAATTTTTAAAAGAGATCCACCAATCGGGAGCGGCATTTTGTACCTGATCATAATTAAAATCGGGGTTGTTCTTAAAGGATTCTAGTTGGTCTTTATCAATACGTGTTGGACTAATGTCGGATGTGTCATATTTGATCGTAGAAACACTGTCCTGCGCCCAACTATTGGAACCTATAAGTAAGTACATCAAACCTAAAACAACAATTTTCCGCATGTTTAGTTATCTCGTATTTCGCCAAGGTTCTCTATACGCTCGTAGGTGCCGGTAAAATTCTTTTTTTCATTTAGGTTAAAATAGATAAATGCGCCTGCGATAATACCGATAAGGTTCAATAAAAATTGGGCAACGGTACCTATGACATTTAAGAGAATATATATGGGGTCCTTAAAAATGTCCATAATACCCTCGGCATCGACCTCTCCAGAGAATATTCCCATCTTTATCCATTGGTAGATCGCTGTGGGTATGGCAAAAACGTAAGTGGCGATACCTACGATTATACCAATTACGAAAATGGTCGCGAAGGTCATCCACCATTCATCCTTAACTAAGGTAAAACTGTAACTGTAAGCGTCCGATGCGTTCATCCGATTAAAAACTAGGATACAAAACGCTAAGGATAAGGGAACATAAAGGTAAACTCCTGGTATAATGCATACCATTAGTCCTATAAAAATGGATAGCCCGGCCATGATACCTAGTCCTATAAAACTCCAAAAACTATCATATACCTCTGTTCGTATGGTTTCAAAATCCGTAGTCCCTTTCCCGTTGGAATAGGATTTAATGTAATGTAGTACCGTAGATTGTGACATGGTATACACCGCTACTATAGATAGGATATACACAAAACCAATGAGGCCTATGGTGGCAAGGTTGGTTACATCCATATCGGCATCCAAGAGCATGAGGTTAAAGGTATTTCCTGCGAAATATAAATAGAGTACCAGGGAAACGACCAATACTGCCAAAAATGGACCTACTATCTTAAAAAAAGTACTGAAAAAGGGTTTGAACTCGTTGCGGAAAAAGGCAAAGGTGTCCGATAATATTTCGCCTAGCTCCCGTTGTTTCTTAAATTCGATATAATTGCTTTTCATATTTCTTGGTTAAAATGTTATTTTCCATCTTAGATGGTCCAACTGTTTTTTTGAGTTCGTTTCGAAAAATAGTTTTGGTTTTGTTGGTAAAAAGTGGATTTAATTACTGATGTGTTTTAAACTTTTCGGGTTCAAGCGAAAATTAGTGATTTTTTAAACATTTGAAGACTTTTTTGAGTTGCATACCATCGTTGCCGAAGGAAAAAGGACAGGGCCGAAACAAAAGCCGACAATTTGGCTTTTGAATGAGGAGCCGGCTGCAGCGCGCAGTAAAAAAGAGCAATTTTTCAGCGAACGGAAAAAGTTGAATGACTTCGTTTGGTTAAGCATACATAGTTATAAAGTTAGGTAGATTCTCATTTTATAATGCTGTTTCTTAACAGTTGAAGTTTACGGAGTAGTTTCACCTATCTATTCTTTATCGTCAATTGCCACTGCTAACTGTTACCGTCGTTACCAACTAGAATACTGTCCGCTGCCGCAATTCGGTATGGGTAAATGATATAATAGTAAATGATAAGCGCAAGGGAGCTGGTAATAATTAGTATAGCAAGCCAGTCCGGCATTTCGGTATGTCTAGTGACAAAACCTTCCAGAAATCCTGCAAGGATGAAAAACGGTACGGTACTGAGCATAATTTTGAGTCCGTTTTTAACGCCTCGTTTAAAGGATTCCAAACGGGTGTACGTACCGGGGAACAGCATACCATTGGCCAAAACGAGACCGGCGCACCCGGCAATGATAATAACGGAAATCTCTATGGTGCCATGTATCCAAATCGTACGCATAGACTCCCATAACAGTCCTTTTTCGTAAAAAAAGTATTGAAAACTGCCCAACATTATACCGTTCTGTAGCATCACCATTAGGGTACCGATTCCCAACAAAAATCCATATACAAAGGCCATGAGCGCTACACGTATATTGTTTATGGTAATGCCCAAGAACATATTAAACTCGCCCATTTGTTTGTAGACCGCCATGGGGTCGCCCTTTTCTATATTCTCCAAAGTCATGTTCACATAGCCGTCCCCCAGTATGGAACGTACAAAATCACCCTCATTGGCAGCGGAAAAAGCACCTACAAAGGTAAAGAAGCCAAAAACCAAAAAGGCGATGAGCAGTTCTCGGTGATGCTGTTTGAACAGCAATGGGAATTCTGTTTTCCAAAAACTGAAAATCCGGTTTTTCGACTCGCGCTTGGTCCTATAAATCTTTTGGTGCGCTTGCGATGCAAGAGAATTTAAGTAGCGCTCTGTATTGCTGGCTGGATAAAACGTCTTGGCGTAGCTTAAATGGTCCGTGATTTCAATGTATAGGTCGGACAATACATTCGGAGCTATATCCGTTCTGTTAGCCAAGGCGCTTTCAAAAGTAGACCATTTGTCCTTATTTTGCTTTACAAAAGCGGCTTCGCGCATTAACTTTGAGGTTTGTATCAAAGAAACGAAAGAATGGAACAATTTCAAATAGAAACAGCTCAAAATATTAGCATAGATCAAAATACCGCTCACTTGGGCGATCGCATGCTTGCCTTTATTATCGATACCCTTATCATTGTTATATATTACGTGCTTATGATTTGGCTTTTGTTGGCCTTGAACGTGGATGGCGCAGATCAATGGGCAATTTTTATGGTTGTGGGCCTGCCCGCATTTCTGTACTATCTGCTGTTCGAAACCTTTATGGACGGGAAGACGATAGGGAAACACTTAATGCAGATCAGGGTAGTAAAACTGGATGGTTCCAAACCTGGATTTTCCAGTTATTTTATCCGTTGGATTTTAAGGATTGTTGACATTTCCATAAGTTCTGGTGGTGTTGCGGTATTTACTATTTTAATGAGGGGTAAAGGCCAGCGTGTTGGAGACATTGCCGCTGGGACAACGGTTATAAGCGAAAAAAAGCGTATTTTTTTAAAGGATACCTTACTACGGGAACTACCGGTAGATTATGTGCCTCAATTTTCGCAGGTGACCGTATTCAACGATAAAGATATGGGCACCATCAAAGACCTTTACGATAAGGCAAAGCGTAATGGTGACCATAATGTAATTCTTTCGTTAAGCAACCGTATAAAAAAGGTTACACAAATCACAACGGAGCTACATCCCACCGATTTTGTGGATATCGTAATCAAAGATTATAATTATTATACGCAACTGTAGCCTATGTTTTATTTGGTAATCGATATTTTAGGAACCATTGCCTTCGCTATCTCGGGCGTATTGGTAGCGATGGAAAAAAAACTGGACCTCTTCGGGGTATTGATCATAGCCTTTGTAACTGCTATTGGTGGTGGTACCCTAAGGGATTTTTTAATAGGAAACACGCCTGTGGGATGGATGACTACCCCGGTATATCTTATCACGATTACGGCGACTGTTATCGCTACGATACTTTTTGTAAAACAGCTAAGGTATTTTAGGAAATCCCTTTTTCTTTTTGATACCATTGGCATTGGATTGTACACTATGGTAGGCGTAGAGAAGGGTTTGATTGCGGGACTTTCTCCTGTAATGTGCATTATCCTAGGAACCATTACCGCTAGTTTTGGAGGCGTAATCAGAGATATTCTATGCAATGAAATTCCAGTACTATTTAGGCGAGAGGTATATGCTACGATCTGTATCCTTGGAGGGGTTATTTATTTTGTCCTCATTCAGTTTCCGTTGGATCCTACATACGCCTATGTTACTGCCATCGTTTCTATTATACTCATGCGATTATTGGCCGTCCGCTTCAAGATTTCTCTACCCAATATTTACAGGGATTAGTTGGTTTTGGCCGGGTAGAGGGTAGTAAAAAAGAGCGGTAGCATTTTGTAGTGTAGGACAGTAAAAAATGGAAGGTAAATAGTAATCAGTAAAAAAGTAACCGGCAAAAGGGGATAAGTTTATTTGTTTGTGACCTTAGGATTACATTCCTTGAACCTTGAACCTTGAACCTTGAACCTTGAACCTTGAACCCTGATGAGTTATGCTTACATCCATTAATCCAAAATTGCCTATGCGAAACAAAGGCGTTACCAAAGATTTTTATGTTAACCAACTAGGCTTTACGGAATTAGGGAGTACCGATTTTGATGGCTATCTAATGGTTGGGAAAGATAGTGTTCAGCTTCACTTTTTTGAGTTTAAGGAATTAGACCCCAAAGAAAATTACGGACAGGTATATATTCGCACGGACGCTATTGATAATCTATATAATTCATTTCTTGATAGAAAAGTCGCAATTCATCCCAACGGAAAACTGGAAAGCAAGCCATGGGGTCAAAAAGAGTTTTCGGTATTAGATCCCGATACCAATCTGCTCACGTTCGGACAGGCTATTTAATCTTTGGTGAATCAATCGTTGCTAAATTTTTTTATTGGCACCGCCAAAGGGTATAATACCCCGAGGCTTGCCTCGAAATTAAAGGTTCGTTTCCTTAGAATGCCTCGCGGGCTTGCTCCGAGGTAGTTTACTATATCTCCTAATACCAAACTACTCAACCACCACTGCATCTTGTATATAGGTGTTCTGTACGGGCCAATCGCCTTTTCCAATGGGTTGCGAATTTATTTTGTCTACCACATCCATTCCTTCTACAACCCTGCCAAAGGGTGTAAAATCCCCATCTAAATGGTAGGAGCCCGGATCTGTTACCACAATAAAAAACTCGAACGGCGACGCCAACATGTGCGGATTATCAATTTCGCTGCTGGGCATTGAGATCGTGCCTCTATGGTGCCTGTGGCCTTTTCGCGTATCTGGTGGTAGTAGATATCTACCAATGTCGCTTCGTTTTTTTCCGGTTATGGCATCATCGGAATTTCCGCCTTGAATAATAAAGTCCTTAACGACCCTATGGAACTGGGTGTCCTTAAAATATCCTTTTCTGGTAAGGTATATGAAATTGGCCTTATGATAGGGAACGTTATCGTAGAGCTCTACGGTAAAAGACCCGAACCGGGTCGTAATCTTTACTTTATCCGCTTTTAAGTCTTGCTGATAGTTAAAAAAGAAATCAATGGCATTGTCCTCCGTTAGTTTAAATGCTTCTTCGGGTTCGGGATTAATTTTCGTATTTTCCTGTACAACTGTGGTATCTGCTGCTGTTGTAACAACTGTTTCTGTCACTTTTGTATTCTTAGGACTATCTTTGCAGCCAAGTAACAGCATAGCTGCCACGGCAAGTGGTAGCCAAATTTCTCTTAAACACATGAATTTCAAAATTTTTGAACAACGGATATCAAAAATAAAGAATCTACCGTTACCGGGTGAGGCTTCGCACCATAAAATGATTCCGGAGTTTAGAATACATGAGCTTCTAGCGGCAAGCACAACTAAAGTTTCCCCAAGAAAAGCGGCTGTTATGGCTTTGTTTTATCCAGATAGGAAGGAAGAAACGCATCTTTTGTTCATTTTAAGAAAGACCTACAAAGGGGTACATAGCAACCAAGTAGCTTTTCCTGGCGGAAAGGCAGAAAAGGAGGATGCAAATGCAATGGTAACCGCATTAAGGGAAACCCACGAGGAAGTAGGAGTACACCCAGATGATGTTCATGTCTTAAAAGAACTCACCGAAATATTTATTCCACCCAGTAATTTTGATGTGCAACCTTTTATCGGTCTGTATAAAAAACCTAAACCGTTCGTGATTCAAGAATCGGAGGTCGCCGCCCTTTTAGAGGTCTCGCTGACACAATTTTTATTGGAAGAAAGCATAACCACAAAAAAGATAACAACATCGTACGCTACAAATGTTGATGTACCCGCCTTTAAATTAAACGATTACATTGTGTGGGGTGCTACGGCTATGATGTTAAACGAGATTAAGGCGCTTTTAAAACAAGTGTTATAAACCATATTTCTTAATTTAGCATTTATGGGACTGTTCAAGAAGAACCCTTTTGGGCATAATTTATTTATTAAAAAGTGGTTGATCAGGATTTTAGCGGTCTTGAGTCATCAGCGGTATAAGCGTTTTAATAAACTGGAAATAGAAGGTTCCGATATTATTCGCAACCTGCCCGGTAACAATGTGCTCTTTGTTAGCAATCATCAAACGTATTTTGCCGATGTAGTTGCTATGTTCCATGTTTTTAACGCAAGCCTAAGCGGACGTGAAAATTCGATTAAAAATCTGGGTTACATCTGGCAACCGAAACTGAACATGTACTATGTGGCCGCAGCGGAGACCATGCGAAAAAGTCTGTTGACCAAAATTATGGCCTACGCCGGTTCCATTAGTGTAGAGCGTACATGGCGCTCCCAAGGAAAGGATGTAAACAGGCAGGTGAAAATGAGCGATATTTCCAATATTGGGAAAGCCTTGGATGACGGATGGGTAATTACGTTCCCCCAAGGTACAACCACACCTTGGAAACCTATAAGAAAAGGCACCGCGCACATTATTAAAAAATACAGGCCCATAGTTGTTCCGGTAGTTATAGACGGTTTTAGGCGTTCTTTTGATAAGAAGGGACTTCAGATAAAAAAGAAAGGAATTCTACAATCGATGGTGATCAAGGAACCTTTGGATATCGATTATGAAAATGAATCTACCGATTCTATCATAGAAAAACTAGAGTACGCAATTGAACAGCACCCCTCATTTCTAAAGGTGATTTCCAAAAAGGATCTGTTGGCCTATGAGGAGGCGAACAAAGCACGAAAGTTTCGAAATAGCAACCCCTAAAACTCCAGTTGTTTTAGTTCCGCATAGTTTTTGTTGAGTTTTCTTAAAAGCAGTCCGTACATTAAGAAATAAACTCCTGCCATAAATAAGGTAAGGACTATTCCGAATATACCAATGGTAAGCATCAAGGTTATCTTTAACTTATTTGGTGATATGTCTTGAAGCTTATCCTCAAATTCTGGAAAGGCATGGGTAATATCCTCGTTCAGATAGACTCCTACCAGCATAATGATGATCATCACTAGCACCATGGATAGCGAAAAAAACACGTAGTGTTTTACCGTTTTTCTAGTTCTAAGGATTTTTTTCATAAGGTTCTTGGAGTTGTCCAGGACAGATATTTCGGTAAACCTTCGGTAAAATTGAAAAATAAAATAAATAGCGACGGCATAAATAACTAAGGAGAGCATAAAAAGGTAGTTGGAAACCCCAATGTTATCATAAATCTGCATGGCCTCCTCCATAGGTGGGGCAAATATCAAAAGTTGGGGTAGCGTAAACTCTAAAATACTGATAATCAATATCCACTTTACGATAGAGGAAGATTTTTTCCAAATCATTTTATGAATTTCGGCATACGATAAGCTTGGCAGTTCCGTTTCCTTTTTCTGCCAATCCCTTTTTAGTAATTCCAGTTCATCCGTCATAGCTCAAGGATTCAAAATGGTTCTTAATTTGGTTTTGATACGGTTCATTTTAACTCGGGCATTTACCTCCGTAATTCCTAAAGTTTCAGATATTTCCGTATAATTTTTATCTTCCAGGTATAGAAAAACCAACGCTTTGTCTACATCTCCCAATTGGCGGACCGCTTTGTACATCAATTTTAATTGCTGCTCTTCGGTCTCGTCATATTCGTCGGCCTTTATTTTAAAAATTACAGATTCATAATCTTGCGTATCAATACGTTTTTTTGATTTTCTGTATAAAGTGATAGCGGTATTAAGTGCTACCCTGTACATCCATGTACTAAATTTAGCTTCTCCCCTAAATTTAGGATAGGCTTTCCACAGTTGTATCGTAATTTCCTGGAATAGGTCGTTGTGCGAATCACGGTCGTTTGTATACAATGTACAAACCTTATGGACGATGTTTTGATTGTCCTGCAGCTCGGTCACAAATGTATGTTCCAGTTCTTTGTTCACTATAGGTTGGTCATTCTTACGCGATAAGTGTATGTTTTCCTTGTTTTGTTACAAAGAAAGTGTCCTTTATTTCAAAAAATAAGTTTTGTTTGAACTATACCACTTCTGGATTAAAAACCCACAGGTGTACCAGTCGCAATGCAATTGTAAATGGTGGTTGGGTAACTATGTTATTTGTTCTGAATAATGCAATAGTTTTATTTTTTAGATAAAGGTTAAAACCCTGCAATTTTATTGCAGCTACTTTAGTTCCTAATAACTATTTTACCCCCTTTGGTTATTGGATTATCGTGTAATGGGTTATTCTGTTATCCGAGGTAAATAACCGATATAACCTAGTAAAGCAATAACCATTCGCAATTTTATTAATTGTCACCTTAAACGCATATAAATACCAATTTACTAAGGTATGAACTCTTTTTGCGAGTATACCTAAAACGTTACAGTTTGCCTAGTGGCTTTAACCTTTAACTGAATAAAAAGTGATATTTTTTTAAACGAAATTCAATTTAGTTTCTATAATCCAGTGCCGGCTCCCGGTCTCCCAAAAGAGGAATATATTTGAAGTCGGAACCCCTGCGCTCTATAAATTCTTTTTTGGCATCTCTGACCAAGGTTTTGTTCTTAAATAGGTCTATTGCCGTAAGGGTCAAGGTTTTTGCGGCGATCATCATGCCTTTGTTGCCAATGCTGGTTCCCCCTGCGGCTACCGCCTGCCAACTATGTGCAGCAGTTCCGGGAACCCAGGTTGCAGTGCTCATACCTACCGTTGGAACGGTAAAACTAACATCGCCAACATCGGTAGAGCCAAAGGGCCTTGCCTCGGTTTTATAGGGTTGAATGTTTTTTGCGGTTGCGATATCTGCCTTTTCTTGCCCCAAACTCACTGCAATTTTGTTGGCGAATTCAAGCTCCTCGTCCGTATAAGTAAGCCCACCGATCTTGCTAAGATTATCATGAACCAATTTTTGTAGGGTTAGATTGGGCAAAAGCTCATGTGTGCCGCCGATCATTTCATAGTCCATGGTTGTTCCGGTCCCCAATGCCGCACCCTCCGCCGCTTTTTCTATACGGTCAAAAATATCCATCACCACATCCCTGCGTTCGTGCCTGGCATAATAATATACCTCGGCAAAATCCGGTACTACGTTGGGAGCCTTGCCGCCAGCGGTGATTACGTAGTGTATTCTTGCACTTGAGGGAATGTGTTCGCGCATCATGTTCACCATCATGTTCATCGCCTCCACGCCGTCCAAGGCAGAACGCCCTTTTTCAGGAGCCGCGGCCGCGTGTGCAGAAACGCCATAAAAACGAAATTTAGCAGATTTGTTCGCCAAAGCCGCACCGGCACTTGCAGCATTCTGCGCACCGGGATGCCAGTGCAGTGCTACATCTACATCATTAAATAGACCCTCACGTACCATGAATACCTTTCCGGAGCCCCCTTCTTCTGCAGGAGTACCATAAAAACGTATGGTGCCTTCCATTTTGTTGGCTACCAACCAATCTTTAGAGGCTATGGCAGCGGCCGCAGAGGCAGTCCCGAACAAATGATGCCCACATGCATGTCCTGCTGCTTTTCCGGCAGATTTTTTCTCTGGTACGGCCTGTTGCGATAGTCCGGGCAGGGCATCATATTCGCCCATAATTCCAATAATGGGACTCCCGCTTCCATATTCCGCTATAAAGGCTGTGGGGATTCCCGCTACTCCGGTTTCGATGGTAAAACCGGCATCTGAGAGGATTTTTTGAAGTAGTGCCGCGCTTTTCTCCTCTTGGTAGCCCATTTCTGCCAAGCTCCAAATTTCTTGGGCTATTTGGCCATACTGATCGCTTTTGGAATCTAATTGCCCTAGAACGGCACTAGACTTCTTTTGTGCATGTAAGGATAAAAAGAAAATAGAAAGGAACAAGGCAAGCATGGATGATTTTTGCATTTTTATACAGTTTTTATTTATGCTTTAAATGTACTAAAAAGAAGGTATCCTTGTATTATAGAATTGGGATTGTTTAATTTTGTGCTATAGTTTTATGTAATGAATATACCGCGCTCTAGTTTTCCAAGAATTGTAATTATCGGCGGTGGCTTTGGCGGCATTGCGCTAGCCCAAAGACTAAGTAGGAAGGAAGTGCAGGTAGTGCTGTTGGACAAGAATAACTATCACTGTTTCCAACCCCTGTTATATCAAGTGTCTACGGGCGGACTAGAACCGGATTCCATAGCATATCCGCTAAGAAAGGTATTGATCGGCTATGACAATTTCTTTTTTAGACTTGCAGAAGTGCTGGAAATTGAACCGGAAAATAAGCTTTTGAACACTTCTATAGGAACCTTGTCTTACGATTATTTAGTAGTGGCTACCGGCTCGGAAACCAATTTTTACGGGAATACCGAGTTGGAGCAAAATGGGATGGCAATGAAAACAATTCCCCAATCCTTGAACCTGCGCAGTTTAATCTTGGAGAATTTTGAACAGGCCTTGCTTACGGATGATTACCACGAACGAGATGCTTTAATGAACTTTGTTATTGTGGGCGGTGGGCCTACCGGTGTTGAGCTGGCAGGTGCACTTGCAGAAATCAAAAAAGGGATTCTTCCAAAGGACTATCCGGATTTGGATACCAGGCGGGCCACCATTAATCTTATCCAAAGCGGTGATCGTATCTTAAATGCGATGAGTGGGCAAGCTTCTAAAAAAGCAGAGGATTTTTTAGAAAAATTAGGGGTACAGGTTTGGAAGGGTGTTAGGGTTACCGGTTACGATGGTAAAACGGTTACTACCAGAACAGATTTGACTTTTGAGTCGGCCACGCTTGTTTGGGCAGCTGGGGTAAAAGGAGCTACTGTAGCCGGTCTTGATGTAAAAGAATTACTTACGACAGGCAGTCGGTTAGCTGTTAACGAATTCAATCAAGTGGTGGGCTACCCGGAAATTTTCGCTATCGGGGACGTTGCCTGTATGCAAACTGATGAACGCCCCAACGGCCACCCCATGATGGCACAGCCGGCCATACAGCAGGGCAGGCAATTAGGGGAGAACCTTGTTCGCTTAATAGAAAAGAAGCCGCTAAAGCCCTTTGATTATACAGATAAAGGAAGTATGGCCACAGTTGGCAGGAACAAGGCGGTATGTGACTTGGAGCATTTAAAGTTTCAAGGGGTATTTGCCTGGTTCGTTTGGATGTTCGTGCATTTGTTCTTCTTGATCGGTTTTAGGAATAGGGTAGTGGTCTTTGTAAACTGGGTGTACAATTATATTAAATTTGATAGGGAGGCGAGATTGATCATACGTCCTTATAAAAGGGATTATTCCCAGTTCAAGGACTAGCGGTGTGGTGCACATAACCGGTAATCGCGATCGGGTCATTTACGCGGATGAAATTTTTCCATAACACTAGCCAAATGACTCCGGTCTACATGCATATATACTTCTGTTGTCGTAATACTCTCATGACCTAGCATTTGCTGGATAGCTCTCAAGTCCGCACCGTTTTCCAATAAGTGGGTAGCAAAGGAGTGTCTAAAGGTGTGTGGGCTAATGGTCTTTTTGAGACCAATTTTTTCGGCAAGATTCTTTACAATGGTAAAAATCATGGCGCGAGTGAGTTGTTTTCCCCGTCGATTTAGGAAAAGGATGTCCTTAAAATCGTCTTGTATATTCAAATGCACCCGTATTTCACTTCTGTAAATAGTTATATATTTTTTGTTGATGGGACTTATGGGAACAAAACGTTGTTTGTCTCCCTTACCCGTTACTTTTATGAAATCCTCTTCAAAATAAAGATCGGACAGCTTTATTCCTATAAGTTCCGATACCCGTAAACCACAACCGTAAAGGGTTTCTAGCATAGCTCTATTACGTTCACCTTCTGGTTTGCTAAGGTCTATGGCTGCTATGAGTTGATTTATTTCGTTTTCGGAGAGCGTATCGGGCAGCTTTCTGCCAATCTTTGGAGATTCGATTAAATCCAACGGATTATCGGTTCTATAATCTTCGAAGACCAAGTAGTTAAAAAAACTTTTTAGTCCGGAAATGATACGGGCCTGCGACCTTGGGTTCAACACTTTTGCAGTTTCATAAACAAATTGTTGAACCGTGCTTTTGTCTATTGTGGTTGGTGCGTCCTTTAGTTGATGATCGTTAAGGAAACGCATTAACTTTTCAATATCCAAAATGTAGTTTTTAATGGAATTGTCCGATAACCCTCTTTCTAATTTTAGGTAATGGAGATACTCTTTTTTAGCATGTTCCCAATTCATAGGGTAAAGATAAAGATTGTAATGTGCTTTGTTACAAGCGAGCTTGCTTATTGGTGGAAGTTGTTGTTCGTTATGCTGTTTTACGTATTCTCAAACGGACATGGAATAGTTGCTTTTAGACCTGTCCGCAAGCTATTTTTTAGAAATAACAGGTAGGGAATACTGGTATTTGGAAGAATAAATACTGGTTTTTTGGTATGAAATACCAGAGAAAATCTAAATACTTTTGAATTGTAATAATTATAAATTTTACGACCATGAAAAAAATAACAGTTGTTCTTGTTGCACTTTTAAGCACAGCGTACATGAATGCCCAAACAGATCAGGGAAACTTTTTAATTGAGGCCAATACCGGTTTTGGTGGCCTAGCCTCACATCCGGCGAGTACAAGTTTTCGTTTGGTGTCCGTAGATGGTGAAACCGACTTTTCGGTAGGAGCGGAAGCAGGCTACTTCATAGCCGATGATTTGGCAATAAAAGTAGGATTGGGCTACGCCGATGCCGATGAGACCTTTACCTTTAAAGGGGGTGTAAAGTATTACCTCTTCAGTAATATTCCGCTACAAATAGATATTGCCGGGGCTTCTGGTCAAGGTAACCAAAACCCACTTTGGTTGGGCGGGCAGGGAGGCTACGCAATTTTTATAAACGACAATGTTTCCATAGAACCAGGGTTTCGCTATAATTACAGTCTTAACCAAGACTTTGCGGACGTTGGCGTTTTGGAATTTAACGTCGGGTTTGTAATTTTTATTTAACTTCGTATAATAAAAACATCTTAACAATGTATAACAATTTAACTAAACACTAATGAAAAAATTAGCACTGGTAGTAATCGCCATCATCGGTTTCGGCGTCTCTAAAACAAACGCACAATCGGAGTATAACTCGGCCGCCGGCCTCGGTATTGATTTTGGTTCGGATATTGTAACATTGGTAGGTCCGTCCGGTAAGTTTTTCTTTCAACCGGAGCATGCGGTAACCACAGAATTATTATTTGGAAGTGACATTATGTTGATTACCGCTCTTTATCAGTACCACGGAAACATAGAGGGTGCAGAGGGTTTAAAGTGGTTCGCTGGTGCAGGCCCATCTTTGTATTTGGGAATAGGGGATGCAAGCGGATCTAGTTTTGCATTAAGGCCATCTGTTGGTTTGGATTATAAGATAAACAATGTACCTCTTGCGTTTTCGTTCGACTGGAGGCCTGCAATAATATTTGAAGAGGGTTCTGGTTTTCAGGGAGCACAATTTGGATTAGGGTTTAGATATGCCTTTAATTGAATTGACCTAAAGTTTATGGGAGAAAGCGGAAGATATACTTCCGCTTTTTTTATGGCCTTAAATGAACGTTGGACATAATATATAGATTGGTTCTACCAACTATCATGGTTGTTTTACAATAATACCTATCCAATAACGTTTATCACAGGTATCGATAAGAACCAATAAACAAATTTTAATTCCATGAAAGTTACCCAGTTTATTATAGTGTTAACCTTTTTTGGTTTCACTGCAAATTCGCAATATGTAGACAGGACTAGTTTCAGGGCCGGTTTAAATGCAGGTATCGTAACAGGTGATTTTTCCGAGGCCTATAGTTTGGTTCTTGGATTGGACCTGTACCAGCACTGGGGCATTTCCAAAACCATAGATTTGGGCATAACCACTGGCTTTTCCAATGCTTTTGGTGAGAAACAGGAAATATCCGCTGGTGGAGCCCTGATCGAAACCAAGTTTGACAACATACAGTTTATTCCGGTTGCGGGATCGGTACGTTTTTACCCTACTACTGGGGTTAAGTTTGGTGGTGATGTGGGTTACGCTATTGGCGTAAATGAAGGAAATGAGGGAGGTTTCTATTACCGTCCCAGTTTGGGGATAGATCTCAATAACGGAACAACAGAATTAAATGTCTCCTACCTAGCAGTAAATGGTGACATTCCCTACAACTCTGTATTATTTGGCTTACTTTTTCTGTTTTAAATACCATGAAAAGTTTAACATTCTTAAATAATTATCTATATATTTAAGAACCAATTTTAAAAATCAAAAATCATGAAAAAATTAGGAGTAATTGTACTATTTTGTTTGTGCGCAAGCTTTTCGGTAACCGCACAAGAGGGTTTTGCTGTTAAAGCAGGAATCAATAATGTAAGTGCCAAGGTAGATCTAGGAGCTTTTGGTGGAAATGTGACCAATGGTGAATTAGGTTTCTACGTTGGTGGAGGATACAATTTTGAATTGGATGATACATGGGCTATAGAGCCATCCGCATTACTTAGTATCGTAAGTGACTTAACGTCACTTTATATTCCTGTAATGGCTAAATATGAAGTTGCGGAGTCTTTTACCATTCAAGCGGGTCCACAAATTAATTATCTTTTAGAGGATGTTCCTGATGGTGCTTTCGGTCTTGACTTGGCTATTGGTGGTGGTTATCAAATAGATGATAACTGGTTTGTAGAAGCGCGTTACGGATTTGAAATTAGTCGAGGTGGAGATTTTGGCGACTCAGTTGATTATAACACTTTAACTATTGGTGCCGGGTACCGTTTTAATTAGCCAATTAGTATAAATTTTTAAAGAGCGAAAACATTTGTTTTCGCTTTTTTTATACCTTGTTTTTATTCCTATTTTTACATCATGAAACTACTTATCATAAACGGCCCAAACCTAAATCTTTTAGGGAAACGAGAGCCAGAAGTATATGGAAACCAAACTTTTGAGGACTATTTTTCTACCCTTCAGTTTAAGTTCAAGGATGTTCAGCTAGAATACTTTCAGTCCAATATCGAAGGGGAGCTTATAACAAGACTACAAGACGCAGGTTTTGATTATGACGGAATTATTTTGAATGCAGCTGCATATACCCACACATCCGTTGGTATTGGTGATGCTGTTAAGGCCATTAAGACCCCTGTCGTAGAAGTACATATTTCCAACACCCACAAACGAGAAGAGTTTAGGCACGTTTCCTACATCTCCTCTGGTGCGAAAGGAGTTATTTTAGGCTTTGGATTGCAAAGTTATGATTTGGCCGTTCAAAGCTTTTTGTAGTGCAAACTTGGTAAAGACCTAAATTTTTTTATCGTCTAGGCCGCGGCCGGCTTTAAGTATTTTTCTTCTACATAAAAAGTTGCAAACGGCAAGAGCGAGGCAATTCCGAAAATGATGAACCGTTTTACGCCCCATTTTTTAGTATAACACACCAACAATGCCAGTGCAATAAAAGCAATAAAAAGAGCACCATGGGCATAACCCACATAAATATTGGGTTCGGTGATATTGGCCCAATACTTTAACGGCATGGTAACCCCAAATAATGCCAAATAGGAAATTCCTTCTAAAATTGCAGTGACTCTAAATAATTTCAACATATTTTTTCTTTTAAAATTATAAACTTGGTACGGCAATAATTGGTTTTTCCCTTGGTTCTGGTCGGTATGTAAAGCGCTTTTCCTTATGCTTGGTTCACCCTCGTTCTTGAAAAGCGCTGTCTTGGTATCTTGTTATAAATGAATTACTTCGTCATAAGCATCTGCTACGGCTTCCATGACGGCCTCGCTCATAGTGGGGTGGGGATGTACCGTTTTTAAAACTTCATGACCGGTTGTTTCCAGTTTGCGTCCTAGAACGGCTTCCGCGATCATATCCGTAACTCCGGCACCGATCATGTGGCAGCCTAGCCATTCTCCATATTTGGCATCGAAAATTACTTTTACAAAACCTTCGGAAGTTCCAGATGCTTGTGCTTTTCCACTCGCCGAAAAGGGAAATTTCCCAACTTTAATATCGAAACCTTGTTCTCTGGCCTGCTTTTCCGTTAGTCCCACAGAGGCTATTTCCGGACTGCAATAGGTGCAACCTGGTATATTACCATAATCCAATGCCTCCGTATGCATTCCTGCTATCTTTTCAACACATAGGATGCCTTCCGCGGACGCGACATGTGCCAAAGCTTGCCCGGGGGTAACATCTCCAATGGCATAATACCCTGGAATATTGGTCTGGTAATAATCATTTACTAGAATCTTATCCCTATCAACGGCGATTCCAACGCTTTCCAAACCTATATTTTCAATATTCGTTTTAATACCAACTGCAGATAAAACAATATCCGCTTCTAACACTTCTTCCCCTTTTGCAGTTTTCACGGTGGCTTTTACGCCCTCGCCAGAGGTATCCACGCCAGTAACTTCTGCCGAAGTCATTATTTTTATTCCAGATTTTTTAAAACTTCGTTCCAGTTGTTTTGATATGTCCTCATCTTCTACGGGAACGATATTCGGAAGATATTCTACTACCGTAACCTCCGTGCCCATTGCATTGTAGAAGTAAGCAAATTCGATACCTATGGCACCGCTTCCCACAACGATCAGTTTTTTAGGTTGCTTGTCCAAGGTCATCGCCTTTCTGTAACCTATAATTTTTTCACCATCCTGAGGTAGGCTAGGTAGCTCGCGGCTGCGTGCCCCGGTGGCTATGATTATATGTTCACCACTATATTCGGTTTCTTTGCCATCTTCGGATCTAACAGAAACTTTCTTGCCCGGTTTCAAGGTTCCGAATCCTTTTATAACTTCGATCTTATTTTTTTTCATTAAGAATTGTACACCCTTGCTCATACCACCGGCAACGCTACGGCTCCTTTTTACAACGGCATCAAAATCCTTATCTACGCCTTCTGCTTTTAGGCCGTAATCTCCTGCATGCTGTAAGTATTCAAAAACCTGAGCAGACTTCAATAGGGCTTTGGTAGGGATACAGCCCCAGTTCAAACATACGCCACCTAGGCTTTCCTTTTCTATTATAGCGGTTTTAAGTCCTAGTTGCGATGCTCTAATGGCAGTAACATAACCTCCTGGCCCACTACCCAAAACAATAACGTCGAAAGTGCTCATATTCTTAATTTTTTAATGTTAAAACCCAAGTCCTTTTGGGAGCGCTGCAAAAATACAAAACCAAGTTTGAAGGACAATGATCTGGCGCAAATTAAAAGAAGGGTATTACGAATTTATGTAGCCTATTTTAAATTGACCTTTTTATCGTTAAATGCCTGCGTACCTCCTTTAGGAATTGAGGGCGATATCCAATCCGCTCCCGTTCTCATTTTCCCGATAAGTATAATTTGTCCTACATGACCTGCATAATGGGCCAGCTGACGGTTTAGCGCTTCAATAATCGTATGGTTTTCGTTTCTTATGGTAATTATAGTATCGAAATTTGAACCGTTAAGATGGTCCAAGGCATCGAATAAACACGTCCATCCGGAGTTCCAGTAGGCTATTATCTCTGCCTTGCTCTTAGGTGGGTTTTCAAATTCTCCTTCTCTATCGCGCCAATTTTTTTCTCCATCCTCCGTTAAAAAATTCGTCCATCTACTGCGCATATTACCGACTAGATGTTTAGTTATGATGGCAATGGAATTATCGGTTTGGTGAAGCCTCCAGTGCATATCGGCCTCGGTAAGTTGTTGGAAGGTTCTGTCGCCTAAAGTTTTGTAGCGTTCAAACTCAAAACGTACACTGGTAAGATAGTTCTCCCAAAGCTGCATAACAAAGTAATTTATTTTATTGAATGATAAAATTACGTTCCTTTCCCCGGCAGGGGAAGGCGGATCACGTTCCTACCTTTTAGTCGGGACACAACACCTAAGGGGTTGAGCGCGCATTCTTCGATGGATAATATCAACTTGCATCTAAATTACCTGCTACGGATGACCACAAATAGAAGTCGAGGTCAAAAAACCGAAAATAAGGCCTTGCCCATTCCCATTTGCCCCACATTTAATAATGATTCCCCATTACTTTAAGGCGTATGAACCTACGGTATACTTTTACACTATTAATGAATAGCAACGCCAAATTTAATTTCCTTGATTCGCAAGGCTTACTTATTGGGAACGAATTTTAGTGCAACCCCGTTGATGCAATGTCGTAGTCCCGTAGTTTCGGAGGGGCCGTCCTCGAACACATGGCCTAGATGGCCGCCACAATTGGCACAATGTTCTTCCGTTCTCTTGTAGCCAATTTTATAATCTACATCATAGGCAACATTGCCCTCTATTTCCCTGTCAAAACTTGGCCACCCGGTTCCCGAATCAAACTTGTGCTCGCTTTTGAACACAGGCGTTTCGCAACCTGCACAAACGTAAACACCTGCTTCCTTGTTCTCTAAAAGTGGACTGGTAAAAGGATTTTCGGTCGCTGCTTTTCTAAGTACATAGAATTCTGCATCCGTTAATTGTTTTTTCCATTCTGCCTCGGTTTTTTGAATTGGGAAATCTTTTTCCGCAGCTTGGGCCGTTACTTCTGTAGTATTGGCCTCTTTTTCTTGTGAGATGCCTTTGCAGCTTGCAGCCAAAAACAGAAGGGTGATAAGTAATGAATATTTCATAGCTATTCTTTTGTTGTTGATTTGATATCTTTTTCGAACGTATCAAAGATACAGTGTAGCGCTAAAGAATATTGTTACCGTTTTCTTAAAGCTTAAAAGTTTTGTGAATCATCCATTACATAAAAGTCAAGTACCTGACCGCTCCGTAAAGGGCGTAAGGTTAATAAATGCATGTGATGTTCACTGGGGTTAGGGTAAATGATGTGGATTTGGAGGAAATATTAATCGGTTACAACGTTTTTCTACAGAAAAACGCCCCATCATGGTTTGATGGGGCGCTGCACGTTGTTAACGAGATATAGACTAATTTACTTTGAATTTTTGGATGTTCTCCTCGGTAATGTTCAGTCTGCCCATAACGGAATGGATATTACTTGTATCTATTTTTCCTTGGGTCATTTCTGCTGGTAGAACCGCTATCCTAAAAACTTGGTCGTTCGTATCGCCCGGCAATAGATCTGCTTCGTTAAAATTAAATTCTAAAAATAGATTCACATCCAAAAAGGTATGGTCATAATTATATTGCAACAATCCCTGGTCCAATATTCTTGTTTGTGGCATTAATCTCCAGATGTCTACGGCATCTCCGTTCCCATCCTCTGTTTGGTCCCATAATAAATACACTAGAACAATATCCGTCTCGAAGACTTCGATCGTTTGAGGAAACTCGTATAAAATGGCATAATCGTTTTCAGGTGTAAAGTCACCCTCTATATCAATTACCTGGCCTAAAATGTTTACGCCGTCCTCTCCGTCCTGCCCATCGCGACCATCTAATCCGTCAAGACCATCAAAGCCATCAAAACCTGGTGGACCCTGTGGACCTGTACAAGAGATAAAGAATACAGCTATTAAACTTCCTAGTACTAAACTAAAATTTTTCATAATATATCGATTTATTGGTTTCTTATTACTTCTTGTTTTACTGTTTTCAAAAAGCGTTCCATTTTTTACGATTCTCCAAATTAATATGGTTTGGGGTTGGTACGCATCAAGTAAAACAGCTATATTCCCTTAGTTATTGCAAAGTTGATTAGTTTTACCAAAAAAATATAAGATACCTATGTCCAAAGTCATTGTACATTCCCTGTTTACAGATTTTGATATCAACTTGTTCAAAGGTGGGAAGCATTACCGATTGTATGACAAGTTAGGCTCGCATCCTATTACGGTTGATGGAGTAGCCGGAACTTATTTTGCCGTTTGGGCCCCATCCGCAAAAGCGATTTCTGTGGTCGGTGATTTTAACGGATGGAATTCCCAAGAACATCCACTAAACGTGAGATGGGATTCTAGCGGTATTTGGGAGGGATTTATACCCAACATTGGACATGGTGAAAAATATAAGTACAAGATACAGTCCCATCACCGTGATATTTGGACAGAAAAGGCGGACCCTTTTGCCAAATTATGTGAACATCCCCCTAAAACGGCTTCCCTTGTATGGTCCTCGGAGTATACATGGAAGGACAAGGATTGGATGGGTTATAGAAAGGAAAAAAACGGACTGGATAGGCCATACTCCGTCTACGAGGTGCACCTAGGTTCATGGAAAAAAGGGGCCGACGGAAAGTTTCTTACTTACAGGCAATTGGCCGTTGATTTGGTCGATTATATCAAGGAAATGGGCTACACCCATGTAGAATTTATGCCCATTATGGAATATCCCTACGATCCTTCTTGGGGCTACCAGCTTACGGGTTATTTTGCACCAACATCTAGATTCGGTACCCCAGAGGACTTTAAATTTTTAGTCGATGTATTTCATCAGAACGATATTGGGGTAATCTTGGATTGGGTACCTTCCCATTTTCCGGAAGATGCCCACGGACTTGGATTTTTTGACGGCTCCCATCTGTACGAACATCCGGATAGGCGCAAAGGGTATCACCAAGACTGGAAAAGTTTGATATTTAATTACGGCAGAAACGAAGTAAGGGCCTTTTTAATAAGCAACGCCTTGTTTTGGTTGGAACAGTTTCATGTAGATGGCTTACGGGTAGATGCCGTAGCGTCTATGCTGTATTTGGATTATTCCCGCGAAGACGGCGAATGGGAACCCAATATCTACGGCAATAACGAAAATTTAGAAGCCATATCCTTTATCCGAGAGCTCAACCAGGAAGTCTATTCCAGGTTTGAGGGCGTGCAGACCATAGCAGAGGAATCCACGGCATTTTCTGGAGTGTCCAGACCCGTTGAACATGGAGGTCTTGGTTTTGGTATGAAATGGATGATGGGCTGGATGCACGATACCTTGGAGTATTTTCAGAAAGAACCCATCTACCGAAAGCACCATCAAAACGACCTTACGTTTAGCATGACGTATGCGTTTACCGAAAACTTTATGCTCCCCTTTTCGCACGATGAGGTAGTGTACGGTAAGCAGTCTTTGGTATACAGAATGCCGGGTGACGAATGGCAACGTTTTGCGAATTTAAGATTGCTGTTCGGTTATATGTTTACCCATCCCGGAACCAAATTAATGTTTATGGGCGGAGAGTTTGGACAAACGGCGGAATGGAACTTTGAGAAAAGTTTAGACTGGCATTTGCTGGACTATGATGTCCATGCTGGGGTGCAAAAGTTTGTTAAGGATTTGAACCATACCTATAAAAACTACCCTGCCCTTTATGAGAAGCAGTTTAGTCCAGAGGGTTTTCAGTGGATCGATTATGGAGATCATGAAAACTCCATATTAACCTACATTAGAAAAGGACACGATGAAAAAAACGATTTGATCGTTGCCTGTAATTTCACGCCAATTCTTAGAGAAAATTATAGAATAGGGAATCCTAAAAAAGGAAAGTTAAAGGAAATACTCAATAGCGATGATAAAAAGTATGGTGGTGCCGGTAACGGTAATTCCAACATTCAATATTCTACAAAGGCATGGCATGGCCAAAAGAAATCTATAGAAATAACGATACCACCTTTAGGTATTGTGATTCTAAAATAGCATTATTTTAAAAAGTGTCCTAATCGTCCCAAGGATTTCTTTTTGCGGCACTTCTTGTATACGTTGCTACAGGTACATTATTGTATAGGACAAAACCATATTTAGTGGCTCTTCGGAAGTGGTCACGGCTAGGGCAGAACAAAATCTAGGGGAATTCTTACCGGTTATTGGTGTTCTTAACTCAGAACAAAACATATAAAATAGAACCAAGGAACTGTTTTTGAAATTTTTGGTTTAAGGAAAATTTTTATGTATCTAAAACGTTATAGTGTGCGATTGCTGGGATTATATTTCGTAGTTCCGTGTTAAAGCACTTTTTTTGCTTTTATTTAAATTTTTTATTGAATGATTACAAATACAGAATTGGAATATAAGGGTAATCTTTACCCAAACCATATTGTTGATTTTAAGCAGGATACAAATAAATTATACTTTACTACCGAGAATGGCGTAGTCCTTGAAATTACGGTTCTCCGAGGTAGTCTTATCCGATTTAGATACGCCACGAACTACGTTTTTGAACCTGACTTTTCGTATGCCATAGACCCCGAAGCCAATTTAGGCTATAGCAAGTTGGAAGTAATAGAGAATGACACGGAGTATATCATTGAAACTGCCCGTGTGCATGTCTTGGTAGATAAAAAATCTTTACGCACCCAAATCTCCGATCTAGAAGGGCATATTATAAACGAGGATGAGATTGGGTTTCACTGGGAGGAGAATTACGAATATGGTGGTAATACCGTTAAAATGAGTAAAATTACCCAAACCGGTGAGAGTTTTTATGGAATGGGCGATAAAGCGACCCATAGTAACCTAAAGGGAAAGCGTGTAGAAAATTGGGTAACGGACCAATATGCCTATGGTAAAGACCAGGACCCACTGTACAAGGCGATTCCTTTTTATACGGGACTGCATAAGGGCAAGGCCTACGGCATTTTCTTTGACAATAGCTTTAAGACCCATTTTGATTTTGCGCATGAGCGCAGAAATACGACCAGTTTCTGGGCAGACGGTGGGGATTTGAACTACTACTTTTTTTACGGACCCGAAATGTCCAAGGTGGTTTCTGCATATTCCAACCTAACAGGTACTCCCGAGCTGCCCCCTATGTGGGCCTTGGGTTACCACCAGTCCAAGTGGAGCTACTATCCCGAAAGCAATGTAAAGGAGATTGCAAAAGGGTTTAGAGATCAAAATATTCCCTGTGATGCCATTTATTTGGATATTGATTATATGGACGGTTTTCGTTGTTTTACATGGGATAAAAAACTTTTTTCCGATCCAAAACGAATGATAAAGGAATTGGAGGCCGATGGTTTTAAGACCGTGGTGATGATCGATCCGGGAATTAAAATAGACCGCGAATATTGGATCTATAGGGAAGCCCTGGAAAAAGGCTATTTCTGTAGAAGGGGAGATGGTCCTTTGATGACCGGGAAAGTATGGCCCGGGGAATGTAATTTTCCCGATTTTACAGACCCTGATGTCCGCGAATGGTGGGCAGAATTATATAAGGAATTCATGTCGGACTTGGGTGTACATGCCGTATGGAACGATATGAACGAACCAGCCGTAATGGAAGTACCTTCAAAAACAGCTCCATTGGATACCAGACATAATTATGATGGGCATCCTTGTACCCATAGGAAAGCCCATAATGTTTATGGGATGCAAATGGTGCGGGCAACCTATGAAGGCGTTAAGAAATATGTATATCCAAATAGACCTTTTGTGATCACTAGGGCCGCCTATGCAGGAACCCAACGGTATTCGTCTACATGGACGGGGGATAATGTAGCTACATGGGAGCATTTATGGATTGCCAATGTGCAGATGCAACGTATGTGTATGAGCGGTTATTCTTTTGTGGGGTCCGATATTGGTGGCTTTGCAGAACAACCCAATGGAGAATTGTTCGCAAGATGGGTACAATTGGGTATTTTCCATCCCTTTTGCAGGGTGCATTCCAGTGGTGATCATGGTGATCAAGAACCTTGGTCTTTTGGAACGGAGATTACCGATATCGTTCGTAAGTTTATAGAGATCAGATATCAGTTACTACCTTATTTATATACGATGTTCTACAAGTACAGTAAAGAGCAACGACCTATGCTACAATCTTTAGTGCTTTTTGATCAAGAAGATGTACAGACCCATTTTAGGACAGATGAGTTTATTTTTGGAGAACAAATATTGGTCTGTCCGGTTCAGGAACCTAATGCGCAAGGAAGAAGAATGTATATTCCCCGAGGCAAGTGGTATGATTTTTGGACAGATGAAGTAAGCGAGGGAGGAAAAGAACGCTGGGTAAAAGCAGATTTGGATTCAATTCCGATATTCATAAAAGAAGGTGCTATCATACCCAAATATCCTGTTCAACAGTACGTAGGCGAGCTAGAGATCAAAGAGTTGATTTTAGATACCTACTTTAAGTTGGGAACCGAGTCTTCCGAGGTTTACGAAGATGCCCAAGATGGTTACGATTACAAAAAAGGTAGATATTCCCTTCGTAACTTTAAATTAACGGGTAAGGAGAAATCGCTTACGGTTCAACAGTTTAAGAGTGGAACTTTTGTGACGGAATATGAAACATTAAAGTTCAACCTTCATGGACTTCCCTTTCAAATAGATAAAATTGAGGTAGACAATGAGGAGGTTGACCTAAAATCGGTAAAACCAAACGGAAGTCACAGCCTTTTTATAGACAAGAATTTTACGGTTTTGCACATTACAGGAAAGTAATATTTTGTAATTTTCGGACACTAAACACTATTAAAATGAAAAAAATACTAGTAATATTAGCCCTTTTTCTAGGGGTATCGGCATGTAAGGTAAATCCGTTTACAGGTCAAAAAACACTTAATTTTTACCCCAATAGTCAAATTTTCCCTACGGCATTTGCGCAGTACGACCAATTTCTCGGTGAGAATAAAGTGATAACCGGAACTGCGGAGGCGCACATGGTCACTAGGACAGGACAACGAATAGCTGCAGCTGCAGAACGCTGGTTGGCCGCAAATGGCTATCCAGGTTATCTAAGTGATTACCAATGGGAGTATAAATTGGTAGATAATGAGGCAGTAAACGCTTGGTGTATGCCAGGCGGTAAAATTGTATTTTATACAGGAATACTTCCCATAACCCAAACCGAAACAGGTATAGCCGTGGTAATGGGGCACGAAGTAGCGCATGCCTTGGCAGATCATGGTGCCCAACGTATGAGCGCGGGAACGCTTCAGCAGGTAGGAGCTGTTGGCGTAGCGGTGGCCACTAGTGGTAAAAGTGCCGAGACGCAGAACGCGTTTATGCAAGCTTATGGCATAGGTACTTCTGTTGGAGGAATGTTGCCTTTTAGCCGCAGTCACGAAACAGAGGCCGATCGCATTGGATTGCAGATCATGGCCATTGCAGGGTACGATCCTTATGAGGCCGCCAACTTATGGAAACGAATGAAGGCCAATAGTGGGGGAGAGGCACCACCGGAATTTATGAGTACCCACCCGTCCAACGATACACGAATCAATAATTTAACGGCTTGGGCACCCGAGGCTGCCGCGGAAGCTGCCAAATTCGGGGTAACCGAATTTAAATAAAAACCAATACCAGTTTTATTGTATCTTCAAAGCCGTTCTTATAAAAAGAGCGGCTTTTATATGTTACCATGATAAAAACCATACCAGAAAAAGGCAGTAAAAAGTTGTTGAATGCTTGGGCTTTTTACGATTGGGCAAATTCTGTATATGCGCTTACCATAGCATCTTCTATTTTTCCCATCTTTTATTCCGCACTGTTTACGACAGAAAATCAACTGGTACGTGCCTTTGGTTTTGATATGAAACCAACGGTACTTATTGAAATAGTGACGGCATTTACATTTTTGGTAGTCGCCGTTTTATCCCCGATTCTTTCTGGAGTTGCAGATTACGTTGGGAACAAGAAGACCTTCATGAAGTTTTTTTGCTATATAGGTGGCACGGGTTGTATTGGATTGTATTGGTTTAGCTTGGATCATATTCATCTAAGTGTACTTTTTTATTTTATGGGACTTATTGGATATTGGGGTAGTTTGGTCTTTTATAATTCCTATTTGCCAGATATTGCTTTTGAGGATCAACAGGATAGTATAAGTGCCAAAGGTTTCTCCATGGGTTATGTGGGTAGCGTTCTCCTGTTGCTCGTGAATCTGGCCATGGTGATGAATCCACAGTGGTTTGGCTTTGATGTTGGTGCTACGGAGGGCGAATTGAACGCTGCCAAATTCGAGGCTATGAAAATATCCTTTATTACCGTGGGCTTATGGTGGATGCTTTTTAGTCAATATACTTTTTATGTCTTACCCAGCGGATCGGGTCCTACACATAAAGTAACTAAAGATGTTGTCTTCAATGGTTTTCGTGAATTACGTTCGGTTTGGCGGCAGCTTAAGGGTAATGTACCGCTAAAACGTTATTTAAACGCTTTTTTTGTATTTAGCATGGCGGTGCAGACCATCATGTTGATGGCCGTTTATTTTGGTGAAAAAGAGATTTCTTGGGCCAGTGATAGCGAAAAAACCACGGGTTTGATAATCAGTATTTTAGTTATTCAGCTAGTGGCCGTAGCGGGTGCCATCATAACGTCAAGGGCATCTGCTAAATTCGGGAATATAAAAACCTTGATATTTGTTAATTTGATATGGTTGTGTCTTTGTTTTTATGCCTATTTCATGAAAACGCCCATGCAGTTTTATATTGCCGCCGGTTTTGTGGGCCTCGTCATGGGAGGGGTGCAGGCATTGGCACGTTCTACCTATTCCAAGTATTTGCCGGATACAGAGGATACCACCTCCTATTTTAGCTTTTATGATGTAGCCGAAAAGATAGGCATTGTAATAGGGATGGTCATTTTTGCCGTGGTAGACCATTTGAGTGGTATGCGCTACGCAATACTATTTCTGTTCTTGTTCTTTTTAGTGGGGATTTTGTTGTTATTACGGGTACCAAATAAAAAGCCCCTTTAAAAAAAGGGACTCTTCAGTTATTGATTGTTCGCATTTTTGATGTTAGTCTTTTGAAATGTCGCCCGAACCTGAGGTTTTGGTATCCAGTTTTTCCGGGTTGCCCCTGTAGGTGATATCGCCAGATCCTGAGACCCTGGCTTGCAACATTTTGTTCGCAGTTACTTTTATATCGGCCGAACCGGAAACGGTAGCCTCTACATTATCCGCCTCAAGGTCAAAGGCTTTAATATCGCCACTTCCCGAAATGGTTGCAGAAAAGTCTGTAGTATTTCCACTAAAGGTAATATCTCCCGACCCGGACATACTTGCGCTAACATCGCTTGCTTCTACATCCAAGGTGATGTCTCCTGAGCCCGACATGGCAGTCTCCAACCGATCTGTTTTTATGGTAGTCCTACCCACAATATCTCCCGATCCGGATAGTGAAATTTCACTTACACTAGCTACGGGAACAGTTATGGTTATACCATTGTTCCAATTAGAAGGTTTAAGGTTTACATTGTTCTTTGTTTTAATGACCAGTTTTCCGTTCTTCACCTCGGTTACGATGTATTCCAACAGATTGGACTCACCTTCCAAGCTTAGTTCCCCTTCTTTTCCATCCACTAAATCTACATCGAACCATCCGGAAACCGCTATGGCATCATATTCGCCGGTAGTCCGTTCTATGGTTACCATATTTCCGTTTCCTTTAATTCTTTTTCCCCATTGTGCCGAACAGGATGCCGTGATCGCTAAGATCAATGTTACTACAATTACTTTTTTCATTTTTCTTGTGTTTTAGATTGATTCGTTATTCTTATTTTTTGGTAAAGCTGATGCCTCCGTAATCGCTGTTCAAGGTTACGTAATTACCACTATTGGCACTGCCGTAATAGCCTTTGTAATGTTTGCTGTTGGATTTTTCCGTACGTATATGAATTTCAAAATCGTCCTTGCCGCTAACGCCCGAGTAGCTTGTGGTGATATCAAAATCAAAATGATAGTTGGCGTTATATCCAATTTTAATTCCTGTATAATCGGTTCGTATAGAAACATTTCCTGCATCTTCTGCAAGTTCGGCTATACGTATGGAGCCGTAATCTGAATTCAAATCTACATTACCATGAATAACGCCTAGTTTAATGGTAACATAATCTCCGTTACCGTTTACGTTATTTGCCTCCCCTACAGTTAGGTTGCCATAGTCGCTGATGTACTCCAGGTTTTCCATGGTTTCGATAGTTGCGTTGGTATAGTCCGTATTTAAAGTAAGGTCGCCCGCTTTTTCAATGGTAAAACCAGAGTAATCGGCCTCAATTTTTCCGCTATTAATGTATCCTATAGTCGATTTGGATGTATAATCGAAATTAAGCTGATTGTTTCTGCCGCGTAATTCGCCAATTTCCAGTCTACCGTAATCACAGTTTATTTTGGCATGGCCATCTACACGATCAAGGATAATGTTACCGTAATCATTATCTAGGTTTACGCTGTTCTTAACTGGTAGTTTAATGGTGTAGTTGATCTGCATGTTCACATTGTTGTTCTTGCCCCAGTTCCAGCCCCAACTACGCTGCTGTTCGCCGTAAGTAGTCCTTGCGGAAACCATACTGCTGCTTGCATCAAAATCTACGGAGATTTCATCCAGTTTTTTTTGCACCTTTTCTTGGTTGTCACCATTGGTCTTTATGTGTACTTCTATTACAATTCTGTTTTCGCTCCATGAGGTAATGTTAAGGTTGCCGTAGTTATTGTTCACTTTTAATAAGGCATCCGCATTTACGTTAAACTCTTTTTTTATCGTTTTTTCCTTTGTGTACCTACCATCGAATTCTCCATGGTTGGCCATTAGAAGAACAGGGCTTAGTACAAGCAGTATTAAGGTATAGTTATAAAGTATAGTTCGCATCATTATAGTTTTTTAAATTTTTAATCGTTTCAATTTGTTCAAGCACATCTTGTAATAAGTCTATTCTGGTCTGAAAATTTGTAATCATCGCTTTAAGCAATATTTTTTTGTTTCCGCCAGATAACATTTCTTGCTCCAATTGGCCGTAATCTCTTTCCAAGCTTGCAAGTTGGGTCATGGTATCGGTAATAATTCTTTGTGTCTCCGGAGTACTTTCCGATTGTAGTTCTTTTACCTGTTCTTGAATTAAACTAGCAAAATAAAACTGCGTGTTGGAAACCTCAGGGGATATCTTGGCCATTTGTTCTTGCGTATCATTCGTTTGGTTCAGTAGACCAATACCCACAGCTATAAGAACCACTATAGCCGCTGCTATGGACAAGGGTTTCGACCAAAAAGATTTTTTGACCGGAGCTGCATCGATATTGTTGCCAAGTTGTAGTTTTTCTAAAAACCGTTCTTGGTGCCCGCTCGCTGGTTCTTTTATGTCCAAAGAACCTTCTAGGGCCGCAAAGAGTTGTTCTATGTTGTCTTCTTCCATTAGTATGTAATTTCTAGTTTCTTGCGCAAACTTTCCTTTGCCCTGGATATTGTGGTACGGCAATTTGCATAACTTATATTCATGATTTCGCTTATTTCCTCATAATCGTACCCTTCTATTAAATGTAAGGTCAAAGAAACTCTGTAATTATCTTTTAAGCGGTTCATGGTCTCCATCACTTTTTGAGCCTTTTGATTTACAAACACATGATCCGAAGAAATTCCGTCATTATCTTCGACCTTATAAAGTATATCATCCAATGCAACTTCATTTTTTTTCCGTTGCTTTTTGTAATGATAAATACTGTTGTTTATAACAATTCGTTTTAACCAAGCTCCAAAACTTACTTCGGCCTTAAATGTGTGCAATTTCGTAAACGCGTTCAAAAACGATTCTTGCATTACATCTTCTGCTTCTGCGCTATCCTTTACAATACGTATGGCCGTGTTGTACATGGCCCTGTAATACCTGTTGTAAACTTCTAGCTGTGCGCTTTGTTTTCCAAGCATGCACGATTGCAATAATGCATCAATATGTACTTCTTTTTGGCTCAAAAAAGTGATCGGTTTGTTTTATAGATGAGGAAAGTTACGCATTGTTACAGTTTGCGTTAAAAGATTTTCATTTACACGAAACAAGACCTGTGTTCAGTAGATGCCAGCAACATAGGTTACCTGGTAGGATGAGGTTGGCATAAGAATTGAATTGACGGGTTAGCGTATTGTCCTTATTCGTGTAATGTGAGGTATTTAAGGGCTGTACCAAGATTTAAAACGAATTGTTAAACTAATTTTTCTGCCACATACGTGACAGAATGACCGATATATACAGATGGGAGATTCTAAATTTTCAAACTTTGACAATATGTCCTTACAGGGCATAGATGATGAAGCGGAATTGATCCCTTTGCTAACAGCAGAGGACGAGGAACAAATGAACGGGGAAACATTACCGGAAACACTTCCAATACTTCCCTTGCGGAACACGGTGTTGTTTCCGGGTGTGGTAATTCCGATAACCGCTGGCAGGGATTCCTCTATTCAATTGATAAAAGATGCCAATAACGGCAACAAGGTAATAGGCGTGGTATCGCAAAAAGATGAGGAGATCGAAAATCCGGAAATTAAGGATATAAATACCTTAGGTACGGTTGCACGGATTTTGCGTGTACTACAAATGCCCGACGGAAATACGACGGTTATCATCCAAGGTAAAAAACGCTTTGAAATTGCAGAGGTACTTACCCAAAAGCCCTACTTCACCGCCACCGTTCGTGAAACGGCAGAATTGAGACCGGACCATAACGACGGTGAATTTTTGGCAATTATAGAGTCTATTAAGGATTTGGCCTTAAAAATCATTAAGGACAATCCTAATATTCCAAGTGAAGCCTCCTTTGCCATAAAAAATATTCAGAGCGATTCCTTTCTAATCAACTTTGTTTCTTCCAATCTTAATTTGGATGTGAAGGCAAAACAGGATTTGTTGGAAATTGGTGACTTACAGGAACGTGCTTTGACTACATTGAAGTATATGAATGTGGAGATGCAAAAGTTGGAACTTAAGAACGATATACAGTCTAAGGTTCGGAGCGATTTGGACCAGCAGCAGCGGGAGTATTTTTTGCACCAGCAAATGAAGACTATCCAAGAGGAACTGGGCGGTGTTTCGGCAGATGACGAGCTGGAGGAAATGCGTGCCAAGGCCAAGAAAAAGAAATGGGGCAAAAAGGTGAAGGAGCATTTTACCAAAGAATTGGCCAAAATGCAACGGATGAATCCGCAAGTGGCGGAATATTCCATTCAACGCAACTATCTGGACCTTTTCTTGGATTTACCTTGGAACGAATTTTCTAAGGATAAGTTCGATTTAAAAAGAGCTGAACGCATTTTGGACCGCGATCACTATGGTTTGGAAGATGTGAAACGCAGAATTATCGAATATTTGGCGGTTTTAAAGTTGCGCAACGATATGAAATCCCCAATTTTATGTTTGTACGGCCCTCCTGGTGTAGGTAAAACATCGCTAGGAAAGTCTGTGGCCGAGGCATTGGGTAGGGAATATGTGCGTATATCCTTAGGTGGATTACGAGACGAAGCAGAGATTCGCGGACATCGTAAGACCTACATAGGGGCCATGCCCGGAAGGATTATCCAAAGCCTTAAAAAGGCAGGAACATCGAACCCTGTATTTATCCTAGATGAAATAGACAAGTTATCGAACAGTCACCAAGGTGATCCATCTTCTGCTATGCTAGAGGTGTTGGATCCCGAACAAAATAGCGAGTTCTATGACAACTTTCTGGAAATGGGTTACGATCTATCCAAGGTAATGTTCATTGCAACGGCCAACAACTTGGATACGATACAGCCGGCTTTGCGAGATCGTATGGAAATTATAAACGTAACGGGTTATACGATCGAGGAAAAGGTGGAGATAGCCAAAAAACACTTGCTTCCCAAGCAGTTAAGGGAGCACGGATTGGATGCATCGCACTTAAAGATAGGGAAGCCCCAGTTAGAAAAAATTGTAGAAGGGTATACACGGGAATCCGGTGTGCGGGCGCTGGAAAAGCAACTGGCCAAAATGGTACGTTATGCGGCAAAGTCCATCGCTATCGAGGAAGCGTATGATATCAAGGTAAGCAACGAGGATATTGTTAAAGTATTAGGTGCCCCAAAAATGGAACGCGACAAGTACGAAAATAATGAAGTCGCAGGTGTGGTTACCGGTTTGGCATGGACCAGTGTGGGTGGTGATATTTTGTTTATAGAGTCTATTTTGTCCAAAGGAAAAGGCAACTTAAGCATAACGGGAAACCTTGGTAAGGTCATGAAGGAATCCGCTACGATTGCGATGGAGTTTATAAAATCCAATGCAGAACGATTTGGACTCGATCCTGAAATTTTTGAAAAGTACAATGTACATATTCATGTGCCTGAAGGTGCTACCCCTAAAGATGGTCCAAGTGCGGGGATAACGATGTTAACTTCATTGGTATCCTTATTTACACAAAGAAGGGTGAAGAAGAGTTTGGCAATGACGGGTGAGATTACACTCCGTGGCAAAGTGTTACCGGTAGGTGGTATCAAGGAAAAGATCTTGGCTGCAAAGCGTGCAAGAATCAAAGAAATTATCTTGTGTGCGGATAATGAGCGGGACATCAAGGAAATTAAGGAAGATTATCTAAAGGGGCTTACCTTTCATTATGTAAAGGATATGCAAGAGGTGATCGATATTGCGGTGACCAATAGGAAAGTAAAGAACGCCAAGAAACTATAACGGTAAATAATTACGTTATAGAGGACTAGGAGGAACCTAATTCTTTCTATTTTTAGCGATATAATACAGAACCGAATTTTTTATGAAAAAAATAACCATAGCTATAGACGGATATTCATCCACCGGGAAAAGTACCCTGGCCAAGCAACTGGCAAAGGAACTTGGTTACGTGTATGTAGATACAGGTGCGATGTATCGCGCCATCACCTTATTTGCTATGCATAGCGGTTATATAGGCGATGAATCCATAAATGTTGATGGCTTGGTTAGCGAGTTGTTCAAAATTCAATTAAAATTTGTTTTTAACAAAGACCTTGGTTTCTCGGAGATGTATCTCAATGGTGAGAATGTTGAACGGAAAATACGAAAAATGGAGGTATCCAAAAATGTAAGCCGTATTGCAGAAATAGAACAGGTACGTATAAAGTTGGTAGAAATGCAACGGAAAATGGGAGCGGAAAAGGGTATTGTTATGGATGGCCGGGATATAGGTACCGTTGTATTTCCGGATGCGGAACTTAAAGTCTTTATGACCGCATCTCCAGAAAAAAGAGCTTACAGGCGCTACAAAGAACTATTGGATAGGGGAGAGAAGGTAAGCTACGAGGACGTTTTGGAAAACGTAGAAAAAAGGGATCATATAGATTCCCATCGCGAATTTTCTCCATTAATGAAGGCAAAAGATGCCGTTGAGTTCGACAATAGTGACATGGGACTTAAGGAACAGTTTGAGCGTATGCATAACCATGCCTTACGGGTAATACAGAAGCAGGGGTAATACCTGCTTTAGAGTTGTTTAAAAATAAGGAAAGGAAAAAAATGCCGCTGAAAGCTCAGCGGCATTTTTTAATTTCGTCTAACGTCTAACGTCTAACGTCTAACGTCTAACGTCTAACGTCTAACGTCTAACGTCTAACGTCTTATGGATTTGGAATGACCAAAACCTGGTCTGGATGTATTACATCCGGATTTTTAAGGATATTGGTATTCGCTTCAAAAATTTGCTTGTACTTCATGGGGTCGCCGTAGTAGTGTTTCGCAATTTTACTTAAAGACTCTCCGCTTGCAACGGTGTGGCGGTGGTACACGGAATCGTCCGCTACAGTAATGTTGGCTTTGATGTCTGCAGCGTTTTCGCCTCCTATGGCTTTGATCTTGTCCCAGAGCAAATCCTTTTCGTAGGGTGTTTTTGCCTCCCCTTTTATTTTAAGCACGTTGCCTTCCTCCGTAACATTGCCATTTTGTATTCCTAGTTGTTCACCAAGATCTAAAACGCCTTGGTACTTTGCCTTAACACTCATACTATTTTTAATTTAACGGTTAATATTGTGACCCGAAAGATACTAATTATTGTACTAATTAAGATATAAAAAGGGTAAAGTCCCAACAGTTTTAGGGAAGCTCATAAATTGTATTTGTATTTAAGGATAATAGTTGTATTTTTGCACACCTTTTTTACGGCACGGTCAAGAGCGGGAAAGGGTATAAAAAAGCAAAATATAACAACTTCTATAATAGACGTTTAGCTCTTGGGTATTGTGGAATACAAATTAATAATCAGCAAATGGCTGAAGAAAAAAAACCAGCTGACGCGGTAGAAACTGCAACGGCAACCCCAGAAACTGCGGAAGTAGTTCAAGAAACGAAAGAACAGGCTCCTGTTCAAGACCCACAGGAATTTTTAGAAAACTTTAATTGGGAGAAGTACGAGCAAGGAATTGAGCGTGTTGACGATTCCAAATTAAAGGAGTTCGAAGAATTGGTGGCCGAAAACTTTGTAGATACTGCCGATGAGGAAGTAGTTACAGGAACGGTAGTATACATTACGGATAGGGAGGCGATCATTGATATCAATGCAAAGTCCGAAGGTGTTATTTCCTTGAACGAGTTCCGTTACAATCCAGATTTAAAAGTAGGTGATAAGGTAGAGGTGCTTATTGACATCCGTGAGGATAAAAGTGGTCAATTGGTACTTTCGCACAGAAAGGCACGTACGATTATGGCTTGGGACCGTGTAAACGCGGCGCACGATAAAGAAGAAATTGTTAGTGGTTTCGTAAAATGCAGAACTAAAGGTGGAATGATCGTTGATGTTTTTGGAATCGAGGCATTCTTGCCAGGTTCTCAAATAGACGTGAAGCCTATCCGCGATTACGACCAGTATGTAAATAAAACAATGGAATTCAAGGTGGTGAAAATCAACCATGAGTTCAAAAACGTAGTTGTTTCCCATAAAGCACTTATCGAAGCCGATATTGAGGAGCAGAAAAAAGAGATCATCAGTCAACTAGAAAAAGGACAGGTACTGGAAGGTGTTGTTAAAAACATTACTTCTTACGGTGTGTTCATTGATCTTGGTGGTGTTGACGGTCTCGTACATATTACAGACCTTTCTTGGAGTAGAATCAATCACCCGAACGAGGTGGTAGAGCTAGACCAAAAATTGAATGTTGTAATCCTTGATTTTGATGAAAACAAGTCTAGAATTCAATTAGGTCTTAAGCAATTGGAGAAGCATCCTTGGGAAGCCCTTAGTGATGAAATCAAGATTGGAGATAAAGTTAAAGGTAAAGTCGTTGTTATAGCCGATTACGGTGCATTTATCGAAGTGGTAGAAGGAGTCGAAGGATTGATCCACGTTTCTGAAATGTCTTGGTCTACGCACTTGCGTTCCGCACAGGATTTCGTAAAAGTAGGTGATGAAGTAGAAGCGGTGGTATTGACCTTAGATCGTGAAGATCGCAAGATGTCCCTTGGTATTAAGCAGTTGACGCCAGACCCTTGGACCGATATTACAACCAAATATCCTGTAGGATCCAAACATAGTGGTATCGTTAGAAACTTCACCAACTTTGGTGTCTTTGTAGAATTGGAAGAAGGTATCGATGGTCTTATCTATATCTCCGACCTTTCTTGGACGAAGAAAGTGAAGCACCCATCCGAGTTTACCAATGTTGGTGATACTTTGGAAGTTGAAGTGTTGGAGCTGGATGTTGATGGTCGTAAGCTAAGCTTAGGTCATAAACAGACTACGGAGAACCCATGGGACAAGTACGAGACAGAATTTGCCTTGGATACCGTTCATACGGCAACCATTACCGAAATCGTTGATAAAGGTGCTACCATAGACTTTAACGAGGATATCACTGCATTTATACCACAACGTCATTTGGAGAAAGAAGATGGTAAGAAGCTAACGAAAGGCGATGAAGCCGAATTCAAGATTATTGAATTCAATAAGGACTTCAAGCGTGTAGTAGCCAGTCATACCGCTATATTCAGGGAAGAGGAGCAACGTAACGTAAAAGCAGCTGTTAAAAGACAGGCGGCCAGCGCGGACGAAGCCAAACCTACCCTTGGTGATGCAAACGACGCTTTACAAGCATTGAAAGATAAAATGGAAGCGGATTCTAAGAAGAAGTAAGCTTTTAATTTATACCTATCAGAAGCCCCGGCCATTTTTGGTCGGGGCTTTTTTTTAGAATGAACTCTTCAAGAATATTTGAATGAATTCCCTATTTTTGTGATGCTAAATGCCCGATGGACAACTATGAGCCAAAAAGTATTACTCTCCTCAAAAGAAATAAACATCATCCTACATCGGTTGGCTTGTCAGTTATTGGAGAATCACCTGGATTTTAAAGACACCGTTTTAATAGGGCTGCAACCTAGAGGCGTATTTGTTGCGGAACGTTTGAACAAGATTTTACAAGAGGAGTACGGCGTTAAACATATAGATATCGGGGTGTTGGATATTACCTTTTATCGTGATGATTTTCGGCGGGGCGATAAAACCTTGGAAGCGACGAAAACCAAAATCAATTTTTTGGTAGAGGAAAAAAAAGTGGTCTTGATAGATGATGTTCTCTATACTGGCCGCAGTATCAACGCCGCTTTGACCGCGCTGCAGTCTTTTGGCAGGCCAAAGGAGGTGGAGCTTTTGGTGCTCATAGACCGTAGGTTCAGCAGACATTTGCCCATACAACCAAATTATAGGGGGAGACAGGTAGATGCGATCGATGGGGAAAAAGTAAAGGTGATGTGGAAAGAAAATGATGGGGAGGACGTAATTTATTTGATAAATAGGTAACAGTTATGAAGTTGTTCGAAGAACTTCTGGAAAATGAATCCGATTACGTAAGAACCGACGATTCCGTGATTATCCAATTTGGTGCCTTTGCTGGTTTGGATGAAATCCATATCTTGGATATGCGTCTTTTTGAGGAACTACCAGCCGAAATAGGCAGACATGACGGACATGAAGTTGCTATGGACGATACACATGGCACCTTATACTCCTATGGTAAGAATGCCGAAGCGTTGTTTAAGGCGATGCAACCTATTTTAAACGATTTTGATTTTTTGGATGGCGCAACCGTTCACTTGAGCTTTTTAAAGGAAGATAAAACAGTCTCGGAAATAGATTTTGAGTTTCTTGTGGGGAAACCAGGTAGCGAAACAAGACCTAAGCAATAAAATAAGAAAATGAGCGAACTGAGTGTGAACCACTTGTTGGGAATTAAATATTTGATGGAGTCGGATATTCAACTCATTTTTGAAACTGCAGACCATTTTAAGGAGGTTATCAATCGTTCCATAAAAAAAGTACCTTCTTTGCGCGATATTACCATTGCTAATATTTTCTTTGAAAACAGTACCCGTACCAAGCTTTCCTTTGAACTTGCCGAAAAGCGCTTGTCTGCAGATGTTATTAATTTCTCTGCCAGTCAGTCATCCGTAAAAAAAGGGGAGACATTGATTGATACCGTTAATAACATTCTTTCAATGAAAGTGGATATGGTAGTCATGAGACATCCTAATCCAGGCGCTGGAATTTTCCTGTCCAAACATGTTAAGGCATCTATAGTAAACGCAGGTGATGGGGCACACGAGCACCCTACCCAAGCGCTATTGGACTCTTATTCCATACGGGAGCGACTTGGAGATGTAGCGGGTAAAAATGTTGTCATTGTTGGAGATATTTTACATTCCAGGGTTGCGCTTTCCAACATATTCGCCTTAAAACTGCAAGGAGCCAACGTAAAGGTCTGCGGGCCCAAAACATTACTTCCCAAATATGTAGCGTCTTTGGGGGTCGGTGTGGAGACCAACCTTCGTAAAGCATTGGAATGGTGCGATGTGGCCAATATGTTGCGCATACAGAACGAGCGTTTGGATATCAGCTACTTTCCAACAACAAGGGAATATACCCAACAATTCGGGGTCAATAAACAACTCTTGGATAGTTTGGACAAGGAAATTGTAATCATGCACCCCGGACCTATAAACAGGGGTGTGGAGATTACCAGCGATGTGGCGGATTCCAAACAATCCATTATTTTGAACCAAGTAGAAAATGGTGTCGCCATTCGTATGGCGGTCATCTATTTGTTGGCTTCCAAGATTAAACAATAATACTATGATTTTTGACAAGGACGGAAATACAACTATCGTATACCAAGAGAAAATTCAATTACCTAGTTTTTTGGATAATATAAATAAGGCCTACGATAAGGTCAAGGACGATAACTTGATTCTTAATCTATTTTCTTTTGATAAGCTGAATGCCGGAGATGTGCTGGAGTTTTTGGAACTATCCAATAAGCACAAGGCGGACGGAAAGTCGTTCGTTATTGTTACCAATAAGGTTGCCTACGACGAAGTGCCAGAGGAAATAATGGTAACACCAACGCTACAAGAAGCGAAGGATATCATTGAAATGGAAGAAATAGAGCGAGACCTAGGCCTGTGAAGTTGACCATCCTCGGCTGTTATGCCGCCACCCCTAGAACACTTACCAATCCTACTTCCCAAGTTTTGGAGCTCAAGAACCAGATGTTTTTGATCGACTGTGGCGAGGGAACACAGGTGCAGTTGCGCAAGCATAAAATAAAGTTTTCCAGAATCAACCATATTTTTATTTCCCATTTGCATGGCGACCATTTTTTTGGGCTTCCGGGGCTTATTTCTACATTCAGGCTTTTGGGAAGGAAAAAGGAAATGCACATATACGGACCAAAAGGGATTAAGGAAGCAATAACTTTATTGTTGAAATTAGGTGATTCTTGGACAAATTATCCCTTGTACTTTCATGAGCTTACCTCTAAGGAGAGCGAATTGGTCTATGAGGATGACAAAGTAAGTGTGAAAACCATACCGTTGCATCATAGGGTCTATACCAACGGATTTTTGTTTAGCGAAAAACCAGGGGAGCGCAAACTGGATATAAATGCCGTTACAAGCTATGGTATAGATACCGCTTATTTTCAAAACATAAAAAATGGTCATGATGTAGTGTTGGATAACGGTGAGATTTTAGAAAATAAATTGCTTTCTTTTGATCCCCCAAAACCAAAGTCGTATGCTTTTTGTAGCGATACCGCTCATAAACCGGATATTGTTCCCATAATCTCCGGAGTTGATGTACTGTATCATGAAGCTACGTTTTTGGAGTCACAGGCAGACCTGGCCGTAAAGACCAAACATAGTACGGCAAGAGAAGCAGCTCTAATAGCTAAAGAAGCCAAAGTAGGAACCTTGGTGCTGGGCCATTACTCTACTAGGTACAAGTCCATCTCCCTTTTTAAGGAAGAGGCACAGCGGATTTTTGATAAGGTAGAGCTTGCCGATGATGGCAAGTGTTTTGAATTTTAAGGGGCACCTACTTTCTGTCCTTCAATAAACTTTTTTGAAAACCCAAATTCTTAGGCCTTAAATCCACTAGATTTCCCCAACTTTCATTATCTTGTTTTTTTAGTTTTAGTTATGCAAAAAGACTTAGGAGCTTATAGAAAATCTTACGAGAAAAGTGAATTGATAGAAGAAAATGTATCGGACAATCCCATGCAGCTTTTCCAGACTTGGTTTTATGAAACCGAACAATCGGATAACATAGACGAACCCAATGCGATGACCGTTTCTACGGTAGGTTTGGACGGTTATCCCAAAAGTAGGGTGGTGCTGCTTAAAAAGTATACCTACGAAGGTTTTATTTTTTATACCAATTACGACAGTGAAAAGGGTAAGGCTATAGCCAATAACCCCCACGTATGTATTTCATTTTTTTGGCCAGGACTGGAGCGTCAAGTCATTATTAAGGGCAAGGCCGGGAAAATAGCCGATAACCTGTCGGATGGGTATTTTGAATCTAGACCGGATGGCAGTAAACTAGGGGCGATAGTATCCGATCAAAGCTCGGTAATCCCTTCAAGAGATGTTTTGGAAAACAGACTAAAGGAGCTGGAAAAGAAGTACGAAGGCAAAGAAATCCTAAGACCCCAAAACTGGGGCGGTTACATTGTAAAACCTGTTTCTATGGAATTTTGGCAAGGGAGACCCAACAGGTTGCATGATAGAATACGGTACAGCCTTCAAGAAGATTTTGAATGGAAAATAGAGCGTTTGGCACCTTAAATTTTAGAGACAAGAGCCAAGAAATTGGAAAGTATAGAGAGGAAGGAAAGCATTTAATATGTTATTATGGCGAAAGTAAAAAGCGAGAAGTAATTAGAAATAAGTGAGAAGCGCAAAGTTGGAATGTTTTGCTCTAAACGTTATTTTGAATATCTAGAAAGCGTTTTTTTAACTGGTTTTATCGTATGAGGATTCAGTTTCGCTCTTTGGGAGGGATTATTGAATCTCTTTTATTTAAGCAAGAGAGCCAAGAAATTAGAGCCAAGAAATATGAACTAGGACAAAATGGTATTGGGATCTAATAGATCAAGTAGCTTCTTACCCGACATCCGCAGTCAAATTTCTTGAATATTTGATTAATTTGTGGGGTGTTCCCCTATAGAAGAGAACAGTATAAACTTTATTTTATGAAGAATCTACTTTTAATGCGCCACGGAAAATCTTCTTGGGAGCTCAAGGTAAGCGATGAGGACAGGGCCTTGTTGCAACGGGGAATCACCGATGCGAAATTGGTGGGCGAGGAACTCAGCTCCAAAGGATTGGAAATAGATTTTACATTTTCAAGTCCGGCCAACAGGGCGCTCCATACGGCAATGATCTGTTTGCGCCAGCTTAGGTTTCCGTTGGACCGTTTTAAGGTAATTCCGGAACTGTACGATTTTTCCGGAAACCATGTCATAGATTTTGTCAGAAGCCTATCCAACGACTTAAATACTGTTCTTATTTTTGGACATAACCATGCTTTTACGCATATTGCCAATTCGTTAGGGAGTCAGTACATAGAAAATGTGCCCACTAGCGGATTTGTGCACCTGAAGTTCCAGAATAAAACCTGGGCCGCTATCGAGAAGGGCACAACTGTACAAACCATTTTTCCAAAGCATTTAAAATAATGATAAAGAACAAGAACCAATACATAAACAGGGAAATAAGCTGGTTAAAATTTAATGAGCGTGTACTACAGGAAAGTGCAGATAAAAATGTGCCGTTAATAGAGCGCCTACGTTTTGCCGGAATTTTCTCCAATAATTTGGATGAATTTTTTAAAGTACGTTACGCCACGGTAAAACGTATCGTAGATGCCGGGAAGAAAGGAAAAAGCGTTTTAGGAGGGGAGATTGCAAAGGACCTGCTGGATGAAATCACCAAAATCGTCATCAAGCAACAGGCCAAGAGTATCGAAATTATTAGGGAGATAGAGAAGGAACTGGAAGATCAAAACATTTTTCTTATAACGGAGAACGAACTTTCCGAGTCTCAGGAAGAATTTGTGAAAAAGTATTTCCTTCAGAACGTAAGCCCTCAGCTTACTACTATAATTTTAAGTGATTATGCCGAGTTTCCTACGTTAAAAGATACGGCAGCGTATTTAGCCATACGTATGTTATTAAAGCCCGACGATAGAACAAGGGAGACCTCAAGAAAAATCGAAAAGAGGTTCGCGCTAATAGAGATTCCTAAGGGTATAGAACGTTTTGTGGTGTTGCCCAGGGATAGGGACAGGGATTATGTTATCATGTTGGATGACGTCATCAGGTTTTGCATGGACAGTATTTTTACGATGTTCGACTACAGTACTATATCCGCTCACATGATTAAGATTACAAGGGATGCCGAATTGGACATTGACAATGATCTTAGTAAAAGTTTCATAGAAAAAATATATTCTAGTGTAGAGGGCCGAAAGATCAGCGATCCCGTTCGCTTTGTTTACGATAAGAATATAGGAAAGGATACCCTGGAGTTTTTAAAGGAGAAGATGAACGTGGAGGATACGGATAGTGTTATTCCCGGAGGCAGGTATCACAATAAAAGGGATTATTTGAGTTTTCCAAGTTTAGGGCGACAAGATCTGTTATATGATAAAATTACCCCATTGCCCATAAAAGGGCTTAGTTTAGAAGGAAGTTTATTAGAGAAAATAGCGGACAAAGATTACTTGCTCTATACCCCCTACCAAACATTTGCCTACGTATTAAAATTTTTAAGGGAAGCAGCACTGGATCCCAAGGTAAAGACAATTAAAATTACGGTCTACAGGTTGGCAAACGACTCACAGGTTGCAGCATGTTTGTCCAATGCTGTCAAAAACGGAAAGCAGGTGACGTTGCAAATAGAACTGAGGGCACGCTTTGACGAGCATGCCAATATTCGTTACGCAGAGGAGCTACAGGCCGAAGGCGTAAAACTTATTTTTGGTGTTCCCGGCTTAAAAGTACATAGCAAGATATGTTTAATAGAGCGTGAAGAAGCTGGTCTAATGAGACGTTACGGCTTTATTAGCACAGGTAACTTTAATGAATCAACTGCAAAAATATATACCGATTATACCTTGTTTACGGCCAACGAACCTATTCTTAAGGAATTGAACAAGGTCTTTGATTTCTTTGAGACTACGTATAAAATCAACAAGTATAAACACCTGATCGTTTCGCCACATTACACGACAAAAGTGTTTAAGCAATTAATAGATCAGGAAATCGACAATGCGAAAGCGGGAAAAGAAGCTTTTATCAAAATAAAGATGAACAGCTTTACTTCGTATGATATGGTAGATCGATTATACAAAGCAAGCAATGCTGGTGTGAAAATTCAATTGATCATTAGAGGAATTTGTTGCCTTGTTCCTGGTGTAAAGGGAATGAGTGAAAATATAGAAGCGATCAGTATTGTAGATAAATTTCTAGAGCACCCTAGGGTATTTATTTTCTGTAATGATGGGGATACCAAGGCCTATATTTCCTCGGCCGATTTTATGACCCGTAATTTGGAAAATAGGGTAGAAGTGGGCTGTCCAATATATGATGAAGATGTAAAGCAGGAGCTTTTGGACACGTTTGAAATCTCATGGGCGGATAACGTGAAAGCACGGGTTTTTAATGAGGCACAGGATAATGCATACCGTAAGAACGATAAGGAAAAAGTACGTTCGCAGTTTGCTATGTATGACTATTATCTTGATAAGTTGAAGGATTAAAATGGTCCATTTTTGAAAATAAGAAAATTTGCGGCAATTGATATTGGCTCTAACGCTATACGTTTACTGACCCATAACGTTATAGAGGAGAATGGAAAACAAACTCAGTTTCGTAAAAGTACACTTATAAGGGTGCCAGTGCGTTTGGGGGAGGATTCGTTTACCGTTCGAGAAATTTCGGAACGTAACGTAGAACGGATGGTCAAAACCATGAAGGCGTTTAAGCTTTTAATGGAGGTGTCCGGTGTGGAGAACTACAGGGCCTGCGCTACCTCTGCAATGCGGGAAGCGAATAATGGTAATGAGGTAATAGCGACCATAGCCGCAGAATCCGGGATAAAGGTTGAGGTAATAGACGGTAAACAGGAAGCGGCAATCATTGCTGCTACAGACCTTAAAGAAATAATTAGGCCCGATCAATCATATCTGTATATAGATGTAGGCGGCGGTAGTACGGAGTTTACCTTGTTTGCCAATGGTAGGATAACACTGTCCAAATCTTTTAAGTTGGGAACTGTACGGCTTCTAAATGATATGGTAAGCGAAGGTACTTGGCAACAATTAGAACAGTGGCTTACTGCCCATGTTCGTAATGCTCATAAACTGTCTATAATAGGTTCTGGAGGTAATATCAATAAACTCCATAAGATGTCCGGCAGAAAAGAAGGTCAACCCTTGTCTTATATATGGTTGAATGCCCAATATCAATTTTTGGAGAGCCTTAGTTACGATGAGCGCATATCCGAACTCGGTTTAAATCCGGACAGGGCAGACGTGATTATTCCCGCCACCCGTATTTTTCTTTCTGCGGCCAAGTGGAGTGGAGCCAAAAAGATACACGTTCCTAAAATTGGATTGTCGGACGGCATTATTAAAGAATTGTATTATAGTCAATACAAAGTCTAACCATGTACCGTTTCCTTGGTGCCTAAATTTTTCATGATCTCCGCTTCGTACACCAATAGGTCTTCCCATTTTTGATTGACTTCTTTTAGGTCGCCGTATTTACGTGCAAATTTCAGGAACATAGTATAATGTCCCGCTTCGCTTATCATCAGTTTCCGATAAAATTCAGCCAGCTTTTTATCTTCCAGTTCTTCGGATAATAAACGAAAACGCTCGCAACTTCTGGCCTCGATCAATGCAGCATATAAAAGTCTATGAACGAGCTGTGTAGTTCTACTCCCTCCTTTTGGGAAGAATTTTACTAGTTCCAGTACGTAGTCATCTTTCCGGTCCCTGCCCAATGTTTGTCCTCGTTCCAAGATTAAATCGTGTACCATTTTAAAATGCCCCATTTCCTCCCTCGATAATGCTACCATTTCTTCGATCAGTTCTGGGTACTCCGGAAAAGATACGATTAGCGATATAGCGGTACTGGCAGCTTTTTGCTCACAGTAGGCATGATCGGTTAAGATTTCATCAATATTTTTTGCTACAATATTCACCCATCGTGGGTCCGTTGGTAGTTTTAGGCCTAACATAGTTTATAGTTTTGTAGGAAAGAACCCTTTCTTGTCAACATAAAGACTTCTTTACACCACAAAAATAAGGCTAAATGGCTTTTAATAATTAATTTTGAGAAACGGAATTCACAATCTAGTAAGAATGCACAAAAGCGAGGGGATTTACGAAATCTTAAGGAATAATGCGGATCAAGATGCAATGGATTGGCTAAATGGTAAAACAGCTACATTGGTGCATTCCAAATCTGCAAGGGCCTTGTTTATGACCTATAGCCAATTGGCCTCAAGGTTCGATAAAACAAGCGTTACAAAGTACAACGGCGATAGTAGCGATACCAGTTTCTATTTTAAATCTCATGGGGCGGATGTACTTCAATTATCAAGAATTTATCTCCTGGTCAAAGTACTAGAGACAGACCCCGTGTTTTATACCCCGGAAGTGGCTAAGATTATTGAGGTTGCGGACACAACGGAACTGGAAACTTTTTTACGGTACTTAACAATATTACCTGAATCTGAAAGTTTTAAACATGCGGCTGTAGAGGCGTTACGAACGAATATATCAATCATTTTTGATGCAATAACTTTAAATAACCCATATCCGGCTTTGTACTTTAATGATCAGCAGTGGAATCAAATGTACCTCAAAGCCGCTTTTATGGAGCGTGATTTAAGTATGATCGAGTCGGTCGATGAACGAGCTAACGCAGATTTGGCGAGGATAATTTCGGATTATGCGCATGAGCGTTGGGCGGCTTCAAGAAAGATAGATCCTATGTTTTGGAGACCTGTATCCAAATTTATGGACGACACCTTGCTTTCGGATATGGAGCGGTTAATGACAAGTGAGGATCCAGTTGAGAACAAAGCTGGTGCGCTTTGCTGTTACTTTTCGGAGGATAAAAGGGCGTTGGCATTGTTGGAAAAACATCAAAATTTAAAGGAGCAGATAGCTTCGAATAAAATAACTTGGAATACGTTAAAAAAATAGGCTATGGAAGATAAGATGATGATTATAGACCCGCACGTGCACATGAGCGCCCGCACAACGGACGATTATGAAGCTATGGCGGCAGCAGGGGTTGTCGCGGTAATAGAGCCTTCCTTTTGGTTGGGACAACCACGAACACAGGTTGGTTCTTTTCAAGATTATTTCAGTAGTTTGGTGGGTTGGGAACCTTTTAGGGCTTCCCAGTTTGGCATTAAGCACTACTGCACTATCGGTCTAAATTCCAAAGAAGCGAATAACGAAGCCTTGGCGGAACAGGTTATTGAACTGTTGCCCCTGTATTTGCATAAAGAGAATGTCGTGGCGATTGGGGAAATCGGCTACGATGATCAAACTCCGGCCGAGGATAAGTTTTTTAGAATGCAGTTGGATATGGCCAAGGAGCTTAATATGACCGTTCAAGTCCATACACCGCATCGCGACAAAAAAGCGGGTACCATAAAAAGTATGGAAGTTTGTTTGGAACATGGGCTGGATCCCTCAAATGTGATTATAGACCATAACAACGAAGAAACGGTAAAGGAAGTACTGGACAGAGGTTTTATTGCCGCGTTTACCATTTACCCCAAAACAAAGATGGGCAATGAACGGATGGTAGAAGTGGTCCGTAAATTTGGTAGTGATAATATTATCGTGGACAGCTCTGCAGATTGGGGCGTTAGCGACCCTATGGCAGTTCCCAAAACGGCATCTTTAATGTTACAGCGAGGAATTGCCAAGGCCGATGTCGTTAAAACTTGCTACCAGAACGCTTTGGATGCCTTTAGTAAGAATGGAAGGATGAAGGAGGAACACTGGTTGAACCCTAACGGGATAGATCAATCGCAATTGTTCAACGATAACAGTGTACTTCGCGGTCAGGTACCTAGAATAGACGAAAACCAAATACGCTAAGATGTCCAATAAACTTATGGGCTTGGCGCGTTTGTGCAGACCGGCCAATTTACCAACGGCCGCAGCGGATATCTTTGCCGGCATCGCTATTTCCTGTTTTTTTAGCGGAATCGCATCGGTAGATTTTTTTTTGGTGGATACGGGAACCATTGCGTTGTTAGTTTTTGCGTCCGTGTTCCTATACGCGGGCGGCGTGGTGCTGAACGATGTTTTTGATGCGAAATTAGATGCCGTAGAACGTCCGGAGCGTCCTATTCCCAGTGGTGTGGTTTCCGTTAAGGAAGCGGCTATTTTGGGAATTGTACTGCTGCTTTTGGGCTGTCTTTTTGCGAATTGGGTGTCGGATATGTCCGCCTCCATTGCCATTATTTTGGCGGCAACCATTTACATATATGACGTCATAGCCAAAAGCCATGCCTTCTTTGGCCCCCTTGTTATGGGACTTTGTAGGGGGTTGAATTTATTGTTGGGTATTTCTATTTTGGGCGAACTTCCCATCGTTTGGATAACGATTATCCCCGTGCTGTATATTTTTGCCATAACACTGATCAGTAGGGGCGAAGTCCATGGGGACAATAAAAAACATATCGCTTTGGCAGCGGTTGTGTATGCAGTGGTCATCGGGTTGATTGCAACCGGAATTGCCATCCATAGTACCAATTTACCTATTGCGGCACCGTTTTTAGTACTTTTCGCTTTCATGATTTATCGCCCTTTATTTAAGGCATATACCGATAATTCTCCCGAGCATATCAAAAAAGCGGTTATGGCGGGAGTCATTTCCTTAATTGTCATGGATGCCTGTTGGGCGGTGGGCTTCTCCAATTGGTATATCGGTTTGGGAGTGCTCTTACTTTTGCCCTTATCTTTAATGCTTTCTAAACTTTTTGCAGTAACCTAAGAACTATGCAGTTATCCGCTATCAAACAATCCTTTTCCGTTCATTATGAATACCAGTTGCTTTTTACGCAGGGTGTTTTTCATAGTGATAATCCATTGTTTTCCGATACCATTGCCAAGTACAGGCCCAAGGAAGCCGTGAAGCTTTTTTTTGTTATCGATAAGGGACTTGTAGACGCACATCCGCATATATTGAAGCAGATTAAGACCTATTGTGCCGCTTACCCCAATCAATTAAAACATACCCAAAGTATTGTTCTAAAGGGTGGCGAACAATCCAAAAACAGCACGGAGGCCATAGAAGCCGTATTGAAAGGGATCAACGACAATGCAATATGCAGACATTCCTTCGTTATTGCCATAGGTGGCGGCGCGCTTATAGATATGGCGGGCTATGCGTCCGCTATTGCGCACAGGGGTGTAAAATTGATACGTATACCCACCACGGTACTTTCCCAGAACGATGCTGCCGTAGGGGTCAAGAACTCCGTAAATATTTTCAATAAAAAGAATTTTCTGGGCACTTTTGCACCGCCGTTCGCTATCATCAACGATAGTGATTTTTTGACTACTTTGGAACAACGCGATTGGATTGCTGGAGTAGCAGAGGCCATAAAGGTGGCGCTGATCAAGGACAAGGATTTTTTCACCTACATTTCGGACAATGCCCTTGCCATCAAAAATCGGGATATGGAGGTGATGCACTATGTTATCTATAAATGTGCCGAAATGCACATGCACCATATCTCCCAAGGCGGAGATCCGTTTGAATCCGGCTCGTCCAGACCTTTGGATTTTGGACATTGGGCAGCACATAAAATGGAATACATGACCAACTATAGTTTACGCCATGGTGAGGCCGTTGCGAAAGGTATTGCCTTGGATGTAACCTATGCCCATTTGTTAGGACTGATTACCGAGGCGGATATGGAACATATTTTGGACGTGATGCTGACCATTGGGTTTGACCTTACGCTTCCTTTATCGTCCACCGCGGAGACAGACGAACTCTTGCGCGGCATTCAAGAATTCAGGGAACATTTGGGCGGGGAGCTAACCATTACCTTAATCTCCGGAATAGGTATCAAACACGATGTACATACCATAAATAAGGCTTTGATGATCCAAGCCATGGAAAAATTGAACCGGTTCTCTAAAGTAAACAGTTAATACAATGCTTGTAGATCAAACTTTTCATCTATCCTATTGTACCAATATACATCCCGGTCAGGATTGGCAGAACACCTTTAAAAGTTTAAAAGACCATGTTCCCACCATAAAAGCGGCCGTATCCGATTCTACTTCTTTCGGACTTGGTCTGCGTTTGTCCAATAAAGCAAGCGAAGAACTTGCCATGGGCGATCACATGATCGAGTTCCAAAAGTGGCTGAAGGAGAACGATGTGTATATTTTTACCATGAACGGTTTTCCTTATGGAAATTTTCATGACGAACGGGTGAAGGATTTAGTGCACGCACCGGATTGGACCACCAAAGACCGACTAACCTACACGACCCGACTGTTTGATCAGTTGGCAGTGTTGCTGCCGGAAGAACAGACCGGAGGAGTTTCTACTTCCCCTATTACCTATAAATACTGGCATAGGACCGAAGCCGAGAAACAACGAGCTTTTACCACGGGAGCGGAAAACATGGTGCGCGTAGCTAAGCATTTGTACGATATTGAAAATAATACCGGAAAATACCTGCATCTGGACATAGAACCGGAACCGGACGGACTGCTGGAGAACAGTGATGAGGTCCTTGATTTTTATGCGGATTATCTCGTGCCTATCGGTGTGGAAATGCTCAAAGACTCCTTGGGCAAGAATGCTTCCGAAATTGAAGCCCTGATCAAACGTTACTTAACCGTTTGTTACGATATCTGTCATTTTTCATTGGCCTACGAGGAACCGGAAGCTACTTTTGCCAAGTTCAAAAAAGCCAATATTAAGACGGGTAAAATTCAGGTTAGTGCGGCTTTAAAAATACTGTTCAACGGTAGTAATGAGGATGCCGTTTGGAGCCTACTGTCCCAATTTAACGAGCCTACCTACTTGCATCAGGTAACGGAGAAGAGAGATGACGCAGTAATTACGTACAACGATTTGCCTGTTGTTCTGGAAAAGAAAGGAAGTTTTAAGGAACTGCGCGCCCACTTTCATGTGCCTATATTCTTGGAGGCATTTGGTGCCCTTTCTTCCACCCAAGATCATATATTAAAGACCTTGGAATTTTTAAAGAAAGAGGCGATTACCCAACATTTGGAAATAGAAACCTATACATGGGATGTATTGCCTACTGATTTAAAGGAAGACCTAACCCCGTCCATTATACGGGAAATCAACTGGTTAAAAGAACGGTTGTGAGACAAAACTGGCCATAGGAATTTTCGCCGGCAACTAGTATATTAAGGGGCACAGTACGCCTACATGCTGGCTTGAATTTTTTAAAAAAAATATAGAAATTAACAGATGAAAAAGACCGTTGTCATCAATGTAGTGGGACTTACAAAACGTTTGATAGGCGAACATACGCCTTTCATTCAGTCGTTTTTGGATAAAGGCCGGTCAAACTATATAAAACCGGTGCTGCCCGCGGTTACATGTTCCGCACAATCTACCTATCTTACTGGTAAATGGCCTTCCGAGCACGGTATTGTTGGCAATGGATGGTATTTTAAGGAGGAGTGCGAAGTTAAGTTTTGGCGGCAATCCAACCACTTGGTGCAACAACCAAAAGTTTGGGATGCCCTAAAGGCCAAGGATGCCAGTTTTACCTGTGCCAATCACTTTTGGTGGTACAATATGTACTCTACGGTAGATTATAGCATTACGCCCAGACCAAATTATCTGGCCGACGGTCGTAAGATCCCCGATATTTATTCCCAACCTGCCGAACTGCGGGATACCATGCAGGACAGCTTTGGAACCTTTCCGCTTTTTGAATTTTGGGGGCCTAAAACCACCATTAACTCTTCTAAATGGATAGCCAATGCCGCCATCAGAACCGACGAACTTCATGACCCGACCCTAACGCTTATCTATCTTCCGCATTTGGATTATAATTTGCAGCGATATGGTTTGGATTTTAATATTATTTCCAAAGACTTATTGGAGATCGATAAGGTGGTAAAACAACTGGTACAGCATTACGAGAAATCCGGTGCCAATATCATACTATTGTCGGAGTATGGAATAACCAATGTAAGCCGGCCCATACATTTGAACAGGGTGTTGCGTACTAGCGGATACCTAAAGGTGCGTGTAGAACGTGGTCTGGAATTGTTGGATGCCGGTATCAGTGATGCCTTTGCCGTGGCAGACCATCAAATAGCGCATGTGTACGTAAAAAATAAGTCGGATTTGGCCAATGTCAAAGAACTTATCGCCAAGCAAAAAGGTGTAGAACAGGTGTTGTCCGGTGATGAAATTAGCGCTGAACATCTGCAGCACGAGCGTTGTGGGGACTTGGTCGTGGTGGCGGATGCCGATTCTTGGTTTACCTATTATTTTTGGTTGGACGATACCAAAGCACCCGACTATGCCCGTATGGTCGATATTCATAAAAAACCAGGCTATGACCCGGTAGAAATGATGACCGATCCTAAGGATAAACTGGTTATGGCGAAAGTTATTGGTAAGCTGATTAAAAAGAAGTTAGGTTTTAGAACCGTCATGGATATTATTCCGATAGACGCAACGTTGATAAAAGGTTCCCACGGTCGTATTCCAGAGGATACGGACGATTACCCAATTCTTATCGGTAATACGCTACTGGAAAGGGAAGAAGCTGTAATCAGTGCAATAGAGGTGTATAAAATAATTGAAGATCAAGTTCTAAACTAAGTTGGTATGAAGCTTGTTTTTAAGGCTCTTGGTTTTTTGTTTACGCTCCTGTTCGGTCTAGGGGCTGCAGTACAGTATAACGATCCGGATTCCTTGGCATGGATTATCATCTATCTGGGGGCCGCACTGGTTTCATTGTTGTTCGCCTTGGGTAAATTGAATGGTCTTATCCCCTTGGTCGGGGGAGTGCTTTGCGTAGTAGGTTTTGTAATACTCTATCCGTCAGATTTTCAAGGATTTGATTTGGATGATGGAGATATTAAAACGATAGAGCTGGGAAGAGAGGCTTTTGGATTGCTGATTATTGGCTTGGTCTGTTTTCTGTATACGTATAGATTAAGGACAAAATCAAAGGTCTAGGTCAAACTCCTTTCGCAATAGGTCTATTGCCGGATTTTTCTCCCGCAGTTTTTGATATTTCTCCTCGGGTGTAAACGCGAATTTTTTAGCACTTTTTTCGTTTACGGTAATTTGGAGCTGTATAAAATGATTGTTGAGTTTGACCCGCAGGTACTCCATGAGTTCAAAATTCTCTCGTTCTATCTCCTTTTTCATGGTGCCGTTGGGCATTTCGATACAAATAATGACATCGTCCTTTAGTCTTGGAAGATCTACGCTTAAATTGGAAGCCAAAATTTTTTGGCCTTTTGCATCAATTTGGTTTACAAAATCGGACCAATGTTGTCGTAGGATTTCTTCTGTAAAAGGGTCTTTTGGCAGTGCATCCTCATCTATTACGACCTCTATTTTATTAAGTTCGTGCTGTTTTTTTGCTTTTAGACTGGAAATCGATAAACCGGAAACCCTTTTGGTGGGCTTTGTTATATTGATATTCGGGGTAGCTGGTTTTTGAGCTTTTCCTGTTGTGTTTTCCTGCGTTACTGCTGCAACGTTAGTTTCAGGCTCAGGCAACGTTACAGAACCTTCTGTTTGCTGGGATTCCTCTTTTGACGAAAGTTCCTTTTGTGTCTCCGATACAGGTTTTTCGGGTGTTGTGGTTTCAGCAGAGGGAAGGGCAGTAGTTGTTTTTTCAGGTACCGTTTCTTTTACCTCTACCGTTGATGTAGGGTTAACTGGCTTGGTCCCTGTTTTTGGAACGGACGGGATGTTTTGATAAAACGCTGCCGGAGCAATGAAATCGATGGTGTTATTATGTAAAGCTACCGATTCAGGATTTTTTTTTTCTCCATCAAAGTCGATAGAGGCAAGTTTCATTAGGGTGAGTTCTACCAGTAATCGCTGGTTTTTACTCGTTTTATAGTTAAGGTCGCATTCGTTAGCCAAATCAAGGGCTTTGAGCAGGAAACTTGGTGATGTACGTTGTGCTTGGTCGCGATACATTTTTTGGGCGGCTTCCCCAACTTCCAAAAGGGCAATCGTTTCTTGATGCTGACACACCATAAGGTCCCTAAAATGGGAGGCTAATCCGTTTATAAAATGATGGCCGTCAAATCCCAACGCTAAGGTCTCGTTAAACAGCACAAGCGTCTGTGGTATGTTGTGTTGCAGTATAAAATCCGTCACCTTAAAATAGGTGTCATAATCCAATACGTTCAGATTTTCGGTAACCGCTTTCCGCGTAAGTTCTTTACCGGAGAAACTCACGACACGGTCAAAAATGGATAGCGCATCGCGCATGGCGCCATCCGCTTTTTGGGCGATGATGTGCAAGGCATCTTCCTCGGCAACAATGCCTTGGCTTTCCGCGATGTATTTTAAGTATTCAGCAGCGTCTTTTACCGTTATCCTTTTAAAATCAAATATTTGACAGCGAGAAAGGATTGTGGGTATAATCTTATGCTTCTCCGTAGTCGCTAAAATAAATATGGCGTGACTAGGTGGTTCCTCCAAAGTCTTTAAAAAGGCATTAAAGGCATTGGTAGATAACATGTGCACCTCGTCAATAATATAGACTTTGTATTTGCCTACTTGAGGCGGAATCCGAACCTGATCGGTAAGTTCCCGTATTTGGTCTACGCCATTGTTGGATGCCGCATCGAGCTCAAAAATATTAAATGCAAAATCCTCATCGGGATTTTCGGTGCCATCGGAGTTGATTTGTTTAGCCAATATTCTGGCACAGGTAGTTTTGCCAACCCCTCTTGGACCACAAAATAATAAAGCTTGCGCAAGATGATCGTTATTGATCGCGTTTTCCAGGGTATTTGTAATGGCCTGTTGCCCCACAACATCTTTGAATGTTTGCGGTCTATACTTTCTGGCCGATACGATAAATGGTTCCAAATGGGTTTAGTTTTCTCCTATTACAAATATAAAAATAGGAGGGTATTCTTTAGCTAAATTAAAGTGAAGATCATCCTTAGTTATCAACAATTGCAGTACATTTGCCCATAGCAGGTCACCTTATCGCTGCATGCCGAATTTGTGTCGGCATGGAGAGGAAAGTCCGGACACCATAGTGCAGTATAGCGGGTAACGCCCGTCTCCGCCTTACGGCGGAAGGACAAGTGCAACAGAAAGCAAGTACAGTTCGGCTGTAGTGAAATCAGGTAAACTCTATACGGTGAAACGTCATGTAAACCGGTGCTTGAGGGCTGCACGCCCGAGCCGAAGGGTAGGCGGTTAGAGCCTTTGGGCAACCAATGGCCTAGATAAATGATAAGGCGTCCTTGAACCTTGTTCAGGGTATACAGAATCCGGCTTATGGCCTGCTTTTTTTAATGGGATGGCAAATCTGTGATTTGCGTGATCGAACGTGCCTGCCATAGGAAGGTTAGCCCCGTGCTCATGTTTATGGTTTTTTTCTTTGGGGACTATTTCGAGATTGCAAGTATCCGTTTCATTATTGTGTTTATCCAAAGCTGTGATCAAACAATTTTCCTACGAACCTTCTTTCATTTGGCGGAAAACACAAATTTGCTTATAACGGTATCTGTGCTATGGTATCCTTACCGTTTCCAAAATTTATTCCATTTCTGATTATTAAAATAATTAATGATTTTCATCAATAACATAAATAATAATATATGAACTAAAAACCTGAACTTTGTCATGTAAACAAAACAAACTTTATATGGATATTCACGCAGTAAAAAAACAAGACCAGCAAAATTCAACTAATAATGTAGCGGTTAAAGTTGCTGTTGCAAAAGGTGACGGCATAGGCCCTGAAATTATGGATGCCACCCTGAAGATTTTAAATGCTGCTGGAGCACATATAGAGCCCGAATATATAGAACTGGGAGAGCAAGTGTATCTCTCCGGAAATTCTGCCGGTATTGCCAAAGAGACTTGGGAAACCATCAACAGAAACAAGTTAATACTTAAAGCACCTATCACCACGCCCCAGGGCAAGGGCTATAAGAGTTTGAACGTTACACTTAGAAAATCTCTTGGGTTGTTTGCAAACGTTAGACCTGTAACTGCGTTGCACCCGTATGTCCACACCCATTTTCCTAACATGGATGTGGTAGTGATCAGAGAGAACGAAGAAGATTTATACGCCGGTATCGAACATCAACAGACTCAGGATGTAGTGCAGTGCCTAAAATTGATTACAAGACCTGGTTGCGAAAAAATAGTGCGCTATGCTTTTGAATATGCCCGCGTATACGGTCGTAAAAAAGTCACCTGTATGGTGAAGGACAATATCATGAAGCTTACAGATGGTCTTTTCCACCAAGTATTTGACGAGATTGCGGCCGAGTATCCGCAAATATCCAGTGATGCCCAGATTATTGATATCGGTGCCGCCCGTCTGGCCGCTAACCCGGAGAATTATGATGTGGTGGTAACTTCAAACTTATATGGAGATATAGTCTCCGATATTGTTGCCGAGATTGCGGGAAGTGTAGGTATGGCCGGTTCCGCCAATATTGGTACGAACGTGGCCATGTTCGAAGCTATTCATGGTTCCGCACCCGATATTGCGGGAAAGAACATAGCAAACCCCTCTGGTCTGATCAATGCTTCTATATCCATGTTGGCCCATATAGGTCAGACAACAATTGCTGATAAAATTAAAAATGCTTGGTTGGCGGCGATAGAGGATGGCTACCATACTGCGGATATCTACGATGAAAAAATCAGCAAGAAAAAAGTATCTACCTCAGAATTTGCGGATGCGGTTATCTCCAAATTAGACGAAATACCCGAAAAATTACCAGTTAGTAACATGGCCAAGGGTACCGGTACCATCAACATACCGGAGTACAAGCGTAGGATTGAAAAGAAAGTATTGTTGGGTGCCGATATATTTCTTGATTGGAAAGGTTCTGATCCAGAGGAAATAGGACAGGCCTTATCTAATTTGGATCCGTTCAAATTAAAACTTAAAATGATTACCAATCGTGGCGTAAAGGTTTTTCCTGGAGGTATGAAGGAGACCTATTGCACCGATCATTGGCGATGTAGGTTTGTTGCGAAAGATACCATTGTAAATGAAGGTCAGCCTGTATATTCCCCAGTTGATTATGAGCAGATAGTGGCTTTGTTGTCCAAATTGTACAATAAAGGTTTTGACGTGATCAAAACGGAAAATTTATACCAATTTGACGGAAAAAGAGCTTTCTCTTTGGGTCAAGGTGAATAATAGCGAATAAAAGTAAAAGTTAAGTTTGAGTGAGTTTGTTAGCGTTGATTAGAAAAGCCACGTGGAGACGTGGCTTTTTTGTTTATTTAAAACTAGTAGGCTAGCCTTTACAACGATAATCGGTTAACCTGCTGTATGAATAATTGCAAAGCAAAATATGATCTAATACCATTTTAAGTTTTGAATGTGGTATTGAAAATTTGAATTATTTTTTTCTCAGTTTAGGACTGAAATCCACGCATAGCATTAGCTATGGTTCTATTTTATGACGACAATTGAGTAAAAAAGAAACTTGTGTTATACGACATCTAGAATTTAAATTGGTATAACAGGGGCAAATAAACTATTTTTCACCTGGTCAAGGTCGTTATATGCCGAGGTTTTTTCTTTCGTAGATATGCTGTTATTAATGGGAAAAAAATCCGTTCCAAAAAACAAAATTGACCGTCGACTACGAAACATTAGTAGCTGTATTCCGGTACCTTTCCTTTTACACCTTTAAAAAATGTTTCGTAGGTTTTAAAATCCGATTCTTGGTCTTCGGTAGGAAAATGTGGTGGAGAAACTTTTATTTGTTTGTTGCCAAAATCAAAAGCCACCATAACAATCGGAACATTCGCCGCTTTTGCAATAAAGTAGAATCCGGTTTTCCATTGGGTCACTTTTTTTCTTGTACCTTCGGGAGCAATGGTGAGTCTAAACGTATCCCTTTCTTTAAAAATTTTCGCTATGGCCGTTACGGTATCGCTAGATTTGCTCCGGTCTATAGGAGCGCCACCGGTCCATTTAAAAAACCAACCGAACGGGGAATCAAAAAGACTTTTTTTGCCAATGTAGTTTATTTGTTCCTGCCATATTTTTCGCACAAGCAAGCCTAATATAAAATCCCACCAACTGGTGTGTGGTACCACAATGATCACACATTTTTTTACATCGGACGGAAAATCGCCTACCAAGGACCACTTTAATAGGTTGAAATATATAAATTTAGCTATGCGGTGCATGCGTTTCGTTTTAGTCGTAAGCATGGGGCTACTTACGGTTTTACAACTACGTAATTATATTTTTTTATAGATCGATGTAAGCTTTTCCGGGGTAATAACTTTTTTCCAGTGCTCCCCTAGGGCATTTTCCCAAAGGGGTTCCATACCCATCGCTACGGCCACCATCTTGTCGAGTTCAGCGTCGCTCAGATGACTGCAAACACTTTTTGGAAGTGTTATTTGATTTTTATGCATCATTTTGTTGAACAGTGCCACCCCATCCGGATAAAACTCTTCTAAATGTTGGAAAACCAAGCAATTGCCAATACCATGTTTTACGCCTAAAAGAAAGCCCAGACCATAGCTTAGGGCATGTGCGACGCCAACTTGGGAGTAAGCGATGCTCATACCGCCGTGCCATGAAGCCATCATTAATTTATCGCGTGATTCTTTTTCAGGGAGATTGCCAAGGAATACTTCTTTGCAAAGATCCAGTGCTTTTTCCCCATAGCTTTGGCTAAAAGCGTTTAGAAAAGTACCCTCCAGCGATTCTATACAATGAATGAAACAATCCATTCCTGTGTAAAACCATTGTTCTTTAGATACCCCTTTGGTAAGCTCGGGGTCCAATATTACCTGATCAAACGTTGTAAAATCCGAGTTAATGCCTAGTTTTTTATCCGGACCTAAAAGAACCGTAGTTCTAGATACTTCCGCCCCTGTTCCGCTTACTGTTGGTATGCCAACATGGTAAACGGCCTTTTTGCGTACTAGGTCCCATCCTTGATAGTCTGCCGCGCTCCCTGTATTGGTCAATAAGATGGATACGGCTTTGGAAAGGTCCAAAAGGGTGCCACCACCAATGCCTACTATACCGGAAGGTAGTTCCTGGAAGTTTGCCTTGATCATCGAAACCAAGGCATTCACCTGCGATGTACTGGGTTCTTCATCTGCGGAAACAAAAATAAGTTGATCACAGAATATACTTGGAATTCGTTGGGCAAGTTCGGTTCCTTCAAAAACATCATCGACCAAATAAACGATAGGGGCTTCGGAATGTTTTCTTTTTGGCATTAGAATATCGCCCAATTGGTCAAAGCTTCCATTTCCAAAAACCACCCTGGGGACCATAGGGAAATTACGATACTTTTCTGATGCTTTAGTAGGTATGTTCTTCAATCTTCTTTCTTTTTTTATCTCCATTAGAATGGCTTATAGGTAAGCTAGGATATCGGTTAGCTTTTGAACTGTGATATATCCCGATGTTTTTTTTGGGGCAGTTACCTGCTCATGTTTCCAAGTGGTATGAAAAGGGACATGGACCGCACTTGCTCCAATATGTACCAAAGGTAATACGTCTGACTTTAAGGAGTTGCCGATCATCAAAAATTCCTTCGTGGAAATTTCTAAATGCGCTAGCAAGTCTTGGTAATTTTTTTCTTTTTTGTCACTCAATACTTCTACATGATGAAAATAATCGGACAGGTTGGAACGTACTAGTTTACGTTCTTGATCCAATAAATCACCTTTGGTAAGAACGATCAATCTATAGTTTCCGTTCAATTTTTTTAATACATCTTCCACACCTTCCAAAACGACTACCGGCTTTGCGATCATTTCTTTGCCTATTTTCAATAGCTTGGCAAGTGTAGTTTGGGGAATTTCATTGTTCGATAGTTCCAAAGCGGACTCTATCATAGATAACATAAAGCCCTTTATCCCATAGCCATAGAGATCCAAGTTTTTCATGACCATTTTGAACAGCTCCTGATCTATCTTGTTTTTGGTTTCGTAGGGCTCTAAAAGTTCGGCAAAACGTTCCTCTGCCTCCCTAAAGTATGTTTCGTTGACCCAAAGGGTATCATCGGCATCAAAACCTATGACTTTTATCGCCTTAAAATCTATTTCCATGCCGCTTGTGCTTTTTCCAGATCTTCCGGTGTGTCTATTTCAATTCCGGAAACAGAGGTTTCCACCATTTTAATCTTTTTCCCGTATTCTAGATACCTGATGGCCTCAATTTTTTCGGTAGCCTCCAAAGGCAGCATGGGGAGTCTTTGGAAATCCATTAAGGCACTTTTGCGAAAGGCATAAATTCCTTTGTGTTTGTAATAAACGGTGCCTGCCTCTTTAGCCCTTGGGAAGGGAATGGGTGCACGCGAAAAGTAAAGGGCAAAATTTCTGTTATCCACAATTACTTTTACCGTATTGGGATTGTTGATTTCGTCTTCATCGGTAATCTTCACCATTAAGGAGGCAAGGTCTATTTCCTTGGTCACATCGTTCTTAAAAACGGCCAGGACACTGGCCAGGCTTTCACGATCGGTAAAGGGTTCGTCGCCTTGAACGTTTACAATGATATCTACATCCATGTCGGTAACCGCCTCTGCAATACGATCGCTGCCGCATTCGTGTTCCTTTTTGCTCATTAGGGCCAAACCACCTATGCTTGTGATGGTATCGTAAATTACCGGACTGTCGGTAACCACATAAACTGCATGGAACAATCCGGTATGGACCGCAGCTTCGTACGTGCGTACAATGACTGGTTTTCCCGATAGATCTTGCATCAATTTTGCAGGAAATCTAGAGGCTGCGTACCGTGCGGGAATCATGGCGATAATTTTCACTTGTTTTGTTGATTTAGTTGTTGATAAACTACTCTTTGATATTGTCATCTTTTTTTGGCACTGCGTATCTCCTGGATTATGACCATTGTCGATGACTCATTTTTTGCTTAAAGGTTGAAACCCACCAAGCGATTTACAGTTACTTTAATTATTAGTATTATCGATTTTGTTTCTGCTTACTAAGGTATTGTCTTGTCGTACCCAAAGAATAACCTGTATACTGTATTAACTGGACTGGAATTTCAACACATTAAAGATATAAGGATTTACAAATCATAATGGTTTGGTTTATCGAGATGCTCATGCCCGTTTGTTGTTGTTAGGCCTAAAGCTTCTATAAATCCTAAAAATAAGTACTAAAATAATAATTACTAAAACTGCGGCCAATATAGGCGCAAAAATTGAGGCGGCGGTCACAACAACCGCTGTTCCCGTTTCTACGGTGGCCAATACCGGATTTGCCAAGCCGCCGGTGGTTGTAGAGGAAGCAAGTCGTCCTGTTGCTCCCGCACCCTTTATGGCAGTAGCTGTTCCACCACCTGCAATGATCGCCAATGACCATGTAACTACTGGGTCCAAACCGGCAACCGTGGATACCATTACGGCAGTACCCGCTATAGCTGCCAAGGGAATTGCGATACTGTCCAATAGATTATCTACCCAAGGAATAAAATAGGCAAAAACTTCAATAACGGTCGCCACTCCCAAAGTTAGCAATGCTGCCAGACTTCCTACCCATTGCCAATTTTCGTTCAGTTCCCAAGTGCCAAAATAGGCCGCCAGGCTCAAGGCAAAAAGAGGCAGGAACACCCTAAATCCAACCGACGCCGCCAAGCCGACCCCCAAAAATAAACTCAACATGGTCTCCGTTGTCATTCTCTAATTTAATGTTAACCTTTTTAAAAGCGTGTACTTGTAGCCTTACTAGATCAAAAAACATACCATTTTTATGTTGAGGCCTAGCACTAAAATAACCTTTTCCTATTCAACAAAAAAATCGTTCTTAAAACCGATAAGATATAATTTTTCTTTTGCGCGTGTAACTGCGGTGTACAGCCATCTTAAGTACTCCTTATCTATACCGTTCGGTAAATAGGGTTGCTCTACGAATACAGTGTTCCATTGGCCACCTTGACTTTTATGGCATGTTATTGCGTAAGAAAATTTTACTTGAAGAGCATTAAAATATTTGTTATTCTTAACACCAAGGAATTTTTTGTATTTGGAACTTTCATGAGCGTAATCTTTCATCACTTCTTGGTATAGCTTATTCCCCTCTTCGTAAGATAGGGATGGGGATTCTGCTTTAATGGTATCTAATAGCAGAACGGTTTCGAAAGGGGCCATATTGAGGTAATCTACCATTTGTACCTTCACTTCGGCAAATTTAAATCCGTATATATCTTTGAAGTTGAAAATCTCTAAAATTTCAATGATATCGCCATTGGCAATAAAGCCCGCCTCCGAGTTGGGTTTTAGCCAGAAATAATTATTTTTCACGACCATCATAAAATCGCCCGTTGCTAAATCGTTCTCTAAAAATAGGATACGTTCGCGAATACTAAGGTTATAAAGATTTGCCCTTTTGTTGGAACGTACAATAAAGGCGGTTTCTTCTTTTCCGTTTCGAGAATAGGATTCATCAATAGCTTCTTGGATTTCGTGTCCGTCAATTAGTCTAACAATATCCGTGTACGGAAGAACATCAAACTTAAAAGTTTCAAAAAACTCACCTTGTAATTGTTCTCGCAAAAGTGTGGCGTTCACTAGTATGCCGGAGTCCTCTGCTTGCCGAACTACTTCGTCCAATTCTAGCCTAATTACTTCTTTGTTGTAATTTAAAGATAATGTGTCGGCATTTAACGCGGGACTTAGGCTCAAGTGTACTGGAGGTAATTGCGCTGTATCACCTATCAATACTAGTTTACAATTATGGCCGGAATAAACGAACATCATTAAATCGTCCAGTAAGGAGCCATTGTCAAAAAGTTTGGAATCCGCTGCCCTGTCCGGTATCATGGAGGCTTCATCTACAATAAACAAGGTATCGCGATGTTTGTTGGGTGCTAACACGAATTGCACACCTCCACCTCCTTGTTTTTTTGGAAAGTAAATTTTTCTGTGAATGGTAAAGGCCTGGGTTTTGGAGTAGTTGGACATTACCTTGGCAGCACGCCCGGTGGGAGCCATTAAAACAGCTTTCATCCGCGACTTCCACAAACTATTCACAACGGTTCCGATCAGCGTAGTTTTTCCGGTTCCCGCAAAGCCCTTTAGTAGAAAAACTTCATTCTTTTCCTTTGATAATACAAAGGATGCCACCTTTTCTAAAGCTATTTGTTGTTTTAACGTTGGCTCATGTGGAAACTTTGAAATTAACTCCTTATAATACGCGGCTGGTGTAAGTTGTTTCATGCAAGGTCAAAGATAAAGATGATTTTTTCCGCAAAAACTTTTCTCATTAAAAAAAAATTGTAGATTTGTTGGAACCACTAAATTAAATTAACACTTAACGAAATGAAGACCATTATTCAAATTGTACTTTGGATTGCTTGTATCGGGTTAGGGTACCTTATCTACAATTCGGTTACCGGACCTATTGAATTTAAAAAAGTTAAAGTTGAACGATTTGGCAAAGTCGTTGCCAAGTTAAAGGACATTAGGAACTCCCAAGAGGCCTATAAAACCGTTAACGGTAATTATGCCAAGGATTTCAATAGCCTTATCAAATTCATAGACACGGGCAGCTATGTGATTACGCAGCAGCGTGATTCTTCTTTTATGGAGTTTGATAAAGCATATCAAATTGATATGTTGAAGGAAGTGAAGATTATAGACACTTTAGGTTTTGTTTCCGTAAAAGATTCGCTTTTTAGAAAAGATACCAGATACAAAAGCCTTATGGACATACCTGGGGCTCCAAACGGGGAAAAGATAACCATGAACGCTGGCTTTGTAGAAAAGAGCGGATATAGGGCACCTGTTTTCGAAGCTAAAGTAGCAAAGAGTATTTTGCTGAGTGACCAGCCTAAGGATTTGGTTTCAAGAGAAAATGTACAAATGAGTGTGGAAGAAGTGAACGGAGCGTATATTCAAGTAGGTTCTATGGATGAAGTAAGTACCAGTGGAAATTGGCCACCTATATATGACAAAAAAGAGAAAAAACAATAGCTCCGATATTCCGGATAAAAGTTTTCAGAAATTGTCCATTCAAGTTAGCTTGAATGGACTTTCTTTTTGTGTGGCCGATACGGTATCGCACAAAATCGTTTATTCGGACTATTTGGTTTTTCCCGAAGAACTTAATATTGTAGCCGTACAGGACCAACTAGACAAGCTCGTAAAGAAACACCAATTACACCAAAAACAATTTGATCACGTTACGGTAGTGCATAGAAATACCTTGTTCGGTCTTGTACCGAAAGCACTTTTTGATGCTAATTCACTTTCGGATTACCTAAAATTCAATACGCGCATCTTCCCTACGGATTCCTTGGCCTATGATGAGTTGGAACATCAAGATATCATAAATGTTTATGTTCCTTACGCAAACATCAATAACTATATATATGATATTTTTGGGGAATTTACTTTTTTTCACAACGGAACAATTTTAATACAGTCGTTATTGAACGGTTATGGGAACCAGAAAGATACAATCTGTTATGCTCATGTTAGCAAAAACCAATTGGACATTTGTGTTGTAGCCCATAAAAACCTCTTGCTGTACAATAGTTTTTTATACGAGACCAAGGAAGATTTTGCCTACTATCTTTTGTTTGTGCTAGAGCAGTTGGAGTTGGACAATGACCAAGTGCCTGTAAAGTTGTTCGGGGCAATTGAGGAAGACCATGCTGTATTTAAGCTCTGCCGTAAGTATATAAAGAAGATTATAATTTTTACACCTTCTTCCCCCCAGTATTTGCAGTTGGGCGAGCCGGAAGGACCACGCATAGACTTTACCGTTTTAAATACCTTATAAATGCGCATAATATCTGGGAAACACAAAGGAAGGCGACTGATCGCACCAAGGCACTTGCCCGTGCGCCCTACGAAGGATATGGCCAAAGAGGCTTTGTTCAATATTTTGAACAATCGTTATTATTTTCCTGATATAAAGGTGTTAGACCTTTTTTCCGGTACGGGCAATATAAGCTTTGAGTTCGCCTCTAGGGGAGTAGCCACGGTAACCGCCGTGGATAAAGAGCTTGGATGTGTAAACTATATAGAAAGCATTTCTAAGGAACTGGATTTGGGAATACATGCGATAAAAAACGATGTCTTTTCCTTTTTAGCCAAAAGTACCATAAAATACGATGTTATTTTTTCCGACCCATTTTACGATATGGAGGAAGCGGAATTTGCTAAAATTCCTGAACTAATATTTGACAAGGATTTACTTCTGGAAGATGGGGTGTTGATAATAGAGCATTCCAAGCGTACCAATTTAGCCCAATTGCCCAACTTTATCGAAGAGCGAAAGTATGGCGGAAGTGCATTTAGTTTTTTTGGGAATTAACTTCTCAATAGCCTTATAGATTGTGCAGGTTCTTAGAGCAGGGTATAATACTATTTATCCTACCTGCGCTCAATACGCTACCCTACTTTTGAATAGGAAACTTCGTTCGTAATAGTACAGATGTTTTACGGATTAGATAAACAACCGTTATATTCGTTGAACTGCATTTTAAAAAGAAAATATACCCATTAGCGGGTATTGTAAGTCCTTAGATAATTGTCTATGTTTAGCTTAAGATAATCTCCACATCTAACCGTAACTTTGTTTACCTCGAATGAGCGTTTGCTTTTTCCGATGCAATTATAAGCCCTTTTTAATATTTAAAAGTGTGTTTGTGCTATGGTGTTAATTTAAAACACTTTAAAGCACTAACCAATGAAAAAACCTTTACTCTTTCTATTGCCTTTTTTATTCTGTTTTCAATTGTCAAATGCGCAAATCCCGCAATTCGTATTTGAATATGACGCGGCCGCGCAGGGAAATCCAGCGTTAGTTACTGCTGTTGAACATGCCTTCGATATTTGGTCGAATGAAATCGTGTCATCAGTGCCTATCGTGGTTCAGGTAAATTATGTTAATCTCGGCTTTTTTACCGCTGGTAATGCCCAAACCGAAAATTTTCAATTTGGCTTTCAAGGAGCTCCCGACCCCAATGTTAAGTACCCAATGGCATTGGCAAACGAGTTTGCGCAAACTGATTTGAACGGGACTGCCCCTGAGATAATAATGAACCTTAATAGTACGACTAATTTTTATTATGGTACCGATGGTAATCCTCCCTCAAATCAGTTCGATTTGGTCAGCGTTGTACTGCACGAGGCCTGCCATGCGTTGGGTTTCTTCTCTGAAGCAAGGGTAAATGCCGCAGGTGAAGGAGAATTTGCCGGTGTTTTACCTTACATATATGACACTTTTTTGGTAGATGCCAATGGCAATCGGCTCATTGACTTACCGGAAAACACCCTTCAATTGGGTAATGCCTTAACCAGCGGTCAAGTATTTATGGACGGCGAGAATGCTAAAGCTGCCTTAGGTGGCGCTCGACCTCAAATTTCAGCTAATAATTTTACACTTGGTAGCAGCCTATCTCATTGGAACCTCACGACGTATCTTGGCACCGATAATAGTTTAATGACACCGGCCACCTTTAATGGGAGTGCACAGCATAATGTCGGTGATATAACTAAAGGGCTAATGGCAGATATGGGTTGGGTGTTAGCTACGGATAATAATTCCATGGCGGAAACCGAAATCATATTAGATGGTAATGGTCAGTTGATTATTACCGATACCAATGGAGGAACATCCGATGATGAATTCGTACTAGCTATCAGCGGTCAAAATCTTCGTATTCAAAATAATAGTTCCCTTGCAATTACTGGAAATGGTACCCAACAGATTGACGCGAATACCGTTGAGGTACCCTTGGCGAACATTACCAATGGAATCGAGATAAATGGCGCAGATGGTATAGATACCTTACACATTGATTCAGCGTTGAATCTAACCGGAGCAGGTAATGATTTGACCGTACGCGACGCCGATATTTTCATCACGGGAACTGGAAATTTACGATTAAACGCGCTTAATGTTTATGCTGCTGACTTTGATACAGGCAACCTCACTACAACCGTAACCACCACCGCTAACTTTTTTGAGGACTCCGGAATTGTGGGTACGGGTACCATTTTAGGCATCTTGAATATGCAGATGTTCTCCACGGTGGCACCAGGGGCAAGCCCGGGTATCTTAAATACTGGAAATTTGATACTGGGTGCGGAATCAGCTTATGAAGTTGAGTATGATGAAATGGCGCTGGGAATAAAACAAGATCAAATCAATGTAACGGGCACCGTTACCATCGAAAACGATGTGTTGCTCGATTTAAACGGAGATTTTCCGAGCAATGCTGCCAATGAACTCATTATAATTCAAAATGATGGTTCAGATCCGGTAGTAGGAACTTTCCAAGGACTAGCCGAGGGTGCTATTATAAATGACGATTTTGTAGGTACGATTAGCTATGTTGGCGGTGATGGAAATGACATAACATTATCTAGTTTAGATGATACTCCTCCCACTTTGGTTGAATTTACACCGGTAGATAATGCAATAAATATACCTCTTGATGCCAATTTGATTCTCACCTTTGATGAACCGGTACAATTAAGCGGCGAACAATTTTTAGACTTTAACATTCTCAATGTAACTGACGGAAGGGTAGAGGCTAATAAATTTTATTTGGATATTACGGTAAATGGAAACGTTGTTACGGTAAATCCAATGCGTAATCTATCGCCCAATAAAGAATATAGTATTGGTTTTCAAGAGAATTTCTTTCAGGATTTAAGTGGAAATGCCGTTCCAGAATATGATGGGTATAATAGTCCTTATAATTTTAGTACCATAACTACTGCAGATGCTACGCAACCTACGTTAAGCAGTATTTCGCCAGAAGATAATGCGATTGATGTGGCTTTGAACACCGTTATCACCTTGGCTTTTGACGAAGCTATACAGGTGCAACAAGACCCAGGGGTCTTTCGTTTGTTTAAAATCCTTGGTACAGGCACGCCAGAGCCAAGTGATATAGAAACATTGGAAGACTTACCTGCGAATGGGCCTGGTATTACCATTAACGGTAATAACGTTGAACTTGATTTTGTTACCGATTTTGAACCTAATACCAAATACTTAATACAACTAGCATTTGATGATACCGTTCTGGAGGATATTTCTGGTAATCGTTGGTATGCAGATCTTGAGACTGAATTTGAAAGTCCGGGCCTTGAGAACCTCGGGTACATTTTTACGACTGGCGCTGCTATTGATGACACCGAAGCACCTGTAATTACCTGTCCGGCAACCGTTACATCAACAGCAGGTAGTAACTGCTCCGCAACGGTTAGCTTAAATGAACCAACGGCCACCGACAATTTATCTACAGTCTTCACTTTTGAAGGTATACGAAGTGATGGCTTTGCTTTGACAGATTCATTTTTTATTGGAAATACCACGGTTACTTGGACGGCAACGGATCAGGCGGGTAATATTTCTGAATCTTGTGAACAGACCGTAACCATATCCGGAACAGCGAATTGTTGGGAAAATGTTGGTGAACCCCTACTGTCTGATGGAAAAGCAACAGGTATGGATTTTGCAAAAAGTCCTTTAGGAAATCTTTATCTGGCATATATAAGTGGGGAAACTGCAAAGCAACTTAAAGTTAAAATGTATGATGGTACCACATGGCAGGCCGTAGGGGATGTTATCTATGAATATACCCAGAATTTTCCTATAAATCTAGCTGTTGATACCACGGGAGTCCCATACGTTGCTTATTATGATTGGGTTTTACGCCGTCATATCGTTAAACGTTATTTGAATGGCGTTTGGGAAGATTTTGGAGGAGTTATTCAGGGTTTTGCCCAAGAATTTTTAGACCCGGATATTGCTTTCAATACTTTAAACGAGCTACATATAGTTTATGGGGCATCTGGGGGCGGCTTGACTACGGAAAAATGGACGGGCACTGCATGGGAACCGGTCGGCCCAGAAAATTTCTCAAATAATACGCTTGACTATAGCTATACTTTTGATTCGAACGGGGTTATTTATGTAGCGTATCAAGAGGTCGATGAATCTCCACAGCGGTTAACGGTGCAACGTTTTATCAACGGTGTATGGGAGTTTGTGGGGTCGGAACGTTTTTCCCAAGGTACTTCAGGATACAGTACAATTTCAATTTCACCCAATAATGTGCCTTATGTGGCCTATTTCGATTCTGGTGGAACTAATGTAGTATTGGTAAAACGTTTTAACGGCACGTCTTGGGAAGATGTGGGCGATAGTCCCTATTCTGGAGGTGCAGAAAGTATTTCGCTGGGATTTGATGTCAACGGCACGCCATACATAGGCTTTAAAGTATTTAATGCGGGGTATTTTGTCAAAAGGCTTGAAAGCGGTTCTTGGGTTTCTATTGGAGGGGGCAATTCTATAGTACCCTTAGGCGAGTATGACTTTTTCGAAACAATGCATATCTGTATGGACAATACAGACAGTAATAATCCTACTCTGTTCGCTGCAATGGCCCGGGAAGGAATTCATGTAAAATCTATTCAACCGGGCGTTCTAGATGCGGAAGCACCGGTAATCAATTGTCCTGACAACGTCGCAGCGGTAATAGCGGAAACGGAAACTACGGCGACCATCTCTTTGGAAAACCCAACGGCAACCGACAATGTGTCAACAAACTTCACGTTTAGCGGTAGCCGTTCAGATGCCTTGCCACTGGCAGACCCTTACCCGATTGGGGAAACCACAGTTACCTGGACGGCAACGGATGAAGCAGGGAATGCTTCTGAAAGTTGTGACCAGTTGGTGACCGTTTTACCGGCAGAATCGGAAGTGGTGTTGGCAGCTGATGGCTCCTTAAGCCTTACAGATACCAACGGTGGTACCTCTGATGATGAATTTGTCATGACTTTGGAAAATGGCAATCTGATTTTAACCAATAACAGCCCTATTGCCATTGCCGGTATGGGTGTGGTTCAGTTGGATGCTAACACGGTTCAAATACCCCTTTCTAGCATTACCAATGGTTTCAGCCTAGATGCCGGCTTGGGGGATGATACCCTACAGTTGTCCACCGAGCTGGTTTTGTTGGGCCCTGATAACGGTATTACCGTGAACAGCTTGGACGTACTATTGACCGGTACGGGCATATTGGAATTGCACGCTCTAAACGTTACCGATGGAAATTATGATACCAATGGCCTTGAGACCAACGTGGAAACAGAAGCTAATTTTTATGAAAACGCTACACTAAGCGGTACAGGTAGCATTAACGGAATAGTGAACATGAACGCCAATTCCAATCTTGATCCAGGTACTAGCCCCGGTATTTTGAATACGGGAGATCTTACCTTGGACAACAACAATAATAACTTTGAGGTAAACGGCCCTGAAGCGGGAACCGATCATGATCAAGTAGTAGTGGCGGGAACCATTATCATTGCTCCCGGTACCACCTTAAATCTGTTGAACGGTTATGAGAGTGGTCAAAATGATGAAATTGTCCTTATTGTCAACGATGGCCTTGACGCCATCGTGGGCTTTTTTGATAATTTTATAGAAGGGGCAATAGTGGTATTTGGTGATTTTACAGGTACGATTACCTATGTTGGAGGAGATGGAAATGATTTGGTGTTGCTGGGCTCTACCGTTACAGACACAGAGCCCCCGATGGCGGTCTGCCAGGACTTCACGGTGGAGCTTGACGGCAACGGCACGGCGACGGTAAGCGTATCGGACATCGACAACGGCTCCTCGGACAACGAGGGCATCGCGGCGATCGGTATTAGAAGGAACGTTGCGCGTGATTACGACCAGAACGTGGTTCCCGATGCCATTTTCGGGTCCGGGAACGCCAACGGCGGCTTCACGGTGAACCAGACTGGGGAAGTGGAGCTCGGCCTTCGTGCGAAGGTGCGCTACCCCGTGCCCCAGAACACGTTCAACGGCAACGGCGACGGTACGTATTCGCACTTGGCGGGAGCAGGTAGTCCTGCTTCTCGCGCCCTCTGGAATTTTGAGTGGAGCGTGAACACGGACCCCGCGGGGACTACCGGCACGAAGCTGGACGGTCTCACCTATGAGATGGGGATGGACTTCGACCCGAGCATGGGCACTGCCTACTTTGTGTTCGACCCCATAAACGCACAGCCCCTGGCGGACCACGCGATCGGCGACAATGCCACGGCGAACGGCGGTGGCACGGTGGCCACGGATGCGGCGGGATATGCCGCGCTGCTGGCCGCGAACAACGTGGCGCAGAACTCATGGAACCTTGATTTCTTCAACGAGTTCGTCCCCACGGCCTTCGACCCTGTGGTGGACGGCACCTATGACATCTACCTCAAGGCGATGGACGGCACGGGGGCCGTTGTGGGCGAGACGCACATTACGGTAGTCGTGGGCAACGGCGGTGGAGCGGGCGCACTTCCCACGACCCTCGACTTTACAGAAGCGGACCTCGGGGCCAATACCGTGGAGCTCACCGTGGTGGACGAGGCGGGCAACGTATCTACCTGTACGGCGACCGTTACGGTGGAGAGTACTGCCGATACAGAGCCCCCGATGGCGGTCTGCCAGGACTTCACCGTGGAGCTTGACGGCAGCGGCACGGCGACGGTAAGCGTGTCGGACATCGACAACGGCTCTTCCGACAATAATGCCATCGCGGCGATCGGTATTAGAAGGAACGTTGCGCGTGATTACGACCAGAACGTGGTTCCCGATGCCATTTTCGGGTCCGGGAACGCCAACGGCGGCTTCGCGGTGAACCAGACTGGGGATGTGGAGCTCGGCCTTCGTGCGAAGGTGCGCTACCCCGTGCCCCAGAACACGTTCAACGGCAACGGCGACGGTACGTATTCGCACTTGGCGGGAGCAGGTAATCCTGCTTCTCGCGCCCTCTGGAATTTTGAGTGGAGCGTGAACACGGACCCCGCGGGGACTACCGGCACGAAGCTGGACGGTCTCACCTATGAGTTGGGGATGGACTTCGACCCGAGCATGGGCACTGCCTACTTTGTGTTCGACCCCATAAACGCACAGCCCCTGGCGGACCACGCGATCGGCGACAATGCCACGGCGAACGGCGGTGGCACGGTGGCCACGGATGCGGCGGGCTATGCCGCGCTGCTGGCCGCGAACAACGTGGCGCAGAACTCATGGAACCTTGATTTCTTCGATGAATTGGCGGGTAAGAACTTCGACCCAACGGTCAATGGTACCTATGAGGTATATCTAAAAGCATTTGATGGCAGCGGTGCCCTCGTGGGTGAAACCAAGATTACCGTAATTGTAGGTAATGGAGGAGCACCTGGGTTGTTACCGCAGAGCATTGACTTTACAGATGCAGATATTGGGACCAATGTAGTAGAACTTACTGTTGTGGATGCTGCCGGAAATTCCACGTCGTGCACATCAACGGTTACCGTTTTACCTGCTGTTTGTCCCATAGCAATACAAACCGAGCCTACGAATTTTGAGTTATGCGCAGGGACTGAAGGAGCTACTTTTTCTGTGAGTGCTACCGGGCAAGGGAATTTAGCCTATACTTGGCAAATGTTGGAGGTAGGTGCTACTGTTTGGACCAATGCCGAGGAAGTAGAAGGTACCGAGCAATTGACGCTACTAGAGACCATACAGAACGACCGTAATGGAACGCAATACAGGGTAATTATTAGGGATGATAATGGTAGCCCCGATGATGAGAGCGATGATTGTGAAATTATAAGTAACACGGCAACTTTAGGAGTTAGCCCTACACCAAATGTAGGTTTCACAGCACTCCCAAATGTGTCTATTGATGCCGGAGTTCAATTGAATCTTGGCGGGGGTATACCATCACTGGACGATCAAACAAGTGGTTCCGGAGTGTATAGTGGTGAGGGTGTTTCCGATAATGGAGATGGCACCTACGATTTTGACCCTGCGATTGCAGGTTTGGGAATACATACGATTTCTTATACCTATACAAACGAGACGGGTTGTATAGGAGTGGCGAGTGATGACGTTGAAGTTTTGGAAACTTGTACTCTTATTATTGCGGAGGGGCCAAAGGGGTTTCAAGTTTGTTCTGGTACCAGAGACCAAGCTATTACCGTCAAAGCAACCGGTGTAGGTATCCTAAGTTATAATTGGGAGTATACCAAGAACGGTAGTCCTTGGAGCAAGGTTGATTTTTCCGATGGTACGGAAACACTGCATTTTCCGCTGTTAGTACCACATTATAACGGCAAAAAGTACAGAGTAAGGATTACATCAGATAATGGTACTGCTGACGATAGTACGGATGACTGTACTGTTTTAAGTCAAGAAGCCATGGTTCAAGTATTCGATACACCTTCACTGACTTTTAACACGCTAGGGGATGTTGGCGTGGATGCAGGAGTTCAAAAGGGTCTGTCTGGAGGAAACCTGTCAGGTGGTACCTTCTCCGGACCAGGGGTTACGGATAACGGTAACGGTACGTATGATTTTGATCCAGAAAAGGCAGGTATTGGAACACATTTAATAACCTACAGCTATACAAATGATACCGGATGTACCGTAAGTAAAACAGATAAAGTTAACGTTTTGGAAGCTTGTGATATCTCTTTTAGTAAACAGCCAACCGATATATCTACCTGTTTAGGGGCTACTGGAGAGCAAGTTTCGGTTTCGGTGAATGGTCAAGGACCGTTTACCTATCAATGGGAATATAGTATTGATGACGGACACAGTTGGTACAATTACGGAGGTATCGCCAGTAATCCTGTACTATCTCTTCCTACAATGATACCTCATTTTAATGGTAAGAGATTGCGGGTGGTAGTAAACTCTGGAAGTTGTACAAGAATTAGCCAAGAAGCCGTCATTCGCTTTAAGGAGCCTACCAATGTAATTTTTAATGCCCCTGCGACGGACCTTGCAATGGCTGCAGGAACGCAAACGGGACTTTCAGGGGGGCTTCCATCGGGAGGTCATTACTCGGGTAACGGTGTAACGGACAATGGGAACGGTACCTACAATTTTAACCCCATAGTTGCAGGTTCCGGGGTCCATGCCATAACGTACACCTATCCTGGCGATAACACTAGCTGCGGTGGTGAGGCTATAGATACGCTTACCGTGACAAACGATTGTAGCATAGAAATAACTGAGAACCCTGCGGATGTTACTTTGTGTGGCACTGAAAATGAGTCATATATGTTCAATGTTTCCGCAACTGGGAATGGCGGCATAACCTACCAATGGCAATATTTGGAAGGAAGTGCTTGGGTAAATAGTACAGAAAATCAAAGTGATTATGGGTCCCACCAACTTGTCATGGAAAGTACACAAGGGGTGTCCGCTCCAATGTCCTATAGAGTAGTGGTAACTTCCGATAATGGAACGCCCCAAAATAAAGGGGATGACTGCACGGTGACGAGCACAGTTGCTACCCTAACATACAAGGAGCCTTTGAATATTTCTGTTTCAGGAGCTAATAAGTTCTGCGAGGGCGACAGTACCGTAATTACTGCTATTGGTGGCGATACCTATGAATGGAAGGGGCCACAAGGTTATTTAGGTACGACCGGTGAAATTACCTTAAATACACCAGGAATTTATACCGTAACCGGATGGGACAGCAATAGTTGTGCAAAAGGCGAATATAGCTTTGTTGTAAGTGTGGATATGCTTCCGGAGGTTTCTTTCCAATCACCTGATATGTTCAAAGTCGGAGCAGGAATGCAGATCGGTCTTACGGGAGGTCTTCCTCTTGGAGGTACATATAGCGGTACAGGAGTTACGGATGATGGTAATGGACAAACATATAGCTTTGATCCTGCTGAAGTTGGATTGGGGGTACACACAATTACGTACACCTATGAAGACGGAAATAGTTGTTTCAACAGCGTATCCAGTACGGTGAACATAACCAATAGTTGTGATATTGTTATCATCGAAGGCCCCGAGGATATAGTACTATGCGAAGGAAACGAGGAAGCTGCATTTTCTGTTTCCGCTAGCGGAAACGGAGTCCTCTCATTCTTATGGGAAACAAGTATAGATGATGGAGGTTCTTGGTCTACGGTAGCTACAAATGCTACGGAACTTGTCTTGGAAACTCCTTTAAATGGCCAGCTCGTTCGGGTAAGTGTAGCCGATGACGATAGCTCGTTTGGGAATTCCTCCGACGATTGTACCGTTATTTCGCGTATTGCGGAGGTAGAAGTCAACGAGTTACCTGCGGTAAGCCTTAACCTACCTGGTACTCTAACACTGGATAGTGGTATAATTCTACTTGAAAGTGGTATGCCGCAAGGTGGAAGCTATTCTGGTATTGGAGTACTGAATAACGATGATGGCACCTTTAGTTTTGATCCCCAATTAGCCACCGTGGGTGCGTATACAATTACGTATACCTTTTCCAATGATCTGGGTTGTATGGCCAACGCATCCGTAGAAATCGAAGTAACTGACCCAATTACACCACAGGTTGTTTTGATTAACGAGTTTAGTCCCAATCCTCCCGGTAACGATTCCGCTAACCAGGAATTGGAACTTAAGGGAACACCTGGGGAGACGTTTAACGGATGGGTGGTTTTGCTCGATAGTGATTCGGAAACCTCGGGAGATGTAAACGAATCGCATGAAATCTTCGGAACCTTTGATGAGGATGGTTTGATGGTGGTTTCAATTAACGATTTTGAAAACCCTAGTTTTACTCTTGTGCTAACGGATAGTTTTGATGTAACCGTCACTGATTTTGACAAAGACGATAATGGTCAAATAGATCCTGCCGATAGTGCTAAACTGGGCGCTATTTTTGATGCACTTGGTATACCGGATAGTTCAAGCGATGAAACATATCTTTTTGGTGCACAGCTTGGTGGTATGGATTTTAAATATACTGGGCGCGAACCAGAGTTGGTTTTTAGGGAGCGTGATACCAATGATTGGTATGCGGTAAACGATCTAGACGGGGCATTTGTACATGATAGTGCTGGAAATGAATTAGGGTTCGGACAGTTTTCTACCAATCCGGGTATACCTACCCTTGGGGATATTAACCCTTTTGTAATTATAAGCACATCTGCATTTACGATGAAAGCTTGGCCAAATCCGGTTAGTGAGATGTTAAGCTTGGATCTTTCCAACAAAGATATTATTAAAACCTTTAATTTTATGGATAGTTCAGGAAAGCTTATAAACAGTATTCCGGCAAACGATACCAAGACCCAGACATTTTTTGTGAATACCTTACAAAGCGGAATATATATGGTAAACGCTGTCGGCTTCAACGGGGAAAGTTATACCCTAAAGTTTATAGTAAGGAGATAAATACGACGTATACCAATTTAAGTTTTGAATGTCATATTGAAAATTTGAATTATTTTTTTCTCAGTTTAGGAATGAAATCTAAGCATAGCATTAGCTATGGTTCTATTTTATGACGACAAATGAGTAAAAAAGAAACTGATTTTATGCTACATCTAGAATTTAAATTGGTATTAAATAAATATACACCCTTTAGCATAATTGTTAGAGGGTGTTTTTTTACGGTTAAAACCAAACGGTTTATTGGCATCGTGATTATTTAATAGTGCTCCTTTTAATTTACAAGATTAAAATACAGATTTAACTTAGGTTAAGAGTAAGGATTTGAAAACTCAAATTCAATTGTATTCCACTTTTAAATGAAAATAAAAACGGTACCATAGTGTCTGTTATTGTCTTACAGATTAGGACTACAAAGAACGAAAGTGCAATAGTATGGTGCACGTCAGAACAAGAAGTAAGACCGTTGTTTGTCGATAACATCCCAAATATAGGGGGTTTGCGTAGGTTGTCGATTAAGGGTGCAACATACCGATATATCTTCTAAGCTTAAATTCTTCCGCATAGATTTAGCCCAGCAACGTAGCAAAAGTTATTTTTCCCCACAAGAATAATCTATGAACATAACCTTAAAATTTTAGCGATAACTGTATTGGTATGAGTCTTACTCACTAACCACAGTGGTTTTTAAATGAAACGAATGCTTAGGTATTTATATGATATTTTATATAATTAAACCTAACCAATGAACACTATTAAGGAATTGTTTCTAAATGCACACTACGTGCCGCTTCTGGCGGGTATCTCTGCTTTTGTGTTGTCTACCAGTTTTTATCTCTATCCTATTATTATCAAGGTATCCAAGCAAAAGGGTCTCATGGATATGCCGGACAATAGAAAAATGCATAAGGACCTTACGCCCAACCTGGGGGGCTTAGGTGTATTCATTGCATTTTCACTATCCATTATTTTTTACGGATTACTCGTAGAGTTGGTTCATTCCGATTTAATTAAACTCTTGGCATTATTGGGTTCTGCAATTATTCTTTTGTTTTTAGGAGTGAAAGATGATTTGGTATCCATGTCTCCAAATAAGAAGCTTCTTGGTCAATTATTGGCCGTTCTTAATGTGGTGGTGCTTACAGATGTTAGGGTCATTAGCTTTGAGGGTATGCTTGGAATAGGTGAATTGCCATATATCGTATCCGTATTATTTACCGTTTTTGTATTTATACTTATTATAAATGCGTTAAACTTAGTTGACGGGATAGATGGTCTAGCAGGATCTATTTCCATAATTGCAAGCTTGGTGTTCGGTATATTGTTCTTCGTTAACGACCATTATTTAATGGCCTTGATTTCATTTGTATTTATTGGTTCTGTTCTAGGATTCTTAAGATATAATTTGTCTGGCAAACAAAAAATTTTCATGGGGGATTGTGGCTCTATGCTTTCTGGTTTTCTGTTGGCATATCAAGGAATTAGCCTCCTGTCCTTAAATTCTACCGAAAGTATATCCGCAATAGTTACCAATGCGCCGGTATTATTACTGGCGATCCTATCCTATCCATTATTTGACCTTTTAAGAGTATTTGCAATTAGAATAAAACAGGGTAAAAGTCCGTTTACGGCCGATTCCAATCACATACATCACCGGTTACTACGTATTGGCTTAGACCACAAAGAAGCAACTATTGTTCTAAGTGTATTGAGTATTCTTGTTATAGGTTCTTCGTTTTTGACGAGTAATCTTGAAATTCATTTTCATTTATTCATGACCGTTTTGATTGGAGTAGTGGTCTATTTATTACCGTTTTTGAACGTGTTTGAAGAAAAGGCCAATATGGTTTCTGCACAAACAAAGCCGAAGCAACTCCCCTCAGGTATAGGACATGAAACCATTAGCTTGCCTGGAATTAACGCAAATTCCATAGTCTTTTCAAAGAGGAATGACATGTTGAAAGATGCTGAGCAGAACCAAGGTCCTGAACAAAATAAATTACCTGAAACAGCGCTTGTAAATGAATTGGAAAACAGTTTTAACGATATTACCGGAGACAGGCTAAAAAAAATTCAAAAACTAAAAAAGAAATTTTCCGATAAAAAAGTGAAGGATGCTGAGAAAATAGTGGATTAGCGCTGTTAGGTGCATTCTACTTTTTTTTGGTGCTATGGCATTTCTTGCCCTTATCTTTTTAGGTATACGCTTTGCAGATAACAAGCGTTACTCTTATACGCATAATCCATCTAGAGTGTCCAAGGAACTTCAAAACAAAAATAGTAGCAGTTATCGACAAATAATGAAGGCCACTTCTATATTTGGTGGTGTCCAAGTGTTCAATATCCTTATTTCTATCGCACGGTCAAAAGTTGTAGCTGTATTACTTGGTCCTGCAGGTATTGGAGTTTTGGGCTTGTTTAATTCTACCATCTTATTAATTAGTTCCTTGACCAATTTTGGATTGGGTATATCTGCGGTAAAGGATATTGCTGCCGCTGGCGAGACCAAAAATGAAAAAAGAATCGCAAAAGTCGTAGTGGTCGTTAGGCGTTTGGTTTGGTTTACGGGAATTTTTGGCGCGTTGGCCACCTTGGTGCTTGCGCCATGGCTTAGTGAAGTTGCCTTTGGTAATGATGGCTATACCATTGCTTTTGTTTGGCTTTCCATTACATTATTACTAAAACAGTTGGCCAGTGGCGAGTTTGTTATATTACAGGGTTTGCGAAAACTAAAGGAATTGGCCAAGGCCAACGTGGTAGGTGCTGCGTTGGGCTTGGCAGCTTCCATTCCATTATACTATTATTGGCGTTTAGAAGGTATCGTTCCTGCACTTATCCTTACGGCTGTATTTACCTATATCGTGGCATTGTATTTTGGAGCTAAGACAAAAATAGAGAAGGCAAAGGTCACCACGGCAGAGCTTAGGGTAGAAGGCAAAAGTATGATGCTAATGGGCTTTATGTTAAGCCTGAGCGGTATCATGGTACTGGGAGAATCCTATGTTATCCGCATCTTTATAAATAATATTGGAGGTGTAGAGCAGGTGGGATTGTACAATGCCGGTATCGCGTTGATATCTACCTATGTTGGCCTTCTGTTTACTGCTATGGAAACCGATTATTACCCCAGGCTTTCGGCAGTAGCTAGTGACAATACCAAATCCAACGAACTGGTAAACCAGCAGAGCGAAATAGCCTTGCTTATTTTGGCACCGGTATTGATCGGTTTATTGATTTTTATAGATTGGGTGATCATTATCCTCTACTCTAGCGAGTTCGTTGCCGTAGATGTCATGATCTACTGGGCATTTTTAGGAATGTTTTTTAAGGTTCCGGCATGGGTAGTTGGTTTTCTTTTTATTGCCAAAGGAGAGAGTAAACTCTTTTTTTGGAGCGAATTGGTCTCTAACCTCTATTTGTTGGCGTTGAATTTAGTTGGCTATTACTATTGGGGATTAACGGGATTAGGAATCTCTTTTCTCATTTCCTATATCCTTTATCTAATTCAGGTATATGTGATAGCAAAGACAAAGTATGGGTTTAGTTTTCATAGGGGTTGTATACAATTGTTCGCTATACAGTTTGGTCTCGCTTTGATTTGTTTTGCTATACTCTCCTTAGTGAGCGCACCATGGATTTATGTAGTTGGAATTCCTCTTATACTCTTGTCCGCCTTGTATTCGTTCAAGGAGCTGGATAAACGTTTACAATTAAAGGAATTGCTGAACGGTTATTTGAACAAGAAGTAAGGTTTAGTTTAATGAAGCATTCATGAAAATTACTAAAACCATTTTACCATATCTCTTTATTTTCTTCCTCATCTACTGGGGTCCAACGTCGGTGGGGCCTACTACGTTTTCGCAGGTTTGGAAACTTCCGCTGTTCGGGTTTTTGATTTGGCAGATCGTTGTTATCAGGAACAGGGAAAAACCAGGATTTATTAAATGGTCCTATGCACGGGCTGCAAAAAACTTGGTTACGGGCGGTTTTTCCGTAAGTTATGTAGCCGGTATCATAGATTTTGTGCGGTACATGATGTTTCCTTTGATGTATGAATATGCAGCTCTTAAATTAAAGGGGCCTAAAAACTTGGATAAAATCTTACTTGGCTTTGCCCAGTTCATTATTATTTCTGGTATTCCATTTGTGTTAGGCTTATTGCAGACAAAAGCAAAGGATGCCTTGCTGTATAAAGACTTTGACAGTTACGGCGGAATGTTTCAAAATACACATGGAGCTGCTATTACTACGACTACTGCCGTACTTATACTATTGGCTTTCCTAAAACTTAAATCTAGCATTATCAAGTATAAAAAATTAAATTATGCTTTGTTGGTGTTTGGAATTTATCTCATCTATCTAACGTTTATTAGAACAGGTTATGCCATGTTCTTTATTGGACTTGTATTTATTTTTATGCCCAAGAAGCTATCTATAAAACAGATTGTAAGCGCCTTAGTAGCTATTGCGGTTTTAGTTTTCGGTTTTTTCTATTTGTTAGAGACAAACGAAACTTTTTACAATCGAATTTTTGATATTCGAAACGGTAAACAGACCGCTGCCGGATCGGGTAGACTCTTATTTTGGAAAGCCTCTTTTGATTTATGGTTCAGCGGGAATATGTTTGAAATCTTTTTTGGATTCGGGTATGAAGGATTATTGGATAAAATAGGAGAGGTGACCGGTATTCGTGTATACGCCCACAACGAGTTTTTTACACAACTGGGACAAAATGGCCTTCTTGGGGTCACCTTTTTTATTGGTTATCTTATTTCATTGTTCAAATTTATTTGGAAGAGACGCAAAATGCCATCCTACAGGTTGTCACTAGCCGTTTATTTTTTATACGTATCGTTAATGTTAACTCAAGGTGGCATGTGGTTTGAACTGGATGTCTTCATGGTCCTGGTTTTTGTAAAGTTGGAGTTTGAATCTGCTATCTTTAAAAAGGCGGTTGAACAAAGAAAGGTTTTGCAGGGAACAATAAAAGCATCATAATACAGAAAAGAAGTTGTGATACCATAACTTGTATAGGTTTGGTGTTGCCGCCACCTTAAAAAAATATCCAATCCGCTAACTGATTTATAATAGATGGAAGCTAAAGTTTTAATTACCATACCAAATAGAAAGGCACTTGGAGGAGTCAATTATTATTGGGATGCCATATTGCCGCAATTGAAAAATTTTGATGAAATTTCCTGTAAAACAATTGAGATAGGCGGGTATGGTAAAAATGTATTGGGGCCGATTAGTGATGTATGGAAATTTAGGAAGGAAATCAAAGCCAAAACCAAAGTAGCGGTGTTAAGTCCATCTTTAGGGTTTAAAAGTTTTTTTAGGGACGCAATTTTTTCAAAAATCCTCTCAACTAATACCATACCTTTTATCGTATTTTTTCATGGCTGGGATTTGGATTTTGAGAAAATGGTAACCAACAGATATGTTAATTTTTTTAAAAGTACGTACGGTAATGCAAACAAAATTATCGTCTTGTCCCCAGCGTTTGAAAAAACCCTGCGATCATGGGGTTATAAAGGTGAAATAGTGGTCGAAACCACTGCTGTTGACAATGATTTGTTAAAAGACTATAGCTATAGCCAGAGATTTAGGAAGGGAGATGGTTTACGTATTCTTTTTTTGTCACGGTTACTTAAGGAAAAGGGGGTTTACGAAACCATTGAGGCCTTTAGGAACATTTGCAAGGACTATCCCAATGTTCAACTTACCATAGCGGGAGACGGAGAGGAATTCAATGCTCTAAAAAAGTACCTTAAAAACGACAAGAACATACTAATAACGGGTAACGTTTCTGGCCAAGAAAAGATAGCGTTATTTGCCGAAAGTGATATGTATTGTTTGCCAAGTTATAGCGAAGGATTGCCAACCTCTGTCTTGGAGGCCATGGCGTTTGGTGTTCCGGTAATTACAACAAAGGTGGGAGGCCTAAAGAGCTTCTTTAAAGATGGTGAGATGGGATATTTTGTCGCTACCAAAAACGCACTGGATCTAGAACAGAAATTTAGACTTCTTATAACAAAGCCAGAGCAGGCCAATAAAATTGGTGAAAATAACCACCAGTTCGCCATACAAAATGTGTTGGCGGGGAAGGTAGCCAATAGAATATATGGGCATATCCATGATTTAATCTCTTAAATATCAAATCTATAGTACAATTTGGTTTTCAGGTGCAATATCCTTTTTTAGGATAAAAACATAATTTCAAGAATGATAAAGGCAATGGATAAGGAAAAGATTTTTGTTTTATTGGAAGATGACGTAGAAGTGCTAGGGAACGGACAAGGGCATGTTTTTTACAGGGAATACCTTCCCGTATCCCGCTATCTTACCCTCCTTAAAAAGTATGGACTTGTCTCCACCTTTTATGTGGATATGGCACACTATCTATTTTTAAAGGAAAATTCCCATTGTAAGGATTTTGGCTTACAAGCAGGCTATATGGAACAAACAATACTGAATATTCTTAAAAACGGTATGGAAATTCAGTTGCATTTGCATTCACAATGGGTCGATGCTCACCTGGTCGATAACGAAATTCAAGTAACCAATATGTGGAATATTGGCAAATTACAGCAAGAGGAACAAGTTAAGTTGGTCACCAAGGCAATGGAAAGCCTAACAATGATTATTAATAAATCGGATAGCATAAACCCGATTACCTCGTTTAGGACCGGTTCTTGGGGAATGCAGCCATACCAAACTTTGTACACTATTTTTGAAAAGTTGGGCATAAAAACCGTTATGGGACCGATAAAGGGTTTAAAGATCCCAAGATTGGGAATCGATTATACCCACATGCAAAGCGGTCATTGTCCGTATTATTGCAAGTCGTCCGATATCAATGCAATAGGAGATGATAAAGGCTCAATAGTCCTACCGATGACACCCACATATCTAAGCCTTACGGATTTAATTAGGTATAGCGTTCAGGTAAAATGGAAAGGCTTTCTAAAAAAGTATGACCATGATTTAGACTTGAACAAAACAGTTTTGAGTACGGTTTACAAAGACCCTACAGCAGGCAAGGACGTATTCAATTTCTCTCTACGGCCCTTTAAAACACATCTTAAAATGAACGCACAACCATTTTGGTTGTTGAAAAAGACCTTTAGGCGGTCTTACGAAATGGTGCTGCACAGTAAACATGATTTTAAACTTATGGTAGTCGAAACCCACTCTAAGGATTTTAAGAATTCTTTTGGGAGTATAGAGAAGTTTTTTGATCATATCACCACTAAGTATGATAATTTACAGTTTGTTACTGCCAACGAACTTTTAAAACTAGTGAACGAAAAGAAAGTAAAACCTTTGGTAAAAGACATATAATTGCAGCTTAGCTTATAATCTAGCGTGGAAAAGGTAGACCATACAAGTGTTAAAGAACAGGTAATCCAAAAATTAGGATTAAAGCTTTCGGTTACAGATGAAGAAATCCTGAGAAAAATACATTTTAAAAGAGCAAAGCAGACCTTGCCTACATGTTGCGCATCCTATTTGCATCGAACATTTTTAAAGACTAAGGATGTGCGGTTTTTTAATGAGTTTTTATGGGTATCCGAGAATGAAGAGAATAGTAGGCAAGCCATACGGGATTTTAAAAGCCAGTTAAATGAAAAAGGGTATTATACGTACTGTTATGATACAGATTTAAGAACTTGTCTCAACATCGATGCCGAAACAAAAAAAGTGGTCAAGAACGATTTTGGGACCCATACCTTATGTTTAATAGGAAGTCCTTTCCACTTTGTTTTCGCCTATAAAAAGTTAAGGAATTTAGGGCTAAGGGTAGATGTTATCAATGTCAAATATAATAGTGGTGGGTTGCAAGACCTTCTATTTAACAATCCTATAATGAACCTGTTTTACAGACTGGTGTTTGGTAGAAAAAATTATTTTGAAATCGATATAAAAAACAAAAAGGAACTTAAAGCCATTACACTACCAAAAAATTATGACGTCGGTTTTCATAAACTAGGCTTTATTATTCCGCAGAATTTGATAGATCAGTTTAACAAAGGACTCATTAATGATCATTGGGGAGCCTTGCCCTTGTTTAAAGGACGATCCACGTTAGAGTATTCAAAACTGTTCGGTGCTAAATTGGTGGTTACGAATCATCTTATTAAGGCCGAAATAGATTCTGGAGATATTCTTTGTTTTACGCCGTTACATCCAAAAAGACTAAAACGCGATATTTATATTGGGCTTACAACCAGGATTGTTAGGGCTATGGCTTTATTGGCATCGGATAGCATACTGCCCCTGGATAATACCAAGGGCAAACTATTTTATGAAATGCATCCTTATTTGGTCGATTATGTTAAGCGGATAGCCAGGTAAAAGCCTTTTAAAAATACTTAAGGTAGTTTTTAACTACAATACAATTATAAATGAAGGATAAAAAAGTATATGTGTTAATGGAGGACGATACCGAGATATTCGGTAACGGTACCGGTCACATTATGTATCGTATGTATCTCCCCGTAGTGCGCTATGTAGAATTATTACGCACCTATAATGTTAAATCTACATTTTACGTAGATATGGCACATTGGCTGTTTCTTAGGGATAATCCAAAGTTTGGGGATTTTGCCCTTCAAGCGGAGCTAATAGAAAAAACGATTGTACATCTTCTGGATAATGAAATGGAGGTCCAGTTACATCTTCATTCCCAATGGGCAAACGCCTATTTAGAAAATGACGTTGTTAAGGTAACCCAAAAATGGAATATTGGGCAACTGGCGCCCGAAGATCAAAAAAAAATGTTCTTGGAGGGATCTAAACGTCTACAGGAAATCATAGCTACGTCTAAAAATCAGAATTTGTTTAATTCCTTTAAAGCCGGTTCATGGGGTATTCAACCGTTTAGTGTTTTGTACGATGATTTTAAGGACAATGGGGTTAAATTGGTTCTAGGGCCAACAAAAGGACTTAAACTACCGGCCCTGGATTTGGACTACTCCGATATGGAAAGTGAGATTACGCCGTATTATTGCAGTAAGGAGGACATAAACCGTATAGGTAACAAAAAAGAAATAGCGATTATCCCCATGACACCTACATATCTAAACTGGTTTGATCTGGCACGATATATCCTGCATGTTAAGTTTAGAGGTTTTATGGAACGGTTTGATAAGGATATGGATGTTTATGGGGTGCCCGATGCTATTATTCGTATGAATCCGGTCGCCAATAGGGACAGCATCCATTCGTTTAAAATGCCCTATAAGACAAACTTGAAAATGAACAAACAACCATTCTGGTATTTAAGGAAAACGTTTAAAAGAGCTTATGAGTTGGTCTTGGCCAACGATTTTGATTATAAACTAATTGTGCTGGAGACGCATACTAAGGATTTTAAAAACGTTTTTGGTGATATAGACAGGTTTTTGGAGTACCTAACCAAAAATTATAAAAATATTGAATTTGTTACCACTTCGGATGTAGTAAGGCACATAGAAGAAGGAAAGCTGGTTCCGCTAACAAAAAAATAGTTTTAAAAAGCAATACGGTAAAGTTCATAGCAGATATTTCTATTGGGATAGCCCCAATTTACAACCAACTACAGCATGCGCAACAAAATGAGAGAAGACCTGATAATGATCAAAAAGTATTGTCTGCATCAAAACCTGGCATGCTACGATCCTTATGACGTTTGGATGACAGGTTTGGGTATCAAAATAAAACAACTGTACAATTCCAATAAGGTCTTGGGTATTTTGCCTGCCGCTACGCTTACGGTATGGGATAATTTTGTAAACAACAAAACACGCTTTCTTTACAAAAAGCAAGAGTATCCTGCTGCAAGGGCCCTGGCGGCCTTGGCATTACTAAAGGTTTATGAAGTTAACAAAGAGGAAGAATTACGGGTAGGAGCTAAAAACCACATAGATTGGCTCATAGCCAATACCTGTACCGGATACGCAGGTCTGTGTTGGGGTCTAGGTTTCAAATGGGCGGCGGGAGACGGCCTTGATTACAACGAAAATACGCCCTTTAGCACTCATACACCATACGCTTTGGAGGCCTTGGACAGGTATGTGGAACTTACGGGAGATGTAAGTTATACCGCCCATATTAAAAGCGTTTTTAATTTTTTTGAAACGGATATCCAGGTGATGTTCGAGGATGGGACTTCCATGGCCACCTCTTACGGCCCCGCCAAAGATCGCTTGGTAACCAACGCTGTTTCTTATGCAATGTTCGCTTATGGGATATTCTTAAAACATCTACCCGAAAAGCGGGGTTCGATCACTGCAAAAATTGATAAACTCTACAATTTTGTAAAGGGGAAGCAACGTAAAAACGGATCTTGGTTATATGAACCGGACAGCGAGGATTCCTTTATAGATTGTTTTCACTCCTGTTTTGTGCTCAAGAATATACATAAGACCAACCTTATAGTCCCATTAACGGATAGCCAAGCTATTCTAAAAATAGGTTATAACTATCTTATATCTAATTTCTACAATCCAAAGAGCGGACTGTTTAAACGCTTTAGTCTTAGTAATAAGCCCTCTATTGTTAAGTATGACCTTTACGATAATGCAGAAATGCTACATCTAGCCATATTAATGAAGGACACCGACTTGATCCAAGCCCTATCCGGTACTATCGCCAAAACATTTGTGCGAACTGGCGGCATTTATTCCGTTATCGATATGTTAAACCTAAGGCGAAATAAGGACACCCTGCGTTGGGCGGTAATGCCTTATTTGTATGCTTTGTCCGCCAATTATAAACAACTCCTGGAATAGGAGATACCCAGCTTCAATAGCTACAAAAAAATACGAAACGGCTTTTCTTAATGTAGGCGCTTTTTTACATTTTTTAAGCTCGATAATTACCGTATTTAAAGCGCTTCATTTTTCTCGTGTATAAGTCGAAGGATAACGCGTTTCATCGGTATTATTGCCGCTTGCAGACCCAATCTACTAATTTTGATTCTCACTAAAGTCTTAAGACTTGTATTTGTAAGAAGAAAAGTTATGTGCGGTATTCTAGGGTCTGTTAATCAAGCTTTTGACGTGGCTATGCTCAACCAAATTGAGCATCGCGGCCCGGACGATTTTGGCATTGATTCGTTTATGGTAAACGAGCATAATGTGCAATTTGGGCAACGTCGCCTTTCCATTATAGACTTGTCCCCGGCAGGGCATCAACCCATGATTTCCCCATGTAAAAAGTATGCCTTGATCTTTAACGGGGAAATTTATAACCATCGGGAATTGCGTAAAAAATTGCCGGAGGATATTACATACAACGGACACTCGGATACAGAGACGATTCTGCATTGCTTGATTCATTTTGGAGAAGCTGCGGTAAAGGAATTCAACGGAATTTTCGCCTTCACATTTTTAGATTTGGATAATGCCACGCTCCTTATGGCGCGCGACCCCTTTGGTGTAAAACCTCTGTACTATTTTGATGATGGTAAAAAACTGATATTCTCCTCGGAAATACGACCTATAAAAAGCCTTCTGAACACCAAGGCACTTAACCAAGATGCGCTTGCAAGTTTGTTACGGTTGCGTTACAACGCAGCACCGGATACCTTGTACGAGCAAATTAAGAAGATTTTGCCTGGGCATATATACCGTGTTGAAATGGGTAGTGCTGCATTGAGGTCTACCTGTACCCCTTTTACGCCGGTATTGCCAAAAGTGGTGCAGGCCCAACCGGAAAAATTGATAGCCGATTACGGCGTGGCCTTAGAAGCCGCGGTAAAACGCCAACTACTCGCCGATGTGGAGGTTGGGATTTTGCTCAGCGGTGGAATAGATTCTGCCTTGATCGCCGCACTAGCAAAAAAACATTATAAAGGTAAGCTCAAAGCGTTTACGATAGGCTTTGAAGGTGATTTTGACGAAGATGAGATTTCGGATGCCCAGGAAACTGCCGAACTACTGGGATTGGACCACTATATAAAGAAAATCTCTTTTTCGGATTTTTTAGGGCTCATTAAGGAATGTTCCAGAATAGTGGAAGAACCCTTGGCAACTACCTCCATGATACCCATGTACTATTTAGCGGAACTGGCCGCGGAGAGGGTAAAGGTAGTATTGACCGGGCAGGGTGCGGACGAGCCGTTGGGCGGCTATACCAGGTACCGATCGGAACTGATAAGGGACAAAATCCCGTCACCCCTGCGGGGTGCCTTTAGACCAGTGGCGCAACTAATGGGCAGTAAAAACGAGCAAGTACTGCGCGGTGCAAAAGCTATTGGGATTTCCGATGAAATAGAGCGGTTCTTATCGGTCTACGAGATTTTTTCGCAAGAGGAAATACAAAAACTGATTACCATTAAGGATGTTACTAGTAAAACGGCCATAGCCAATTTTTATGAAGTGTTGGATTGTAGGTCCAGAAAGCATTCCGCCGATAAAATGATGGCTATTGATACCCGCATGAACCTTGCGGACGATCTATTGACCTATACTGACAAGATAACCATGAATTTTTCACTGGAATGTCGTGTTCCCATGTTGGACATTGCCTTGGTGCAGTTTATGGAAGGCCTTCCCTTGCATCTGAAGCTGAACAGTAGGCAGGGAAAGATCATCCACAAGGAATTTGCCAAAACCGTTCTGCCAGATAATATCATCCATAGAAAGAAAAAAGGATTTCAATCGCCCACCAATAAGTGGTTCCGTGAAGAAATGCATACCGTAAAGGATATTCTTTTAAAAAACGACTCGGATTTTTCGTCTGTCTTTAACCAGGACTATATCGCGGAAATCTTGGAGCAGCACAATAGCGGCTACAATAGGGAAAAACAGATCTTTCTCTTGCTCAGCATCTATTACTGGTTTCAATCGAACAACAAAAAGTAAATAGCAATGATTTCACAATTACTTAATGGTGTAAAGACCTATGTTCCCAAGTCCCGAAAGGAACTTATGGAATATGTGCTGGAGCATAAAAGTATTTTAGTTGCGGTAAACGCGGAGAAAATATACCATGCTACGGAGCAGACCCGCTCAATTATTAATAGAAATGTAGGCTATGCCGATGGTGTTGGTGCGGTTTGGGCCTTAAAGCGAAAAGGGCACAAGAACGTGGCTAAAATACCGGGTTGCGAACTTTGGCTCAACCTTATAGAAAACTATCATACTACCAAGTCTTTTTATTTGGTTGGCGGTAAGGAAGAGATTATCAATAAAACAGTCTCTCGCTTAAAATCGGAGTTTCCGGAGATTAAGATTGTGGGTCATAGGAACGGGTACCTAAAGAATCAAACTGAACGTCAAGAGTTGATCGATGACATTTCGGTGAAAAAACCGGATATCGTTTTCGTGGCTATGGGTTCGCCAAAGCAAGAGCTATTAATGGAAGAAATGTACCGTGTACACCCGGCAGTATACCAAGGTCTTGGCGGTAGTTTTGATGTATATACCGGAAACGTAAAACGCGCCCCTGAATGGTGGATCAAAAATAATCTGGAAGGAATTTACAGAACCCTTAACGAGCCCAAAAAGCGTGTAATGGGAGATATCCGGGTAATGCCCTATTTCTTTCGGTTAATACTTAATAGATTATGATAGAACTATCAAAATGTCAAGATGTTAGTACTTGGAACGAATTCTTGAACAAGGAAAGAGGAACGCAGTTAATTACAATTGCCCACAATCCTTCTTTGGGTCCAATCTTAGAAAAAACCTTTGGCTATACCAGTCAAAACATGGTCATTAGCTATAATGATGAAATGATTGGGGTATTGCCGGTGGTTAGAATTGGCGATAAATTAGTATCCATGCCACACTTCTCCTATGGTGGACCAGTAATTAATACAGATGCCGATATTGAATTGTGTTTGACCACTGCTTTGGATAACAACAGGTTCGAAGCTAGGAGTTTTGACAAGCTAACGGATAATCTCTACGAGGATAAGATAACTTGTATTATTGATCTGAAAGAAACCGAAGAAGAGCAATTAATGGAATTTAAGTCCGGTTTCCGTAGAAAAATTAGAAAATCCGAAAGACATGGGTTCACCATAGTACGTGGAAATACAGATTTACTGGACGATTTTTATTACGTGTACACAAAGAAGATGTTATGCAAAGGTTCGCCTCCACTAGGCAAATCTTTTTTCAAAAACCTACTTACCGATTATAAATATGGAGAAGCATTAATTACAGCAGCCTACGATGGCGACTCTATTATTGCCGCTGGGTTTACCTTGTCTTATTTGAAATTTAACGAATTATGTTGGGTAAGTACCAATTCTGATTATGACAAGTACAATGTAAATTCATTCTTGTATTGGAACATTATCAAAGACAGTATTTCCAAAAACTACAGGTATTTTTCTATGGGTAGATCTACTAAGGAAAGTTCCAATCATAAATACAAAAGACAGTGGAAACCCATGGAAATACCAATTTTTTATAACTACTCCGAACCCGTAGGTACATCAATAAAAGAGTTGACTTTTTTAACCAAAATCTGGAAACTCCAACCATTGCGAACAAGCGTATTTTTTGGAAAAATTGTTTCAAAATACTTGTATTGAACACTCTGATTTTTGAGCTAGGTAAGCTCGTATGGCCTCCTAAAAACCATAAACTTTTTTAATAAGCTTTTTAACAATAAATCAATACACGAACTAGCAGTATATCGGAAACAGAAGTGTATTAAAATAACAAGATGATCGAAATAGTAACACACACCAATAACCATATCTGGAATCAATTTCTAGAAAGTGAGCAGGACAACCAGCTCATAACAATGGCGCACAATCCTTCACTGGGGCCAATTCTAGAGAAAACCTTTGGTTACAAACATCAAAATTTAACCTTAGTTCATGATTCTAAAGTTATCGGGGTACTACCTACGGTCCTATTTAAGAACAGAATTCTCTCAATGCCACATTTTACATACGGCGGACCGATCTATGCCAGTGCTAACAAATCGGACATTAAAATAGAGGATATTATAAAAGGTAAAAAATTTGAAATTCGGGGTTTTGATAAATTAACGGACAACGTGTATGACAAAAAGTTGAGCTGTATTTTAGAAGTGAAGGAGTCGTATGACGCTCAATTAATGACATTTAAGTCAAAAATGCGTCAAAAAATTAGAAAGGCCGAACGTATAAACTACAACGTGTCACATGGAGGCTTGGAACTTTTGGATGATTATTACGAAATCTATTCTCGAAAAATGTTACAGTTCGGCTCGCCGGCCATAGGTAAAGTATTTTTTAAAACGCTACTTACGGACTATGATTTTGGAGACGCGCAAATAACGGTTGTTTATGATGAAGATAAGGTAATAGCAGCTGGGTTTTCTTTATCCTATTTAAATTTTAACGAAGTATGCTGGTCAACCACCGATAATAATTATGATGGTTACAATATACATGCCTTAATTTGTTGGGAAATCTTAAAGACCTCTATCGATAAAAAGCATAGGTACTTCTCATTTGGTAGGTCTACAATCAACAGTAACAACCATAGGTTTAAAAAACAATGGAACCCCATTGAACTCCCTATTTTCTATAATTATTCCGAACCCGTAGGAAAATCCTTGAAAGAACGTACCTATCTAACAAAGATTTGGAAGCATCAACCCTTGGCCACTTCGGTCTATTTAGGGCACATAATTTCAAAGTACTTGTATTAATATCTTAAAAATTCAGACCATGAATATATTAACGTTTGACATAGAGGAGTGGTTTCATATTTTAGATAATAATTCCACTAAAACGGAAGCACAATGGTCTAGTTTTGAACCTCGCATCCATCAAAATATGGATATTATCTATGATATTCTTGAAAAGACGAATGTTGGAGCAACATTTTTTGTAGTGGGCTGGATGGCGGAAAAATTTCCCGACGTTATACGCGGTATTTCGGATAGGGGTTATGAAATAGGAAGTCATACGCATCTTCACCAACTTGTATATGAACAAGACCGGACTACCTTTTTCAAGGATGTAGAAAAATCTATTAAGACCATAGAAGATTGTACTGGAAAAAAAGTAACCTCCTTTAGAGCTCCCGGATTTTCAATTACCGAACTAAACAAATGGGCCTTTGAAGTGCTATATGAATTAGGTATTACGATAGATTCTTCGGTATTCCCGGCTAGTAGGGCACATGGTGGACTTCCGGCCTATAAGGTCGCGGCACCTTCTTTTTTGGAATACAACGGTGCCAAACTAATGGAATTTCCTATTAATACACGTTCCATTCTAGGAAAACCGTTAATCTTTTCCGGTGGGGGTTATTTTAGATTGCTTCCTTACGGCATTATTAAAAATTGCACACATAAATCCAATTACGTGATGACTTATTTTCACCCAAGGGATTTTGATTATGGGCAACCCGTTATAAAAGGTCTGTCCCCGGCAAGGCAATTCAAATCCTATGTAGGTCTAAAATCATGCAAACCAAAACTGGAGAAATGGCTTAAGGATTTCAATTTTATAGACCTAAACAGTGCCATAGATACGGTAGACTGGTCGAGGGTAGAAACTGTAAATTTAAACGAAACACTACAAAATGAAGAAAGTAACACTTATAGCCGGCGCACGGCCCAACTTTATGAAAATAGCCCCGATTATCCACGCAATTAAGTCAGCTCAGGCGTCCGGTAAGGATATTTCGTATAGATTGGTGCACACGGGACAGCATTACGACAATAAAATGTCGGGCAACTTTTTTGAGCAACTGGAAATTCCCGAGCCAGACGTAAATTTGGAAGCCGGTGGGGGAACCCAAGCGGAACAGACCGCGAACATTATGGTGCGCTTTGAACGGGAACTCATGAAAAACCCAGCAGACTTAGTTTTGGTGGTGGGCGATGTTACCTCTACCATGGCCTGTGCCATTACAGCCCAGAAATTGCATATAAAAGTGGCTCATGTAGAAGGCGGAATTCGTTCTAATGATTGGACGATGCCAGAAGAAATCAACAGGCTGGTTACAGATGCCATTACCAATTACTTTTTTACTACCTCCGAGATGGCCAACACTAATCTTAGAAAAGGCGGTGTGCCGGATGAGGCTATATTCTTCGTAGGAAATACTATGATAGATACGCTTTTAAAGCAACGTCCTAATTTTCGAAAGCCCAAAATCTGGGATACCTTGGGGCTAAGGGAGCAGGAGTATATGGTAATGACCTTGCACCGCCCCGCCAATGTAGACGAGGAGAGCCAATTGAAATCGCTACTAGATGAGGTTATAGCGAACTCTTCAAAGCTTCCCTTGATTTTTCCTGTGCATCCAAGGACGGCGAAGATGCTTAAAAAATTGAATATTGGCCACGAAAGATTGCACATGGTAGACCCCTTGGGCTATTTGGAGTTTAATTATTTGGTAGAAAATTCAAAAGCCGTATTAACCGACTCTGGAGGTATTACGGAGGAAACTACGGTTATGGGCGTTCCATGTATGACGCTACGGGACAATACCGAAAGACCGGAAACCATTACCGAAGGAACCAATGAACTTTTAGGCACTGACCCCAAAGCCATTGCACCGGCTATGGAGAAATTATTCTCGGGTAATTGGAAGAAAGGCAGTATACCTTATTTATGGGATGGGAACACGGCAACACGTATTGTCGATAAATTATTAGGATTCAACGATTTATAAAATAAGCCTCACTTATAACACCTAGTTTTGAAAACTGGGTCTGTTACATAACTCGGAACAGTATAGTCTTTTGGCTTGTACCTGCTTAAGTTTGGATAGTTTAGGATTAAAGAAGTGCTAAGAACAAGGATTACAGCAATAAAATGAAAGAAACACCCTATATTTTAGATTTCAAGGAAGACGATGAACCCATTGCTTTCAGGGAACTGGTAGTTAAGTATCTAAAGCATTGGCCTTGGTTTTTAGTTAGTTGCGTTCTTTTTTTAGCGTTAGGATATGCTTACGAAAAATACGCTCCGAAAATTTATACCACAGAAGCCAAAATTAAGATACTGGATAATAGTCAAGAGGCCAAAGTTATTCCTAAAGATGTGCCCATTGGCAACCAAAACCTAAAATTAAATTTAGAAAATCATATCGAAGTCTTAAAATCCAACCAACTACTTAACAAGGTGGTCAATGAGCTGGATTTAGATGTTAGCTACTATGAGTTTAGGAATTTTAGTTTTCAGAGCATAGCCCACTCACCTTTTGTAGTTACAAAAAGTATTAAAGAGGATCAACTGGAGAAACCCTTGGCTTTTGAAATACGTTTGAGTACGGCAGGTTATCATATTACGGATGAAACAGGTAAAAAATTCGTAGTTCCTTACGAGGTTAGTGCCGCAAGCCTAAAGGACATACTTCCTTTTACGATTTCAATTTCCGAAACTATGAATGTTCTCATGTTCAAGGATAAAAAATACAAGGTGGTTTTGCATCCAAAAAGACATGCAGCGGCCTATCTCGCGGAAGATTTGAAAATCGCTACCTCTGAAAAGCAAAGTGACGTACTTACATTATCCATAAAAGGGCAATCCACAAATTTGTCGGAGTCCATCTTAAATACCATAGTTAAAAATTTTGATGACGATGGTATAAAGGATAAACAACTTATTACAAGACGCACTTTAGAAATTGTAGATGCACGGTTCAATAGTCTTTCTCAGGAACTGGATTCTATAGAAGCTGGAAAAGAGGGATATAAAATTGCCGAAGATCTATCCTATATTCAAACAGATGCCGGAGCAAGTCTTCAAAGGAAGTCCGAAACAGAGACGGAATTACTCAAATTGGAAACTCAGATATCCTTGTTGGGACTTTTGGATAGAACGGTTTCCAATGAAGCAGAATACAACCTCTTGCCCGCGGATATTGGCTTGGCCAATAGTGCATTGAACGCAATGGTAGAAAAGTACAACGAGTTGGCTAGAGAGCGGCAAAAACTAGGGTCTTCATTACAGCCTGGCCATCCAAAGTTGGTGAATTTATCCGAACGTTTGGAATTCTCCAAACAAAATATTCTAAGTACGGTAAAGGTTTATAAATCTCAGCTTGCAATATCAAGAAGACAGCTTGATAAACAAAAGAACAAGGCAGACCTCTCGTATGCCGAGCTCCCTGAAAAGGAAAGGGTTTTGCGTTCCATTGAGCGACAACAGGCGATAAAGGAAAACCTATATTTACTACTTTTAAAAAAGCGCGAAGAAGCTGCTATCGATTATGCTTCAACATCATCTTCCGTTAAGGTAATCGATTATGCCATAAGCAGTATAAAACCATTTTGGCCCAAAAAGGCACTGGTGTACCCGCTGTTTTTGGCGTTAGGGCTTATGTTGCCTTTTATGTTTGTTCTATTACGTTCCTCTTTTGATACTAAACTTCACGATCGTGCGGAGATAGAACGTTTAAATCCGGAGATACCAACACTAATTGAGATACCCTTGTTTAAAGCGGAGAAGAGTTTTGCCAAAGTTCCGGTGGGCTCCTCTTTGTCAGAGGCTTTTAGGATTTTAAGCGTAAATACCGACCATCTGTTAGGAATGCAAGAGACAGATATAGGCAAAGTAATATGCGTAACGTCCGCTATTAAAAGAGAGGGCAAGACCTTACTCGCAACCAATCTATCTTTAGCTTATGCCAGTATGGGTAAACGTGTTTTACTTGTAGGGGCAGATTTACGAAATCCTCAGGTACATAGTTATACCGCTTTGGATAAAAATGTACCCGGCCTGTCTAATTATTTAAAAGACCAGTGGTTTAGTTTTTATGATGGAATCCAAAGTGGTTTTGAAAACTATCCAAGCCATAACATCTACCTCAGTGGAAAGATTCCCAACAGTGCACCTGCATTATTGTCCCATAAACGGTTTGCTGAATTTATAGATAAAGCAAAACAGGAGTATGATTATGTAATATTGGACACGGCCCCTACCATGTTGGTGACAGATACCTTACTAATTTCCAAGTATGCGGATGCTACTTTGTTCGTAGTACGTTCTGGCCTTACGGATAAAAAATTACTGCAGTTCTCCAAGGAGCTTTTTAAGAATAAAAAACTGAAGAATATGGCCTATGTTCTCAATGGCGTAGGTAAAACTAAGAATGGCAATTATAATTATGGATATGCGTATGGGTACGATAATCATGAATATAGTAGTTGACCGTAGTTGTGTTCTTAATAAGAAAGCAGGTTTTCGTAACCACATTTGAACAATAGAAATAACATAATGTTGCCTCAGCGTTTCCCAATAGCATTGTTTGGTTCAGAAGCAACGATGATAAGCATAGACCATTGAAAATACTAAGGATAGGTGTACTTATAAATGAATTCCGGGGCTTATCTAATTGGCAATTACGTATAATCCAGGATATTCTTGATCATCCTGAACTGGAGGTTGTTATAATTGGGAATGATGGTATCGATGGGACAACACAAGGGAAAGAGACCAGCTCTGGCTTTAAACGGAAATTTTCCTTGTCGTTCAACTTCGTAACCGGTTTGCTTCATAGGCAACTTGCGCTGGAACAAAGAACCTTCTTTCCAAAACCCGAGACCGTTTTACTACAGGATATCAGAAGTCAGTTGACCAATAGTACACATATCAACATCAAATTTTCGGCACAGGAATTAGGACATACTTTTACCCGAAATGATATTAAGCGGATAGAAAAGGAAAATCTGGGGATCATCTTGAACTTTAGTTCTTTAGATGATCTGAGCGAGATTAGTGAATTGCCAAAATATGGTGTTTGGCTTTTTAAATTTGCCGATATGACCTTGGATAAGAAGGGGCCTATTGGATTTTGGGAGGTTTTGGATAAACACGAGGGAATTGGGTTTTCTTTGCTCAGAGCAACCAGCGTTACTAAAGAAATGCTAATTATCGATACTGCATTCTTTAATCGGGGATGGTCCATAACCGAGACCAGAAATACCGTTCAAGAAGCAGCTGTGTCCGTGTTCTCAAAAACCGTTCATAGTTTGCTTAATGGCACTTTTAAGAGCAGGGAAGATACGTTTGTTGTCCCATCTTCTAATCGAACGTATGCCTTAAAGCATCTTTTGCAATATTGTTTTGTATTCTATACCATGGTAGCGCAAAAGGCTTGGGAGAAAGCTACAAATCGTTTGTTGGGTTGGCGCCCGGAACGTTGGTCCCTGTTTTTAGGAGATGGTGCGTTTATGGACGCGGACCTTTCTTCTTCGGAACCATTGGATATGCCCGGTGATGAGTTTTGGGCAGATCCCTTTTTATTCGAACACGAAAAGGTGAAGTATGTTTTTTTTGAAAATTATTCATATCGTACCAAAAGAGGTAAAATTTCGTGTGGTCGTATGGAGGGCAAGGCATTAATTGATGTGGTTGATGTTTTGGATTTGGATTACCATTTGTCCTTTCCTTATATTTTTAAAGAAGATGGCGAGATTTACCTTATGCCGGAAACTTCGGAAAATGACCGTTTGGAAATATATAGAGCCGTGAACTTCCCAACGACTTGGGAGCTTTATTCCACCGCATTTGAGGGTGAAAAAGTCGCCGACGCTTTTTTCCACACAGATAATAATAAGGAACGCTGGCTATTTCTGAACAAACAGATTGCTTCAACCTCGCCAATGAACAGCGAATTGTATATTTATAAGGTAGATTCTATTAAACTGGAATCCATGGAACCGCACGCTCAAAATCCTGTTATTATAGATGCTCGTGTAGCCCGTAACGGAGGTGCCATACTTTCCTTTGCTGGTCAACGCTATAGGCCTTCCCAAAGAAATACGGACGCCATTTACGGACGTGCACTGAATTTAAATAGAATAGAAAAACTAACCTTAAACGAATACGTAGAAATAACGGAGCGGGTAGTACGGCCGGATTTTGATAAAAAACTTATGGCGATGCACCACGTTCATCAATTGGGCGATACCTATGTTTTTGATGCCGCGTACCGAAGAAAATAGGTTTTTAGCTTCATTTTTTAGTCGTTCCCCGTAGGAATTCTGTCCCAAATCTCAATATCGTCTACCCATTGATGCATGGGGTGGGTATTCCCATAGACCTGGGTAAGAATGATGAAATCCATATCATCGGAATTTGAAGTTGTGGGACCGTTATGTTCGGCAATTACTTCGTCATTGATACTCATGGAGGCATATCCGTCAGAAGTTGTACTCCATTTAATATAGTAAGAAACTTTAAACCATTCGTTTCTGATTACCGGTACGGTCTTGTTAACTACTTGCCATATTGGTTCTGTTGGAGTTCTATCTCCTTGAAACAACCAATAGAGTTCTCCTTCGCTGTCGGTAGCCATAAAAGAAATCATTCTAAAACCATTGCCACTATTGCTATTGTAGTTTTTAGTTTTAAACTCCCATAGCGCTCTCCATTTGTCGGGTCCGTTTAAGGAGGTATCGTCCGTTTTCATCCAGTAACTCATGTACAGCTCTATGGGGTTCTTTTTTAGATTATTTATCTGATAAGGTGTTTGTGTTACCCCAATGTCGTAGTTTACCCGTTGGAAGAGTGCCGTTGTTTCGGTACCAGACCTACCCGTAATATTTTCCAGATAGTTATCTATTGCTGGGCCATTGTCATCTTGTATACGATGTATTCCAGCAAAATTAGAGCCTAAAATACGTATAGGCCAGGTGAAGTCGGTTTCCGAATCGGTTCCTCGTATTACTTGATAATTGTCTTGTATGTCACTGATAAAAGTACCTTCTTCAAAGCCGGATTTAAATAATAATTGTGGAGTGCTTGGCCGTATTTCTAGCGGGTCATCTTTTTGGCAAGCCGCCAGGAACACTACGATGCACAAAAAGCATAGTATAAGTCTTTTCATTTTCTTCCTAATGATATATTTTGATGCAGAACCAAAATATGAACAATCAATTTTTATTGTAAAGATAAGCGATTTCTAGTCGTTTAGAATACCTATTTCATAGATACGGAGTAGGCTCATTTAAATAGATTTTTTTTGGAGTTAGATTCTTACTTTGAATGAAGATATTTAAATTTTCAGTTGCAAGTAACAGCTACATTCCGTTGCTGGGCAGACCATCCCAAATCTCAATATCATCCACCCATTGATGCATGGGATGCGAATTTCCATAAACTTGGGTAAGCATTATAAAGTCCATAGGATCCGCGTTCACCGTTGTTGCACCCTTATGTTCGCCAATGAGTTTGCCATTTACTTTCATAGATGCATAACCATCCGTACCGTTGCTCCATTTAATATAGTATTCTACTTTGAACCATTCGTTTAAAATAAGCGGTACGGTATAATTTTCAGTTTGCCAAATTGGATGCTGTGGGCTCGTATCTCCCTGAAACGACCAAAATGGTTTTCCTTCATAGTCGGTGGCCATAAAGGCGATCATTCTAAAGCCGTCTTTATACGAGGCATAATTTTTAGTCTTGTATTCCCAAATGGCTCTCCAGGTATCAATTCCTTTTACCGCTGTGCTATCTGTTTTCATCCAATAGCTCATGTAAAGTTCATCTGGATTTTCTTTGATATGGTTTATTTGAAAAGGGGTCTGCGTAACCTGAACATCATAACGAACGCTTTGAAACAATGCTGAGGTTTGCTTGCCCTTTGGTCCGGTAACGGTCACAATCTCATTGGAGATGGCTTCACCGTTATCGTCGTTTATTCTATGGATTCCGCTAAAATCGGAACCAAGAATATAGAGTGGCCAAGAAAACCCTGTTTCGTTGTCCGTTCCTGTAAGATATTGGTAATCCTCTATTTGCTCGCCAAGCTGTATGCCCTCAAAGCCGGAACTGAAAAGCAGATTCGGTTCTTTTGTTTTAACGGCATCAGTTAGTATACAGTCGTTTTGAAGCTTAACCGTATGGTCTGATTGTCTAACTATATTTTTATTGATATAGTATTTAGCCTTAAAAGCAGACATGGTTTTAGGTACGTTATTGTGTACCTGGAAGAAGATAGTTCCGCCTAAAAATGTAAAAAGTAGTAACTTAATTAATGATATTCTCATTGGTTGTAAACTAGGGGATGTACTTTTGAATTCAAGATAAAGTAACGCTTGCTGTTAGATAAAAGTACAAGCTACTATTTTGTTCTTAAATGTAATTAAGGTTGACCTTTAAAATCGGTAAACCGCTAAAATAAAAGATGTTGTCTCCAGTATTATTAAAAATCGGAACCGGAAAAAAATGTTCATGTCAAAAACACCCGAGCACTTTTGCCCGGGTGTTTTTTAAAGTTTTCCTTAGATAAGAGTTACTCCTTCATGCTATGATATACGTTCTGTACATCATCGTCTTCTTCTATTTTTTCCAATAGTTTTTCAACATCTGCAGCCTCCTCTTCGTTAAGTGCTTTTGTTACTTGTGGTATGCGTTCAAAACCGGATGAAAGGATTTCCAATCCCTTGTTTTCCAACTCTTTTTGTATAGCACCATAACTTTCAAAAGGGGCATAGATCAATATACCATCATCGTCTACAAAAACCTCTTCGGCACCAAAGTCTATCATTTCCAGTTCCAGTTCTTCGGGATCCAGGCCTTCTGCAGGAATTCTAAAATTACAAGTATGGTCAAACATAAACTCAACGGATCCGGAAGTTCCTAGGCTCCCGTTACATTTGTTGAAATAGCTTCTTATGTTGGCAACCGTTCTTGTGTTGTTATCCGTGGCAGTTTCTACTAAAATTGCAATACCATGCGGTGCATATCCTTCAAAAAGTACTTCTTTGTAGTCTCCAAGGCTTTTATCGCTTGCACGCTTTATCGCCCGTTCTACATTGTCCTTAGGCATGTTTACCGACTTGGCGTTCTGTATAACGGCTCGTAACCTGGAGTTGGAATCTGGATCGGGGCCACCTTCCTTTACGGCAATTACAATATCCTTACCTATCCTGGTAAAGGCTTTGGACATGGCCGACCATCTTTTCATTTTGCGCGCTTTTCTAAACTCAAAAGCTCTTCCCATAATCGTATTTTTTATTTTGATTTTTAAAAGTACTAAAATTTAAAACGAACGTTTTAGTCACTTTCTACAATATCCTCAATAGCCCTTGCCAATACAAAATCCTTTTCGGTAACCCCGTTGGCATCGTGCGTATTTAATCGAATATTAACTGTTTTGTATACATTGCTCCAATCTGGGTGGTGCCCCTGTGCTTCACATTCGAACGCTATGCGTGTCATAACAGAGAATGCTTCTTTAAAGTCCTTGAATTCAAAGGTAGTTTCAATGGCGCCATCCACATATTCCCATCCGTCTAATTGACCAAGGTAATCCTGAATTTGTTTATCCGTAAATTTTTCCATCTGTATTAATTTTAAAAATTCATATCAGTTTAAAACGTGATCTTCTATAATATCCTGGTAGGTGAACTGTAGATTTTTTGGCAATTTATTGGTTTTTGGCAATACGGCCAAATAGCGGTCTTCATTGGTGGTATACACTCGTTTTAGAATTGGGTTAAAGGTTCCTACCCGTTCCAAAATTTCTTTGATAAAATCTTCGTGATGAACTAAATCGCTACTGCCTAAATGATAAATACCTGTTTTATTTCTATTGATGAGATAATGGACTTGTTGAGTAAGTTTATCATCGTTCGTAACATTTAGAATTAAATTAGGGAAAACTTCTACCGCCTCATTATTTAGAATATGTTTTTTCATTTCCTTGATTCTTGGCGACGAATTTCCAAAGACCATGGGAATGCGTAAGATAGCCCATTGGTTGACTGGTAAGCGCAGCAGCATGTTTTCGATTTTTATCTTTAAGCGTCCAAAAATACTTTCCGATAATGTTTTGTCCGTCTCGTAGGAAGGATATTTACTGTAGGTATCAAATACATTTGCAGAAGATAGGAAGTATAGTTTGCAGTCATTGTCCATTATATATTCAGCTAAATGCCGATGAGCGATAATCTGCGCCGTAAAATTTCCCCTTAAGGCAGAAATAATAATTTGAGGCCTTACTTTTTCTAGCAGCTCAAAGATATCATCGTTTTCAATATCGTATCTATAAAATTGCTTGTTGGATGCAAAAGTGTTGGCTGCATGACAATACGTGCCGTAGGTATCAAAGTAGCTGCACAGCTCTTTATAAATCGCATTGCCAAGGAAACCACTACCTCCTAATATGAGTATTTTTTTGCTTTCCAAATCAGAATATGGATAACCCGGATAGGGTGGTTAAACGCTCCAAGGCTGCCATTCCCCGCGCAGAATTTCCTTTTTTGTTAAGTGGAGGGGACCACGTAACAACACAAAAACTATTGGGCAAAAGAGCAATGATACCGCCGCCAACTCCACTTTTTCCCGGTAAACCCACCTCGAATGCAAATTCACCTGCTTCATCATAAAAGCCACAGGTAAGCATTAAGGCGTTAACCCGTTTAATTTGATTTATATTTAGATGGCTAATATCCCTTTTACATTTCCCTCTATTTATAAAAAGGTAAAATACATCACAGAGCTGGGCGCAACTCATGTGCAGCGAACATTGGTGAAAGTAAAAATCCAGTACTGTCTCTACATCATTGGTAAGATTCCCATAGGATTTAAGTAAATTGGCGGCAGCATAATTCTTAAAACCGGTTTCTTTTTCGGATTTGGCAACGTTCTCGTCGTAAACTATGGAGTTGTCATTGGCCAGTTTTCTAACAAATTCCAGAAAATCTTTTTTGGGATTTGCTAACTCGGATACCAAAATATCCGCTATAACGATAGCACCGGCATTTATTAATGGATTTCTTGGAATGCCATTTTCCAGTTCCAATAAGGATAAATGGTTAAATGGGTCCCCGGACGGTTCTACATCTACCCGCTTCCAAACATCTTCGCCAATGCATTGCAGTGCCATGGAAAGACTAAGCACTTTAGAAATACTTTGAATCGAAAACTTTTCTTCATTGTCTCCTACGGCAAATTTATTTTGGTGTATATCCAGCAGTTGAATTCCAAATTTTGAGTGGGGTACCGCAGCTAATTCCGGGATGTAGGTAGCTACTTTTCCAGTATTTGGTAGTTCTAGAACAACCTTATAAACTTCATCTAGGTAGGATTGAAAATTCTGCATTATTTTTTATAGAACGGAGGCTTTACAATAGTAGCCGGAATAGCTTTCTTTCGAACCTGAATATAAATCTTGCTACCAATTTCGGACAATATAGTGGGCACGTACCCCATGCCAATACCTTTGCCCATAGACGGTGACATGGTACCCGATGTTACTATTCCTATTTTTTTTCCTTGTCCGTCAACAATATCGTAATCATGTCTAGGAATACCGCGCTCATCCAGTTCAAAAGCAACCAGTTTGCGTTCTGGTCCGTGTAATTTTTCCTTTGCCAATGCGTCACTATTTACAAAGTCCTTTGTGAATTTGGTGATCCAACCAAGGCCAGCTTCAAATGGTGAGGTAGTATCGTTAATGTCGTTTCCGTAAAGGCAATACCCCATCTCTAAACGTAGGGTATCCCTAGCGGCCAAACCAATGGGCTTAATGCCAAAACTGGCTCCGGCCTCAAATACCTTGTCCCAAATCTGTTTTACCTCTGAATTTTTGCAATAGATTTCAAATCCACCAGACCCCGTATATCCGGTAGCGGAAATAATAACGTGTTCTATGCCGGCAAAATCGGCTACTTTAAAATTATAGAATTTAATAGAGGCAAGGTCTACAGAAGTCAAGGACTGCATTGCTTCTACCGCCATGGGTCCTTGTATGGCCAGTAAGGAATAATCTTCGGAAATATCTCGCATATCCGCTCCAATGGCTTTATTGTAGTTGCTAATATGCCCCCAATCCTTTTCTATATTCGATGCGTTTACTACAAGTAAATACTGCTCTTCTTTTAGTTTGTAAATAATAAGGTCGTCTACGATGCCTCCGGTTTCGTTTGGTAAACAGCTATACTGGGCCTTGCCAATAGTAAGTTTGGCTGCATCGTTGGAACTCACTTTTTGTATCAATTCCAAAGCTTTTGGGCCACTAATTAAAAATTCTCCCATGTGGGACACATCAAAAACACCAACACTTCTCCTAACGGTTTCATGCTCTGCGGTTACACCTTCGTAAGAAACGGGCATATTATAACCAGCAAAGGGGACCATTTTTGCACCAAGGGATTCATGGACTGGGGTAAGCGTTGTATTTTTCATGTTTTAATATTTATGTACCACAAATTTATTGAATTAATTAGGGATAGTTCACAAACCAACTCTTATGTTTTACACAATTTTTGCTAGATTATATGGTCTGGCATCACGCAATAGGGATGCACCGTAATCTCTGTAACCATTTGCTCCGCTTTCTATAGATGTTGGATAGGAACCTAAAAATAGGCCGTCAGTGCCCATATAGGTATAGAATTTGCAGATGTTTTATGCGAGAGGAATAAAACTATCGATCCATTAAATAAGACTTTAGTTCTTGATAGGTTTTTATGGTCAAGAACTTTTTTTCCTTGTTCATCACTTTTTGTATCTGGGGCGGAATATCCAATTTTGTACCTATTGTTTCTTCTACCACATCCAAAAACTTTACCGGATGGGCGGTCTCAAGAAAAATTCCATAAGTGTTCGGGTGCTGTTGCTGATATTTTTTAAGCCCCAGATAGCCTACCGCGCCATGTGGGTCCGCAACATAGGTATTGTTTTGGTATATATCCAAAAGTGCCTTTCGTGTTTCCTCGTCGGAGAAGGAGTAGGAGGTAAGCTGCTTTTTCAGTTCTGAAAAATCGTCCTCAAAAAGATGGCGAATTCTAATGAAATTACTTGGGTCGCCCACATCCATAGCATTTGAAATCGTGGCTGTTGAAGACTTGGGTTCGTAGTTGCCCGTTTTCATAAACTCGGGTACAGTGTCGTTTACATTCGTAGCAGCTATAAATTGTTTTACCGGCATGCCTAATCGTTGTGCCACCATACCTGCACAGATGTTTCCGAAATTTCCACTAGGAACGGAAAAAACGATATCCATTGGACTTGTTTGTTCCTTTACCGCTTTTTTACGAATTTGTTTGTAAGCGAATAAAAAATAAAACAGTTGTGGTAGCCAGCGTGCCACGTTGATCGAGTTGGCAGAGGTCAGTTGCATTTTACTTAGTAGATCATTATCTAGAAATGCTGTTTTGACCATGGTCTGGCAATCGTCAAACGTACCGTCTACGGACAGTGCCGTTACATTTTGCCCTAAAGTAGTTAATTGTCGCTCTTGTATATCACTCACTTTACCCCTTGGGTATAGGATAACTACCTTCACACCCTCTACGCCTAAAAATCCGTTGGCAACGGCACCTCCTGTATCTCCAGAGGTTGCCACAAGCACGGTAACCTCATTGTTTTCGTCTTTTGAGAAATACCCAAGGCAATTGGCCATAAAACGTGCACCTACGTCCTTAAAAGCCATTGTGGGTCCGTGAAACAATTCCAAGGTGGCTACATTGCTATCGATTTCGACCACTGGAAATTTAAAGTCGAGCATATTGGCAAGAATCTCCCTCAACTTCTCATTAGGAATGTCTGCCAATACAAATTGGTGTATGGCATTAAAAGCGATTTCTTGATCGGAAAGTTCGGTTATCCTATCGAAGAAAGATGCCGGTAGGGGAGTAATGTGTTCTGGAAAGTATAGGCCGCGATCAGGTGCAATGCCCTTAATTACTGCATCCTTAAAGGATACTACCGGAGCTTTTTGGTTTAGGCTATAAAAATTCATGTCTCAACGTCATTTGGTTGTGCTACTAACTTGCTATAATCGTTTTATGCCACTGGTATTTATCTTGGAAATATGTACATCAAAATCGATTCCTATTTTTTTATATACGTCTTTCATTCCTGTTCCCACCTTCTGTGCGGTTTGTTCCCCTTTGCTAAATGCAAAAATAGAGGGGCCGGAGCCCGATATTCCACAACCTAAGGCACCTTTGCTCATTGCCGTTGTCTTTATAGCATCAAATCCGGGGATTAGGATAGACCTTATCGGTTCTACTATATGATCTTCTAAAGAACGTCCGATCAATGCATAATCAGATGTAAATAGGCCTGCGACCAATCCCCCTAAATTGCCCCATTGTTTTATACCATCTTCTAAGCTTATCGTCGTTTTTAATATTTTCCTGGAGTCGGAGGTCTTTACTTCTATCTGTGGATGAATTACCGTTGCATAAAGTGCTGCAGGACTTGGAATGGGGATTACATCTAAGGGCGTGTAGCTGCGTACCAAAGTGAAGCCACCGAACAGGGCCGGCGCTACATTATCCGCATGGGCTACACCACTGGCCAATCGCTCGCCTTCCATAGCGAATTTTACCAGTTCTAAGGTAGAAAAGGGTTTGCCCAATAATTCGTTCATGGCCCAAACCGCTCCTGTTGAGCTTGCGGCACTACTCCCTATTCCGCTGCCGGCTTTAATTTTTTTATAGATTTCTATGTCAAAACCACCATCGTAATCGCTAACGGCCAACAGGGCTAAACCAGCTACCCCGGCTACGTTCAAGTGCGTTTCCATAGGCAGTTGTTGGCCGTTAAGCTTGGTGATGCGGATACCTTTTTCTTGGGTCTTTCGAACTACCATCTCGTCTCCAATGGTATCCAGGGCAACGCCAAGCACATCGAACCCACAGGAAATATTCGCTATGGTAGCAGGGCAGAATATTTTTATTTCGTTCATCAAAATGTTGCTATGGTTTTAAGTTTTAGTTTCCAATTTTCGGTGGCTTCAGGTGTACTGAATAATTTTGTTTTAAAGGCCTTAATTATAGGCTGTCCTCATGTTTTTAGTTGTGAGAGCATCAAAAATAATAGAAGCCTGAAACCATTAATAATTGCCAATTCGTATAACATCTGCAAAAAGACCGGATGCGGTAACATCCGACCCTGCACCGGCTCCTTTAACGATTAACGGTTGTTTCGGGTACCTATCGGTAAAGAACAGAACTATGTTATCACTGCCTTCCAAATTATAAAAATCATGTCCTTTTGGAATTTCCTGTAACCCCACGCTTGCATGTCCGTTTTCAAATTGGGCCACATATTTTAATTTGGTGTCTTTTTCCGCTGCTTGCCTGTATATGTTTTGAAACTGTGCTTCGTGATTTTTTAAAGAGGTGAAAAAGGCTTCGTTGGATGTGGTAGCTAGACTTTCCTCCGGAAGAAACGAGTTGTTTCCAATATCGGCTATCTCCAATTGGGTTCCACTTTCACGGGCAAGAATCAATATTTTACGCATGACATCCACACCACTGAGGTCAATTTTAGGATCTGGTTCCGTGTAGCCCTCTTCCTGCGCTTGTTTCACGACATCATGAAAGGTAGTTTTGTCGCTAAAGTTATTGAACACAAAATTAAGACTGCCAGACAGCACAGCTTGGATTTTTTGAATTTTGTCGCCAGAGGCAATTAGGTGTTTCAGGGTATCTATTATGGGCAAACCTGCCCCTACATTTGTTTCGAACAGAAACGGAGCATTGTAAACACGGGCCAGTTCCTTTAGCTCATGGTAGTTGGTGTATTTAGAGGAACATGCAATTTTATTGCAGGTTACTACCGAGATACTGTTTCTCAAATAATCCTTGTACGTATCGGAAACCGCTTTATTGGCAGTGTTATCTACAAAAATGCTATTACGTAGGTTTAACTTGTTTACTGTTTTGAAAAATTCTTCTTTATCCGCTTTAAGCCCTTCGGCTAGACTTGCTTTCCAGTTTTTTAAGGAAATACCGTCATCATCAAAAACCATGGTTCTGGAATTGGAAATACCTATCACCCTAACATTAAGTTTTAGATTTTCCTTCAGGTATTTTTTTTGCTGTTGTATTTGATCTAAAAATTTGGAACCTACGTTGCCAACACCCATAACAAAAAGGTTCAATTGCTTAATGTTTTCCTCAAAAAATTCTTCGTGCAATGCATTAAGTGCTTTCTTTACATCTTTTTCTTGAATAACACAGGAGATATTCCGTTCCGACGCCCCTTGAGCGATAACCCTTATGTTTACGTTGTTTTTGCCAAGGGTACTGAACATTTTACCGCTTAATCCTTGATGATTCTTCATATTGTCGCCTACCAGCGCCACTATCGCCAATGAAGTTTCGGGCACCACTTTATTGATGCGTCCGCGTTCTATTTGATAAGCAAAAGCCTCATTTACCGCTGCTACGGCAAGCGCTACATCGTCCACGGAAATGCCTATGCAAATGGAATGTTCCGAGGAAGCTTGTGTAATAAGTACCACACTTATATTAGCCTGTGAAAGCACTTCAAAGAACTGTTTTGAAACTCCTGGTATTCCAACCATACCGGGTCCTTCCAAGGATAAGAGCGCTATATTTCCAATATGGCTTATGCCACGAACGGTTTTCCCTTTTTCGTTTTTGGATTTGGTGATCAGGGTGCCATCGTCTTCCGGACTAAACGTGTTTTTTATACGTATGGATATGCCCTTGGCCAAAACCGGCTGTATAGTTGGAGGGTACAGCACTTTGGCTCCAAAATGGGAAAGTTCCATAGCTTCTTCATAGGAGATGTGAGCTATGGGCTTGGCCTGTTTTACCATTTTTGGATTAGCTGTATACATGCCGCTCACATCTGTCCAAATTTCAAGTACTTTTGCGTTTAAAGCAGCTGCGTAGAGTGCAGCCGTATAGTCGGAACCACCCCTACCTAATGTTGTGGGGTCTCCTGCCTCGGATTTGGCAATGAACCCGGGACAAATAACGACCTTGTTTTTAGAGGTGTTGAAAAAGTTGATACAATTGGAATTCGTTTGCTCTAAACTAATGGTCGTTCTACCATTTGCCAACCCCGTAACGATGAGTTCTCTACTGTCTTTATGTGCGCAATCGATTCCTTGGCTCTTAAAATATTCAGCTATAATATAGGAGGAGAGCAGTTCACCATAGGATACAATCTTGTCAGATAGTTTTTTGGTAATCTCACCTATAAAGAAAGCACCGTCCAAAAGCGTTTCCAGCACATTTAATTCCCTTTTTACGTTGCTTAATACTTTGCTTTGGTCGGTAACGGGCAGTAAGGCTTTGATTGCCTCTAGATGGCGGGTCTCAATTTGTTTTAAAATGGTCTTATAAGAATCATCCTGTTTTTGTGCACGGTAACCGGCGTTGATCAGTTGATCCGTTACGCCGCCGAATGCAGAAACAACAACGATAATTCTATCCGTATACCCAGTAATTATATTTTTTATTTTATCTATATTTTCTGGAGTTGCAACAGATGTGCCGCCAAATTTTAGTACGAGCATATTGGGTAATTATTAACTTTAATTAACTAATAATGTAGAGGGTTTTGAGATGGAGAACACTAGTCTTTACCCCCTAGGGGTGAGGGTTATACAAGTAGAGGCGCATACCTTGGTTAAGGTATGTCGATAGGTAATTAAGAAGCAATCAGTGCAAACCATCGTATTAGGTAAAGGTCAAAAGTAGTACATTTGGAAAGCTAATCAAATGATTCCACAAATTTTTACCGAATCGTTATTTTTACCTAATCAAATCTACGGAATGAAACTTTTTAGTGCGGAACAAATATATGCTGCTGATAAATTCACAATAGCGAAGCAAAATATAACCAGTGATGAGTTGATGGAGAGATCCGCAGTTCAAATCTTTAATTGGATGCACCTACGAATGCAAGGTGCTCCGGTAAAAATTCATCTATTCTGTGGCATTGGTAATAATGGTGGCGATGGTATTGCCTTGGCAAGGCACCTTCAAGAACATGGATATAATATTGCAGTATATGTAGTGAACTATAGTACCAAGCGTTCCAAAGATTTTTTAATCAATTTAGACCGGCTAAAGGACAGAAAAATTTGGCCAAACTTTATGGATTCCGATGGGGAGTTCCCGGAGATCGGTGCGGACGATATTATTGTTGATGCAATTTTTGGTATTGGATTGAACAGGCCGCCGGCCAAGTGGGTAGGAAAACTTATAGACCACTTTCACGCCTCAAAAGCTTTTATACTATCGGTAGATATTCCTTCTGGCCTGTACATGAATCAAGTTCCAGAACAAAAAGATGCCGTTGTAAGGGCTAACTTTGTATTGAGTTTTCAAACACCAAAATTGGTATTTTTTCTTCCAGAAACCGGAATTTATATAGATCAATGGGAAGTCTTGGATATAGGGTTGGATATGGAGTTTCTAACTGCGGAAGAAACCGATTATGAGCTAATAGGTAAAAGTGAGGTGCTTCCAATGTATGTGCCAAGAACTAAGTTTTCTCATAAAGGAACCCATGGCCACGTGTTGTTGGTAGGCGGTAGTTATGGCAAAATTGGTGCCGTTACATTAGCGAGTGTCGCCGCGTTAAAAATAGGGAGTGGGCTGGTAACTTCTTACGTGCCTGCTTGTGGGTACACTATTTTGCAAACGGCACTGCCCGAGGCTATGGTGTTGACAGACGGGGAAACGGCCATCACTTCTATAGACTATACTATAAAACCTTCTGCAATAGGCATAGGAATGGGGATGGGAACAGAAACTCAAACTATCCAAGCCTTCGCCACCTTTTTGAAATCAAATAGCTTGCCCTTGGTCATCGATGCCGATGGTTTAAATATGCTCGCTTCCAATATGGAATTATGTTCCTTTTTGTCCAAACAAACCGTGTTAACTCCGCATGAGGGCGAATTGGAAAGATTGGTTGGTAAATGGGAAGATGATTTTGATAAACTCGCAAAGGTAAAGGCCTTGTCCAAAAAATTTGATTGCATCGTTGTTATAAAAGGAGCCCACACCATAACCGTATATCACGATAAGGGATTTGTAAATACCACAGGTAATCCGGGAATGGCGACTGCAGGTTGCGGTGATGTACTTTCGGGAATTATTACGGGATTGATCGCGCAGGGATATGAATCATTAAAGGCTGCTATTTTTGGGGTATTTCTGCATGGTAAATCTGCCGACTTACAAATTGAGTCTAAAGGTTATCAGGCGCTATTAGCTTCAGATGTGGTTGAAGGATTAGGAACTGCATACCTAGATCTTTTTAAATTGCCCGAAAAACCACCACAACAAGAAGCGGAAAGTCAAGAGTAAGGCCTTTATTCTATTTTGTAAAACGGTATAAAGTATAGGTAATTTGCGTGTTACGCTGCCTTAAGCCTAGTTTTTACCCATCTTAAAGCATTGTCATACTCGATAAAGAATTTCATTGGCTTTTTGTAGAACAATTTTTCGATCTTGAAATTATGCATATCTATTTCCTTAACGGAAACAATCGCAAAAGCCTTTAAATTATCCAGCTCTTTTAGGTAGTTGTATATTGTAGGGTCTACGGCATACGAATTTTTGCGCAAACTAATAAATCCAAATTTTTTGTCCCTAAAGTGTATTTCTGAAATTCCAATAATCTGATAAGCACGTTCAAGCGTTAACGTTGCACCTTCGTCGAAGATGGAAACCATATAATTCTCGTAAACCTGCACTTTTCCAATCTCTAATTGGTACTCCCTTACAATTATCTTTTTCTTCGGTGATCCAACGCTCATCTTTTATGTATTATAGTGTCTGGGGACGAAAGTAGCTGTATGCCGTTGGCAAAAATAAAAAATTAGATTAAAGACCTAAATATCGTTCGTACTGCGTATAGCTAGAAAACTTGGTATTTTAATTGGTACTTGCCCTACAAATTATCGTAATAAAAAAGAGCCTTATTAGGGCTCTTTTTGTTTAAAAATTTTTAAATGGCAAGTGTTATGTTTTGGACGATTCCTCCGCTTTCTTGATTTTAATGGTCAATTCTTCGGTCTCTTTGTCTAAATCCATAAAAATACTATCGCCTTCCTCTAATTTAGAGTTTACGATTTCTTCCGCAAGGGCATCCTCTATGTATTTTTGGATCGCTCTTTTAAGCGGCCTTGCACCGTATTGCTTGTCAAATCCTTTTTCGGCAATATAGTCTTTTGCTGCCTCGGTTAGATTTAAATTATAACCTATGTCTTTGATTCTGGTAAAGAGCTTGGCCAGTTCAATATCTATGATTTGATGTATGTGTTCCCTTTCCAGTGCGTTAAAAACGATCACATCGTCTATTCTGTTTAAAAATTCAGGTGCAAACGCTTTTTTGAGCGCATTTTCGATCACACTTTTCTGATGAGAGCTTTCTTGTTCCTTTTTTGCCGAGGTGCCAAATCCTACTCCCTGTCCAAAATCCTTTAATTGTCTCGCCCCAATATTGGAGGTCATTATAATTATGGTATTCCTAAAATCGATTTTTCTTCCTAGACTATCGGTAAGATATCCGTCGTCCAATACTTGTAACAACATATTAAACACATCCGGATGCGCTTTTTCGACCTCGTCCAGCAAGATTACGGAATATGGCTTTCTGCGCACTTTTTCTGTAAGTTGGCCACCTTCTTCATAGCCAACGTATCCCGGAGGGGCTCCTACCAGTCTGGAAATAGCGAATTTTTCCATGTATTCGCTCATATCAATACGTATAAGGGCATCTTCCGAGTCAAAAAGCTCTTTTGCCATTACTTTTGCCAATTGCGTTTTTCCAACCCCGGTCTGTCCTAAGAAAATAAAGGAACCAATAGGTTTGTTAGGGTCTTTGAGTCCGGCCCTGTTTCTTTGTATAGCTTTGGATACTTTCGCAACTGCTTCGTCCTGCCCGATCACATTGGATTTGATAAGGTTTGGAAGTTCGGCCAGTTTATTGCTCTCGGTTTGGGCTATTCTGTTCACCGGTATACCGCTCATCATAGAAACAACGTCTGCCACATTGTCCTCCGAAACCGTTTCCTTGTTCAGTTTACTGTCGTCCTCCCAGCGTTCCTGTGCAATGGCCAGCTCTTTTTCCAGACTTTTTTCATCGTCCCGTAACTTGGCGGCCTCTTCATATTTCTGTTTTTTGACCACGGAATTTTTAAGGGTTCTAACGTCTTCTAATTTCTTTTCGAGCTCCAATATTTGTTTTGGCACATCCATATTAACGATATGCACCCTAGAACCGGCCTCATCCAAGGCGTCTATAGCCTTGTCCGGCAGAAATCTGTCCGTCATATAACGGCTCGTTAGTTTTACGCAGGCCTCTATGGCCGCATCGGTATAGCTAACGTTATGGTGCTCTTCGTATTTTCCTTTTATGTTGTGGAGGATCTCTATAGTCTCTTCAACCGTTGTTGGTTCTACGATGACCTTTTGGAAACGCCTTTCGAGCGCTCCATCTTTCTCTATGTACTGTCTGTATTCGTCCAACGTGGTGGCACCGATGCATTGTATCTCCCCACGTGCCAATGCGGGTTTGAACATGTTGGATGCATCTAGGCTTCCTGTTGCGCCACCGGCACCTACAATGGTATGTATTTCATCAATAAATAGAATTACATCGTCATTTTTCTCCAGTTCGTTCATTACGGCTTTCATCCGCTCTTCGAACTGTCCCCTGTATTTTGTCCCTGCTACTAACGAAGCAAGGTCTAAGGTTACCACTCTTTTGTTATAAAGAATACGCGACACTTTTTTATTGATAATGCGTAGTGCAAGTCCTTCGGCTATGGCACTTTTGCCCACTCCGGGCTCTCCTATGAGCAGTGGATTGTTCTTTTTTCTTCTACTTAAAATTTGGGATACCCTTTCGATTTCTTTTTCCCTGCCCACGACGGGGTCTAGTTTGTTCTCTTCTGCCATTTGGGTAAGGTCACGGCCAAAATTGTCCAAAACCGGAGTTTTGGATTTTTTGTTGCCTTTTTGGCCCGGACTGTTTCCAAAGGTATTTTCTTTACCTTCTTGGGGTTCTCCCGAGTCGCTAGAAAAAGATTCCGCGCTAGGGGCGTCTACAATATCGTCGTCACTTGTAAGCATAAATTTAAACTGTTCTTTAACGCCATCATAATCTACTTGCAACTTGTGCAGTAACTTAGTGGTAGGGTCGTTCTCGTTCCTTAAAATACAAAGTAGCAGATGGGCCGTATTTATCGAGGAACTTTGAAAAAGCTTAGCTTCTAAAAAAGTAGTCTTGAGCGCTCGTTCTGCCTGTCTGGTAAGGTGTAGGTTTTTTTTATCCTTTTGAACTCCACTTGCATTGGGGTTGGATGGACTAAGTATCTCTACCTTTCTGCGTAAATGGTCCAGATCCACATCTAAGGCGTCCAAAATGCTAATGGCCTTTCCGTTACCATCACGAAGCAAGCCAAGCATAAGATGCTCCGTTCCAATAAAATCGTGGCCAAGTCGCAAGGCCTCCTCTTTGCTATAGGCAATTACATCCTTTACCCTAGGTGAAAAATTATCATCCATAAAATATATTATATGCTATAAAATTAATAAATCTCGGGCAATCATGAGCAAATACTGTTCCTATTATCGTTAAAGTTGTTCTAAATGCCGAAAAAGTAGGCGTTTTTAAGTTTGTTGCTTCTGGTTTTGGATACAATGTTATCCTTTTAAGGTGTTAATAAATTATTGAATAAATAGTTTTGCACCTTCTTTGAAAGGCTTGATTTTACGTATATTGCGGTGTTTTTTTACTAATTAAATACAACAAGAATTTCAAATGGCGGACGGTGAAAAATTGATTCCTATTAATATTGAAGATGAAATGAAATCTGCCTACATTGATTATTCAATGTCGGTCATAGTGTCACGAGCCCTTCCAGATGTCAGGGACGGGTTAAAACCTGTGCACAGGCGCGTGCTTTTCGGAATGCACGATTTGGGTGTTAGAAGCAATAGTGCGCATAAGAAATCTGCTCGTATCGTAGGTGAGGTTTTGGGTAAATACCATCCACACGGGGATACCTCGGTATACGACGCTATGGTGCGTATGGCACAGGATTGGAGTTTGCGATATATGTTGATAGATGGCCAAGGTAACTTTGGGTCTATTGATGGCGATAGTCCTGCGGCCATGCGTTACACGGAGGCACGTATGCGAAAGATTGCCGATGACATGCTGTCGGATATAGATAAGGATACTGTTGACCATCAATTAAACTTTGACGATTCTTTGAAGGAACCAACGGTTTTACCTGCAAGGATACCTAACCTTTTGGTGAACGGTGCCTCTGGTATTGCGGTAGGGATGGCTACAAATATGCCTCCTCACAATCTTTCGGAAGTGGTTGATGGCACGGTGGCCTATATCGATAACAACGATATTGAAATAGATGAGCTGATCACACATATAAAAGCACCTGATTTTCCAACAGGAGGTATCATATATGGATACGATGGCGTAAAAGAAGCATTTCATACAGGCCGGGGTAGGGTAATGATGCGTGCCAAAGCTGTCTTTGAGGAAGTGCAGGGAAGAGAATGTATCGTGGTAAATGAAATTCCTTATCAAGTGAACAAGGCCGACATGATCAAAAAAACGGCCGATCTTGTAAATGAGAAAAAAATAGAGGGCATTTCAAGCATTAGGGACGAATCCGATAGAAACGGTATGCGTATCGTTTACATCCTTAAAAGGGATGCCATACCTAATATCGTTTTAAATACTTTGTACAAGTATACTGCGCTGCAAACTTCCTTTAGTGTTAACAATATTGCCTTGGTAAACGGTAGACCACAATTACTGAACGTCAAGGAAATGATTCATTACTTTGTGGAGCACCGTCACGAAGTGGTTGTAAGGCGCACAAAATTTGAGCTTAAAAAAGCGGAAGACCGTGCACACATTTTGGAGGGCTTGATAATCGCCTCCGATAATATTGATGAGGTTATCGCAATAATTAGGGCTTCTTCAAATGCAGATGAAGCGCGGGAAAACTTAATGGAGCGGTTTAAGCTTACCGAGATCCAGGCCAAGGCCATCGTAGAAATGCGCTTGCGCCAACTTACCGGTCTGGAGCAGGATAAACTAAGAACGGAGTATGATGAAATTATTGCTACCATAGCAGATTTAAAAGATATTCTTGAGAATAAGGACCGAAGAATGCAAATCATTAAGGATGAGCTTTTGGAGGTGAAGGAAAAGTATGGTGATGAACGGCGATCCGAAATTAATTTTGCCGGGGGGGACCTGAGCATGGAAGATATGATTCCTAACGAGCAAGTGGTGATCACGATTTCCAGAGCCGGATATATAAAACGTACTCCCTTAACCGAATACAAGACCCAAAATAGGGGAGGAGTCGGCCAAAAGGCATCTTCTACGCGAAATGAGGATTTCTTAGAACACTTGTTTGTGGGCACTAACCACCAATATATGTTGTTCTTCACCCAAAAAGGAAAATGTTTTTGGATGCGGGTATTTGAAATACCGGAAGGAAGTAAAACCTCCAAAGGTAGGGCCATTCAGAACCTCATCAACATTGAGCAGGACGATATGGTGAAAGCCTTTATCTGTACGCAGGATCTAAAGGATGAGGAATATGTAAATAGTCATTATGTGATTATGGCAACGAAAAAGGGGACGGTTAAAAAGACCTCTTTGGAGCAATATTCCAGGCCCAGACAAAATGGCATCAACGCGATTACTATAAAGGATGATGATGAATTGCTGGAAGCAAAGTTAACGACCGGTACAAGTCAGATTTTCCTTGGTCTAAAATCGGGTAAAGCCATCCGTTTCGAGGAAAGTAAGACCAGGCCAATGGGAAGGAATGCTTCAGGTGTTAGAGGTATAACCTTGGCCCACGACAAAGATGAAGTAATTGGAATGGTATCCGTACATAATTTTGAAGATGAAATTTTGGTGGTATCCGAAAATGGCTATGGCAAACGCTCCAGTATTGAAGATTATCGTATTACCAATAGAGGCGGAAAGGGCGTAAAAACGATTAGCGTAACCGAAAAAACCGGAAATTTGGTAGCGATTAAAAACGTGACGGATTCCGATGACCTTATGATCATAAACAAATCAGGTATTGCCATTCGGATGAGTGTTGAAGATCTTAGGGTAATGGGAAGAGCAACCCAGGGCGTTAAGCTTATTAATATAAAAGGTAATGATTCCATTGCCGCGGTTGCAAAGGTTATGAAGGATGATGAAGATTTTGACGAGGCCTCAATTAATGATATGGAGGTTAAGCCAGATGAGGATGGCACGGCAATTGATAATACAGATACAGATGGTACAGAATCATAAATTTTAAACACTAATAATTAATACAATAAAAATGAAACGTAAGATTTTAATAGTAGCGGCCTTCTCTTTTGCAGTTGCGGGAGTGGCTCAGAAAAACGAGATAAAAGCAGCGGAAAAGGCTTTAAAGGGAGGAGATATAGCCACTGCTAAAACTGCTTTGGAGGCTGCGGAAGGAACAATTTCCGGAGCAGATGTAAAGTTACAGGCGCAATATTACTTTACAAAAGGTAAAATTTACAATGACTTGGCTAAAAAGGGCGATGACAGTGCTTTTCAGCAGGCGGTAGATTCTTTTAAGAAAGTATTGGAGATCGAAGCTGCATCCGGTAAACGGAAGTACACCGGTGAGACGAATCAGCAAATCGCTGGCATTACTGCCGATTTGGTAAACGGTGCTGTTGCAGATAATAATGAGAAGAAGTTTAAGGAAGGGGCGGATAAGCTTTACATGAGCTATAAATTAAGTCCCCAAGACACTGTTTATCTTTATTATGCGGCAAGTAGTGCCGTTAATGGAGGTTTGTACGATGATGCACTAAAGTACTATTTAGAATTACAAGATGTTGGTTACGACGGTAGTTCAGTAGTTTATAAGGCCAAGAATACTGCAACCGGGGAGATGGAGGAAATGCAGAAAACGCAACGAGACCTTATGGTCAAGTCAGGTACCTACACCGATCCAGTAGATGATAAAGTACCTTCCAAAAGGGGAGAAATCGTTAAGAATATTGCTTTGATTTATTCTCAATTAGGACAGGATGATAAGGCATTAGGTGCATATCAAGCCGCTAGGGCAAGTGACCCTGAAGATGTTAACCTTATCTTGAACGAAGCTAACCTTTACTTTAAGCAGGGCGATAAGGAGAAGTTTAAGTCCCTTATGGCAGAAGCTATAGCCATTGCCCCTGATAATGCAGATCTTTATTATAATGTTGGTGTGATAAGTAGCGAGCAGGGTGAGATCGAGGAAGCAAGAACGAACTATAAAAAAGCGATCGAAATCAACCCAGGGTATACAAATGCCTACTTGAATCTTTCTACGACCTATGTTAACGAAGGGAACAGCTTTATAGACGAGATGAATTCCTTAGGGAATTCTCGAGCGGATATCGCTAAGTATGAAGAATTAAAAACAAAGAAAGACGGTTTGTTTCAAATGGGGGCCCAGACTTTGGAAGATGCCTTAAAAACCAATCCTGATAACCAAGGTATTTTAACCCAGTTAAAAAATATCTACGGTGCAATGGGAGATAATGAAAACTTTATGCGCGTTAAGAAATTGCTTGGAGAGTAAGTTCCGTAACACTTAAATTTTTTAATAAAAGGCTTCCATTGGGAGCCTTTTTTTATATCACTTTTTTAATTACCCTAAGTTTGTGGGTATAGTTTCTTTGGTCATTATTGAAAATACCGGTATGATCTAATCTATCTATGCGAACAACACCGTTTACGTGGATTATATAGTTGTTGTCCATGATGATGCCTACATGATCTATAATGCCATTGGAATTATCAAAAAAGGCCAAGTCGCCAGCTTCACTCTCTTCAACAAAGCTTAAGGGAATTCCTTGGTTGGCCTGTTCTTGTGCACTTCGCAACAGATGATATCCGTTTATCTTATAGACCATTTGGGTAAATCCGGATGCATCAATTCCAAAAGGGGTTTTTCCGCCCCAAAGTTCTGGAGCGTTTAAATACAGTAGTGCTATTTTAATCAAATTATCTTTTACTTGCCGGCTTGATATCAGATTGCCTTCAAATTTTACTTGTGATAATTTCTCATTGATGCAAGAACCTATTAGCACTGGCACAAGCATGGAGCTTTGCCTCTCTACGTAAGAGATGAGCTCCGAAGCATAATTTTTGGGAGCATGTTGTATTTGGTCATACTCGTCCCTCGTAATAAAATCCAGTTGCGTATTAAGGACCCATCCCTCCCGTTTGTCAAAAGCCACTCTGATTTTGGACCAACGTTTTCTGGATTCTAAAACCTTAAAATGCTCCCCAAATAGTAATTGGGTCACCATCTCGCTGGCCTCCTCCGGTAGGGCTCTAACTGGGACTATGCTTATGGGACAAATACCGTACTGCATCAATTTTTTCCGGTAATTATATTCGTTCTATCACTATGGCAGAAGCGCCGCCGCCACCGTTGCATATTGCCGCTGCGCCCAGTTTTGCATTTTTTTGCGCTAGTACATTTAACAGCGTAACTATAATTCTAGCTCCGGAGCAACCTAAAGGATGTCCTAAAGAAACGGCACCACCATGTACATTTACATTTTTATCGTTTAATCCAAGAAGTTTGATATTGGCAAGGCCCACCACCGAAAAGGCTTCGTTAAATTCTAGAAAATCCACTTCCTCTAAAGTTTTTCCGGCTTTCGTCAATGCTTTTGGCAGCGCTTTTGCAGGTGCTGTAGTAAACCACTCCGGTTCTTGGGCGGCATCTGCATACCCCATTATTTTGGCCAAAGGTTTTATATTCAATTCCTTGGCTTTTTCCGCACTCATAAGTATAAGTGCTGCTGCACCATCGTTTATTGTTGATGCGTTTGCCGCTGTAACCGTACCCTCTTTGGTAAAGGCCGGTCTTAATTTCGGTATTTTTTCAAGTACTACGTTCTTGTATTCTTCGTCTTCCGAAACCAAAATGGGTTCTCCACGTCTTTGTGGCACTGAAACAGGAACTATTTCATTTTTGAAACTGTCATTTTTCCATGCCGCCGCGGCCCTTTGGTAAGACTGTATTGCAAAGTTGTCCTGATCTTCCCTGGAGAATTCGTACTTTTCTGCACAGGCATCGGCACAAACACCCATGGCTTGTTCATTGTACACATCTACCAGCCCGTCTTTTTGCATTCCATCTACTAGGGCGGCAGGTCCGAACTTAGTGCCTGTTCGCATTTGAACATAGTGCGGGATCAAGCTCATATTTTCCATACCACCTGCAACTACTATAGAAGCGTCCCCAAGTGCAATAGTCTGTGCTGCTTGCATTACAGTTTTCATTCCGGAAGCGCAAACCTTGTTTATGGTTGTGCAGGGAACCGTGTCCGGAATACCGGCAAATATAGCTGCTTGCCTAGCCGGCGCCTGTCCCGTTCCCGCCTGTACCACATTGCCCATAAGTACTTCTTCTACCAATTTAGGGTCTAAGTCAATTTTTTTTAACGCACCACTGATCGCTGCAGCACCTAGTCGCGTGGCCGGTACGGTGGACAAAGACCCCATAAAACTGCCAATTGGTGTGCGTACCGCAGAAACTATTACAACTTCTTTCATTTTTGAACCGGTTTATGATTTGCAAAATTAGTAAATTCTAAGGCAACCCTATGGTAATACCTTTGATTCCTGATTATAAGGTTGTAATTTTCTATTTTTGACTAACTAAAAATGAAATACCTGCCTCTTGGACAATCTTTATAAAAAACAGTCTCACATCTATAAGCTTTTTCTCTATATAGTTTTAGTAGGCTTAATTGTTTTTTTCTTTCCGAAAGGAGGTAAGTTTAAATATGAATTTCAAAAGGGAAAACCATGGCAGTTCGAAAATTTATATGCGCCCTTTGATTTTTCTATCCAAAAAACCGACGACGAGCTCGCCAAGGAAAAAAAAGATATTATCGACAACCGGACTCGTTATTATAGGTATGACGAGCAAATTGTAACAGAAGTGTATAGCTCATTGGATATAAAGCTCGATGCACAATGGCAAAATAGTGGATTAAATGATAGTCAAAAAAACAAACTAAAAAGTACGGCAAGGGCTATTCTACAGTTAATTTATACAAATGGTATTCTAGACCCATTGGAAGATACACCACAGGGAAATTCTATTTTTTTAGTTGTAAATAACGAAGCCAGAAAAGTATCGGGTTCTGATTTTTATAGAATTAGTGAAGTCGAAAATTCAATAGAAACCGTCCTTTCGCAGCAAGGGCTGTCCGGGTTTGCCGATGAATTTAAGGCCTTGTTTTTTGACTTGGTAACCCCTAATGTTACCCTGGACAAAGAGCTGACCAGAAAAACCTTGGAGGATGCCCTATCTAAAATTTCCTATACGAGAGGCACCGTAGATGAAGGAAAGCTAATTATTGCAAAGGGCGAGGTGGTAGAAACCGATGATCTAAAGGTGTTGGAATCCTTAAAATCGGAATATGAATCCGATCTGTGGACCGATTCCAATTCGTATTACATCCTTGTTGGGTATACGGTTTTAGTTGCATTAGTGCTGTTAATGCTATTCCTGTTCCTAAAAAAGTACCGAAAAGAGGTATATGATAACAATACCAAAGTAACATTTATCTTTTTCAATATCCTTTTATTGGTAGTTGTGACCACTTTGGTCATCAACTATAATGAGGCCTTGGTTTTTGTAGTGCCCCTTTGCATTCTTCCATTGATACTGAAAACGTTTTTTGATGCCCGGTTAGGACTATTTGTTCATGTATTAACGGTACTGATCTTGGGCTTTGTCGTACCCAATAGTTTTGAATACATTTTTCTACAGATTATAACGGGTATCGTAACGATTTTAACCGTTTCCGAGTTGTATAAAAGAGCCAATCTATTTGTATCCGTTGGTCAGATTACCTTAATCTATATCGTAGCATATCTGGCCTTTCATACGATTCATGAAGGAAATTTAAGTAACATTGAGTGGTTTACTCTTGGTTTGTTCTTGTTAAATGGTATGATTACATTGTTCGTACAGCCATTGATCTACATTTATGAAAAGATATTCGGTTTAGTTTCCGATGTGTCCCTGCTCGAATTGTCGGATACAAACTCTAAGTTACTTAAGGAGCTGTCCAATAAGGCCCCTGGGACATTTAATCACTCCTTACAAGTGGCTAATTTGGCAGAGGCCGCTGCTAACGGAATTGGTGCTAATGCCATGTTGGTTAGAGTAGGAGCGCTTTATCATGACATAGGAAAAATGGACAACCCAACCTATTTTACAGAAAATCAGATTACCAACGTAAACCCTCACGATGAAATAGCTCCAAAAGAAAGTGCTAGGATAATTTTAGATCATGTAATCAAGGGTATTGAGATAGCTAGAAAAAATAATATTCCAGATAGGGTCGTAGATTTCATACGATCCCACCATGGAACGTCATTGGTTTATTATTTTTATAAACAACAATTAGAACTAGATGATGAGACAAACGAAGAGGATTTTAGGTACTCCGGCCCTTTGCCATTTTCCAAGGAAACCGCAATTCTAATGATGGCCGATGCCGTTGAAGCCGCTTCAAAGAGTTTAAAGAACCCTACTTTTTTAATGATAGACGAGTTTGTAGAAAAAATTATTGCAGGTCAAATGAAATCCGACCAATACATAAATGCGGACATCACCTTTAGAGAAATCGAAACCATTAAAAAAATCTTTAAAGGTAAACTTACCAATATTTACCATTTAAGGGTGGAATATCCGGAATAGATTGTTTGGTTTTGGATATATTGATTTTCCCACCGTAATTCTGAAAGTTTATTTGAATTTGTTATCGCACATTTTAGAAGATCTCTGTACCGTGTTGATTATCAATTCTATTTGTTAGTAGTTAGAAAGGTTATTTTGATCTATGAAGATTTTAATTAAAAAATCTTCAAAATAGTTGCTTTATTATACTGTAAAAATGTACATTTGCAACCGCTTTAGGGCGATGTTCATAATAAAAAAGGAGAGGTGCCTGAGTGGCCGAAAGGAACGGTTTGCTAAATCGTCGTACCCCAAAAGGGTACCCAGGGTTCGAATCCCTGTCTCTCCGCAATTATCTGTGAGAGGCAGATTGTTCTAAGATAACCATTCGGGGTGTAGCGTAGCCCGGTTATCGCGCCGCGTTTGGGACGCGGAGGTCGCAGGTTCGAATCCTGCCACCCCGACAAAAAGGGTGTCAAACGACACCAAAATTGTACTAATCTAATGAAAACCAAGGATTTATATTTTCCTTGGTTTCATTTGAATAGTTTTAATACCATATTGAGCGAGACCTATTCGGTTACCTATTACTTTAGTTTCCGATTAACTATCTTGCAAATTCGCAATCTACTTTTCAAGGCGATTTGACTTTCGTTTAACTGATTTAATAATCTTTAAAAACGAAAGTGATGAAAACAACACACACTTTTAGTATCCATTTTTGGCTTAAGAGAAAGGCTGAGAGAAAAGATGGAACATGTCCGATTTATGTCCGTATTACCGTAAATGGTCAACGTGCCGAGCTCAGTATCCAGGAATATGTTCGTCCAGATTATTGGTGCCCTGATGCAGGACGTGTTAACCCCAGGATTTCCGGTGCCCAAAGAATTAATGACAATCTTTCAAAAGTTCATTCTGAACTTATAGAATGTAAGAAGGGTCTGAGACAAGAAGGAGTATTTATCACTGCTCAATCAATTAAAGCTAGATACCTTGGAAATGATAAGTCTCTATCGACGCTTGTTGAACTTATAAATTACCACAAAGAGCGTGAATTAAAAAAACTTGAAAAAGGAACGGCCAAGAACTATTCAGCAACTGAAAAATATCTTCTCCGTTTTATTAAAATGAAGTATAAAACGTTGGACATCAACTTAGGCCAAATAAATTATGCTTTTGTCTTGAGTTTTGAAAATTATCTACGCACCTGCAAACCTTTAATGAAATCGCAACCGCTAGGTAACAACGGAATCATGAAGCATATGGAACGTTTTAAGAAAATGACGACCATTGCGTGTAAACTTGATTGTATCAAACAAAATCCCTTCGCATTTTTTAGTGCAAAATTTACCTCTTTCGATAGGCAATACCTCACTATTGAAGAACTGAAAAAAGTGGAGGAACTTGAACTTAATGACATAGGTTTACACCGTGTAAGGGATTGTTTCGTTTTTGCTTGTTACACGGGACTCTCCTATGTAGATGTCAAAACCTTAAGACCTGAACAGATTGTAATTGGAATTGACGGTGGGGAATGGATATTCACAAAACGGGCGAAAAGCAAAACGGCGGTAAAAATTCCGTTGTTGACTACAGCAAAGGAGATTTTGTCAAACTATTCCGAAACAAAGTATGGGGGTGAAAAGGATTTACTATTACCCGTTTACTCAAATCAGAAGTGCAACGCCTATTTGAAGAAAATTATAACGAAATGCGAAATAGATAAAAAAATATCCTTCCATGCAGCTAGACATACTTTCGCCACAACAGTAACTTTGGCCAATGGGGTACCCTTAGAAACAGTATCAAAATTATTGGGTCACCGAAGACTTTCCACAACGCAAATTTACGCTAGGGTAATGGAAAAGAAAATAAGTGAGGATATTGGGGAACTAAGATCAAAATTGAAATCTGTGAAGGACAAGTGCAATATATCAACAACACAAACTGCTTAAGTTATCACTGTTTAGGAACACTTAGAAAATTATCAATCGGTTAAACAAAACAGAATATTTGACAGAAATATCTTATTTTTAATTTGTTATCGGTTTCTTATTTACCAGAACAGAAAGCTATTTAGCACTAACCGATTTCTGTTTGCTGGTATCGTATGTCGAATTCTTGTCTATAAAGCATACTGCCAATTTTCAGAAAAAGAAGGTATGGAATAGTCCTGGTAGGAACACGGAGGATTGGATTTTATTTCTATTAATGAAGTTGTTGGTATGGGAAGGATATTAATTATAACAACGGGAGGTACTATTGAAGGTCAGGACTACAACTCTATGGAAAATAGTTCCGTTGGACCAACGGTTTCTATTGAGGTTTTTTTGCAGTCCGCAAATATTACATACGACTATACCATTGAAAATGCTTTTCAGAAAGATAGTCGGTTCATAACTGATGAAGATCGGTTGCATCTAGCAGAAAAAATATCTAGTTCTAATTTTGACCATATTTTGATTACTCATGGAACTTTTACCATGGCCGAGACCGCTAAATTCCTTGGAAAACTTGGTATCGAGAAGACAATTGTTTTAGTGGGTGCCTTCATCCTAGGTACCGAACAAAATACCGATGCTCCTTTCAATTTAGGGTATGCGTTAGGTTCTATGAAACACTTAAGAGAAGGAGTTTACGTAGCCATGCATGGCCGTATATTTTTGTGGGAAAATGTAAGGAAGAATTTAGATAGAAACCAATTTGAAGAGGAATTCTAATATGCGGAATTATGTTTGGCACATCGATACATTGGACTACTTTCTTCTATCTTTTGATAGACACCTTTATATTGATTTTTGCCATCCTTCAAAACACGAGATTAAGACATAATAATTTAAGGCGATACCTCGGATTGGCTATTCTTTTCGTTCTTTATAATTTTACCGGCGGATTTCTTCCATTCGACAGTTTCCCCGGACCATTTATTTTGCAATATATCATTACCTATTTAGTGGCCTTGACCATGGGTATTTATCTTTTCTATTACATTTACAAAGAGTATGACATTACTTTTTTAAATGTACATCTGACCATATCTAATATTTCCATCTATGCTATTCTATGTTTTTTGGGACTTTATTTATTACCCTATTTTTTAACGGGCTCTATTGATATTGCAAGGGTGGCATTTGCATTTCCAGTTTCGTTGATTTCCTTTTATTTTTTATGGGCCTTCAGGAAGAAAATCTCAAGGTCTAAAAATCAAAATGAATTTGTAGTACGAAGGAATCGAATGGCTCTTATCAGTGTAGGATGTATAGTGCTGCTACCTATTTTAACTGTTATAGGTGACTATCAATGGCTAACCTTTACCGTCATAAATATTTCATTTTTTGCAATTACGGCAATCGAAATTGATAGGTATCTGTTTTTTTTAGAGCATAAGAATAAACTCATTGAGGTATTTGGGTACTATAAAAATATAAAGGATAACTTATTGGAACCTAAATTGTTCAATAAAGGCCTTACTCGCAGGGAAATTGAGATTGCCATGTTGATATTGGATAATAACAATTATAAGGAAATCGCAGCTGAATTTTATATTGCTGAAAGTACAGTTTCTAAACATGCCTCGAACATTTACAAGAAAATGGATGTTAAAGGTCGGGCCGAGTTTTTAAATCGATTCAGATTATCCCAGTCCTAAGGCGTATTTGTATATCCGTATATAAAATACGGATTACCCCGTACGTAAATACGTTAGGAATTATTGCAAGATCATACTGCTCTGTTTATCTTGAAAAGATCAAATATTTGACGGGTCAATTCTTAAAAAATTACCCGTTATGTGATAATTGCTATGTATAGAAAGTCAATCCCCTTGTACCTATACAACCTAACCTATTGTTGACCTCTATACAATTGTAAAATTGTAAACGGGTTGCTATGGATTTTAAACCCTTTTTAGAAGGCCTTCAAAGCGATTTGAAAAAGGCGCGGACAGATATTCCTAATATCGTTAAACGTGTTAACTATTCAATTCGACAATGCCATTACGTGCTTTCAATTTTTAAAAAAGCCGTACTTGCAAATGAATTTGAATCCATAGAAAAGGAAATTGAATTCTTCAAAAACGTTAAAACAATACCGGCAACACTTCTTATCTACAATTCGCAGATTCGTTCTTTTGAATCGGAATTCCCAAAAGCCAATATTGAAACCCAGCGCAAGTTCATTAAAAAACGTTTGAATCGTATAAATCGATTCTATCGGAACCATCACGATTTTATTGAATATATCGAATCCGGTCGTACGCATTTTGATGAGCAATATTTTACAAGAAAATACCTAAATGTTTTCCCACTAGGTTCACCGCACTTTTATTTTCATGATCCTGATTTCAGTACGCCAAAAGATATTTTGCTATCGGAGTATAAAGCCTTCGATTCTTTTGTAGGGTATCTCCAGAATAGAATGATCGATAGATCAAAAGTGTATGTAGATAAACCTGGGGAGCTAACTTCGAAAATAAATCTACAGTGGACGGCTTCCAAGTCAGCTTTAATAGAATTGGTGTATGCCCTACATTATAATCGCGTTGTCAATAATGGCAATGCGGGTATCAAGGATATTGCATTGGCTTTTCAGCAAATTTTGCATTTTGATCTTGGGGATTTTTATAAAACGTTCAACGAGATTAAGTCACGAAAGATCAGTAGAACAAAATTCCTTGATGATTTGGCCTCTGGGTTGCAGTCCCATATGGAAAGTACTGAAGAATAAAACTTTCAAATCCCCAATAATTATTGATTTCAATCACCGTACTCCTGTCTATCTCCGGTGATGTGAAATTAAGCGCTTTAATACTCTATATTTCGTTGTGGTTGCGTAACTAATTTCTCAATTAGGGCAAAATACGCTAGTTATTAGCCACAAAGACTCAAATGTTAATTTTTCACCCGACTCCGGTCGTACTGGTGAATAAAACCTGTTAAACCTGTTCATATTTGTTCTCGAAAAGTCAAATTGCTGCAATCCCACCGCTTCTAAAACTGATAACCTAGCGGTGGGATTTTAAAAAAAGAATATATGCCAACAAGTATTATCACCACAGACGATTTAAGGGAATTTAAAATGGAGCTGCTTGAAGAATTTGAGCTATTGCTATCAAAGCATGTAAAGACCGAAACCCATAAAACATGGCTAAGAGCCGCAGATGTAAAGAACAGATTACAAATAAGCCATACTACCTTGCAAAAGCTTCGGCACAAAAATATTCTCACCGCCCATAAATTAGAAGGCATCCTATTTTACGATGCTGCTGAAATAGACAGATTATTGACTGAGAATAGTTTGTCATAAAACGTTCTGGACCATGAATTATATAACACATCTGAATGCTGCGTTTCATGAGTTTTATGGCGATGACCGACTTAAAACGGGACATATAAGCCTTTATCTAACCTTATTCTTTTATTGGAATTTACACCACTTTCAAGATGGCTTTTTTGCCAATAGAAGGGAAATCATGAAAATGGCCAAAATAGGTTCAAAATCTACCTATCATCGATTGATCAAAGATTTATCGAATTGGGAGTATATCCAATATGTACCCACCCAAAATCCAAGGCTTAATACCGTAGTTCAAGTGTCCCATTTATGTACTAGTAATGGTACAGAAACAGGACAAGCCGGTACACTTATGAGACGGTACTGTCCTAAAAATGTACCACTTACCTTATATACAAAACATTTAAAACAATTAAAACACTCTGCCAGAAAGCCAAAAAATGAAATGGAGGTTATTGTTTTTTTTAAATCGAAAAAATGGCCACCAGAAGAAGCATTAAAATTTTATAATCACTACACAAGCATTGGATGGAAAATTGGCGGAAAAACACAAATTGAAGATTGGCATGCCACCGCGGCAAATTGGATGATCAAGGCCAAAGAGATTTTGGAAAAACCTAAGCTGAAAATTGTATCTAAAAACACAGATTTTTTAATCACCAATGAACAAAAGAACTATGGCCAACCCCTCTAAAATTATTGAAGGCAGTGTTGTCTATTCCTTAGGGGAATTCGACGGTAAAAAGGTGGAGTATGATTTTGCCAAAGTGGCCATGTATCTAGAGGCCAAAGGGCAACTGATTTTTGGCAAGCATTTTAAAATTTATGAGGAGGATAAGGGGGTGCTTCTAAAACTATGTAATTACATCGTTAGAGATTATGAAAACTGCGCAAAGTATGGCATAGACCCTCATAAAGGAATTTTATTGACCGGCCCCGTAGGATGTGGAAAGACCAGTTTGATGCGATTGATTCGATATATCGTTCCACATAGACGGCCTTATGAGCTAATTCCGTCCCGAAATGTCGCCTTTGGTTTTAATCATATTGGTTTTAAGATTATTGAAGATTATGGCAACGGTCATTTTTATTGCTTTGATGATTTGGGGGTAGAGCCCTTAGGCAGGCACTTTGGAAAAGATTGCAACGTAATGGGTGAGATTATTCTTTCCAGATATGATTTGTTTTTAAAATCTAAAATACCCACCCATGCCACTACGAATTTAAATGCGGAAGAATTGGAAGAGCGTTACGGAAAAAGGGTTCGAAGCCGAATGCGCCAGATGTTCAACCTCATTGCATTTGACAAGAATACTAAGGATAAAAGAAACTAAATTTAAAACACATGAAAATAGCGACCTTCAACATTCAAAATTTATTCCATAGACATCGAGAATTGATAAAGAGCAGTACCTCCAAAAACGTAAGCGATTGGATTTCCGAATTGGATACGCTGTTACGTAAGCCATCTAAGAATATTTTGGATAGCGAGCGAATCAATACATTATCCTTTCTTTTGGGATTTGATAAGGTTTCCGATAATCCCTATGCTATTTTAAAAAGCCGATTCGGAGAGTTATTTTTTAAGGGAAAGGTGCTTGAAAATGCCACCAAGGCCTCTTTTCTGACCGATTGGCAGGGGTGGACGAAACTGGGTAACAGGCCCATTCATGAAAGGGCCATTTACAGTAAAGCGTATATGATTGCGGAAACAAATCCTGATATTCTTATTTTACAAGAGGTAGAAGACCGCGCCTCTGTAATAGAGTTTAATACCGAGTTTTTACCCTTGTTGCAAATCACCCCGTTTACGGAAGTTATGGTTTTGGAAACGAATGATTCCAGAGGAATGGGAATGGGCATAATGCTCAAAAACGGTTATCACCTGCATGGAATTAAAAACCATGTCCATGATCTGGATGATGAAGGTTTTACCTTATTTGATGTGGATTGTCAGGAATATTCGATTTTAACCCCAGAAGGAGATACTATTTGGATAGTAAATAATCAATTTTCCTCCCAAGCTGAACAACGTAAAAAACAAGCGCAGAAGCTTGGTGAAATTTATAAGCAGATGCGAGATGTTGGAAAAGAAATGATTGTCATCTGTGGAACCTTAAATGATGTCTCTTACAGTGATTGTCTTTCGCCTTTGCTACGTGAAACTGATTTAACAGAAGTGTCTAAGAGCAGTCTATTTCAAGCCGATCAGGATAACGGGAAGGATGGTAGTTATTTTAGGCTCGGTGCCTACCGAATGGGAGTAAATATTAAACAACAGGATTACCTTTTGCTTTCGCCTACACTTTTTAATAAGTTGCATAACGCAGGTATGAATCGAAAAGGAACTTGGCCGGAACGAAAACCAAATTGGAGGTTGTATCCCTCTATAGCGGTTAAGCATCATGCAGCTAGCGAGCACCCCCTTATTTGGGCTCATATTAATTAAAAAACATTGTAGAGTTTTGATTAATAGGTTATTTCAAGTTCAGGGTATGATATTTCATCAATAATATCTGGTCTGTCACCCTCGCCATTTCTTTTGTATAAGTCTTTGCTAATAGGATGTGCATTGATAGAGGTATCAGCTAAATCATCGTCAATGACATTGAAAACATCATTTTGGGTTAGGGAATTGTCCAGCCAAACATCGATATCATCATCGGTCAATATCACCGGCCTTCTATTTTTTCGGTTATGAATCTTGGCAAATAGGGGAGTAGCCTCTTTGGTCAGAATGGTGAAGGTTACCATTTTATCCGGGGTAATAGCATAAATTCCGGCTAGGTTAAAAGGTAGGTCGTCCTTTCTGCTGAAATAGAACGGGATTTTGAAGTCTTTTCCATTTTTCTTTGCTGTGTGTGGCTCATAAAAACCATCAACGGGAATGATACAACGCCTGGTCAATGCACTTGGTTTGTATTGACTTGAATCAAAAAGCTTTTCAGACCTTGCATTAAGTCCTGAACCATATCTTATGGTTTCTTGATAGTATGTCTTTACATCGGAGCCTTTTTTGTACTGCGGAATCAGGCCCCACATGACGGGAATCATATTTTTTGGTTTTTCCTGAGGTATGATCCACATATTAGGATGGGAAAATCCATTGGCGTAATTATAGGTGAGTTCCGCATCTGGTTTCATTTGGCCGTACAACCGCTCTACATTGTAGAACAGTTCCAACTCCTTGGCCTTTTTGACTACTCTGGTACCGTAACACATGATCTTTGATTTACTTGATTCTAAATTAATGGAAAAAACGTTAAAATTAATTATTGATATTTTTTGTTGCTTATATTTGGATATAATCCATATAAATGGAATATATCCAATTAAATGAAAGATGTAGTGTTTCGTAATTATGACCGTTTTGCACTAAATCATTTGCTGAAGGAAATAGGGGAGCATAGGTTGCGAACGGAATGTGAGAACAAGCATTTGAGTTTTCCAAAACGTTTGGCGCTATTTTATATAGAAGCTAGGGATAGTAATACAGTTTTAGCATATAAATACCCCAATAAAGGTGTTTGGGGCATTATGGTAGTGGATCATTATGATTTACCGGATTCCGGATGGGTAAGGGTTCATGTAGGATGAAAGATTAATTAGTAGAAAGATTGTGGCTATTGAGTTTTAATATTGACTTCGTGTATAACAATAATTCATTTTGTTTACAGTGTGTTTAAAATCAATAATTGGTAAATAAAAGACATATATTTGATTACCAAGCCAGTAAAAGATGATAATAAAGTACGATTTAACCACTTTGGATATACAACAGGCAATAGTCCATGATATACCAAAGCATAGAAAAGATGATTTTACTATCTCACCAACATTTAGTGAACAAACTAGTGAATTAACACTAAGCCTAGGAAAATTTTTTAAAGAAAGTATAATTAAGGCGTTAGCACGAGATCGTTCGTTTAAAATTTGTTATAATGAAAAAAGTGACTCTCCTGTAAATAAGTGCATCAAAACCATTATTAATGATAATGAAAAGTTTGTCCATGAATCAAAGGTTATTGGTCAGCACCTGTTTAATATTCAAAAAGGATATAATGCATCTGGTATACTATTCATTCTTCAATGTATTCTATCAGGACATAAAGTTTGCATCATAATGAAGCTTGAGCGGGATGATGGAGCTAGACTAACTATGAATGAAGCTACTAAATCATTTGATATTTCTGAGGTTAGAGATTTAATGCTTACATCAAAAACAAAGGTTTTTAAAATAGCCCTATTGGTCGATAGAGATAACTATGGGATTGATTTTGATGGCGATATAATGGATTATCAAATTAATTCGAAAGAGCGAAAAGATTTGTCATCCTTTTTTATTAATGACTTCTTGGGCTGTAGACCATACAGTGATCCGAAGGTTACTACACAAGCATTTTACAACCTGACTACTACATTTATTAAATCAACTATTCTTGATAAAATTAAGCAAGCAAAGTATCTGCAAGACTTGAATTCATATTTGCAAATGAACAAGCAGACTCTCAATCCAAAAGAGTTTTCAGACGATTATTTCACAACACCTTTTGAGCAGGATGAATACAAAGAATTTATGAAAACCAAAAACTTTGAATTTAAATCCTTTCCAAAGGATTTATCACTAATTAAATCCAAAATTGAAAAATTCATGGTTTCGTTCAAGAACGGAATCACCATATTAGGTAGCAAGGGAACTTTCGATGATAATGTGAAATTAGAGGAACTAGGTAATGGCGACCATCAAGCTACTATAGTTTCGCAAATAAAAAATGTTAAATAATGTCATTTTACGAGGAAGTCGAAAGTAAATGGAAATTGGAAAAACCAATTTACGAAGCTCTTGGCTCTGAAGTTCAGGTTTTCCTTAAAAATGAAATATTAAGACGAGAAGTTTTTCCAGAAATCACCTATAGAACAAAAGATCTTCTTAGTATTATCAAAAAAATTGAACGTAAATCGATAAAGAAAAATTATTCCTATGATGACTTAAAGGATAAACTCGGGTTACGAGTCATATGCTCATTCAGCAATCAATTAGAGATGATAGACAAAATAATCCATGAAAATTTCATTGTTGAAAAAGCTGAATATAAAAAAGATGATTTGGATTTCGATAAGCTTGATTACACTAGTAATCACTACGACTTGAAAATAAATTCTTTAAAAATTTTAACCGAAAAAGAAGAATCGTTTAAGAACTTAGTTTTTGAACTTCAGGTTCGTTCAATTAATCAACATGCTTGGTCCAGCTCCGCCCATACTTTAACTTATAAAAAGGAATCGGAAATACCTTCAAACCTCAAACGAAAAGTTTATCGACTCTTGTCTCTTTATGAAATAGCTGATGACGAATTTTCCAATGTCAACATTGCATTACAACAGGAAGAAAATGGGATGGCGTATCGTTATATACGGAAATTAGAAGGTAAAATTTATCGCTTTGCCAAAGTTGATTTTGATAGACAAACCTCACTTTGGAAACTTAAGGTATTCTTTAAACCATTTGACCAATCTGAACAAGTTGATTTGATAAACCAAGTATCCGCTTTTGTTGACAATAATGAGAAAAAACTAGAAAGTATTTACAATGAATATTTAAGGGATTTTCACCGTTTTCCAAGTTTGACTCAACCTGAAATATTCTTAGTTTTTTATATGTTGGAAAATTATGAATCAACCTTGGAATCAATTTATGCCAATGAATTAGATAACAACGAACTGGAAAAAATAAAGGGAATTTGGGCTTAACGTTATGTTTAAAACTTTTCTACTTATTATACAATTATTAAGTATGTACGAGATTATTGTTGATGGATTGGATAATAGTTTAAAATACAAAAATATGCATCAAATGTCCTTGTTTTTGATTTCCATCTCTACATGTTCCTAAAAAAGAACCTCCTTCCTCAGTATAAAGTTTTATTGCTTTTTCTGTGAATTCTCTATCTGCAATAACCGTTAATAAGGGTATAGAGTTTAATTCAATCCTACAGTGATTGATAGCTTTGCGTAATAGTTTTCTTCCTATTGAGTTTTTATTTTCACTAACCCTAAATTTTTGATGTACGTATAGGGATTTAATCATTGCTATTTTTGTAAAATCTATTATCACTTCACCTTCCTCCTTTACGGTGGGGATAAAAATTTTATTTAATTGTTCCTCTATGTCAGTTCCCTTTTCTAATCCAAATTTGAGTGCAGAAGTCGTTTCTCCCTTCCATCTTGACAATTTTAAACAGACAGTTGCTGGGTTGCTAATCCCGATAAAGCCAATTAAAACTTTTCTCAAATTGATTTTTTCATATGCCAAAAAAGATACGTCCCAACTTTTTTGCATCTCACCGACCCATTTATTTAAATCTTCAGCATCATTTGTTACACCAACAGGCCAGACCCCTTTGGAACTTTCGACGGAATCTTTAAATAATTTAGCTACTTTTTTGCATTGTTTTTTCTTGAGACCATTTTTTGAGCATTCTTTTATAAAGATTGAATTGATTTTAGTAAGGTGTCCTATCCTATCGATTTTGGAAATTAAACCATGATTTAATGAATACTCTATCAATTTTTTTCTATCAATTGAAGCAGGTAACTTATTCCAATTCTTTATGATGAAAACAAAAAATGATCTTCCTTCATTACCTAAAAATGGTAATTTGAATAGGAATGCCTTCTTTTTAAGATTGTAAAACTCTGTTGATTTATAAAAGATAAGATTTACTAAAACGTCTAGTTGATCAAAAAACCGAAAGCCCAATTTCCGTTTAATGTATACTAACCAATCACTATGGTCTTTATAAATTTGAGACAAAAAACCGCCATACATTTTGTCAAATAAATCTAAGTCTAACAAAGACGCATTTATTGCATTAGAAACCTCCTCTAGTCTATTGAAAAGATTAGCCATTGACCTATGGCATTTTTCCGAAAACCCATTAAAAATTAATTTTTGATTTACGTTTTCAACCAATTCGTAAGGAATTCCATGAACATAACTTAATGGTATACCTGATTGAACTTTACTAACGATAGTTCTTTTAGTGCTTAGCGAGATGTTATATTCACTTAAATTTAAATTATCTTCAATATCCTTAACACTATTAGAGAGGTAGTTTTTTTCTTCAATCATTGAATTATAGGCAGTTCTTGATAATTCACCAAGATTAAGATTTTTATCACTTACAAATTCAAGTGTCGATTTTTTAATCTGTGTTAGTGCTTGTTGTTTGTTAAGTGTTGCAACTTGCCTTATAGATCGATAGGCAAATAAAGCGGCTAAAAAAGTTGAGACAGCTGCTATTGTAGTAATAATTAAATTTACTTCTGAATAATACTCGGAAATTATTGAATTAGTACTTTCTAGCATATATTGAGTTAAATAGAAAAATAATAATAATTTTCATCTCTTACCTTTACAATCTCCCCTTTAACCTTACTTCTTTTTTCTTCTTTAAATCTAATTTCAAGTTTAAATGATGGTATGATAGGCATACCCAATTTCACCCATTCAAACATGCAATTTAAGAGTCTCTCATAAGCCCATGTTGCTTTGGAATAATGAATCTTGTCGTCATAGAATAGAGCTACAGATTGCTCGTCTTTGTTATAAATTCCAAAAACAATTTTTTTGGTTTTATCTATAGTTAAATCACCGGATATAAAATAGGAATCGTATATACTTAGGAATGATTTAAATGAAGAACTGCGACTTTCAAAATTGCCCAATTTATTACCTCCAAACCAATATTTCCTAATATGTGATTCTTTACTTAAAAGTATTTCGCTTATTACAGGATTTAGATTTATCATATTATAATTGAGTTCATTAAAGCTATATTTCCCTTTGAGCTGAACAAAACCACAAGATATACCGTCATTTGCTATGAAAGAGTTACCTTCTTTCCTGAGGGCGTATAACGTATCGCCATTACCAGGATTTTTTAGAACGAGTATTAATGTTCCATTTTCTTTTATAAGAGAATAATATTCTTTCGGAATATCATATGTTCCTACAGTAAAAATAACAGTATCGTATGGACCTTCAAGATTAACGCCGAGATTATCATCACAAAAGACATGAATATTATTATAACCAAGTCTTTTAAATCTTGACTTGGCTTTTTCCGTAAGGTTTCTGTCAATTTCTATAGTATCAACTTGACCATTATTTCCTACCATATCTGATATTATTGAAGCATTCCATCCACTAGCAGTGCCAATTTCAAGAACCTTACTTCCCTTATTTATGTTGGAAATATTTAACATGTATAGTACTAATGACGGTTGAGATAGTGATGACAGAATTTCGCCATCTTTTGCAATCAATATTGGTAAATAATAATCAGAATATATTTTTTCAAGCTTTTCGATTTCTGTAGTTGAAGAAAAATTAACTACTGCATCATTATCGTAGTATTTGTCCACAAATAAATGTCTTTTGATTTTAAAAAAGCTATCTCTAATTTCTTCTCTTAATTCAGACCAATGAAAAATTTGATTGTATGAATCTATTATTTGGTTTTGTAAATGGGTTATTTTTTTTTCAATCATATTTGCCTAATATTGATAAAATTGATATGTCCATATATTTTTCATTCGAAATTCCAGCCTTCCTCATAACTCCTTCCAATATAAAGCCTTGATTTAAATATAATTTAATAGCGTTTATATTTTCCTCAAACACAATTAAATCTAATCTTGTGTACGGTTTTGATTGGTAATCATCAACAATAGACTTGATTATTTTACTGCCATAACCTTTGTTTCTAAATTCAGGATTAATAACAAACCTAACTAATCGGAACCAATTTGATTTTTTTTGATATCTATGAATTTCATAATAACCTATCATTTCTGACAAGTTATAAACAGAAACGCAACTAATATCCTTATTCAATGATTTTTTTTTTAATTCTAAATAAGTTTCTGAAAACTCGAAGTCGAACCCTGTCCAAAGGAAAAACGAAAATTCATCATTTTCAAACCATTTTACAATAGTTTGAAAATCATTCTCATTACTTTTTCTTAATTGGTATTTCATTATTAAGTTAAAATTATGTTGGTTTTTAACAAGCAATATACTGAATATGTAGTTAGGCTATTCAAGTCAGATTTTCAAGGAATCAAACGATGAACTGTTTTTGTTTTTCAATAGGTAGTCAACACATGTTTAATTTTAAATTCATTTAATTGGACCTTGACATGAATATTTAAGTTGAAACCAATATTGTTTACTTTAAAATCAATTTTATTAGTAATTTTTTAAAGCGTCAAGATGGCAAAAAGGGAAACGCAATTATTATTTATATAAATTGGTTTAGGAATGGATTCAGATGTAAGCGGTATTGTTTCATCCTTTAAGGCTTAGAAGAAGAAGCTTTAGTGTCACAGTTTTTTATTAATTCTAACTTTTCCATCTTCTGCAGCACTCCTTAAAAGTCAGGAAGACTTCATGAAATAGCTTTTTCAATACCATGGCTAAGATTTTTGCAACTTCAATCATAATTCAAAAAATTTTCGCAGTGTTTCTATTATTAGTAGAGCATAGGCCAAAATACTGCTGTCCTTTCCATTATGTTCAGCCTCCTCCCAATTCGACAAAAACCCCAATTCCAAAAGCACACTCGGGCAATGGGTGATTTCACGCAATACCTGAAAATTGCCATATTTAACCCCTCTGTTTTTAAAGGCTAATTTTTTATGGAGTCCCAATGTGAATTGTTTTGCTAAATATTCGGACCGTGATTCCCCTTGTTTAACATAAACTTCAATCCCCTGAGCTGCTTTCCGAACAGACTGATTACAATGAATGGAGACAAACACATCGGCTTTTAAGGCCTTTGTAAGTTTGGTTCGATCTCCCAAGGAAATTAGGGTGTCTGAGTATCTAGTGAGATATATTCCCAAAGAATCTTTGAACAGCAGGTTGTTAAGTCGAATTATCTCTTTGGCGATACTCAAGACCACCTCTTTTTCCTTTAGTCCATTGATGCCGATTGCTCCAGTATCAGAACCTCCATGTCCGGGATCTATGATAACAATAGGTTTTCGATTTCTCTCCTGTCCAAACATGGGCTGTAAACCGGCCGACATCATCCAAATCAATACGTAAAAGCAATAGCGTTTCATTCGCTGAAATTTTAAGTGCGTGTTGCACAATTTTCATCGATTTGGATAGATTATTTAAAATCCGTGAAATTTTAACGTTGTCGCCTGTTAATTTTTAACCGATTCTCTGCGTTCCCTTCCTTTCATTTCAAATTCGTCAACAAATAGTAATCAACCGCCCCTATTGGGCCTTAAAAGACGAATAGAAATGAAAAGTTTAAAAAGGACATTTTGGTTGTTGCTTTTAGCAACGGCCCCTACTTATGCGCAAATCGGAGGTATCGAAGATTCCGTTGCCGATATCTCCGATACTATTAGGACCATTTTCCCCATTATACTTGGGGTTATTTTCCTGGTGGGCTTCCTGTTTAATGCAGGACACTTTTTTGGTGAGAATTCCGACCTTAAAAAAGGAATCACCCGTGTGCTGGTCTTTGTATTGATTGCCGGTGCCGTAGTGGGAATTTTTACTTACCTGATAACCTTAGTGGTGTAATGAAGCATTATCGCGTATATCGAAACATTCGTAAGCGGGCATTGATATTCGGGCTTCCGGTGTCCTTATTCGCCTTACAGATGTTGGGGGTCATCGGTTCGCTCTTGGTCGTTATTTTCTCCTTTAGTTTCGGGTTGGTTCTGGGTGCAGCTGTATTTAATGGAGCTCTTTATGTGCTGCTACTTAAAGTAACGAACCAACCTCAATTATTAAACTTCGCCAAGGTATTCCCTAAAGCCATCTCCAATAAGAAAACAACCGCGCTGAACTATGAGGATTAATTTGACACAACACTATCCAATTGTGGATATTCAGGACAATATGGTCTATGCCAATAATGGTAATATTGTACTTTGCTATAAGGCAGACCTTCCCGAGGTGTACTCCTTATCAGAAAAGGACTTTGAAGATTTGCATGGAAGTTGGTTTCAGGCGTTAAAATCACTCCCAGCAGGGACGGTAATCCACAAACAAGACAGCTTTCAAAAAATAGCCTATTCAGCTGAACAATTGCCCAATTCCACCTTTTTAGAGAAGGCGACCCATGCCCATTTTAAAGGTAGGGAGCATATATCCCATGAGAGCTATCTCTTTTTTAGCTGGCCCAAGAACAAAGGGTTGAACCAATCCAAATATGTGAATCCGTTCAAAGGTGTTCCCAAGGCACTTCCCGAAAAAATGACGGATGCCGTAGAAAGCTTTATTGCATCCGTTCGAGATGCGGTGGGCTTCTTGAACAATAGTTATAAATTGGATTTCACGCCACTTGTTCGAAGGGAAATTCTCGCCTTGACGGATAATTTTTTCAACGGTTTCAATCAAGGTTTCGATACGGACATTGTTTTGAACAAAGACCATGCGCAAATAGGGGAGCACTTCTTTGATGTGTTGGCCGTTAACAATGAACTTTGCTTTGGTGATACCGTTGGAAGTAGTAAAACCAACGATGCTTTTACCTCAGATGATTTTATTTTCCGTCAAGGCTTTATCGACGGCCTGGGACTGAATTTCAACGAAAACCACATCGTTAACCAAATCATCTATTTGGACGATAAGCACAAATGGCGACGACTGCTGGAAAAACGGTTGGAGGAACTGAGTAAGAGTTCCAATTTTGGCACTCAAAACAAAGTGGTCCATGAGAAGATTACTTCTATTTTGGATGAAATAAATCGTGATGACCATGCACGGATTGTCCGAGGTCATTTAAATATTATTTTTTGGAACAAGCAAAGAGAGGCATTAGGTAGCATAGCCTCCAGAATAAAAACGGAATTCAAGGAATTGGATATTGTTCCCTATTACCCAAAAGGGGAGGAGCGCAAGAACTACCTTTTGAACAGTTTCTGTTGTTTCTCCTCTAATTTTTCAGATGAAGATCTTTATGTCACCGACCTGAAACATGCCCTCTGTTTGCTCATCAATAACACCAATTACAAATCAGATGCCACGGGAATCATCTTTAATGATAGGCAACATAATATTCCAGTTTTAAAAGATGTTTGGGACGAAAAGAAAAAACGTATCAAAGCCAGGAACTTTGCCATCTTCGCCCCCACGGGGGAAGGTAAATCCTTTCTGGCCAATAATATTCTCCGTCAGTATTTTGAAAGTGGCGTACGCTTGGTCATCATTGATTTAGGGGGTAGCTACACCAAGTTCGCCAAACTATATCCCGATCAATACATCACCTTGCGTTACGAGCAAGGAAAGAATCTAGGCATCAATCCTTTTTACATCAATAGTTTACATGACCTAAGCCCGGAGCGGTTAGAAGACCTTACCGTCTTCCTTTTGGAGCTCTTTGCTTCGGGTCTTAAGGTCGCCAAGGCACAGGAGGTCGCCTTGAAAAAAATCCTGCAACACTATTATAAGAGCTATCCTAATAGCACCCATTCGTTGAATGGCTTTTACAACTTCGTAAAAGATCATAAGAAAAGCCTTTTGCAGAATTTGGGCATTGATAACAGTTATTTCAACACTACCAACTTTCTACATATTATGTCCGAATATGTCGGGGACGGATTGTATAGTTTTCTTTTTGAGGTGAGTGAAGACCAATCCTATAAAATTGAGGACAAACGCCTTATTGTTTTTGAACTTGATGAAGTAAAAGACAATAAGGAAGTACTGTCGGTCATGCTGAAGTTGATAAAATCTGCAATCCAACGTACCATTTGGCGTAATCGGGCGGAAAAGGGCATCATCTTGTTCGATGAGTTCGCTAAGCAATTGAAATTCAATAATGTTTTGGAGAGCGTCGAATTCTATTACCAAGCCATCCGGAAACAGAATGGGGCCATCGGTATCATCTTACAATCGATTAATCAATTGCCAAGTAATTCTACTTCAGCCAGTATCCTCGAAAACACGCAAGTTATCTATAGCCTTCGGAATGAAAAGGGCTACGATGAACTGGTCAAACGCTTGCATCTATCCAGCCATGACCTGAACCAGTTAAAGTCCATAAAAAACGACTTGAAAGGCCAGAGAAAGTATACCGAAATCTTTATCAAGATCGGTAAGGAAAGCAACATCTTTCGGTTGGAAGTGCCGCCGGAAGTTTATGCCGCTTACCTAACCGATGGTGCAGAAAATCAAGAAATCATGAACCTTTTCCAAGAAATGGGAAGCATGGAAATGGCTATTCAAGAGTTCGTAAAACAAAAGATCAAATAATTAGTAAAACCCTTTAAATCAAAAAATATGAAAATTACAATTAAAACGATGGCTCTTACTGTGCTTTTTACAACCACTATGATAGGCACACTAAAAGCACAAGGAGTTCCTGTATATGATAACACCAATTTTATTTCATTGGTGAAGCAATTGTTTGAATCGGCAAAGCAAACCACAGAAATGATTAAAACGGTACAGTTTCTCAAAGATGCCAAGGAAACGATTGAAAAGGTAAATAATGCTGTACAGCAATATGAAGCCGTTAGGGAAATCAATCAAAACAACACGGCTTTGGTGAATATGGTCAGACGGGACCTGAGGGATATCCTGAATTCCCCCTATATCCATCCCAATGAAATAGATGCGGTTTCCAACGCTTTTAATTCCATTGTCGAAGGCTCCCTTCAAAATCTGGAATTCATGAACCAAGTACTCTCCAATGACTTTCTGAAACTTAACGATGCCGAACGGTTGGCCATTTTGGAAGCACAACGTGATGATTCTAAAAAAATGGTTGCAGATATCACTTTAAAGAATAAACGATACAAAATGGTCATTTCCTTTCGGGAAATGCAGGACAAGATCAATAATCGGGAAACCAACTATTAAAAAGGGATTCAAATGTTTTTATCCATTGGCTTGGAATATGTGGATGCTGTTTTTCAGACCATCAAGGATAGCGATTTTGCAAGCTATACCATTGGTGGAATGAAGGCGCTGGCCGTTCTCTTCTTTCTGATCAATATCATTAAAAAATATTATGAAGGTGGAGCCAATAACCAAGGGGTAACCTGGGGACTGACACCTACGGAGTTGATAAAGAATTTTGCCGTGGTGCTAGTGGTCATTTTTTCTACGCAGGTCTTAGATGCCTTTGATGGAATTCTGGTGGCCATTGAAGGTCAGTACCGGGGAACCGCACCAACCTTGTTACCCTTAGGGCTACAAGAAATTGAGGTTGAGGAAGACCTAGGTCTTTTAGATGCAACGGCAAAAGCCATGGGGCTTTTATACGAATGGTTGGCCACCCCTTTTTTAGGTATCCGGATGGGAGCCTTTGGGTTGGGACTTATTTTGTGGGTCTTGGACCTATTTATTTATCCACTGTTCTTGGCGGAACGCTATTTTTTGTTGGGCATCATGCAGGCCTTTTTTCCATTGGTCATTAGCATGGCCGTTTTCGAGAAGTTTCGGGAAATGGGGTATCGGTTCTTTAAACTATATGCAGCGGTGTATATGATTGTGCCCGCCTTCTTTTTGGTCAATGTTTTTGTTAATGAACTGTATCAAGAGGTGACGGATAATTTTTGGCCCAATTTATTCGGAACCGATTTTGGTAGCGAACTGTTTGCACCGGTCATTGAGCTGGCCGGGGTCGGGTTCATCATCTTATTAAAATTCAAATTATACAAACGAGCAACCAGTTTCACTCTCAGGCTATTTGTGCATTAATCCAGAACCCATGAAAAACAAAATCACACCCTACAAGAATATTTACGACGTACTGAAAATCAATCGTTTTATCGTTTTGACTGTTGTGGCCGCTAGTTTGGTAACCTGTGTAATTGCAGTGTTTACCGTATACCGTTTCAATAAGACAATGTTGAACAGTGCTTTTGCCGTAAATACGGATGGTTCCGTAATCCCCCTAAAATTGGTTTCGCAAAAAGAGAACATCGAGGTGGAAGCACTTTCACATCTCGATCTGTTCCATAACTATTTCTACGGAATCGATGAAAGTAATTACCAAAAGAATCTCGAAAAGGCGCTATGGTTAGGCGATAGTTCCGTGGATAATGTATACCGACAGAAAAAGGCCGATGGGGTGTACAACCGATTGATGCAATATAGCCTGGTGCAAAAGGTGACTTCCGTGAATACGGAATTGACCATCAATAATGATGCTATCTCATTTCGAACCGAAACCCTGTTTGAAATCAATCGGGGAAGTGTCATAGACCGATACCAGTTATTCACCTCAGGGAATCTCATTTCCGTGGATCGGAACTTTCCCCATAATACCCATGGTTTATTGATAACCAACTACTTCGAGAACTCCCTAAAAAAGATAACCGATCAACATTAAAAAAATGAAACTAGAACGAAACAAACTATTATTTATAACAGCCTTTGCCCTAGTGGTTCTGTTTATAATTGGATACGCGGTCGTGGTACTGGACGAATCCGAAAACGAAGAAACCCAATTGAGTCAGCCGGAAGTGCCAGAAATACTTGATGAACAAACACAGTATTCTTCAAAATTGGATGCCGTAAACGATGTAAAAGAGATGCGGGAATCCAATGCACCAAGTATTTACGATGAGGCACTCCTGGACACCACTGGCCTGTTTGACCCATCATTTCAAGAAAAAGAACGTGAGCGTATCGTTGACAGTATTTACGCAGCAGGACGAATAAATTATGAATCGGGAGATTATGATACAACATCGGGTATTAGTTCATCAAGACCAATGGCCAGCACACCCAAAAATCAAATTGAAGATATGGTCATTGATTTTACGAAGGCCCATCAAGAGTTTTTTGTTTTTGAACCCAAACAAGTTTCATTGGTTGATCTAGAAACAACAAAAGGAAGGACTGATGACTTTATTATGGTGGAAGTGAACGGAGAGCAGACCGTTAAAACGGATGAACGTTTGGAGCTGCGATTGGCCGTGGATGCCATCATCAATGCAGATTCCGTTCCCCGAAACTCTTTGGTCTTTGGATTCGTGAGTTTCAAAGCTAACCGTGTGTTTGTTAAAATCACGAATATCAACCACAAACCGGTCGATCTAAAAGCCTATGATCTATTGGATGGAAACGAAGGTATTTATATTCGCAACAGTTTTACAAGTGATGCCACCACGGAGGTTTTGGAAGATGTTGTTCAGGACATCAATATTCCCGGAGTTCCCCAGGTAGGAGGGATTAAACAAGTCTTTCGACGAAACAACAGGAATGTAAAGGTGACCATATACAATCAATACCAACTCATTTTAAAACCTGCTTTATGAAAAAAATCCTATTCCTATTTTCAATACTCATTTTAGACCAGACAAGTGCACAGAAGTTGCGGACAATTCCTAACAATGAAAAGGAGGTGGTTGCACTTTTCTTTCCAAATGAAATTCGTCAGGCGGTCGTTGGTTCATCCAACTTTACCTTTAGTTATAATAAAGAAAACCCTCAGCATGTAGGTTTGTTACAGGGGGTAAAGGGCCATGAAAGCAATCTATTGATAATAACGGCCACGGATGAAGTTTACGCCTACAAATTGAAATATCTAAATGACTTGGATACGCTGAATTATTTTGTCCAAAGAAGTGAACGTATTGGTTTTGAAAGCCCTTTGTTTCCTGCTCCTGTTCAACAATCGGCATCAGTAGTAAAGGATTCTGTGATGATGAAGACCCCGCGAACCGATTTCCCGAATCGTTTTGAATACTTTAAAAAATTCAGCGAATTTCAATTGAAGCACAATCGAAACAGATTAAAGCGCAAAAGAAAAAAGGGGATAGTACTACATCTGAGGGACCTGATCTATGACCGAACCGAGGTCTATGTACTTGTAGAGATAAAAAACAGATCCGGGATAGACTTTGAGATGGATTATCTGAAAATTTTCAAGGTAAATGGAAACAAGCGGAAAAAATCATCCTATCAAAAAATTGAAATTGAGCCTGTTTACAGGTATTCTCTTCCAAAAATCATTAAACATGGTGAGAGCCGTGAGTTTGTGCTGACCGTACCCAAATTTACTTTTGGAGATGAAGAAAAATTGCTTTTAGAAGTTAAGGAGGATAGGGGAAATAGGTTGCTGCAGTTGTTTTGGAAAAACTAGATTTTCAAAAAACTTATATTCCAAGGTCTTTACACTAAGAAAAATTCAGTAAAAAATGCGTTTTCTTTTTTTGTTTTAAAAATATAACTATTTTAACAACCTCCCCCAGATATTTTTTCAGTTTTAGCTACCGTAAATTTTTGGTTGAAATGATATTTTATAATAAAAAGTCTTTAGTTTTTTGGAATTCCAAAAGTTGGATATTAAGTATTTCATTTTTTATAGCTGCCTTTTCGAGTGTTTATGGTCAAAATAACAGATATGTAAAACTCCAAGATGATAGTTTGGTTCTTAGTGATTCTTGCCTAACCAATAGATATGATTTTGAAAGTTTTAAGCTGATAAAGATAAACGAAGATAGCGCTCTTGAAAATCTAAAGATTCAAGTTGAAGCCAATTATCAAAACGAGGAGTTCTCCACGCTTGAAGATTTTAATACTTTCGAATTTAAATTTTGGTTGCTTTCAACCGATAGTTTTAAAAACCAAGGCGATTTAAAAATTCGACTAGTTTATGATGTAGATTCAGATACAATAGAACAACTATATATTATTTGTCTGAGATATATTTACGCTGATTCAGATAAGGATCGTGGTGGTATTGGAAGTCCAGACTTTGTCAAACTTCCAGTATTCTTTGGGACAGATCGAAATTATACAAATAACTCAGATCCTAATGATGCTTTTGGTGTAAACAGATCTAAACTGAAGTACGGTATTGTCGAAGTGAGTATTCCACATGATCATCGAATAGGCGAATTGGAAACTCCTTCTATTTGGAGGTTTGAGTTTACGGAGGATCCTTCAAAGCACATTATGCTTCATAATATTAAACTTTTAAATAAGGAGAAGTTCTTTTCAAAATTATCTAAGGATATACAATCCTCAAAAAAGAAACGTACGTTTTTATTTATACATGGCTTTAATACATCTTTCAGTGAAGCTGCCAAGCGTACGGCACAGATTTCGTATGATCTTAAGTTTGATGGAAAACCGGTATTTTATAGTTGGCCATCGCAAGCCTCAACATTTAGGTACGGTAAAGATGAAGAAAACATAGCGTGGTCTCGTAGAAACATAAAAACTTTTTTGAACGATTATTTATCCGATTCGGGTGCCGAAGAAATTTATTTGGTAGCCCACAGTATGGGAAATAGGGGTTTGACAAGAGCGATGATTGATGTTTTAAATGATAAACCTGAGCTAAAATCCAAAATAAAAGAAATTATTTTGGCCGCACCTGACATTGATGCTAAAGTATTTAAAAATGAGATTGCTCCGCAAATGGTTTCATTGTCTGCAAACCCAATAACACTATATGTTTCCGAGGACGACCTGGCTTTAAAGGCATCTGAAATGCTCCATGGTAACCCTAGAGCGGGTGATGCTGGTGAGGGTATAGTGATTTTAAATGGTGTTGAAACAATTGATGCATCCGGAGTTGATACTAGTTTTTTACGTCATTCCTATTTTGCCGATACTAATTCTATTATTTCGGACATTTTTGATATCATAGAATCGGGCAAACGTGCATTAAAGAGAACTCGATTATCCAATGTAGAATTGGAAAACCAAATTTATTGGAAAGTAAAACAGTAATCTAAAATCGTACAAATATTAATTCAAATTTGAAATTTTGACTTTAAAAACTATAAACCAACCATTTTTATTGACCGTAATCGCATTAGGATTAGCAGTGAGTCTCAAAGCACAAGATCACTATCAAATTATTTATAACTACCAAACCGAAAAGATTAATTACCTTCAATTAGATAAGTCAAATAAGGTTATTGACACTTTAGATAGCCCTAAATTTAAACGTAATAGTCTAGTTGAACTAAAATTAGAGAACGTAAATCCTTTCGCAGTTCAAGTACAAACGGATGTAAAGGAAGAGGATTTAATAGCCTCCGGTCAAGGTTTCAATTTTAGCTCACTACTTGGTGGAATCAATTCTTTTACAGGAGATAATTTAGATTTAAATACTACCAGCTTACCAGAAACAGCACTTTTTAAATCTGAAACTGGTAGTAGAGGAAGAGGGGAAGCTACCAGTAGCGTTAAAGATTTGAATAACCAAATCACAAATGTAGCCGCATTAAAATCAACTTTCATTTCAAATTTATTGAATCCTAACCTTGGGAAAGACGAGATTCTTAATAACCTTTATTCAACGGCGGATGCCGAATTGGATGCAAGACTGCCTAGCGCAAAAGATAATTTTTATGTATATGTGGAAAAAGTAAAAAAGTCACTTAAGGAAAGTAAATCAAACCTTCAAGGAAATATTAACGCAATGAGTACTGAAATTGAAGCAACGGTAGCTTCTGATGTATCATTAAGCAGAGGTGAGTTAGTTGCACGCAATATAAACCTAGCAGATTTTCAACGTTTAATGGCTAGTTTGAATTCTTCCACTGCTCAAAGTATCCAAATGTTAGAGGAAATGAAATCCCTGTATACAATACTGGAGGCTTCTGATTTTGAGCAGACCTATGATTATGAAATTTCGGCGGATAAAGTAGATATTGAACTAAAATTTGTTCAAAGTGATTTTTCTAATGAATTAGAGACCGACGGTGAGCCTACAGTTTTAAAAACTAGAAATATTAAATTAAAGTCTAAAGGCGGATTTAAGATTAATTCGAGTGTTGCTATGACATTGAATAATTTTGGGTCTAAATCACAAGATTTTTTTATTGATGAAAATTCCGTAATCGGAGCAGATGACAATGATTTTTTTGTGCCCAATTTAAGTACAATGATTAATTTCTACCCTTTTCTTGGAGAAACCTTCAATATTGGAGGGAGTTTTGGTTTGTCAATTCCAATCTCTGGGGGTGATAATATAAACGGGGTTAATTTCTTATTTGGACCTTCATTGTTTTTCGGAAGCAAAAGTAGGTTATCGTTATCAGGAGGTGTTGCTTATGGGCCTGTTCAAAGATTAACCAATGGTCTGGAAATAGGAGATACAACCAGCTTTAATGATGTTACCGCTTTTACTAGAAATGTGTACGATTTTGGATATTACTTTGGTATTTCTTTCAGCTTATTTGATTTAAATTGAAATTTTATGAAACGTTTAGTTCTACTAACATTTTTTTTCTTGACTTCCAATAGTTCCTTTGCTGAAAAATATGGATTGATTATCGCAGTTGGAGACTATCAGGAAAGAACCGGCTGGTCAAAAATTTCATCGGCCAATGATGTTCCTTTGATTAAAGGTGCATTAATGAAACAAGATTTTAAAGCAGAAAATATTGTTATTTTGGAAGATGCTGTTGCTACAAGAGCAGGCATCTTGGCCGCCATTAAAGATTTACAAGCCCGCATACAACCAGGTGATGTAGTAGTCATTCACTACTCTGGTCACGGACAACAAATGTTTGATGACAATGGAGAAGAAATTGATGATTTAGATGAGTCTATTGTTCCTTATGATGCGTTGGTTGAATACCTTCCAAATAGGTACGAAGGGCAAAATCATATAAGGGATGACGAATTAGGAAATATAATTGCGGATTTCAGAAATAAGCTAGGTAAGAATGGTCAGCTACTTTTTATGCTAGATAGTTGTCATTCTGGATCCGCATCTCGTGGGGGAAAGGCAAGAGGTGGCAAAGGCTATTTTGCGCCTAAAGATTGGAAACCGTCTTCAAATACCAAAATGTCGAATAGTGGATTGTTGGAAATAGTCAAAGTAAAAGAGGATGCATCACCATTTGTAATGTTCACAGGTGCTTCTGCAGACCAACTAAATTATGAGTATGAAGGCTATGGCTCTTTAAGTTTTGCTTTTTCCAAATCGATGAATGAATTAGGGAGTGATTTTACGTACCGTAAACTATTCTCTGCCATATCAGCAAATATGAATGTTATTGCTCCTAACCAAACCCCGACCATTGAGGGTGATGCGGACTATAAGCTTTTTAAGGGCGAATACGTAAAACAGCAGCCTTATTTTGAAATCAATAAGATATCTAGACAAGATGTTATTAAAGTCAATGCAGGAAAATTGCAAAGATTATTTGAAGGTACAACGGTTAATATTTTACTAGCAGGAACTTCAAAAGTTGACGAAACGGATATTGTAACCACAGGAGTCATTTCCAAGGTCACTTTCACTGAGGCAATAATAAAATTGGACTCGCCCTTAAAATCAGCTAACGAAAAAGCGTATTGGGTATTTGTGGATACACCAAGTTATGGTGATATCAACCTAAATTTATATTTTGATAATGAACTAAAATCAGATGATATTAAGAATCATCTAAGCAATTTTTTAGAAGATAAAAAATTAGGTCAAGTGGTTAATGACTCTTTAATTGCAAATTTAATCGTTACTCAAGAAAAGAAAACGAATAATTTTCTTTTAAGCACAACAAACGGAGAAGCTATCATTTATACTAATGACATTGATATCTATGAACTTGAAGATTTAGAACTAGCCATTTTTAATTATGCGCAAGGCAGTTATTTAAAAAGTTTGAAGCTTGATAATTTAGCTTATGAGTTTGAGTTCAGATTGTTGCCGGCAAAATATAATTCTGAAGATAAAATTGAAATAATTGACGAAGATTCTTTTACTAACGAAGTTGGTAAATTTCAAGTAGATACAGATACAGACCATGTATTTTTAGAGGTTACAAACAGGAGTGATACACCTTTATATTTCAGTATCATCGAGATAAATTCTAAAGGTGAAATTGTTCCATTTATGCCAAGCCCTGACGGTCCAAATGGCTGCAATTTAAACGACAATGAACGTTTAATACCTGCGGGACAAACTAAAATTATTAAAAGTTGTGTCTATAATTTTGGACCACCATATGAAACGCTTATTCTAAAAGGTTTTGCCACTCCCTCGCCTATCAATTTTGCTCCAACGGTGAAATCAAGAGGAGCTAGAATAGGAACCAGAGGTTCTGATAAGCCCAACCCACTGGAAAGTTTTTTAGGACAGACCTATAAACAATCAAGAGGCAGTTCTGGTTCCTCGGTAAGTGACGCTGTTGATGGGTATAGTACTGAGTTTGTTTATGAGATTATTAAAAAAAAATGATAAGTGCTATAGCATTAAGCTTTAAATCAGTGTCGCATGCAAATCAAATTAAGTGTTAACTTTTATACTTTCTTAGCCTTAGCATTAATTCAAGTATCAACATATGCAAACGTATTTGAATACAATGAAACTCCATTGTGGATGAGGAGTGGAGAATCGTTTTTAACTTTATCTGGAGGTAATGTTTTGAATTGTAATTGGAATGCAGTTGGAGCAAATAACATTGATACTTTTAATTTAAATTTTAATATTCGAGATTTTGACGGTCAAGAAAAAAAAATGGAATTTGACTATCTAGAAGCTCTTACCAAATTGAGTATTTCAATATCGGCTGAAAATTTAGAAAATCTAATTCCAATTTATGGTGGTTTCTCAAACTCCCTCTACTTTGCAACTCGCTCCTACATTTTTAAATTGGAGTTAGATTTAGCCAAACCACATATGGAAGTTATTTATAAAAGTCTTCATCAAATTAATAATTTTAAAGTCTATGAAGACTTTTATATAGTTGCTGAGAAATCTGCGCTAAAAAAAATAGCTGAATCGGGAGAAGTTTTAGATTTGTTGGAGATTGATAGTAAATACAGTAATTTCTATTTAAACCATTTGGAGGATTCAAAAAAAGTTTCAATAGCATACACAACAAAAAGTAATAAACGTATCTATGAATTATACTCTTTTGAAGATAAATTTACTAAACTGAGATATTCAGAAAGTGAGGTTGTTCTTGGCATACTAGATAATTCAAAACTTGTTCTTGGTGACCAGGAAAATAATATTAAAATTGTTGACTATAAAACTGATAAAATTTTAAAGGAATTTAATTTTAGTCATTTACCTAAAAAACTTGGAAATTGTCAGAAAATTACAAGTGATAATAATTATTATTACATGTTTTTTACAAGTTATGAATATTCAGAAGTTCTAAAAATTCAAAAAAATACGGGTTTAATCGTACAAAGACTGGGGTCTAATTTTGATTTTAGTAAAATTGAAAAGGATTATTGTGAAAATTGCTTAACTGTGACAGGAAATTACAGTTTTCAAATTCCATATTTAATATTGGAAAATAAGCTGTATAATATCAATAATCATTTGGCTATTTCGGGTACTGACTTCCCAAAAATAACCATCTCAAATTCCGATAATACAAAGTTAGAGTTTTTAGAAACAACTAATTCTACGTTTTATATCAAAGGTCATATTACATCAACATTGACTATTACTGAGTATAAAATTGAAAAAGTTAGGGAGACAAAGAATATAGGTTATCTAGGTGAAGATAATATAAGAAGAGATACTGTTAGCTTTTCTACGAAAATAGAGCTTTTTGATGATTTAAATTTTATTAAAATAAGCGCGACTGATGCTCTATTTAATAAGTCGGTTAAGGATTTTACGATTAAGAAATTGCCCAAGAAATCAAGAGGGTCAATTGCGTCGGGTCAATTAAATTTAGAGGAAACAATAGAATCATTTGAATATAAAGCTTTGTTGATTTCAAATCAAAATTATTTAAATGGCGTCGAAAAGTTAAAATTCCCAAATCAAGATGCTTCAAATCTTAAGGCTGTCTTGAAAAACAAATATTCATTTAAAGAGAAGAATATATTTCATCTGAAAGATGCTTCTAGAGATGATATTATTAATTCATTAGATTCTTTAGCGAATGTAATTAGTACTAATGATAACTTACTGATTTTTTATGCGGGCCACGGTGTTTTTGATGAAAACATAAAAAAGGGATATTGGTTACCGGTTAACGCTGACCCGAAGCGTAAGACCAACTGGGTATCTAATAGTGATATACGTGATTATTTAGTTTCCTTTAAATCTCAGCACACTTTACTCATTAGTGATGCATGTTTTAGTGGTTCTATTTTTGAATTTGGTAAGAGGGAATTAACTGATAAGTCAAAAACTATTACAGAAAAGTTACTTAAAAAGAAAAGTAGGAAAGCAATGACTAGTGGGTTGAATAAATCGGTGCCTGACAAAAGTCAGTTCATAAAATATCTTTTGAAAGAATTGGAGGAAAATAAGAATTCCTATCTAACTGCGGGTCAATTATTCTCTCAAATGAGAGAAGCAATTTTGGCAAATACCGATAATAATCCTCAGTTTGAAATTATAAAAAATGCAAATCATGAGGGAGGGGAGTTTGTATTTCTACGGTCGGACGAATAGTTAGTTGATAGTTTCAAAATGAAGATTTTAAAATTAACTAAGAGGGGCTTACTTGTTGGTAAAACTATAAATAAAATATGAATGAAATCTATTCTTAAAAATTACATAAGGGTATTTCTCTTTCTGGCAGCCTATTTATTACATGCCCAAAAACCTAATATTGAGATTAGTTTCAAAGATTATCATTCATCTAATATTACCAATCTGTCAATTTCGAAAAATCAATCAAATTACTTCACAAGCGATGATTCTGGTAAGATATTAATGAATGATGCTGACGATTTTGATTATATCAAAACAGTTAGAGAATCCTCAGGTATTCCCATAAAATATATGAGACTTATACGAAATGATTCTATTTTACTATTTACGCAAAAATATCATTTTAGCGGTGGAACTACTGATTCTTTGTTAGGAATTCGACTTTATGATAATGAGGTAATTGTAAAAAATAAATTCTCAGGAAGTTTTATTGATAAACAAACTGATTATCTCATTCTATCCTCTAATAATAACTATTTAGATATGCTAGAGGTCTTTGATAACAACATGAGCCAGATAACCAAAATTTACCCTAACTCTAGTGTTAACATAGCAGCTGTATCTAGTAATGCAACTTACTTAGCATATGTTGAAGGAGATTTAATGAATCAAACGAAATTAGTTCAAAAAAACATTGAAGCTAACGAAGATGTCATTAATACTGCAATACCATCGAATTTATATCTTTTACACTTGTTTTTTGATAAGCAATCAAATGAGTTGTTTGCTCTAGCCGTAGATGAGGAAAATGATAAACTTAAAATTTTTAATATTTCCTCATACGGCTCTTTCTTGAACCCAAGCTATGCTATAGATTTTGATTTGGATAGGTTTGTTAAAATATTTCCTTCAGTTTCAAACAACAATTATCAAGTAACATTAACTACTGTACATAATTCAATGTCAATAGGCCCCACTGTTATTACAAAAAAAGGGGATTCTTTTGAGTCTTTTGTTCCTCCTCTAAAGTCAGGTGCAGTATTTTCAAGTTACTTTACGGATAAAAATCAATTTTTATTTTTTGAACGATATAATCAAAACTTTAATAGTGTATTGAAATCTTGTGTGTATGATGTTTTAAAAAAAGAAGTTGTTCAGAGTTTTCCAAAAACATCACAAAAATATTACTCGGGTTCATTTTTGAAGAATGATAGTTGGATGGTTGTTGGAAAAGAGGTGAAATCAGATGTCCAAACCCCTTTTGAATATCAACTTAAGTACTATGAACCGGGTACCTTTAAGAATCGCTTTGGCCTTTTAGATTACAAGGATTATTTGGAGGTGAACCATCAAGCCGTAGATTATGCAAAATCTGAATTTCTATTTGATAAAAATACAGGAATTCATCCCTTTTCTGGGTATAAGAAAATAAGTAGTACAAGGAATGAATATGGTTTTTATAAATATGACTTAATAAATGATAAAGTAGAAGCTATAAGTCTTTTAGAGACAAACTACAATTCAATTCTAGACTATAATAATGAAACAAATAATTTATTATTAAGTATTCAAAGGTATACCAATAATGGATTCGTGGAACCGCAGGAATTTCAAGTATTAGATAATAAGATTTCAAAGGTATTAAAGGGTAAATATAAGTTTGGGAAATTTTCTAATGACGGTAAATATTTATTAACGGTAGATGCTACAAACCTTTTGGAGGTTCGCCTTATTGAAAACAATACCATATTATTCAAGGAGAAGCTAGTAGATGGGAATTATGAGCTATTTTCAATTGCGGAAAATGCCTTTGTTATCACAAATTCTTTTATGGAAATTGATATTAACAAATGTAATAAAGAAACAATTTTTCTAGGCTTTTTTGAAGAACATACGTATTCTAGCCAGAAAAGAGAATGTGTGCTGTTTTCAGATTTAGATCTATTGGGTGAGGGACTTGCGGCTATTGTTCAAGGTTTAGGTGTGATTTTTGGTGAGAAATCGTTGAACTTTTCCCAATCTGAATTTCCTATGAGCATATCATTAAATAATGATGAGACTAAAGCTATGATTAGTCTATCTAACGGAAAAATCTCAATTTATGATACTAGTTCTTTGCTAGAATTAGGAAGTATGATACATCCAAACAAAAAGAGTCATGTTTTTATAGATTATAAAGGTAATTACTTCAGTAACATAAATTCAGAAGAATATCTCACTGCAATAAAGGGGAACAAGAAATTACTATTATCTGATTTAGAGAAAGACTTTTTTAAACCCCAGAATATTCTTGAGATTTTCGGACAACCCAATGAGGAATATCTTTCTGTTTTAAATAAAGCCTTGAACATAAGAGGGGAGTATAAATACAAAAATGTTGATTCAATCAATTTGTCCACTAATATAACTTCACCAATTAAAAATAAGAGGAGTACTAAAAATGAGAACGAATTACCCAACCTTTATGTATTGACTATCGGAGTTTCGGACTACATTGAATCTGATTATAACCTTACTTTTGCAGATAAGGACGCTATTGATATTGCTAAGATTTATGGAACGTTGGATCGTACGTCCATAGATAGTTATAATCGTAAATTCTATGGCAATACATACGAGCTAAACGATTTTAATAGCGAAACTAAATTAAGTTTAAAACGATATCAAGATTCATACGAATATTCTGGAAAATTAGAACCTGTTAGCAGTGATGGAACAGTTTGGTTAGAAAATAGGTCAGGAAATTATTTTCTATGGGATTTTAAAATAGAAACTATTTCATCTATCATACTTCCAAAAGAATTTAAGCCTAGCGTTTGGTCAGATGACAAAGTAACCTTTATCAATCCTGACAATTCTGGGTTTTATATAAAAACAGTGAATAATGAATTCTACAATTATAATTTCGTCACTAAATCCTTCAATAAATCAGATTTACCATTTGAAATAGGTTCTAATGATTGGGTTCAACCTATAACACGAAATAAATGGGTAAAATTTGATTCAGAGAAAAATTTCTGGTCGCAAAGATTAACCATAAATGTTTCTAGTAAGGGGCCAAAGGATATTTTTAAAGACATTTCATTTAATCTTCGACCCTATACTAGTATTAATCAAGATGGTGAGATTGTTAAGGAAAATGTTGCTGATTTTGAAATGGATTTGAACGCTAGACCAAGAGCAATTTCAACCGATGGCAATCATTTTATATACAGTGCAGCCCTAGGAATGGAGGATGCTCTATTTTATAAAAATCTTGAAGATAAAAATAGTTTGCCAATAAAAATCAAAGATTCTGTTGACTATGGTTCAGACATTTTTCTGTCAGATGACGGATTAGCGTATACAATTGTTAAGCCGTCAGACGACAGTAATTCTTCCATTGCTGAAACCTATAGTTTAAATGGCGAGTTATTGACAACTATCAATTTACAATCAGATAGTTTCACCTTTTTTAATAACCATTACAAATGGATTGGGAGCAAATCGGGATTATTGGAGAAAAATCCTTTAAATAAAGCTGATGATAGGTTATTACAAAATAATAAGGCATATTCATTTAAGAATTCATTTGTTAATTATCTTACCAATAAAGAGGCGACTTCAGATAACATTAAAGTCGAATTAGTCGATTTTTTCAAAACTGCAAAACCAAACGATCAAGTCATTGTTTTTTTAGCAGGTCATGGAGTATTAGATACGGACCTTAATTATTATTTTGCTCCACATGACATGAATTTTACTAACGTTCAAGAAAAAGGAGTAGCTCTGAATTTGATATTAGAACACTTAAAACAATCTAAATCTAATAATAAACTTTTACTTATGGATTCTTGTCATTCAGGTAATGTACTAGATATTGATTCCTCGGATAATGTTAGTTTAGGTTCAGGTTTAGCGTCTGATACGCGTGGTTCAAAGTCAAGAAGTACAAAAAAAGTCGCCTTTAAAATATCAGAAGCAGTTTCCGATTTATTTGAAGATTTTATGTCAAAAAGTGGTGTCACTATCATTTCTGCTTCATCCGGAGGAGACGTAGCCTATGAGAATAAAGATTTGGGAAACGGAGCCTTTACCTCGGCCTACATAGATATTTTAAAGAATGAGCTCAAAGGAAATAATTCGTTCCTATATAATAAAGAAGACTTAGATAAAACTATTAATTTGACAAATGACAATATAGAAAGCATGCTTAAAAATGTTATGATGAAGACCAATGGAAAACAAGTGCCCGATCTGCGAGAAATCAATAAATCATCAAATTTGAAAATGTGGTGATATACCAATAATTTTCAATTAGCAAGTTTCTCAATAGCTGACGCCCCATCAGTAATTATGGCGTCTTTATTATCACTAAGCATACTAGGCAATTTGTTAATGTACTTGCTTTTATTTCCTTCGTACTCTTCTAATCGAACATTAACCTTCACCACGCCATAATTATCGTTATCATTCAATTCAGTTGTTATTGGTATATCATAATACCAAGGGGATAAAATGGGTGTTTTAATTTGGTTATCAGCACCGTATTTCAAATCTTTAAAATCATATTCTTGCTCAATTAAAACAGCACTTTTTGGCGTACCATCTTCGCCTCGCCATTGTCCTTCTATAGAAAGAGAAATTTTGGCATTTAAGTTTTCATCAGTAAATATTTTGGTTTTCGAGAAAAACACACGCAATTCATTAAAGCTTAATCGAGTAACTCCAGGGTTTTGAGGGTCGCTAATTAATTCAATAACTGCATAAAAGTTGAGCATGTCATCTTCCTCCGTTCGTATTACATCTTTTAAATCAAGGGCCCCTGTGTTTCCGCGAGATTTAGGTAACGTTTCAAATTCATTGCTGACGATAGCTTTAATTTCTTCATTTTTAATAGCATCCTTGGGCTTTGAAAACTTTTTAAGATGAATTTCTTTATAGGTTTTTTCTACTTTGCCCAGATCGGTATTATAGTAATTGTTTATAGAAAGTGATTGCGAATAGGTGTTCACAAGTGATTTAGACGATTTATCAGCTAGATAGCTAGCGCCAAAGAATACACCTTGAAGAACAGTTTCAATCAACCCACCTCTAGTATCGGCACGTTTCATTTCCACTATAAATTCTTCTTCCGCCTGAATATTAGAGCGATTATGGACTCCACAGGCGCTTAATAAAAATATAATGTATAAAATAGTGGCTTTTCTCATCTTGAAATTTAATAGCGTCAATTTATTTATAATAATTCAATTAATAAAACCTGATTATTAATTTTTAAGAGATTCGTATTGTAGCTATTCGTCTATTAATTCTATAATATTTTTAACCAATGCTTCTTTTGTTTTCGCTTTTAAGTCAAACGATTTTAAATCTTCACCGCATCTAATTTTTAAGGAAAGGAAAATTTCATTTTTTTCGATAGTATAACCTCCACTAATTTTACAAGCATTTGGAAATTTTGCAGAATCAAAGTAGACTAGGGGTGAAGCTTTACCTTTAGATGATGTTAACGATAACTCTTGATTTAATAATTCTGAGAGTCCAAGGTTATCTTCAAATTCTTCTGCGTTAACTAACGTTGAACGAATATATACTGTTTTTGGATTAGCTAAAGGAATAGCCTCTTTATCAATATTGCTAAGCATACCAATGTCAAAAGATCCACCTCTTGGAATTAATAATTGTGGTTCTTGAATGCCACCAATGCCTTCCGCCAACTTTGGCACAGTTTCTCTGGCGTAATCCATGATGGTAAAAATATCCACATATTTATCCTCTTTTAGAGCTGCTCCTTTCATAGCTTGAAGTATAGAATAGGTAAGTAATCCCTGACCATACATACTTGCTTCATAGCTAACTGCATCCGCAGTACACCCAGAGATAATATACATACCTGTACGGTCTTTCATCCTGTCAATAGCCTTTATCTGAGAAGGTTCAATATCTCTTTCCGCAATCAAGTTGTCTACCGCTTTTCCAGAACCACAAGCATCAATTATCATGACCTGCTTTAATGCAGGAATCTCCTTTAGCCAATCTACCCATTCCGCCGTAGATATGGTGTTATTTTGCCTGATGACTGGATCGTTGTAGGCTTCATTAGTGGTAGCGGTAGCAGCTGATGTAAGAAAGTAGAAATCACCTTGATCTCCACCCCATGTTATACCATGGCCACTCAGGTAGACGGTAATAATATCTTCCGCGTTTGCTTTGTTACTTATCTCTTTAAATATCTCTTTTATATTTTGCTTGTTGGGTAACTTATCTGATTTGGATGTGATGGTATAAATGTTTGTTCTATCTGCAGTAAACAAGTTTTCTGCCCCTATCTGCATAGCTTTGGCAATAGCCTCGGCATCATTTACCGTATATTTTAAGTTTAATTGTTTGTTGGCATAATCGCCAACCCCAATCACAACTCCATAAAATTGGGGTTGGTTTAGGGCATTCTTTTTTGCTATTGCTTTACCCACAGCACCCCTTCCTTGAACAAACCCGTCTTCTGAGGATGCTTTAACGGTAATCTCATTTTCTCCATCCAGAAGAAACGGATGATCTTTTATAGAGACCGAAATGGTTTGTTCAGTCAAGGTGGAGTCCATGTTATCCGATCTGATGTCACTTTTAGCTTCTTTTCCATTGATATACAATGAAACTTTACCATAACCTCCTTCCCTCTTGGTGAGATGCACGGTAACATCATCTGCTGTAATGTTTTTAATTTCTACTTCTGGCTGTAGTTTTAGTTCGCTCATATTACGAACATCGGGTAATTTTTCTCCTTTCATTACTTTCTCCCACAATCCAGGTAGCCAGTACCTATCTTTTAATTGTGAAAATTCAATAACTTCCAATCCTTTTGTCCAATACATGAGTTCCATAGCTTCTGGGGAAGCGTCGAATAATCCGGAGGGGTGTAAATGCACCCATTTATTAGGGTCGGAATCAAAGGTGAAGTTTCTTGTAAATTGCTCCCTCTTATCCAAATCCCATAGTAATAAATAACCGTCGGCTGAAGTTGAAATAATAAATTTTCTATTTGAATCAACCTTGACTTCATCTAGCCCCGAGGATAGCCCATTTATTTTATGAATAAGTTTTCCCGTGTTTACTTCCCAAACAGATATATAATTTCCGGAGCTTGGTATTGTCAGAATGAGACTTCCATCTTGAGTAAATTGAGCGTATTTAACTGCTTCGCCATGGTCTAAGATATTTACAAGCTTTCTTGTATTCACGTCCCATAAACGCACTTTTCCATCTCCATATGCCGTTACTATAAGCTTTCCGTCTGGACTGAACTCAGCTGATTTGACATAAAAGATAGATTTTGTGCCATAATCGATATGTTTAAAGGTATGTAGAATTTCTCCTGTATTTACGTCCCGAATATGGGCGTTATTATCAGTTGCCGTTACTATAAGTTTTCCGTCTGGGTTAAATTGAGCGAAGGTAACTTCTCCCGCATGTTCTAAGATATTTACAAGCTTTCTTGTATTCACGTCCCATAAACGCACTTTTCCATCTCCATATGCCGCTACTATAAGCTTTCCGTCTGGGCTAAACTCAGCTGACACAGAATTAAATTCAGATATAAAGCCATTATCAACGTATTCTAATACATGTAGAAGTTCTCCTGAATTTTTATCCCGTAGACGTAAACTATTGTCATTAGATGCAGTCAAGATAAGTTCTCCGTCTGGGCTAAATTGAGCCGAATTTACAGAATTGCTATGTTTCTCAAGTACTTTAATTAGGTTCCCTGTGTATGCCTCCCATAGTCGTGCTGTATTGTCACTAGATGCAGTTAGGATAAGTTTTCCGTCTGGACTAAATTGCAAAGAATTTATTGAATCAGAATGACCTTTAAGTATTTGTGTAACCTTTCCTAAATTTATATTAAATATGCTTATTGTATTATTGTTTAAAATTGATGCAATAAGTTTTCCGTCTGGACTAGATTGAACATGTAATGTAAAAACAGTGTGTCCATCTAGGTTATGAATAAGTTTCCCCAAGCTTACTTCCCAAAGACGTGCTGTATTATCATTAGAAGCTGTTACGATATGTTTTCCGTCTGGACTGAACCGAGCAGAATTGACCGATTCGGTATGTCCATTAAGTATTTTAACTAGTTTCCCCGTGTTTACTTCCCAAATACGTGCTGTATTATCATCGGACGCTGTTAGGATAAGTTTTCCATCTGGACTAAATAGAGCCGAATTGACCGATTTGGTATGTCCTTCAAGTATTTTAACTAGTTGCCCCGTGTTTACTTCCCAAATACGTACTGTATTATCATTAGACCCTGTTACGATAAGTTTTCCATCTGGACTAAATAGAGCCGAATTGACCGATTTGGTATGTCCTTTAAATACTCTAATTAGTTTTCCCGTTTTTACTTCCCAAAGAAAAATAGTATTTTCTTCAGATATTGCTATGACAAGTTCTCCGTCTGGACTGAATAGAGCTGCTTTGACCCAATCATTATTTCCTTCAAGTATATGAAGGATTTTTCCAGTATTTACATCCCACAGGCGGGTAATATGATCAGACGAAGTTACAACGAGTTTGCTATTAGGGCTGAATTGGGCCAAATTGACTGGATCGGTATGTTCCAAGGTACGTACAAGTTTTCCTGTATTTACGTCCCAAATACGGGCAGTATTGTCAAATAAAAGTGCGGTGGTTATTAAAAACTTACCATTTGGGCTAAATTGTGCGGACGTCACTGCGTCTTCATGCCCTTCAAGAATGAATAAAAGTTTACCTTTTTCTAATTCCCATAGGCGTGTTTTTCCATCCATGGAAGTTGTCGCGACAAGTTCACCATTTTGACTAAATTGTGATGAGGTAACTTTATCAGTATGTCCTTGAAGTATACGAAGTAGCTTTCCGGTATTTACATCCCAAATCCTTGCATCGTCGTGTTCATCAGAGATTGTGAGCACAAGCTTTCCATTTGAACTGAATTCAGCATTAGTTATATTGTTGTTAGATCCAAGAGGTAACCCTATTTTAACTTCTTGACAAAATAAAATATAAGTTAACAGAGAAAATATAACAACTAGTTTTTTTTTAAAAGCCATCATATTGTTATTCAGATAATTAATGACTTTAAATTTACCATTAATTTTAAAACTAAAAGTTCTGATTAAATTGATATACTTTAATTAAAAGTCAATCTTTTTTTTAAAAATAATCCTTGGATATTCTTAGAATTAAATATCCAATCCCATCTAGAATGGGAAAAATGAAAATTTTAGATTTGATTAATAGATTCAGCGTAAATTAATTTACCCCAATCTTCAACTCCAAAAAAAGCCAAATCCGAATCGTCATATAAGGCATCAAATTCATCTTCAATTTTTCTGACTGCGTCGATATCCGTCACCCGAATCCTAGTTTCATAATTGTACTTGGTGCCACTCTCCGTAAAGTTCAAAGAACCCAAATAGGCAGTATACCCATCGATGATATAGATTTTGCCATGGATGAACATATCATTAATCCGGTAGGAATCGGGAGCAACGAAAACTTTGAATGGGAAAAGTGGTGCGTAGGTGTACGAATAGATTCTCGTGTTATTTACTTTTTTTTTGGCATATTTGGAGATCCAAAAAAATAAAGGGGCAACTCCTATGAAATAAACATAAAACCAATTATTCGTAAAAAAGAACAGTAGCATCATTAGGATAAGCAGGGCGATACTGAGTATAACAAATCCTTTTTGAACCTTAAACCAGCGCTTTCTGATTCGATTGGCAGCCTCATCCAAATGCCGGTTCTGAACCACCAATGGTTGAATACTCTTTTCCTGGCGATAGCTCCTACTGTCAAATTTATCGGAGGTTATCAAGGTGACCTTTATGCCTTTTTTATGTAACCAAACCAATTCATCGACCATTTTAGGGGATAGATAGGGCGAGGAAATTTTCACGGAACGTTGGGCGTTTCCGATTTCCTTTAGCAACTTGGTACCGGCTCCGGTACCCATATAAATATCACATTTTGCCTGATTGAACCACACAATTTTAGGGCTTTTGTTGACCTTTTAAGATACGAAATTTCAAGGTCAAAATGAAGTATATTTCATCTTGATTACCTCCGATTTACTTTATTTGAAAAGCCTTCTAACCTCAAGATGTATACGTTGAAAATTGGCACGAATCTCAGGATGGTTTTGAGCATAGACGGGCTTTGGTAGTTCTCGTTTTATATCAGGCCTTTCAAACTTGACCCGCTTGTCCTTGCCATCGGCAAAGGCTATAAATTCCCCGCGTTTCAATCGGAAGAAAACATCCGCGCGAATTTTGCTGACATCCTTTTCCCCTTTGGTAATCCGCGCATCGAAATTCCAATTACTGCTCTTACTGATACTACGGGTGGGTTGTTTGATGATTTCAAAAAAACGTTCATAGTATTTTGCCGTGTCGGGGTCATTGGCCTTCCCGAAAAACTGGTAGGAGAGATTGCTCAATATGGCTTTACTGGCCTTGTCCCCATACATCAAATCGTTTTGAATCTTATCTTGGAGAACATAAACCGTCATGATATCATAGCTCCGTAAGGTAGCCGGGATCCGCTGCATGTTCAACAGTCGAAACGTAGAAGCCTCCTCCGCAAGAAAGAAGGAGGACAGGCGGTTTCGGACACTCATTTGTTTGGTAATGGTGTGAATAATTGTAGCAATAACAGGGGAGTAGGCGGTATCGAACTTTGGGTTGTTTACAAGGGAAATTACCGAGGGATGCTTCGGATTATTTATATCCAAAGGAATTTCATCTGCGGAGAGCGTCATAAAAATACGTTGGGTACTAACTTTCTTTAATGCATTGGCCAAAGTACTCATGACTCCCGCGGTCTGTCTTTCCGACGCTATCCCCGAAATGAAGGCATTGGCCATCGCTTTTGAGGTAAAGTCGGAACTTAGAAAGGACACCAGTTGCTCGGTATCCAAGTATTGATAGGTTGCAATCAAATGGGGAAGGGTACAGTATTTTGGGTGCTCCGTCTTCAACTTCCAGATCAATCCGCCTAAAAGTCCTTCAACGGCATCATTGAAAAACTTGGAGGATCCTGAGGAGCCGGATTCCTTTTGTTCCAATAGGTTTTCTAGAAGTACACGCGATATTTCATTGACACTCTCTTCATCTACCATGTAACGGGGTGCTATTGGATTTACCCGACTATATATATCGTCAAACGAAATGATATGGAAAGGGATTTTGGAGTTCTGAAATAGGGGATAGGCCATCTTGGTGATCTCAAAATTTTTATAATCGTGGATGATTCCACAAAATCCGTGGGTATTAAAATGTTTGAGGAAATTAAAAACAACGGATTCCGTTTTACCGCTTCCTGCTGAGCCAATGATTGAAACACCCCTACGTACGTTTTTCATGTTCAGGGTTCCATTACGTAGGTGAAATTTCACCTGATATTTTTTTGGCATTTCCTGGTTATCCTGTTCATTGAGATAACCATGACACACCAAATTGATGGCATACAAGGGAAGAATCCAATAAAAGGAAAAGTACAGGCTATAATGTATGGTATTACCATAGCACCCTATGATGCCTATATAAAGGAATACAAAGGCTAGCCCGACAAAGGCATGACGATAGTATCGGTGTATCAAGAGTATCAAGCCTGTTGCGGACGTATAATAGATTAGTATTACGGATAGGATATTCATGGTCATTAGATTCCGATAGAACTCGATGATCGCGCCACATCCATGGCCTTTTTGAACTGTTTAATGGTCTTAAGGGCCAATTGAACTTTATTCGTAGGTATGTTCACTTGTGGAACCTGCACCCCCGCTTTTCCCAATATTTTGAAAGCTGCGCTCCGTTCGTTGGTAGGTAGTCCCAAAAGATGGGCAAAATACTGCTGTGGATCTTTGATATAGGATTTTCTGGCCTCGTAGGTTTCCACAAAATTACGTTTGTAGTTAAATAGGGTATCAAAGGTATTTTCCGCCCTTACGTAGAACAGGTTTCTGTTAAATCCCCGTTTGATCATCTTACCGTTTAGCTTAGAGGATGATTCCATGTATTTGCTTCCAGGGGACAGGCTATACCGATTGCTTATATCCTTCCGGCTTACAATAATATGTACATGGGTCTGGTAGCCCGGTTTTTTCATCCCTTGCTCAACGGGTACTCCCGCTATTTTATGGGGAATTTCAGATTTCAGTTTTTCTATTTTGTTATGCATCGCCGTCGTATTGCCGGTGATTTCACCCCGCTCCACTTTACGAATGTCATTTTCAAGTCTTACGATTTGCGCACGGTAAGGTTGGTTTTCCCGGATTTCGCGGTCAAAACCTTTAAAGGTTCGTTCGTGTTCAATTTTCGCGAAGTATTTGATGTCATCTACGGTGACAGGTTGGTCCCTATGGAAGGAAGCAGCATAGTCCTTCATTACTTCCCTAACATATTTTTTAAGTTGTTCAGGGTCGTTGTTGATTGCTTTTAATTCCGATTGACTGGGGTTGATGGTCAGGGAGTAGAATTTTGGTTCCACCTTTTTAAGTTTGGCCGTGTTCCCATCGATTTCTTGGACCACCTGTTCCGGAGGGATTTTATCGTTGTGCTGATCGAAGAACTGTTCTTGATTATCGGGGAGAAGGCCTTCATTCTCTTTTTCCAGATAGTTCACGAAGTCGGACGAACTTTGGGAAAAGTTGTTGCCGAGGTGTTGTTTTGAAATACTGATATACATTGTTTAGTTTATTTTAAGGGATGATTTCAATTGGTGGTATTCTTCGAGCTTCATATTCAATTGTAATTTTGATTTCCGAAAGCTTGATTTGCTGATTTCCACTTTATCCAGGGTATCCATAAATTGTAATTGTATTTGTTCCAAATTTTGCTTTAAAACGGTATTCTCCTTTTGCAGTTCTATGGTTTCAAAGGCCGTTTTAAAGAAGGCATCATTGTTTGCCGGGAGTTCCTTGTTACCGGTTCCTGATGTTTTTTGTGGGGCATTTTTTTGTGGGGCATGTTCAAAAAGTAGTTCCATCATGGCCCTGGTGGGCGATACCCCATGCTTGTCCATTTCCTTCATAATGGCTGCCATGGCATTGAAGCGTTTTTTGATGAGATTCTCCAAGGTTCTGGCGGTAGGACCAAAACGTTCCTTGGGTGAGATTTCATTGTAAAAGAAAAAATCAAGCATTGTCTGCAAGGCTTCGGTATGGGTCTGGAAGAGGTCCTTGGAGAATTTCCTGAACTTCTTTGCGGTCGGAATTTTTACCCGAAGGGTACTAAAGGTTTCTTTTGTACTTGACATAATTTACTTTGACTCAAATTCTCGCCTATTTACAGGCCTTTTCAGGGCATTTGACGCAAAAAATAGGCTTTGTAATGGCGATATTCTATTTTCAAAATCATTTAAAATACTGGCATTCAATATATTAGAATACTTGATTGGCTTGTAACGTCGCGCCAGCGTGTTACCCTCTTGCTCTTCCTTTTTTCTCCGCAGGAGAAAATTGGGGTACATTCAAGTTAGTTGCTCGATTGTCTTTTGGATTTCGAGGTCAAAATTTTAAGAGTTTGGGACTTTGATTTTTAAGGAATATTCAGGATTGGCTAAAAAGACTGGGAATCCGTAAACAAAAAGGCAACCGTTTGGGCTGCCTTCTTTCGTTTCTCTAAATACATGGTTTAGATAGTAAACTTGAATTGATGGTTATAGAGGTTCTTAATGGCTTCCTCTTCCAAAAGTTGGTCATAGTCCAGATGGTTTTGGGCTGCATAGGCCTTTAAGTCCTCCCCAAATTTTTGCTCGACTTCCTGTTTGGATTGTTGCATCAGGTGTTCTTGGGTCTCCCTGTCCAGATTATTGAAATTTAAACGAAAGGGAATAGAGATGTGGATATCCATGACCTTCTAATTTTGCATTAATCCGTTATCTCGAAAACTAAAATAGTTACCATCGGGCAGTATGATCAGATGGTCCAATACTCGGATGTCGAAAAGTTCCGCTGCCTTTTCTATCTTTTTTGTCAAGGCGATGTCGGCACCACTGGCTTTATTAGTTCCCGATGGATGATTGTGCGCTATTATAATGGATGTAGAAAGGGTTTTTAGTACTACGGCAAAGAGTATTCGAACATCTACCAAGGTGCCCGTAAGTCCGCCCGTAGATGCCTGAAATGTACCTTTTACCTTATTGGCATTATTGAGCAATAACACTTTAAAGGTTTCATGCAGTCCGATGGTGTTTTTATCCCATGTTTGGTATAATAGTTCGGCAACTCTATCGGAGGAGTTCGCAGGTTCTGAATTGAGTACCCCTAATTTTTCGCAATAGCTTATTTGAATTTCATTAACTTCGTTTCTCATTGGTTTAATATTTAAGATTAGACGATGAAAAAGAGGGCGTAACTTTCCACGGTGTCGCCCTCTTTCTTTTTAATACTCGCTTGGTAGCATCAGCGTATTATTGGTGAAAAATAGCCGGATGGTTTCCAAAGGAAAATCCGTTAAGTGATATTTTTGCGTTTCCAGAATGGTATCGTTTCCGTCGCTATACTCTATAACAGCGGCATAGCCTAAAACCTTTTGTTGTGCTGTTGGCAGTTTTTTAAAATCGACCGTAATAAAGGAACTTCGGTTTATCAGACTTTTAGCGACTACCGATGCATCCGTTACCAACCAAAAACAATTTGCTTTATTAGCGAGGTATTGAATACCATCTGTGATGACCGTATTCAAAAGGGGAATCTTGTAAAACGATTCCGTTCCCGAAAATGCGGCCAATCGTTCTTTAAGTTCCAGTGGGTTCATTTGTGTTTCCATATTCGTGTTTTTTAGGTTTATGAAAAGGGTGCCGTCAAAACCGCAGCACCCTTTTAATTGATTTAATTGGTGGCAGCTGTTTCGTTCTTGCCTCCTAGGAGCAAAATTTCATCGGCGACCACTTCGGTCACATATCGTTGGTTCCCTTGGTTAGGCTCGGTATAGCTCCTTGTTTTTAGCTTCCCTACAATAGCGACCTGCTTGCCCTTGTGTGCAAACTTTTCCACGATCTCAGCGGTCTTGCCCCAAGCAACAATGGTATGCCAGTCGGTTACTTGTTGCTTTTCCCCTTTACCGTCTTTGTAGGTTTCATTTGTGGCCAACGCAAAACGGGCTACCTTTTTACCTCCATCCAGTTCCGTTACTTTGGGATCATCCCCGATGTTCCCTAACAGATGCACATAATTTTTGATACTACTCATGATTTAAAAAATTTAGAATTGATTAATATGCCTGTCCGAACCCTTCGAACAGCTTTTAAAAATGATTTACTTATTACACCTCGAGCGTTTTCCTTTTTGTTGTTCTTTAACTTTTGTTCCGCTTCATTTTTGAGGATTTGATATGATTTCATGGTTTCCGGTTTTGATTTACTTCCCACAGAGCCGTCGCTATTCCCTTTTTTTGTTGCTTACACCACTACAATATTCAGGCTTGGTTAAGACGTATAAATAAGTGGGGCAGGGGCCCCCTGGTTTATGCCGTCGTGCAAGAGTGAATGTTGTTTTTTCGCCGTCAAAAAAAGGAGAATGGCGGCGGGTAGGGCAGTAGATTGAAACCCTTAAACGTGAAGTTTCAAAGGCCTCTTGAAGCGGAACAAAACACTACATATCAATTTCAGTTGAAGCGGACTTAATTCACGGTTTTGGCGTGTAATGAGGTGTTCCTTCCCAGAGCATCGGGAAGGGTTAACGGAATGGAAAGTCAAAAACGGGGATTGTGTCCAAGATAATAGGGTAAGAAGCGTATTGCCCGGAATGGAGAGTAACGGAATGGAGTGGGAATGGGCTGAGGAAAACTGATATCAATTTAACTTAATAAATGTTTAGACCTTTTTATTAATTTTAGAATTACAAGCATGTTTTTCCTTTTTAATTATAGCTATGCAGAATCCCTGCATATGTTTTCACTAAATTTGATTTGTAAAACCATTTATTTAAAATTACTTGAGTTATGGCAACTAACAAACATGCTCAAATACGTTATAACGTCTTGGACAATTGTCTAAGTAATTTTCAGCGTAGGTATACTTATGAAGATTTGCTGGAAGAGGTAAATAAAGTTTTACTCGAAATGGGAACCGAGGGTATTCAAAATAGACAACTAAAGTATGACATAAGTTTTATGCAGGAATTTTTTGGAGTCGAATTGAATGAAAATTTAAAAGATGGAAAAAAGAAGGTATTGAGATATGCCAGTAAAGAATTTTCAATCGCAGACCATCCTTTAAATCAGAATGATAGTGAGCAATTACAAACTACCATAGCTATTTTGAGTCGATATCGGAGAAGAGAAGGATTTGATTGGATAGAGGAAATAATTCCGCGAATGGAGGCAGCATTCGAATTAGTGGCAAATGCCCATGATTCTGCAATAAGTTACCAGGAAAATAAGTATCTAAAAGGAAGAGAGCATCTGGGAACTATTTTTAATTTGATTATTAAGAATAAAGTAACTGAATTGGACTACCAACCCTATAAAAAGGAATCAATTACAGTATTGGTACATCCTTATCATTTAAAACAATACAATAACAGATGGTTCTTATTTTGCTACAATGAAAATTTTCAGGCCATTTCAAATTATCCGTTGGATAGAATTAATCGGATAGAGGATAAAGGAAGGTCATTTCAAATACCGGATATTAATTGGGAGGAATATTTTGAAGATATTATTGGAGTAACGAGGCCGAATAACGAGGAGCTACAAAAAATCAAATTGAAATTTTCTGAAGGAAGGATTAAATATGTTACGACCAAGGCCATTCATGAAAGTCAAAAGTTAGATCGGGAGGATACTTCTGGTTTAACAGTAGAAATTGAGGTAATACCCAATCAAGAATTATATCAGACTATATTGTCTTTTGGAGAAGATGTTGAAGTAGTATCGCCGGTAATAGTACGAGAAGTTTTGGCTGAGAAAGTAAAAAAAATGAATGAAATATATTAGCATGCAGATACACTGCATGGATTGATTTTAAGTTTGTACTCTAATCTTAAAATCTTTATTGTTATGGAAAATACCACGCAAATACAATGTCCAGAATGTAGAACGCAAATTGATGTCAATGATATTTTGAAACATCAGCTAGAAGAGGGGTTACGAAAAGAATATCAGTTAAAATATGCCAATGAAAAGAACACTTGGAGGAAACAAGTAGAAACTTTACAAGCGGCTCAAGAAGCCTTTGAAGAACGATTAAAGGAAGCTGCCAATAAAGCGGAGGCTAATTTAAGAGCGAAGCTTCAAAAGGAACTTTCGGAGGAAAGTGCCGAACAATTAAAGGCCCTTCAGGAAGAACTTAAGGAAAAATCTGAAAAAGTAAAGGAATTTAATAAGGCCCAAGCGGAGATTTCCAAATTAAAACGGGAAAAGGATGAGATGCGTACAGAAATTGAAGCTGAATCTCAATTGTTACTATCAGAAGCCCTAAAAGAAGCACAGGAAAAGGCTAAAAAGGCTTCAGATGAACGTAACGAACTTAAAATAAAGGAATACGAAAAGCAATTGGCCGATCAAAAGAAACTCATGGAAGAAATGAAAAGAAAGCATGAGCAAGGTTCTATGCAATTGCAAGGGGAAGTACAAGAATTGGCCATGGAAGAATGGTTGGCCTTGCAATTTCCTCTAGATACTATCGATGAGGTAAAGAAAGGTGCAAATGGTGCCGACTGCCTTCAAACTGTAAATACCCGGCAGCAGCAGAATTGTGGCACCATTTATTACGAAAGTAAGCGTACTAAGGCCTTTCAACCTGCATGGATTGAAAAGTTTAAAAATGATATCCGGGATACCAACGCCAATATTGGCGTGTTGGTGACCGAAGTCCTACCTTCAGACATGGAAAGAATGGGGATGAAGGAGGGCATTTGGATTTGTACCTATGAAGAATTTAAAGGATTAAGTGCCGTATTACGCGAATCCATTGTTCAAATAAGTACTGCCATAGTTTCTCAAGAGAATAAAGGAGAAAAAATGGTGATGCTGTATGACTTCCTTACCAGTAATGAATTCAAATTACAAGTGGAAGGAATTGTAGAAGGCTTTACTCAAATGCAGGAAGATTTGTTAAAAGAAAAGAATGCAATGCAACGAATATGGAAGAAGAGGGAAAAGCAAATTGAAAAGGTGGTATCGAATACGATTCATATGTATGGTTCTATTAAGGGGATAGCCGGCAATGCAATACAGAATGTCAGGGCCTTAGAATTGGTAAATACAGACGATAATTTATTAAATGAATAATAGCTTGAACAACGACGCTAACATACAAAAAGAGGAATATATTAAGCTTATAGATAAGCTTTACAGTTTTGGTATGTCGAATGAAAACGTTTATCTGGTTTTATATATACTTACCTGTTTCAAAGAGGGCTTAGAATTAGAAGTAATTACCGAAAAAAGTTCTATAAATGATGATAACACGCTTTTTGGAAAAGAGGAGAACAGACTTGATCTATATTACGAAAAGACCAGGTTTGCTATTAAAAATATACCGGAAGAAAAAAAAATCTTCTTACAGGTAAACGATGTCTTTAATAAAACTATTAAAGACAAACGTACTTCAAAGGTCATCATTGAATATTTCCAATCTGACATGATTGAACAATTGGAACAATATGCCAATAGTGACAATTTTGAAGAGGTTTTCGATGCTTTTCTGGAAATCATTGTAGGGGTACAAGGTAAAAGAGGGGGTGAGTTCGTGCTACCAATAGAGATTGGTAGGTTCTTGATAATGCTGGCGAATTTAGAAGGTAACGCTAGTGTTTTTAATCCCTTTGCAGGTTTAGGAACTTTTGGAATTGAATTAACAGAACATCAGCAATATCTTGGACATGAAATAAATGCATTAACCTGGGCAGTTGCCGTACTCCGGCTCAATGCGCATAACAGGATTTCTCATAGTGATTTCTTAAATGCTGATTCTTTTAGAAACTGGCCATCTTCCAGAAAATTTGATTTAGTCATTGCCAATCCTCCTTTTAGACTTCGCCTTTCAAAAAAACAACAAGCAGAATTTTCAGGAGAAAAATTTGTTGAGGGGTTTTTCTTAAAAGAGGGAATAAAATTGTTAGAGGCCAAGGGTAAATTAATAACGATTGTACCCCAAGTATTCTTAACTGGCCATGGTGACAAAAAAGTAAGACAGTTTTTAGTTGATAAGGATTTGTTAGAGGCTGTAATTTCGTTCCCGGGTGGCCTATTAATGCATACTAGCATCCCTTTTGAGATTTTGTTAATCAACAAAAATAAAACACATAAAAACGAAATAGTATTTTTTCATGGTTCTGAATATGTTACTAAAGTAAACCGGTATGACAAATGGTTTAATGCAGAGGGCTTGCTCGACGAGATAAGGAAGACCTTAGGTGTACAAGATAGCCATGTCAATGAACCCGAGACAGCCTATATTCCGGAAGGTACCTTATTACCGGAATTTGTCAGTCAAGACCTTATAGCAGAAAACGATTATTATTTAAATCTTAAAAGGTATTGGGTAGACAGAATAAAGGGAACTGCTTTAAGAGATGTTATAAAGATTGAAAAAACTATTTCTTTTAGAGAAGCATTAAAACACTTTGAAAATACAGATGAAATTAATTATACGGAGAGGTCACCCTTTATGGAATTCAAACATATTTCTACAAAGGATTTAAAAGTTGACCCAAAAGATTTTGATATAAATATTGAATTCATTGAAAATAAAAGGGTTAGGAATGGAAAATTCATTAATGAAGACACTTATTTGGTGTCATTAATAGGAAGCAATTTAAAACCTTCATTCTTAAGCCCAGGCAATGAAATTATACATATTTCAAATGATGTTATCCCCTTTACTATAAATGAAAAACTTGTTGACCCCAATTGGTTGGTTAGAGAGCTGAACTCAACCAAAGTTAAAGACCAACTCGAAGTTTTAGTAACGGGAGTTATTCCCAGGCTGCGAAAACAAGATTTTCTGAATTTAAAAATCCATCTTCCTTCCCTAAAGGAGCAACGGGAAGAAATCGGTAAAATACAAGGTTTGGAAAAACAGGTGGACGACCTTGAATCGAATATTATTGAACAGAATTCTTATTTAAGACATACGGTTGCAGGGCCCCTCTCTGATCTGGAACATGCATTAAATAACATCGAAACCATCATCAAGAACATTTCTAAAAATGAGATGCCACAAATTTTGGATGCCAAGGTTTCAGATAATCACTTATATACGCTGGGTGAACACATTGAAGATTCAAAAAAACATGTCGCTATTATTTTAGATACAATTGCTACCAAATTGAGTTCATCACAAAGCATTGAGCAAAAGAAGCTTGAAAAACTAAACTTGCTGAAGCATATTGACAATTATATAAAGCGCAAAAATGAAAACAGAACGTCTTTGGGATATTCGATTGAATTTGACTTTGATAGAGATTTTTTTAACAGCAGTCCAAATACACATTTTGAGTACGTATTAGGTAATAAGGAGTTGATCAATACACTATTGGATAATATGATTGACAATGCCGTTAAACATGCTTTTATAGAGGGTGAAAAAAATTTGATTGAAATTTATGTTTGGGGATATAATGAAGATACGGCCAACGAAAGAATTTTCTTCACGATGGCCAATACCGGAAAACGCATGCCTAAGAACATAACTTTAGATGTTCTTAAAAAAAGGGGATTTAGTAATAGCAGTAAACAAGGAGATGGTTTTGGCCTTTGGTTAGTTAATGAAATTGTCAGAAAACATAAAGCAGATTGGTTCCTGGTCGATGACTTAGGGACAGATAATGCCCCAGAAATAAGATATTCCAACATATTAGGCAGGAATATTCAAAGACCAAAAGATGATTGTGTAACAAAGTTTAGTTTTAGCTTTCCAATACTTGAAGAATGAGTAAGTTTTATAAGGTTATTTGGTTTGATGACGAACATCAAGATCGAAAAAGAATTCGTGAAAGTGCCCATTTAAAGGGAATCCATTTAGTTGGTTATGGTAATGCTGAAGATGGTATTACCGAACTAGAGCAAAATATAGGGGCCTACGACGCGGCTTTGCTAGATGGCATTTTCTATGAAACCTCCTCTGAAAAAGGAACGCCTACCCAAGACGTTGCCATGGGTAAAGTCGCTAAAGCACTACTCCGGTTAGAGACTCGTAAAAAGTTGCCTTGGTTTATTTTGTCCGGGCAGGATTCGTTTACAAAAAAAGAGAACAAATTTGCTGCGGCATTTAAAGATGGGAAAGTCTTTGACAAACTAGGAGGGGCAAAAGAATATGAAGATTTGTGGAACAAGTTAGTTGATGAAGCCGATAAACTTCCGGAAACCCAAGCACGAATTAACAATCCTGAATTATTCAAAATATTTGAACTTGGCTATTTACCTTATTCAGTTCAAGAAAATGTTATGAACCTCTTAATTAAGCCTTTACCCTCGAACAATTCTGATCTAAAAGGGATGCTTACAAATATTCGAAGTATACATGAAAGTTGTCTTGTGAAATTACAAGCTATTAATGTTATTCCGAATGCCAGTGATTCGTTCAACACTATAATAAGACACCTATCAGGTAATGTAACCAAGGACAGGGAGAATCGATGGAATCCTACATCGCTAGTATATCAAACACGTGAAATCCAAAATTTACATGAATGGATTTATTATACCTGTGGTAGCTATATTCACTATTTGGAAAATCAACACAATGATGTCTATATGATATCCAATTATGCGGTAGAATCTTTAAGGAATGGGCTCTTTGAAATCTTACTTTGGTTCAAAAAAACGTATGAAGAGAACCTTTAATGTTGGCAACAAAATCTAATTTTTTATAACTAACAACATCTGACATGAATTACCCCTTAGAAATGCTTTCGAGAGAAGAATTAAAGGTCTTGTTTAAATTATTTGAAATCAAACCAAGTGAAAAAGAGCCTGTAGCGAGCCTAGAAAGAAAATTATCTAAAGTATTATCTCCGGTAAAAGGGTTTTTTAATGACCCCATGGACTATTTGAAATTCATGGACAAGATAGCTGAACAAAACAATATTTATTTGTCAGCTACCGATTCGGCCTATGAAAAAGAGTCTGAACTATTTGTGTCTCTTTATCAAACTAATTTTCAGCAATTATCGGTAGATGAGCAAAAGGAGTTTTTAGTTCATTTAGAAAATAAGGGCCTATCAAAAGACCAAGTAGCTTCACTTGCAGCTCTGTCTACACTGGGGGCAGCACAAATATCAGGAATGGGAATTTACTTGCTAGCCTCTTCATCAGTAGGTGCTATTTCTGCAGCTTTAAATATTACACTGGCCTTTTCAGTTTATACAACAATGTCCTCAGTTATTTCTACGGTTATAGGGCCAATCGGGTTTGCTATTGCTGCTATTCCGCTCATCAGGGCGTATAAGGGTGTAAGGAATTGGCCTGATATAAGAGATAAGAGCATCGATATTTACAAAGGTTTGGAAAGTACATTTAAGAATGTCTTAATTGGAAACTTCACCAAAGCTGAAATGGCTTTCAATTACTTGGCCGGTTTAAGAATTATGAAGGTTACGGAAATTGAAAACCAAATTAAGGAGTTAAAAAATGAAATCAATGTTGTTGACATAAAACAAAATGATTTGAATAGTTCAATCCATACTATTGAAGCGGACATTAGTGAATTGGATTCAATGATAGATGGTAAAGACCGTGATATTGAAGATTTAAAATCTAAAATCAATCGTTTACGAGAGGAGATTGATACTATTGAAACTTCGAAAAGAAAATTAAAAGACCAGCAGTCTAACAATAGAGCACAAGTTTCCAAAGTTCATGCAAAACGTCTTGATTTTAGTTCTCTATCAAGTGAAAGTGAATTAAAAATTGAACAAAAAGAAAAGGAATTAAAGAATTTAAAAAAATAGATTACCTATGATTACAGGAGAAATAAAAAGTAAAATAGATAAAATCTGGGACGATTTCTGGACAGGAGGCATCTCTAACCCATTAACCGTTATAGAGCAGTTTACTTACCTTATTTTCATCAAGCAGTTAGATGATAAGCAAATACTAATGGAGAAAAAGGCGAACCTATTGGGTGTGCCTATTGAAAAGCCTATTTATACCAAAGCGCAAAGTGCATTGCGCTGGAGCAACTTCAAGAATAAAGACCCGGAAGCAATGTTTGATCTGTTTACAAAACAACGACGTGAACTGGATGATATTACAGCTTTTGATTTCATGAAAACCATCGGTGCTGAAGGTGGAGAGTTTACTAAGTTTATGAAAGGTGCCATCTTCATGATTCAATCCCCAAAACTATTGGATAAGGTGGTGCAGCAAATTGACCAATTGCCTTTAGATAATAGAGACACCAAAGGTGATTTGTACGAGTACATGCTCTCAAAAATTGCAGAAGCAGGAACTAACGGACAATTCCGTACACCTCGCCATATTATCAATATGATGGTAGCTATGGTGCAACCAAAAAAGGATGATATTATTTGTGATCCAGCTTGTGGAACAGCAGGATTCCTGGTAAGTGCCGGCGAGTATGTGTACGATAATCATAATGATTGGTTTGAAGACAAAACCTTTAGGGAACATTTTAACTCTAACATGTTTCACGGTACCGAGTTTGATCCTTCTATGCTCCGTATTGCAGCGATGAACTTGCAATTACACGGTATAGAAACCCCTGTGCTTACTGGGACAGATGCTTTAAGCGAAGCCAATGGAAACGTAGAGAATGCCTATACCTTAATTCTGGCAAATCCGCCTTTTAAAGGCAGTTTGGATTATGATGAAGTAGAAAGTAGTCTATTGCAAACCACCAAAACCAAAAAGACGGAATTATTGTTCTTGTCCTTAATGCTGCGCACTTTAAAAGTAGGTGGTCGTGCAGCTGTTATTGTCCCAGATGGTGTGTTGTTTGGAAGTAGTAATGCCCATAAAAGCATTCGTAAGGAGTTGGTGGATAACCAAAAACTGGAAGCAGTTATTTCTATGCCAGGCGGCGTGTTTAAACCCTATGCAGGCGTAAGTACTGCCGTCTTATTTTTTACCAAGACCAATTCTGGAGGGACTGATAAGGTATGGTTTTACGATATGAAAGCTGATGGTTACAGTTTAGATGATAAACGCAATGCCATTAGTGATAATGATATCCCAGATATCTTAAAACGCTACCACAATTTAGAAGCTGAAGCAGATAGAAAACGCATAGACCAAAGTTTTTTAGTGACTTTTAATGACATTAAGGAAAACGAGTGGGACTTATCCATTAACCGTTATAAGGAGATTGTGTATGAAGAAATTGAATATGATGCCCCTTCTGACATAATTGAAACTATAAAAGAATTGGACAAAGACAGAATCAATGCGTTATTAACTTTAGAGGGGTTGTTAAATGATAAATGAAACTAAAATACTTCAATGTGTTGATATAATTAATAGTAGAGTAAAACCATTTGAAGGGAAAAGGAAATATTTAGATACAGGTGGCCTAAATATTGATAAAATTGAAGAAGTAAGAGAGTTTGACTTTGAAAGCAAACCTTCAAGGGCAAATCAAAATGTTCAGGTTGGAGATATTATCCTAGCTAGAATGAAAGGAACTGTAAAGGTTAAAGTTATTTCGGATAAGGAGTCAGACTTTATGGTTTCAACAGGTTTTCTAGTGCTCAGACCAAAAGAAAATTCTTCATATTTAAATTTTTTGAAACATATATTTTTATCAGATTCATTCCAAAGAGATAAGGATGAATTATGTACTGGTGCAACTCAAAAAGCAATCAATAATGGGAACTTTAAAAAGCTTAAAGTATTCCTTCCATCCCTAGAAACACAAAAAAAAATAGCAGCCATTTTAGATGAAGCAGACAAACTACGCCAACTTGACAAAAAATTAATTGAACAATATGACTTGCTTACCCAAAGTCTTTTTGTGGATATGTTTGGGGATCCTGTTAGAAATCCTAAGAGATGGAAATTAAAAAATATTCGGGCAAACTGTGAAAAATTTTGCGACGGTCCATTTGGATCAAATCTGAAATCAGAACATTATGTAATGTCAGGAGTAAGGATTGTCCGTCTGCAAAACATTGGTGTTGGAGTTTTTAATGATGAGGATAAAATCTATATCAAAAAAGTTCATGCGGATACACTTAAGAATAATCATTGTATTCCCGGAGATATTTTGATTGGAACCATGGGCGTACCAAACCTAAGAGCATGTATTCTTCCTGACCATATTCCACTAGCAATAAATAAGGCAGATTGCCTTATATGTAGACCTGAAAAAGAAGTGTTTAATACAACCTACCTAACGTATCTTTTGAACAATAAGTCTTTCGTAAGTTCCCTATCTGATTTGATACTAGGGCAAACTCGTGGTAGAATAAGTATGGGTAGATTAGCAACTAGAGATGTGATAGCCCCTTCTACTGAACTCCAACAACAATTTGCAGAAAGAGTTCATGCTATAGAAGCTCAAAAAGTCCAAGATCAACAAAGCCTTAAAAAATCGGAAGAATTGTTTAACAGCTTATTGCAAAAGGCGTTTAAAGGGGAGTTGGTATGAGTAGTGCTTTGTCAAAATATAGTACACAAATACAAGAACTAACCCCTCTCTTAGATTCTAAATTTTTCTATGATGCGAGTAGGTGGGACAAGCTTACTAATGATGCGAAAAATTCGGTGAACGCACATAGTAATCAAGAAATTTCCAGAATAGACGTTATCAATTCATTTTCACAATATTTTAAAGGTAAAAGTGATTATTTATATCCGTTTACCATGACTATGATTTGGGGGTTTGCAGATACCGGTTACGGTACCTATAGAACAAATAAATATTTAAGCTTAAATGAAAATCGAATAATTATTAATGATGCTTTTGAATGTATTGCAGAAGGTAAAATTAAAGAGGCTCACCAATACCTAATTAAAATAAATGGATTGAATATCAGTTATATATCAAAGCTTCTATATTTTGGAACAAGAGCTAGAAATCAAAAAGACTATACTTTAATTTTTGATATAAGAGTAGCTAGGGCGTTGGCAAAACTATTGGATACAGAGGGTATAATGAGTTTGCTAAGTATTGGCCCATCAAACAAATATGAAGATTTTGAACGTTATAATACGTTAATACACCATTGGGCTGATGAATTAAAAGTTGAGGCGGAAAATATAGAAGTATTTTTATTTAATGGCGATTTCTAATCTTAAGCTGAAGAACACGTTGTGAGTGTATAATATGCTGCTGATAGAGAAATTTAAAAGGGAGTTGTAGAATTTAATAAGAAGTATTGTTAAAAAAGTTTCCAGAAATAGAACAGTTTTTTAGAAAGGATTACTTCTCTGAAGAAGACTTGTTACAACTTAAAGAAAAGTTGGCTTCTAACTATCCTGAGAAGAATCTACTTGAAAAAGCTCATAGCTTGATGGAATTGTTCTTGCTCAAGTTCAAACTATCCTCACCAGAGGAATTAAAGAATTTTAAGGAAGAAGACATCGTTAACAGCCATTTAAAGGCAAATAAAAAGATAACTAGTGTAAATGTAAAACAACTGGATCTACCACCCGGTTGGTCAGATGAAAGGGCGCTGGATATTAATTGCTATAAGGGGGTTCCGCTTGTTTTTATTTGTACGTATTTGAAGATTTCAAAACCTCTTATTAAGAGAGAATTATCAGCGGCACGTTTGGATTCTTATATGGGTAATTCTTTGAGTAATGAACAATTTGAAGCTTTGAAGCCCTTATTACAAAAAAGAATTCTAATAAAATTCGCAGCTAAATTAGGCGGCGGGCCACTTAAATTAAACAAAAAAATAACTTCAATCAAGCGTTCTAACCGGCGAAGAAAGGCAGGAAGCTATGATGAAGTGGCGAAATACGGATTAGGTAAATTAATCTATATTAGGTCTAAGTAGAGTTAAAATTATAGTGATGAGTAAAAGAGGTACCCTAAGCGCAAAATTTATTGGTGGTAAAAGTTGGGAAGTCGGTCATACAAGAAATGATTTACCCAAAAGGCTAAAAAAGATGAAGGAGCAAAGCAAGACTTCTTATTTACTTGATCAATTTGATCAGGTGGCTACTTCCTTTGGTTTATCTGGAAGGAATTCTTTACTACAAGCTTGTCGAAAGAAATTCGTTAATGATTTAAATGATATTAAACAGCGTTTATTCTTAGAAAATATTGATCGTTTTAAATCATTTGCAGAGGCCAATGGATTAGAATTCACATTAGTAAATTATTTTGAAAATAAATACTATTTAAAGGACTATACTGGTATTGTACAAGAATTAGGGTTCAATTTTGATGGACTGAAACGAAAAGAATTAATTGAAGAACAAGTGGAAATAAGAAAATTGCCAATTTCGGAAGAACAGAAACAAGTGATTTTTTCACAGCTGGATTTTTTGATAAATAATAGTGAAAGGAAAATCGTAATTAAATTGTAAAACATTTTTAGAAAATGTCAATCGCGTATCTTGCAATACGTAGTTTGTTGCGTAATTATTCATGAAAAATTATATGCAAAGCAATTTTAGCTTTATACAAAACGATTTTCCAGATCTCTTTAGAGAAGCTTCTGAGGCGGAAAAGTATGTGTTTAAAGCACCAAAATATGCGGCATTACAATGCAGGGTTGCATTGGAACTTACGGTGAATTGGCTATATGATAACGATCCAGATTATGAGCGACCTTATGATACGACTTTGGCAGCCCTTATGTATCATGAGGATTTCAAAAATGATATAAAATCAACATTACTTAATGAATTAACATTAGTAAGAAAGATTGGAAATGCTGCGGCCCACGGTAAAAGAGTAAACAACAAGGAAGCCTTAATTTGCCTTCGAAGCGTATTTAGACTCCTATCCTTCATTGGAATTAACTACAATGAAATAAGTCCTGTTATTCCACTATTCAATGAGGCACTAATACCTACCGGAGAAGTACATGATAAAACAGGAAAAGAACTTCAAGAGAAATCAGATGCTATAGAAAAACTTTTATCGGAAAAAAAGATACAGTTAGAAAAAGCTAATGAACTTCAAAAGGAAAATAATTTACTAAAGCTTCAAGTTGAACAACAACAAAAACAATTAAAAGAGCGAAAGGTAGAACGTCAAATAGAGGTTGATTTTGAAGAGGTAGTACCTGTTTTAACTTCGGAAATTGAGACGCGTAAACTATTTATAGACGTATTACTCAAAGAGGCCGGTTGGGATAATCTAAAACTAGGCCGAGACTTAGAATATAAAGTTTCTGGAATGCCCTTATCGGTTAATCCTTCTGGCATAGGATATGCAGACTATGTACTTTGGGATGACAATGGCATGCCCCTAGCAGTTGTTGAAGCTAAAAAAACACTTCATAGTCCTAAAAAAGGTAAGCATCAGGCTTTTTTATATGCGAATTGTCTAGAGCAAATGACGGGCCAACGCCCAATAATATTTTATACCAATGGATTCGAAACACATATATGGGATGATTTGTTCTATCCAGAACGACAAGTAAGTGGCTTTTATACAAAAGATGAACTTCAATATGTTATTGAGCGAAGAACTACCAGAAAGGATTTAAGACAATTTCAAGTCAATAGGGATATTGCAGGGAGACCTTATCAATTAGAAGCGATAAAACGGGTTGCAGAAGCTTTAGTAATCACACATGATGGTGAATTAAAAGGGAAAAATAGAGAGGCTTTATTAGTAATGGCTACAGGGAGCGGAAAAACGAGAGTCTCTGCAGCCATTGTAGATATGCTGACCAAAAGCAATTGGGCAAAGCGTATTTTATTTTTAGCGGACAGGAACGCTTTAGTTACTCAAGCTAAAAATGCTTTTAAGGAGTATGTACCTCATTTAAGTGCTATTGACCTAACTAAAGAAAAGGAGGATAATGGCACAAGACTTGTATTTTCTACTTATCCGACGATAATGAACCGGATTGATAGCATCAAAAATGATGATGGCAGGTTTTATAGTTCAGGTCATTTCGATGTGATTATAATCGACGAGGCACACCGGTCTGTATATCAAAAATATAGAGCGATTTTTGAATATTTCGATGCTATTTTAATTGGCTTGACCGCTACACCTAAAAAGGACATAGACCACAATACCTATTCCTTATTTAAAATTGAAGATGATAACCCAACGTATGCATACGAGCTGAACCAGGCCGTACAAGATAAGTTCTTAGTACCTCCTAAGGCGATTGATGTACCGGTGAAGTTTGTTCATGAAGGAATAAAATATAGCGAGTTGTCCGAAGCGGATAAACTGAAGTTTGAGGAGACTTTTTTAGATGGGGCATCTGGAGATGACGATGATATAGAAATTGGAAAATCAGCCATAAATAAGTTTTTATTCAATAACCAAACAGTGGATTTGGTACTGGACCATCTGATGAACAATGGCCTAAAAGTTGAAGGGGGAGATAAACTAGGGAAGACTATTATTTTCGCAAAAAACCACAAACATGCTGTGTTTATTGAAGATAGGTTCAATAAAAATTATCCTGAATATTCTGGTAAATTTTTACGTGTCATTGATAATTACGAAACCAAAGCACAAGATTTACTTGAAAAATTCTGTGAGGACAAAGTTCAATTAGAGCCCCAAATTGCAGTATCAGTAGATATGATGGATACAGGTGTAGATGCTCCAAGAGTGACTAATCTGGTATTCTTTAAACAGGTAAAATCATATGCTAAATTTTGGCAGATGATTGGTAGGGGAACGCGATTAAGACCAGACTTGTTTGGTCCAGGATTGGATAAGGAATATTTTATGATATTTGATATCTGTGATAATTTCAGTTTTTTTAATGAATTTCCAGATGGTGTAAAAGGAACTACTTCAAAGACATTATCGGAAAAGATATTTGAAGCTAAATTAAATGTAGTTATGTCTATTAGGGATAATTCAGAATCTACATTCGAAGAGGATGAATTAGCACAGAATTATACCGATCAGCTACATAAAATTATTAATGACCTTTCTGAAGATCGATTTGAAGTTAGGAAGCATTGGGCCCTCGTAACCGAATTTAAGAACCGAGAACGCTGGGATAATTTGAGTGTGGGAGATGTTCATGATTTAGGCGCTAATCTTTCTGGTTTAGCTCCCTACAATGAAGGAGATGATGAGCTGGCAAAACGTTTTGATCTATTGGTTCTCAATTTTCAACTTGTAATTCTTTCAGGGAATAGAAAAGGGGAAGAAATCTATGTTAAACAAATTTATAATATAGCTAATAACCTGTATAAGAAAAGGAATATTCCAAAAGTTAATGAGAAACTTACCCTAATAAGACAAGTTCAAGAAGAGGAGTTTTGGAGAAACATAAACGTAAATGTGACCGAACACATTCGAGTAGAATTAAGGGACTTATTGAAGTTTATTGAAAAACAAGAGGTTAAGACAGTCTACACAGATTTTGATGATGAACTACAGTATCATAAACTTAGAGAAGTTGATATTCTGCCAACATATGCCCGTCTTAGAAGTTATAAGGACAGGGTAGAGTCGTTTATCAGAAAAAATAAATCACATCTGGTCATTGATAAACTTCACAAAAACGTTCCAATTACACCAAAAGAATTGGAACTTTTAGAATCCTTTTTGTTCAATGATGAACTTGGTACCAAAGAGGAATATGAAAATGAATATGGGGATCAGCCTTTAGGTAAATTTATTAGAAGTGTAGTTGGTTTGGACATCGAAGTGGTCAATAGTTTATTTGCTGATTTCATAGCTGATAAGAATCTTAAACCGGTGCAAATTACTTTTATTCAAACACTGATTAATTATCTCAATACGAACGGCACATTAGAAAAAAAGCTATTAACACAGCCGCCATTCAATGAAGCAAGTGATGATGGCATAATTGGCTTGTTTGAGGAAAAAGATGTGCGAAATATTGTGTCCTTGATTGATGTTATTAATAATAATTCCGGCTGATACGAAGTTCTATTAGTGTAAGTAGGGTATGACCTCATTATTAAAGTTATAGTGAATTCCTAGATTGTCGGTAAATAAGAACAAAAATGTATGCAGCTTCACTTTTCTAAAATAAACGGTACAAATGCAGATTTAAATTATGATGCTTTAAAAGAATCTGTAATTCAAAAATTAAGTGAAACCTGTAAGGAAGCTGAAGTGATTATCTTAAATAATTTCCCAGTTTCAGTATCGTCACAAGCAAGTGTTGATTTTATTTTTCTATTAAATATCCATAAAAAAGAGAAAAGTTGGTATAGAGTAGAAACTGTAGATGATAGGCATTATGTGAAGAATCAAATCATAGCAGTATCAATTGTAAATGAATACAATAACTCTAATATTAAAATAGATGGAGGTTTAGTAGAAATAGATGGTGCTTATGTGGATTTTGAGGACAACGCCAATAAAATTAAATGGGGTTTAACTAACTATTTAAGTAGCAATTGCAAGTTAGAAAGAAGGTATATAACCGTTCATCCTATAACTTGGATTAAAAACGCTTCAAGTTGTTATACCACTAATAACATCCTAATTGATAAGCAATTTACCTATGATAAAGTAGAAGAAGTAATTAAGTTAAATCATTATTTTAAATGGCCTGGTTATAAACAATGGTATGATAGTGATATACTATTCGAGATTCAAATTAAACAAATATTTGAGCGAGCTTCTAAAGACAGTATTGATGGTTATATAACCAAAAAAAAAATTGACAGAATCCAAAGTAAATTAGATGGTGCTTCTATTAAAGCTTATGAAAGTATAGGAGAAAAATTAGTTGAAGTTAATGGAAAAGCAGGAACAGGTAAATCATCAGACATATTAAAATGGATGTTACGATTAAGTGTTGAAGGTCGTAAAGGCGTGTTTTTAACCTACAATCACGTATTAGTCTATGATATTTCCTCACAAATACAAAGTTTTACAAATCGTTTATCACCAGACGACAGACAAGCAAAACAACCTACTACCACCTACACAATTCACGGTTATTTTTATAGAGTTGCTAAAAAATTAGGAGTACTATTATTACTTACGGAAAAACGGATAAATGAATTAACAGCAACATTAGATTCCAGATGGATAGAAATTGAAACATATTTTAATTCTGTTAGAAATACAGAAAATGGTATCAGTCTTGCTAAACTATTAATGTATGTTCAAAGCAAATGGAATGCAGCTGAAGGTACAAAACGTGAAGCTATTTTATTTATTCAACATTTGGAATCTTTAAAGAAATTACCAAACCAAGCAGAAACTGCAAAACAATTTCGAATATATCGAAATGACAAAGTAAATAAACTTGGCAACCTTGAAAGCTCAAATGTATTCTTAAAAGACTACCATAAAGTTTTGGAACGTATTCTTCAAGCAGCTTCTAATTTAGATGCATTTTTAAGCGATTTAGATGTAGTCAGTAAATATGATTTATTAGAAAATGTAATGGCTTTACAACCTAATATTCTTGAAAAAGATGGTAGTGGTAAGATAAATTTTGAAAAGCTAAAAACCCGTTATAAAAAAGGATTAGGCGGTTTTAGAGCGGGAAGAATAGCATACATAGATGAAGCACAAGATTGTCACCCATTAGAACGGGATATTCTTTATAGTATTTTTGGAAGTAATAATATTGTAATTGCTAATGGTGGCAAGGAACAGTTAATTCGTTATTCTCAATTGTGTGATTGGCATATATCCCGAAGTCAAAAAATAGAACATCATAAATACCAAAAGCGTCGTAAATCGTATAGGATGAAACCCGCTATTGCAGCACTTGCGAATCATATTGCTACTTGGTATGAAATTGACCTTGATATTGAACCAATAGATACAGAAGATCACGGAAGTGTATTCATTGATTTCTCAAAATCTAACGAGAAACATATAGAATTCGTTAAGAAACTAAAAACCATTGGAGAAAGACAAGGATGTACTAATTATGAATCGTTATTGCTGTTAACTTCTGCCGAAAGTAACAGTAAAAATGAATTTGCAATTGAAGAAGAAACTTCTGTAGCAGTTAATGAATATGATAATATTGTTAAAGATGCAGGTAAATATAAAAATGAATGGTCGCTTATTAGCGAAGCACAATCTAAAATAGGAGATATATTTTTCTGGAATACAACAGGTAATGTAGATAAACGTAGTTTAAGTCCACCAGGTGCTTTATCTGTTCGTTCAATTTATTATGAATCTTGTAGAGGTATCGAAGCTTGGTCAGTAATGTGTTTTAATTTGGATGAGTTTTTTGAACAGAAAACACTCGAAAAAGATGCTGATAATTATTTATTAGAATCTTTATTCGACCAACTAACACCAGATAAAAGACGTGCAATGTATGCGGCTACTTGGGTATTAATGGCTATAACCCGTAGTATGGAAAATTGCTACATTCAACTTCAGAACCCTGAAGGTTCCTTCGGAAAAGCGATTTTGAGCTTTAAAGAAAAGTATCCACATTATGTTGTAGGCTTAAACTAATAATGGAATTCTAATCTTTTCAATTAGTGTGAACAAATTAAAAACCTTTCGCCGCAGTTATATCTCTTAGTGTGCACATACAATGCACACATCCAATACATATTTGTAGTGTTAAACATAAACACCGCAATTATGACAGCATATCAGAAACAATGGAATTCCGAAATTGAGGCTCTTTTAAACGAACTTGATGCTCCCCAATCTTTAGAAGATAACATCATTGATACGCTTCATAATTCGAAGCGTACGGGAATTTTCCCCAATCAAATAACAAATGCTTTACGAATTGGACTTTCTTTAAAAGAAGGACATCAGAATATGGCCTTTGTGGCTTCTATGCAAAGTGGTAAATCCGGAACTGTCTATTTTTTGTGTAATTATGTATTACCGGCGATAGGATTAATTAAGAAGTATGAATCTGTTCTTTTTGTTACTAGTATGCGAGATACAGATTTGTATGATCAAAATTGCAGAAACCTCCAATCCGAATATTATGATTGCAACCTGGGCCAAATGCAACCTTCAAATGTAAAGGTGATGAAAATGAGTGATTTCTTCAATCATCCAAATCCGCATAAGGTGGTCAATGAATATGATGTTCAATTGATAGTAAGGGACGAAGATCAATATGGTTGTGGTGAGGAATCGTGTTTCCAAGTCGCATTTTTTATTGAATTAAGAAGGAGAATACCAGACATTAAGCTCTTGGCAGTAAGTGCAACACCATATGATATATTAGATGCACAATATACCGGAGCCGCTGATGTAGACGTCATTGTGGGAGCACGTCCACCTCAATATTATGGGATTTCTGAAATGCTTCGTGATAACATCATTGAGGATTTGCCTGCATCTTTTAGGGCACTACAAACTCAAGGGTCAGGAGAAGATATTATCTATTCTGTACATCCTAAAGTGGAAGAGTACATCAATTATTTAATCACCTTCCAGGATGGTTTAGGCATAATTAGGGAATCCAATACAACTAGAGCACTAGAACTGAGAATGCAGCTGCAATTACAATTCAAGGGACAATGCAAAGTTATTGCCATTGGATCTGATAATGCCTGCGATTTCAGTATTAATGAAGGTATTAAAGAGGTTTCTTCCCTGATACTTAAAAGAGGACAACGCGTAGTTTTAATAGTTGTACAGGCCCTAACAGCAGGAAAAGATTTAGGAATTTTAAAGGAAAAAGTGAGATTTGGGATTGAGCCAAGAGACCGACAGTTGGCAAATGGTGCACAAGGAATAACCGGCAGGTTTTGTGGGTATCATAATAATCGTGATTTCAAACTTTTAGCTAGTCACAGTTTGTTATATCATTATGCCCAATTTGAACAAGATTGGGAAATATTTGCAGATGAAGACTGGCGAAATGGTTTATTCAATCAGAATGTGAGAGGTCTTAGTACCCATACGCGTTTCGTTAATGTTCAGAGTGAAGGTATTTTTACTCCAATTGTTGAAATAGAGACACTTGGTTATGAGGAGCTTTTTACAGAGGAAGCCCGGGATCTATTCGGATTTATCGATGACGATGCATATCACAGGCTCTTGGATTTCTTTGAAGAATCATTTTATAACGTGTCCACAAAAGGCACACGATTCAATCAAAAAGGAATTACCATACGATTAGCTTCTAGCTATAATGAGAATAGTAATCGTGTCTATAAGAATTGGAACTGTAGTTTAAATGACGATTTCGGTAATATCTTCTTTAAGAAGAATCAATACGAATATGGGCTATTGATAAGTAACTATCCCATTAATGATACAAGAAATACCTTAGGATTTTGTGGAGTTAAGATAATTCGTTCAGGAGCAAAAGAATTCCGCTTGCAACAGACAGACGTCATAAATGGTTCCATGTACGGGAATCCGAATTAGACTAAATATTATTTAAATATTGATAGTAAACTGAAATAGATACAAATACGACTATAAAGATACTTTATGTAGACATGGATAATGTCTTGGTCGACTTTCAAACCGTCATTGTGAAATGGGATAATGAACTATGAGGACATATTGTAACAGGTTTCAGGAATCTTTGGTTTAACTACTTCAATATGATGTCGCTTTCCTATAAAATAACATAATCTTGACAGTTTTGTAAAAAATCACACTTACTGTATTCCATATGAATCGTTTCGAATTCATTTACTATTTTTACGTTACGAAAGCTTCAAAAAGCCATTCAGGTAGACCTATTCGGTTACCTATTTTGAAAAAATGATTATAACACATTGGTTATTAATGGGATAGGTTGGAGGTTCTAACTCTGCCACCCCGACAAAATGTTTTTAAAACCCTGGTAATTAATTATCAGGGTTTTTTGTTTTCTAGTACACTTTCAAAACATACCGAAACGGTAAAAGTTATACCTGGAACGTGTCTTATTTTTATGCTATACTGTAGGAAGGTCTACGGATAAATAGTCTTAATATTTGTATCCTCGGGGAACTCCGATTAGAACTAAATTGGGAACTTTTCCACACCTGGGTGGGGTAAAAGTGTTCTTTCTTAAAACTTATGCGAAGATGTCCTATAAAAGGGTAATTTATGAGACTTCTAAAAAAAGAACACGAATAGGAGTCCATCCTATAAGTTAAGCGCTTCAGAATAACTGTTTTGTATAATGGCGGCTATATAGTGCTATAATTTTGAAACAGTACTGATTTTATTTTACAGTTATGTCAATAAAACACGGTTTAAAAAGAACGATTTAATCCATTAAATAAGCCCCTTTTCCTCAAGAGAGGTTTTAAGTTGAGCATGATTTTCCCAGAAGCTGTCTTTGATTTTTTGCATAATGCCATCAAATTCAGGATGATTTTTCAGCGGTTGAATCAGCGGGTCATTCTCAATTAACAAAAACCAATAGATATAATTTTCTGCTTCGGAAAATATTCTGAGCTGTTCGATAGCTTCATCGATATTCCCTTCATAGGCATATTTCCAAACCAGATTAACACTTCTATAAGGAGATTTATCCGCCGCACAATATTCCGTAAAATCGTTAAAAATTTTCTCAGCCTTTGTATCTAACCCGATCTTTTTATAGACCGTTGCAATTTTGACGTTTTCCTGTAAATTAATGTTTAGATCGTTAGCTTCTCTTGCTTTGACAAATTTTTCAAAATAAAAATAGGCCGAATCATAGTCTTCTTCAATGTAATAAAACTGTCCTACGTTCTGTAAAATATCAAGCCTGGTGGTATCCTTTTTCCATTCCTCTAACATCAAATTTCTAGTTCGCTCAACATTACCATCCTTAGCGAACAGGATAGATGCCCTTACATACGGCGAAAAATAATTTTCAGCATTGTAATCCAATGACAAGTTGATGTATTTTAACGCCTCGTCTACAAATCCTGAAAACATAAGTGCATTGCTTAGTTGCAAATACGTATAGCTCTGGGTAACTGAATCACTGGCAACGTTGAGTTGAACTCCTTTCAAGGCGTATTCAAGGTATTTATTGGTATTGGGCATCATGCGAAAATAGAAATCTGCAAGTATTTGCACCGCCAAGGACGAATTTGGATTATACTCGAGTGCCTTATTAAGATGGGGCAATGCCAGTTCGTACTCCTTTGTTTGTATGTAGTAAAAAGCCTTGGCGACCAAGCTTTCGGCAGATTTTGAATCGTAAAGCAAAGCTTTATCCGCATAGTTGTTAATCTTCTCGGTATACTGTTTCTCGGCTTGAGACATCTCGAGAAGATAGTATGAAATGGCGATATTGGCATAGGCCAGGGCAAATTCCGGATCTTGTTCAATCGCCTTTTCAAATAGAAGGATGGCTTTTTCCAAGCCTTCCGGAGTCCGAGAATAATAAGGGTCCAATGCCCGTAAATAGTAATCATAGGCTACCAGATTTTCGGTAGGCTTTTTTTCAATTTGTTCCAATTCGGCCGGTGTCACGACCGCTTCAATGGCATCGGCTATTTTCTTGGCCACATCGTTTTGCAAGCTAAAAACATCTTCAACTTCCCGATTGTACTGTTCCACCCAAATAGGAGTATCCGTTGAAGCATCTATCAATTGAACATTGAGTAAAACCTGATTGCCGACGCGTTGACCACTGCCTTCTACCAAATAATTGACATTAAGTTCTTTTGCAATGGCTGGAACACCCTTGTCCGTTTTTCTGTATTTCTCTACCGAGGTTCTGCTAACGACCCGCAAATCCTCGATTTTCTGCAGGTTGTTCAAAGCAGATTCCATTAGTCCGTTTACGAAATAAAGGTTGGTGGAATCCGCACTCTCATTTTTAAAGGGCAATACGGCAATGGATTTTTCAATTTCTGGTTTGCCTACGGTGTTTTCTACAGCATCCTCTTTATTTAAAAGCAGGAAGGAAACCAGTAGCACTCCTGCACATGCAGCAGCTATGACAGGCCATCTGTACTGTTTTAAAAAACTAGTTTCAGCCTTTTTTTCTTCTATAGCTACCGTATCTTTTCCAACCTCCCCAGGAGGATATCCATAGTGCTCCCGAAAGCATTTAATAAAATAGGAGGTACTTCCAAATCCAACTTGATACGAAATTTCTGAAACCGTCCAGGAGCCTTCCTTCAATAAATCCATCGCTTCTTTAAGGCGAACTTGACGAATGAACTGGCTTGCGGAAAGTTTTGTTTGCTTCTTGATTTTCCGGAGCAGGTTAGATCGGCTCATGTTCGTGGCATCTGCCAGCTCGGAAACCCCAAATTGCTCATTGGCCAAATTCTTTAGAATTATGGCTTCCGCTTGATCAATAAAGGTGGATGTGTTGGACGATGGATTCGACATTTTGTTCTTTACTGGCTCTAAATTAGTGAAAATCTAGGGAATTACCTGCTGTCCCGAATATCGTCAACCTAACGGAAAAGACATCTTTTGCGTCATAATTTATATGCCTGCGCCATATTTTTCATGCCCTCCCGAAACTTCATATCGTTCGCTTCATAGCTCATAGGGCTTGCTTCAAGTTCCATGGCATCTTTGTACCAACAAAAATCATAACGAACAATTTAAAACAATAATTATGAAAGCATCGATCACAAGAACAGTAACGGAATCAAGAACTGGACAGTACTTCTCATCTTTCAGCACTAGCAGAAGGGCACAATGGGCACAGTACAGGAACTTTAATCGCTAATCACGATTCAAAACAAGTATTAATAGTATATAAAAATAAAAATCATGAAAGCATCAATCACAAGAACAGCAACGGAATCAAGAACAGGACAGTACTTCTCAACTTTCAGCAACAGCAAGAGGACTCAATGGGCGCAGTACAGAAACTTTAACCGCTGAGCACGGTCCACAAGAAAACATCAAAAAACAAAACAGTCATGAGTAAAACAATCATTAACCTGCCTGACCGGCAGGCAGGTCAACCGCCAACGGAATCTAGAAGGTTCACTTTCCTTATCAACTTTAAGGACAGGAAGAGAATCCGTTGGGCAACACCCAAAGAATACCTTCATTAAAAATCCTACATCATAGGATTAGAAAAAGGGATAGGCCTTCATCAACGTCTATCCCTTACCTAAACAAAATTTATAATGAACAATTAAAATCAAAATCATGAAATCAAAGATTCAAGAATACTTATTAAGATCAAACAACAAGGCCATCCGTAAAACCATTAAAAAACAAGTGATGTTTAAAATGGCATGTTTTGCCTTTACGCTGATATCGGCAATGACATTTGCCCAAAACAATACCGATACCCAAAACAATTTTAACCGAGATGGTTTTATGTTCGAATTTGGTCTAGGTGGGGGTATTATCAGTATAGAGGATAGTGCTGGACCCCAAAGTTTTGATGACGTGCAAGGCGGTGGAACTTTCCCTGAATTAAAACTCGGTTATATGTTAAATAACCGTTTCGGCATTACCGTGTCTGCACCTGGAATGATTTACACGGTTAATGATAACGACCGACACTTTGGAGGCATCATACCTTCTGTTCAGTACTGGGTAAAAGACCGGTGGTGGATACATGGTGGTGTTGGTCTGGCCATAGATTCGCCTGCATTATATGATATTAAAGATAATGTAAATGACGATTGGAATACAGGAATAGCGGTTATGGCGAGTACAGGTTATGAGGTGTACAGAAAAAACAAATTTGCCTTGAACGTTCAATCCAAATTGCTCGTGGGCGGTGTAAAGCTAGATAATAACATTGACAGAGAGGTGGTGCAATTTAGTGTAGGAATTGGCTTTAGCTGGTTCTAATTAGTAAATAACCTTGGGGCAAGCCCCCGAGGCATTAGAAAAAAATTAACATTGATTTCGACGCAAGCTTCGGAGCATTTTAAATCTCGATTATCGAGTAAAAAAAAATAATATCAATAGTCATAAAAATATAATCATGAAATCAAATATTCACGAATACCTATTAAAATTAAAAAACATAGTCATGAGTAAAAATATTAAAATGAATTCCTTGAAAATATTGACAAATATGTCTCTTCTGTTACTTCTACTTACAACGGCCTGCGGTCAGTCCAGCAACAGATCAAAAGCCGAGGCGAACAACCCTACTGAAACGAAGTCGGTAGTCGCCGCACCGGAAATGGATATTCAGGCCGCAATTCTATCCGAGAATGTAGAAGCCGTTAAACAGCATATTAAAGCAGGAACGGATTTGAACAAAAAAGACCCTATGAGCGGTTCTACTCCTTTAATTACTGCATCGAGCTTTGGAAAAAATAAAATTGCCCAAGTGCTCATTGATGGCGGCGCAGATTTAAGCCTCCAAAATAACGATGGGGCGACAGCTTTGCACACGGCCGCGTTCTTTTGTAGGGTCGAAGTCGTACAGTTACTTATTGATGCAAAAGCCGATAAGACCGCAAAGAACAACTTTGGGATGACCCCAAGGGAAAGTATTATGGGACCTTTTGCCGAAATAAAACCCATTTATGAAATGCTGCAGCAACAACTAGGGCCAATGGGTTTACAAATTGACTTGAAGGAAATCGAAAAAACCCGTCCGGTCATTGCTATGATGTTGCAGTAATCAATCTAAAATAGATATTCCAATGACAACTGAAAGAAGATACGATATCGATTGGCTACGGGTTATCGCTATATGCTTGCTAGTCATCTATCATATAGCCATCATATTTCAACCGTGGGCCATGTTCATCGGCTTTATAAAGAGCGATGAATTATTCTTGGAAGGTTTATGGAAACCGATGACCATGCTAAACGTCTGGCGAATTCCATTGTTATTTTACGTGTCGGGAATGGGGCTTTACTTTGCCATGCGCAAACGAAATTGGAAACAGTTGCTTTTGGAACGTACAAAGCGGATTCTCCTGCCTTTCCTATTTGGTATTGTTGCCATCACTACCTTACACATGTTCATTTTTCAGCTATACTATACTATGCCCTTGGGATATTTTCCCCATCAAGGCCATTTATGGTTCTTGGGGAATATCTTTATGTATGTTCTATTGCTAATGCCGTTGTTTTTCTATCTTAAAAAGAACGAGAACGGAAGGTTCAAGAAAGGGTTGTCCACATTGATGGGCAATCCTGCTGGGCCATTGATGATTTCGTTGTTTTTTGTCTTAGAAGCTGTAGTGGTGAAGCCCCAATTGTTTGCATTGTATGCTGAGACCTGGCATGGTTTTTTCCTTGGATTGCTCGCCTTCTTTTTTGGTTTCCTTTTTGTGTACAGTGGCAAAACATTTTGGCAGACCGTTTTAAAATGGCGCTGGTTGTATATTGGTTTGGCCGCTGTTTTGTTCGGTATCCGCTATTTTATTTACGCTACGGAAGCGCCAGGTTATCTTACGGCCATTGAATCAAATTGCTGGATTTTTGGAGTTTTCGGCCTTGGGTATAACTACCTGAACAAACCTAGTAAAACCTTAAGTTATCTGAGCCAAGCGGCGTATCCTGTTTATATCATCCACATGTTTGTCTTGTACGCAGGGGCTTTTTTTATATTACCCTTGGAAATTCCTATCTCATTGAAGTTCATAGGTATCGTAGCTTTTACAGGTGCAGGTTGCTTTCTCATTTATGAGTTTGTTCTTAGAAGGATTCGTTTTTTGAGGCCTTTCTTCGGATTGAAATGGGCCCGAAAAAGAATGGAAAAGGTACAACCTTCGACTTCGAACCTAAACTGAGCATCCAACAGATTGAAGAATTCAATTTGATTGAAACTAGAGCTATCCACAATATAAAAAACAATGAATATGAAAGCAGTAGTCTATAAAAAATACGGCCCGCCGAATGTCCTGAAAATAACGGAAATCGAAAAACCAAAGCCAAAAGATAATGAGATGCTTGTCAAGATCCATGCCGCAACGGTCACTTCGGGCGATGTGCGATTGCGAGCTTCGGATTTCCCACCATTGTTCTGGCTTCCGGCAAGACTGATATTTGGCTTGTTTCATCCAAACAAGAAAATTTTGGGACACGAGCTGGCGGGTACCATTGAAGCCATCGGAAAAAACATCACGAAATTTAAGGTGGGAGATTCCGTATTCGGAACGACCACCATGCTCAAAACAGGCTCCTATGCGCAATATATCTGCTTGCCACAGGAATGGAATAACGGTGTTGTTGCCCTAAAACCGGAAAATCTAAGTTTTAAAGAAGCCGCCGCTTTACCTGTAGGAGCAATGACTGCCATGTTCCTTCTTGAAAAGGCTTCCCGAAGCCTCGGGATTAAAAATGGACAAAAGGTTTTGGTCTATGGAGCTTCCGGAAGTGTGGGCAGTTATGCCGTTCAATTTGCAAAGCTAAATGGAGCCGCAGTCACGGGCGTTTGCAGTGGTTCTAATATTGAGATGGTAAAATCCCTTGGCGCGGAAAAGGTAATTGATTATACGAAAGAAGACTTTTCGGAGGGCAGCGAGAAGTACGATATCGTTTTTGATGCCGTGGGCAAGACCACCAAGGCAAAGGCGAAAAAAGTTTTGAATGCCGAGGGCAAATTCGTCACTATCAAAATGCTGACCAAGGAGAAAACCGAACATCTAGAACGCATAAAAGAACTTGCGGAACAAGGAAAATTGAAACCCTTTATCGACAAAACCTTTGCGCTTGATGAAATGGTAACTGCCCATGAATATGTTGATTCAGGACGCAAACGTGGCAATGTGGTCATTGAAATCGTAATATAAATAGGGTCTCATGGCAAAAAAACAAACAAAACAAATACTTAGAATCCTATTCATTATGGCAAGCATAGGCTCGTTATACTTTGTACCATGGATTTTGGTAAAGGCATGGATATTACCTTTACCCGATACGGTTCAAGAACAAGTAGACGAAGCCATCGGCCACGGATTTGATGGCATGATCGTTTATGTGGACGAAGGAGTCAAACCACCCGCATCTTATGCAGGTGGCTGGAAAGACCGAGAAAACAAAATACCTGCCGACCCGAACTCTTTATTCAAGATTGCCAGTATCAGCAAGCTGTATGCCGCTGTTGCCATTGCCAAACTAGCCAAGGACGACCGTTTGTCTTTAGATGAAACGCTTGCTGATTACTTTCCAGAACTTATGGGGAGAATTGAAAACGCGGAAAAGATAACCCTTAGATTAATGGTGCAACATCGAAGTGGTATTCCAAATTTTACGGATAATCCCAAGTACTGGGAAAATGAACAGGAAAATGGTAAAAAAGCGCTGGAATTCGCTCTTGATCTGCCCGCTAGTTTTGAACCTGATGACGGATATGAATATTCAAACACCAATTATTTATTACTTCGCCAGATAATCGAGAAAGTGACAGGGTATAGTCATGAACAATATATCAAAGAAGAAATTTTGATTCCCCTTGGGCTAAAAAACACCTTCTTTTCACTTGAGGAAGTGAATTTGGATGATGTGATGAGCGGCTATTACGTTGGGTATGAGGAAGATTTTAAAGCTAGGGAATACGGGATGTTGGCTACAGCAGAAGATGTAGGCATCTTTCTTCGGGCATTGAACGATGGTTCTGTATTCAAAGAAGGCGAACAGGAAATCTATTCCGCCATTTATGAGTACGAACATGGCGGACTAGTAGTAGGTTATCAGAGTCTCGCAGAATACCATGAAGATATCGATACCGTGGTCGTTCAATTTATAAATACAACCGATTTTGAGGGATACGAATGGAATTTATCGGAAATCGTAATCAATCGTATTGTAAAAATATTGAGACGTAAAGAAACCTAGTGAAAAAGGGTAGACCTGCAGTAGTTGCAGTTGAAGGCTTCCCTTTTTTTGAGAACTATCCCATAAAATCCATAATCAAATAAAATGAAAACACTTAAAAATAGTCTATTACTATTTATTCTAATGCTATGTTCTGTTGGTGTGGCTCAAATCAAAATAATTTCGTTTGAAAATGTGAATGTAGTGCCCATGAATATCGATACTATAATTCCAAATCAAAGAGTAATTATAGCAAATGGTAAAATATCGAAAATTGAACCAGCTACTAAATCGACAACCAATCATATTGATGTTACAATTAATGCTACTGGTAAATATTTAATTCCCGGTTTAGTAGAAACACATTATCATCTACAAAACAATATTGAAAATGAGTTCAAACTTTTAATTGCGAACGGAATAACTTCTGCAAGAAATATGGCAGAATATGATGGTCAGGATCAAATAAAAATAAGGGAACTTGCTCGAAGTAACTCTATTTTATCTTCACATTATTACACCACAGGTCCTTATTTAAAAAGAAATGATTTTAAGCATATAGATTCTGTTGATGTAATTGTGCAATATCATAAAAAAAGAGGCTATGATTATTTAAAAATTGCTGATAATCTTCCAAAAAACATCTATTTGGCACTTTTAGAAAAAGCACAGAACGAGAGTATAGAAATTGTTGGTCATGCACAAAGAGAATTGCCTTTGGATTATTCTCTCAGAATTAAATCTATCGCTCATATGGAAGAGTTCATGAATATTTTTTCAAAAGAAGAAAGAAACTCCATTGACTGTATGCAAAAAGCAGCAAAAGAAATTAAAACGAGTGGAATCTATGTATCGCCAACCCTCGGAATATTCGAAATGATAATACGCTATGCCGACAAAGAAAAGTCGGCCAAATTGAATGCGGATAAAAACATCAGATATCTACCAAAACAGTATTCGGATTATTGGAAGTCAGATAAAATAAACTACAGGAAAAATTCATGGTTTACTGATAAAGAATCATTAGCTCGACTTGAAAAGGAATTAGAGTGGCAAAAAAAAATCACATTACTACTTCATAAACAAGGAGTACCATTAATGGCCGGAAGCGATACCTATGGTTTATTTCTTCCTGGTTTTTCACTGCATCATGAATTGGAGTTAATACGCGACTCAGGGCTTTCAAACTATGAAACACTTAAAACAGCAACAGTAGTTCCTGCTCGCTATTTAAATACAATTTCCCTGAGCGGAACTGTTTCTGAAGGAAAATTAGCCGATTTAGTATTATTAGATAAAAACCCATTAGAAAATATCAGCAATACTAGAACGATATCTGGAGTAATGATTAAAGGACAATGGATAGACCGGGAAAAACTGGATAACCTATTATTAGAAGTCGAAAATTCTAATAAGTAAACTTGTAACAACCACGTATATTATTAATAGCTCCGGAATTTCCTGTATCATCGTTATCATCAATCAACAATAATTTATCAATCAAAAAACGAACACTAATGAAATCAATTATAATGAAAAAAACGCTAGTTATATCGACCCTAATAATGCTAATAGTATTCAGTGCATGCAAAACTAAAACACAGGATTCAAACGAAGAAGTACAAACTATTGAGAAACCGTATTTAGGGCAAATACCACCAGGTTTAACAGCTAAACCTTTCGCTCCAGGTATAGGTTCTACAAGCAGTTGGGAATATAGTGGTGTCTTTAGCCCAGATATGAAAGAATTTTATTTCCTCAGAGAAGTTGAAGTCGATAGTACTAATCGACAGGAATTCGTTGTTTATAAAAGCGAAGGCGGTAAATGGAATGAAACAGTTATATCTACTCGTCAAGGACAACCTTTTATTTCTCCAGATGGAAAGACAATGCATTTGGGTAGAAGATTTAAAGAACGCAATAAAAATGGTGACTGGTCTGAAATTAAAAAACTTCAAGCACCTTTCGATAGTTTACCAATAATGCGACTTACAGCCTCTTCGAAAGGGACTTATTTTTTTGATGAGTTCAAGCAAGATTATACCGGTGATATTCGATATTCAAGAATAATAGAAGGTCAATATGAAGCACCTCAATTACTGAATGAACAAATTAACACTGGAAAAAGTTTTCATCCTTTCATTGCACCAGATGAGTCTTATCTTATATTCGATAGTTATAGAGAAGATGGCTATGGAGATTCAGACATTTACATAAGTTATCGACAGGAAGATAGCACATGGGGAGAGCCTATTAATTTGGGTAACAAGATAAATACAGAAGCATGGGAAGCATCAGCTAGCGTTACACAAGATGGTAAATATCTTTTCTTTAATAGAATGGTTGGTCCAGAAGAAGATGGAAATGTAGATATATTTTGGGTGGATGCTAAAATTATAGAAATGTTAAGACCTAAGAATTAAATTATTAACAGTCAATTATTAAGGTAAATAAATGAAACACATATTATTATTCAGTTTAACGCTTACGCTTAGTTGTTCTAATAAAAACAACTCAAAAGAATTTTCAAAGCTTCCAGAAAATGATAAAAATATGATTGCCGTTTTAGATACTATCTGGCAAACAGAACAAGAACCAATTAGATCGAGAGATTCCTTAATTTCTATTTATGGAGTTGATCATGATTTAGTGAAAGAACAAAATTTAATTATTGATAAGAATCACGCAATTAACGAAGAAAAAGTAAGAGGGATTCTAGATAAATATGGATGGCCGTCAAAAGAAATGATGGGAGAACAAGGAAATTGGACAATTTGTAATGTCATACAACATTCGGACAATGAAATCCGGATAAAATATCTTCCAATGATGAGGCAAGCAGTTAAGGACAATAAATTAGAGCCACGTTTTCTAGTCAGAGCAGAAGATAGAATTGCTACAGAAAGAGGTGATTTACAAATTTATGGTGGACAAATGAAATACTACCCAGAAACCAAGAGTTTTAATTTATGGCCAGTTTATGACCCAGAAAATATAGATAAACGAAGAACTGAAATTGGATTGGATTCCATACGTATATTCCTAAAAAACAGGTTCAATTTTGAATGGAATCTTGAAGAACAAATAAAAAGGACAGCGGAATTTGAAATGGAAAAGGCTGAAAATAAAAAATAAAGAAATGCAAAGCAAAAAGTCATTTTTAAATTAATTTAATTAGAACCAAATGACAATTTTAGTAGTAGGCGCAAGCGGTGCAACAGGAAGACACTTAGTGGAACAACTACTAAGTCAAGGACATAATGTTAAGGTAGTAGTAAGGTCCCCAGAAAAACTACCCGAATCATGGAGGGATAATGAAATGCTGGAAATAATTTCAGCAAGTATTTTAGCACTGGGCGACCATGAAATGATAGGTTATGTTCAAGGTTGTGACGCCATTGCATCCTGTCTTGGTCATAACATTACGTTCAAGGGCATTTACGGAAAACCAAGAAGATTGGTTACGGATGTCACAAGTAGATTGTGTGATGCGATTAAAGCGAACAAGCCAGAACAAAAAATAAAATATGTTCTAATGAACACGACCGGCAATCGCAATCATGACTTGAACGAACCCACTTCATTTGCGGAAAAATGCGTAATCGGATTACTCCGATTGTTACTGCCTCCCCATGTAGATAATGAAAAAGCTGCCGATTTCCTACGAACACAAATTGGGCAAAATAATCAATTTATAGAATGGACGGCCGTTCGCCCAGACGATTTAATCAATGAGGACGAAGTATCGGATTACGAAATACATCCTTCCCCCACCCGTAGTGCCATTTTTAATGCGGGGAAAGTCAGCCGTATCAACGTTGCCCATTTCATGGCAGATTTGGTTGGTAACGATGACCTTTGGCAAAAATGGAAAGGGCACATGCCTGTTTTTATAGTGCAGAAGAGGTGTAAGGATGATTTTAAGCACTTAACCATTTTGAGAAAAGGCAGCTTTATGTGGAAATACTAAAAATAATTAAAGTGAAACTCTATGGCATTCCCAAGAATAAAACTTGTAATTGCCCATAAAAGGGTTATTCTTCCCAGATTAAATGCATTTGAAAAGGCTATCCATAAAGAGATTGTGGCACAAATGAAAAATATAACCATCGCATAATGGGGCACTCCACTTATAAACACGCCTGTTAGATTAAAGATAATATCCAGCAAGGCCGTAAAAGCAAACAACGCCAAGGCAAAATTAGATTTTTTATGTCCAATAAAGAGATAGTAAGCGCCAATAAGTAACTCAACACAGATTGCCAAAGGTCCAAATTGGCCGTAATATGATTTCTTGAAATACCCTACAAAGTTTTCCGGATAGTCGATTTTCAAATAGAAGACAACGCCAAGTATCACTGATAATACAATAAAGGCAACGGCGATAGTCTTTCTAGTTTTCATTTTATTCGGATTTAGCAATGTGACATTATTTTTCAAACTCCTCTATTTCATTTAAAAATTCCAAGGCCTTCTTTGTTTTTGTACCGGTAAAAAAGCCAATGGTCTTTCGCACCCATTTGATATGCAGGTTTTTATAGGCCAATTTACTTAAAAACCAAAGAAGAGGGAAAACCAACAAAGCATTGACCACAACATAATTTAGCACGAAATCGGGATCCAAATGGGGATACAGGTCGATATTGAAAAAATAGTCAAGGGCTACCAAAGGATATGCCCACCATACCGGTGCCGAAAGAAATACCAATTTCAAGAATAATAGGGCATGAGAATTGACCTTTTCGATTTTTTTTCTGATTTCCACGATCGGCTTCGCGTAATCGATTTGTTGTAACAAGACCAACTGACCGATACTTCCAACAAGGGCAATCAACGTAAAAACGTGAATAATGATCCCGCTAACGGCCAAATGCGTAACGGCCCAGTTGTCGGCTATATGGCTGCCGAGAATAACGGCCAATATCGAGAACGAGACTAGCTCGATACTTCTAAGTACAGCTATCCAGCGGGTCTGTTTTTGAATTTTGTCCAACTTTATCTTTTTCAGCGACCTTTCGTTCAATTGTAATGCTCGATCTAGTTTGGCATCGTATGCCACAAAAAGTTCTTTTAATTCGTTTGTTTCCATGATTCCTATTTTTTAAATTCCTTTTTCAGTTTTAATTTGATTCGGCCGATTTTGGTACCCACATTCGTTTTTGTGATTCCCAAGATCTCGCCGATTTCCTCATAGCTTTTGTCCTCTAGATATAATAAAATCAAGGCTTTATCCAGTTCTTTCAAATTATGGATGAAATCCTGCAATAATTTGATATTCTGATTCAATTCTACCCCATCTTCATTGTCTTCATCCGCCAAGATAAAAATGGAATCATCGCTATAAAAGTCAGTTTTGGTATACCATTTTTTTCTCTTTTCTTTAAACGGACATAGCTGTTAGTAATTTGAATTTATTGCGTTCCGTAGCATTTGAGAACAATATGTTCATGTTTTAACTAAAAGCTACTTGACTGAAAAAAGTCATTACATTCCACTTGTGGATAATTTAATTTCTATTTTGCAATAATTGGAAGTAGAAATTGAACAATAAATACAAATTTGATATAAATAGGTTAGTGATGTTATCCCCAAAAACAAAGCGAAACATCTCACGGATAATCCCTTTCGGAGTGATTTGGCTTGTCTTGGGGTGGGTTAATCTATTTTCACAGGAGGCAGCAAAACAAAATCAGGATTTGAATCCATCCGGGGCGATTAACGTGACTCCTGAGGTTTTTGTTTTTGCCAGTGTAGCGGTCATAATCGTAGGATTGCTCGTAGGTGCTATCGAAGTGTTATGGTTGGGCAATCTTTTCAACAAAAAGAGTTTCTCGCAGAAAATAGGCTACAAAGTAGTTTTTTATACCATTTTCTTGTTATTCGTAATCTTTATCGCCTATCCCTTTGCCGCGGGACTAGAATTGAATGTATCTCCTTTTGACACCATCGTTCGGAACAGATTTTTGAACTTTCTTACAAGTATTGAGTTCGCAAGCACAATGGTTTCTATTTCCTTCAGTTTGTTTGTGAGTCTTTTTTATTCGGAAATCAGTGAAAACATAGGTCATGGGGTATTGATGAATTTCTTTACCGGAAAGTATCATAGACCTATCGAGGAAAAACGGATTTTCCTGTTTTCGGATATGAAGTCTTCAACGGCCATTGCAGAAAATTTAGGCCATATCATGTACTTTGAATTGCTAAAAGAGTACTACGCTAATTTTTCAGATGCCATTATTCGCTACTCGGGAGAGGTGTATCAATATATAGGGGATGAAATCGTTATCTCTTGGAAGTATGAAGATGGCATTAAAAACAATAATTGTATCAACTGCTTTTTTGCCATGAAAGAAGTCCTCAAAAATAGAGCGGACTGGTATAAAGCGAGATTTGGGATAACTCCTACTTTTAAAGCAGGCCTTCATTTGGGCGAGGTTACCACTGGTGAAATAGGAGCACTAAAAAAAGAAATTATTTTTACCGGAGATGTGCTCAATACGACCGCTCGAATTCAAGGGCTTTGCAATACATATAATGTGGATATTCTAGTTTCTGAAGATTTGATTAAATCTTTGGAACTTGAACCCGAATTTAATATCAATTCTGTGGGTGTTGTTACATTGAAAGGAAAAAAAGAGCAGAAAGCGTTATTTACCATACGATAATAATTATCAGAAATGGGATAGGCGTAAATTCATAAAGTAACAAGGTATTGACCCTATCGTCTAATTTTTAAATCAATCTAAAATCGGAATGCCATAAAATTTAGCGGAATACAATTAAAGGTAGAATACAATCGTCATTGTCCTGGCCATAGTTATAGCCACAAATAAGGTATTTCAATATGCGTAAGTCTCGGAATAAATAATGGTGGACTTATACCAATTTAAATTCCAGATGTCGCATAAAACAAGTTTCTTTTTTACTCATTTGTCGTCATATAATAGAACCATAGCTAATGCTATGCTTAGATTTCATTCCTAATCTGAGAAAAAAATAATTCAAATTTTCAATACGACATTCAAAACTTAAATTGGTATTATGTGGTGCCCGGCATTAGCATCGATAATTACTTTGAAATTAAAAGGTGGCCCCATTTTTTGCTTACATGGGGGTTCAGCAACATAAGCATCATATCACAAATTCGCGTACATTATTCAATTTTGGAATAGTGACCTGCCAACCATGGACATCTCTGAGTTTAACCCTAAAAGTGTCCAATGCCAACGGTTCGCCATGGATAAGAAATACCTCTTCGGGAATATTTTCGATGTCTTTTGTCCAAAGTAATAATTCTTGTTGATCGGCGTGAGCGGATAGACTCTCTACATGCCTGATCTTTGCCTTTACAGGATAGTACTTGCCAAAGAGTTTAAGCTCGTGTGCGCCTTCTAAAAGTTGTCTTCCCCGAGTTCCTTCGGCTTGGTAACCTACCATTAAAACTGTAGTGGTGGGGATATCGATGAGCTGTTTTAAATACGTTAATACCCTTCCTCCAGTAACCATACCACTTCCTGCAATTACAATTTTTGGCCTGGGGTCGTCAATAGTTTTCCAGGTATCGGCATAGGAACTTATGATCTTGAAATGATTGCGCATAGCATAATATTCTTTTCCGGAAAGCTTGTGCCAGTCTGGAAACTGCTCAAAAACAGAAAGTACATTAGTGCCCATTGGGCTATCGATGAAGATCGGAATATTAGGAATCTTATTCTGTTTGTAGAGTTTCCATAACCGGTACATAAGCGATTGTAACCGTTCTACCGCGAAAGAAGGAATTATAAGGTTTCCTCTTTCATTTATTGTTTTATGGATCAGGGTCGTAAGAATTTCTTCCATATCTTCCTTTGGGTGTAATTTGTTGCCGTAGGTACTTTCCATAAACAGATAATCTGCCCATTTTGGTCGTTTTGGTGGGGCTAACAACACATCTTTGGTTCTTCCTATATCACCCGAAAAAACAAAAACTTTCCCAAAAATTTCAAGTTCGATAAAAGTTGCCCCTATAATATGGCCATTGAACCTGAATTTGAAACGTATGTTTTCCGACAATTGAATCCACACTTCTTTTTTCTCGAAACGAAATAGATCTATGGCCTTTTCTGCTTCTTTTACAGTATAGAAAGGCAAGGCCGGATCGTGTTTGCCATACTTTTCTTTAGTAGCTCGTTCGGCTTCCTCTTCATGAATCTTAGCACTGTCCAAAAGAATAATTTCTGAAATGGCAAGAGTTGGCGCCGTTCCTATTATGCTTCCTTTAAAGCCTCCTTTCGCAAGTCTAGGGAGATACCCCGTGTGATCTAAATGGCCATGTGTTAACAATACAAAATCGATTTTCGAAGTATCGATTGGTAAAGGTTCCCAATTCAATAATCGAAGTTCTTTCAATCCTTGAAACATCCCACAGTCTATCATAAGGTTTAGTTCAGGTGTTTCCAGATAAAACTTAGAACCGGTTACCGTGCTCGCAGCACCTAAAAAATGAACTTTTACAGTCTTCATAGTTTATTGATTACATAGTTGTTTGATTTCATCAAGGATTTTTGCTTTCCTTAAGGTTGATACGCCAAGGTGATCTAGATAGAACTTGTCCTTTAAAAGTTGCCTGCACAGGACGACATCCCTACTCAACAAAAAGTTTTTTTCGCGGTTGCTCAATAGGGTAGATACGGTTATGGGATAAAGTCCTAATCTATCAATACGGTCTTTTAGTCCATTGTTCTTAGGATAGTCCCAACTCAACAGATATAAACCAACACATTTCCCATAACGGATCGCATCTTTGGTAAACCTTGTATTTGTTACGACCCAACCTAATTCTAAGCTATTTGTCTCATGTTTTTTAGTGTCCCAATGGGTCTTAACATCAGTATATCTGGAATTTATGTAGAGCGGTACCTTAACATTACAGTTACGGCCTTCTTCACCATGGAATTTACACTCGATAATTGTGGTTCGACCCTTTTTTTCAGCTACAACATCTATTTCGTGTGTTACACAAATACCATCCATGACAACTCCTACTTTGGTAGAGAACCCGGAATATTCCAAGAGGGCGCTCACAAAACGTTCAAAGGGAAACCCGGTTGGTCCCAGTTCATAAATTGCTTTTTTTAATTTGTATTTGGATGCAAATACCGAATTTTTCTCTTTTTTAAGCAATGCGTAGGCTCTATTGTAAATTTCACGGGTACTGATACCTTGGTAGAGCTCGTCTCGGACGCGAGCAACAATTTCTTCTACCAAATTATGGCTCGCCCCACTATGCTTTAAAGAATTTCGTAGTTTGTCCAAAGAGAATTTGGCTTTTTCCCCTGATGATTTTATAATTTCAATGTCTTGGTTCATGTTACTTTTTTAGATGAATGTCCGTTTCTGGTATGTTGAGTAATCGCATTCTTAAAATGCTTCCAAGAGCCCTTATTGCCGAGTTATAATTGACGATTCTTTATATGTTTTAATTTAATACATGACAAAAATTAATTTAGAGCGAAATGTCATATTAAGAGCCCCCGGCGGTTAGGGGGAAGAATGAATAAAACTTTGGTTTTTAAGGTTTTATGACTCCGCTCAGACCGACTTTTTTGTCATGTACTGAGATTATTTAAGTATCCCAATACGGACAATACGGGTGTGCCTTAGTACGCAATCAATGTATATATCTATTGCATTCTAATTTAAGGTTTTGGTTCTATAGGGTCTAAGTCCTAATTGATCTTGGCTATTTTTAAATGTGTAAATGTACTTTAACTACTATGCTTTTTTTGCAATGTATTTGTATTGCTCCGGCATTAAAGGCCAACATATACAATTTAAACTTCTGTCTTTAAACTTGGCAAATAAGGCTTGCCTCGTTTTTTTGGATATTTTCTTGTAAATGAAATGCCCCTTGGTCGTTTACTTTACCCTTAATGTAAAGCCAAAATGGGTACTGTGGCATCATAGCCAAGTTCCTTTACCAAAGGTCTGGAGAAGACACTGCCAAAGAAAAAGTGTTTATGGTTGATAAATGCGATCATATCACTATCCCTACTTGCTACGAACAAAGTAATTCCATCCGATACATCCTTTTCCGATAAGCTATGAAAACTATGGGTTACGTTCATCAGTATTTCACCCAATAAATTTTTATTGTTTTGTTGTAACTGGGATAGATTTGCCTTTTTGCTAACGTATAGCACCCTAATTGCAGATCCGTGCATTAGCGCAATTTCAATAAGGTATTTTAACTCCTTACGTTTGAACGGAGTTTTATAGTCCGTTGGAAAAACAATTTCTGCTGGCGGTTTAAAACTAATGTCCGGCGGGATGGCAAGTACAGGACAATCCCTTATTTTCTCCATCGCATTAACGGTGTTTCCCCCGAATATAATTTCACGATTGGCGGTTGCGCCACGCGTACCCATAACAACTAGGTCAATATCTTTTTCGGCTATGGTTTGTTTCAAGGCCTCCGATAAATAATTGAATGTTGAAATTGTGTGGTAAGTGTGCTTAGGGTTATCATGATGAAGCGCCACCATTTCCAGTAATTTAGCAAATTCTTCTTCGGATTTGAGTTTTGCATTTTCGTACTCCGCACTACCTGGTTCCGGAATTGTTAATGTAGTTGTGCTATAGTTCTCTACCCTAAATACGTTCAAAAAATAAAACTCACAGTTTAATTTTCTATATAGATCTAGAGCGTAGCGTACTGCTTTAAGGGCATTTTTTGAAAAATCGGTAGGGATTAGTATTCTTTTGTCCATGATGTATTTTATTCCTATTTGTCCTATAAATATATTTTACTTTTAGTTGTTTGCCTATGACAATTGTCAGTCGTAAGAGGGAGGTCATTGGAAGGGAATTTTTTGGTATCGGTGTTCCTGTTAGATACTAGCGTATTCTAGACCATTCCATTACAGCGTTTTCCGCCTTTACCTAACGGCACGTTCGGGCAGGTTCCCGCAATGACCCGTTTTAGTGCTTGTTCATGAACAGCGTATTATGGACTTTGCACCGAAAGCCTCACTAGATTCTATTGGGCTTTGCACCCTTATAACGAAAGACTAATGCATAATCTGGGTTAAAGGTTAAAAAAAGCCTCATTGAATTAGGATAATAAATCTAACAAAATGCTTTCTTGTTCAGTTAACGGCGCACAATCTATTCATGCAGTACTAAAAACGGTACTTTGGTATGATAGCTTATTTTTTCAACTGTGGGCCTAAACAGAATACGTTCCAGAAAATTAAGGTTTTTGGCAACCATTACGATCATATCCAAATCTCTACTTTGAACAAAATGTTGAACTGCTTCGTCTAGTTTTTTTCCGGTTAGGGTATGAAAAGAGCATTCGGTATTGGAGAAATAATCCTTTAAAAATTCCCGATTTTTTGTTTGAAGTGCACTAAGGGTATTTTCTTTATTGGAGAGATATAAAAACCTCAGTGCGGAGTTATGTATGAGTACCAGTTCTTTTATATTTTCCAATACTTTGGTATCATAGCCCAATTGAAAGTCTGTAGGAAAGCCAACTTCCTTTGGCCTACGATATGTGGCATCCTCCGGAACTGCTAAAACCGCGCAAGGTACTTTTGTAATTACGTTCCCTGTATTGCTCCCCATGGAAACGGCCTTTAAACCGGATGCGCCTTTTGTACCCATAATGATCAGGTCAATATTCTTGTCTTTGACCACCTGTTTCAGATGGTCTGTGAAAAATCCGTACAAAACTTCGGTTTTAAAGATATGTTTGGTGTTAACGGGCAAACGTTCAATTGTTTTTAGTACACCTGCTATTTTTTCCCTGCTTTCGCTTAAAATCTGTTCCTCTAGTATTTTCGGTGCTACGAACACCGTTGCTTCTCCACCCGAATATGTTGTGGTTGGATGTACATGAACAATATAAAAAGTACATTTTGTTTTTTTGAACCAAGCCATACCGTAAGTAATGGCATTCCACGCATTATCGGAAAAATCTGTGGGTATCAGTATATGCTTCATCTTTTACATGATTAATACCTAAAAATAAATAGGGTAGCATAGATTACAAATGACAATGGTCATGTTAACCCTATATTTTCTGCTTCTAACCACGCTAGAGCCGCAGGCCCTAAAATGGCATCAGCACCTGTAGCGGTAGCCAACACCACGGCTACTTTGCCTTTATAGGCTTTGAAGAGCTTGCGCTCCATACTAGTTTTTATGGGGTTCAAAAGTATATCGCCCGCTTTGCTCAATCCACCGGAAAGAATAAATGCCTCTGGATCTACGTGGGCAACGGTATCGGCCATTTTACTACCTAGGATAATACCTGTTTCTTCAAAAGCTTTTAAGGCGATGGGGTCTCCTTCTAAGGCAGCGGCTGAAATCGCCGTTCCGGACAACTCCTCAAAACTAAAGCTGCGCAGGATAGAATCTTCCCTCATATTGGCCAGCAATTCAAAAACAGTTCTTCTTATTCCCGTAACCGACGCGTATGTTTCTAAACAGCCTTGCAAACCGCAATTGCAGCTACGCCCATTGGGATTTACATTTACGTGTCCAAGTTCACCAGCGGCACCATGTTCGCCTATCACTAATTTTCCATGTACAACGATTCCACTTCCCAGACCGGTACCCAGGGTTAAGGTGACAAAATTTTTCATCCCTTTGGCAGCGCCAAAAAGCATCTCTCCCAGCGCTGCGGCGTTTGCATCATTAGCTAAGGAAACGGGAAGTTTAAAGGCTTTTTCGATGACCGTAGCAACAGGCGTCCTCTCGCCCCATTTCAGGTTCGGAGGATTCTCCACCATTCCTGTGTAAGGATTGGCATTGGGTGCGCCCACCCCTATGGAAAGCACTTGAACATTGGGAGGTAGGTTGGAAATGAGCTTTTCTACCTCGGATTTTAGTTTCTCAAAAAAAAATGGAAAAGGTTTTTGTGACTCGGTTTTAAAAACGGTTTTATCCAAAATACTTCCTTCTTTTGTTACTAGGCCAATTTTGGTGAGACTACCGCCAATATCAATTCCTAGTACTACTGTTTCTGCCATTGGGTGTTTATTTTGATAAAAGAATAAAATTTTAAATACCACTATCGGGTTCTAAAGGAGGCTTGTCTTAACATATAAGCTTAGTCTAGAACGCATATCGCTAATGCTTTCACAGAGGGTCTATATTTTTTTGAAGCATTTATTTATAGCCATTTAAAAGATGGCTAAATGCTACCTTATGTACTTTTTTTCCATTGCCGCAAAGTAGTGGGTTTACGGAGTTTATTCAATCTCTTTTATTCCGGAAGTACCAAAAGGGGAACCTTGGTATGGTAGGTCATTTTCTTTACCACCGGCTCGCCTATAATTTTTTCCCAAAAACTATGCTGGTATTTTATAAGTGCCATCATTTCTATTTGGGTGTTGTCCATGAATTTAGCGAGGGTATGTTCCACATCTGTTTCAAATTCGATATTATTAAACATAACGTTCAAATGAGCTAAGCGCTTTTTTAACAGCTCTTTGTTTATGAGCTGCCGATCGTTAAGCTCAAATTCTACGGCTACATGTACTACTTGTATTTTTGTTTTCCAAAGCGATGCAAGTTCTGTCATAAGAGCCAGTTGGTGCTTTTCGTATTTTTTTGAAAAATCCGTAGGAAAAGCCACTGCTTTCAAGGATTGAAAATTGTATTCGTCCGGTACTGCAAGAACGGCACAGGTGCTAATTTTCTTTAACACCTTAACGGTATTACTACCCATGAACACTTGTTTGGCTCCGGTAGCTCCTTTGGTTCCCATACATATTAAGTCAATATCCTTTTTGAGAATTACTTCGGAGATAGCTTCTTCTAGGGTCTCCGATTTGGATATGATTTCAAAACTATGTTGGGGATTAGCGTGATTTTTGTTCAGGTATAGCAGTATCTTATCCAACTCCTGTTTTGAATATTCCGACAAGGAATCGTAAATAATTCCCAACCGTTGCTGCCCTTTTCTGCCCAACATGTTCAAGGCTTGCGGTTCATAAGCATGTAGTAGGTAAAACGTACATGTTACCTCGGCGTAGAGTTTTAGTGCCGTGAATATGGCGTTCCAGGCGTTGTCCGAGAAATCTGTGGGTAAGAGTATTTTTTTCATATTTAAATAGTTAACTAGTATCTGGGAAGGTTCTGCATAACCAAAAAGGGAATCTTTGGGTGCAACCCAATTTGATCTACTGTTGAGCGGTATAACATATCTTCTAAAAAGGAGTGCCGAGAATTGATCATGACCAATAAATCCATATCATTTTCCGTAATATATTCCATTATGGCCTCACCTTTATTCTTTACAGGGGTAAGCTCAAAAAATAAATAGGCATCGGGCAGGGATTCCTGCAAGAAGCGTTTATTGTCTGTTTGTCTATGGCTTAGCTCCTTAAAATCTGAGATATAAAGGCAATGAACCTCCGACTTATACTGGGCTGCTAACGTGTTAAGAAGTTTTAGCTCCCTAGGTTTATAGGGTAGCATGTAATCTGTAGGAAATACTATTTTTTTTGGTTGTTGATATTCAAAATTTTCGGGAATTGCCAAAACGGGACATTGTACATATTTGAATACCTGTACGGTATGACTTCCAAACGTTATTTTTTTGTTTGCCGTTTGGCCTTGGGTACCCATAATCACCAAATCAACATTTATTTGGTTGGCAAAATTGTTGACCGCATCTACCAAAGACTCGAAAACGGATATACCTTCAAAAATATGCTTGGGATTATGTTGTTTTTTGCTAAGTTCGGTTACGATGTTTTGGAGGGATTCATCCGTGTTTAATTGGATCGCTTTTTGCCGTTTTGCTACAGATTGGTCACCCTTGTTCTTAAAAGGACCGTACACCTCGTCTGCATAGGCATGTAATAAATAGAAATGTGCCGGTTCGTTTTTGTAGAGTTGTATTGCATAGGTAATTGCATGCAGGGCGTTCCTGGAAAAATCGGTAGGAATCAATATAGTTCTCATCGTCTTTCTGTTTTAATACTTCCAAAAATATTTCGATTACAACAAATTAACTATGATATATGTCATTAGGAGAAAATGTTACGGCAGAGCTTTTGGCCTTGGTTAATTTTTAAGGGACAAAAGAGGGATTTTAGTGTCAAAACTTAGTTCCTCTACCGTGGTATCCTTAAATAATCGTTGCAAAAGACCATATTCTTTTGAGATCATAACAATAAGATCTGCACTTAGGTTTTTTGCAAAATCCGTTATTCCTTTCGCTACATTTTTTGAGATTATCCTTTGAAAACTTATTGGATTGTGTACTATTTTCGATAGTTGTTGCTGCAGTTGTTTTTGCCGTACCGTTACTTCCTCGAAAATTGGAATTTGCGACTTCGTTACATAGAGCAAATGAATATGTGCCCGTTCAGAACTTATTAGGTTTACCATTCTTTTTAAGGTGTCATCGCTATAGTTAATTTCAAAATCAACTGGGAATATTACTTGACCTAGGCCTTTGAACCCCACTTTGTCCGGAATCACCAATACGTCGCATTCCACCTTGGCAATAACATCGCCGGACCTTGTTCCCATAAAGAATTCCTTGAGTTCAGATGCACCACGGGTACCCATAACGATCAGGTCTATTTCCTTTTCCTTGATATGTTCGCGAATGGTTTTTAAAAAGAAACCGTTCTCACGTATGGTCGTAAATTGATGATGCTTTTTTTTAGACGAAATCGATACTACAAATTTTTCTAGGTCCTGTACTTTTTGACTAACGGCCTTAGGTTCTTTTTCAACAATTATGTTTGTACCAAAATTATAGATAGGCTTTTCGGTAAGGTCCGAACCTTCTATGTTTACATAAAGTAGAAAAAAATGGCAGGAAGTTTCCTTGAACATGTCCAGTGAATATCGAATCGCGTTTTTTGAGTTCTGGGAAAAATCGGTAGGGATCAAGATTTTTTTCATCGGTCTCATATTTTATATTACTATAAAAATAAGGGCGTTACGGACTAAAAAATATGATTTTGGTCAGTTAGGAAAATAATACTTCTACCAATTTAAGTTTTGAATGTCGTATTGAAAATTTGAATTATTTTTTTCTCAGTTTAGGAATGAAATCTAAGCATAGCATTAGCTATGGTTCTATTTTATGACGACAAATGAGGAAAAAAGAAACTGATTTTATGCGACATCTAGAAGTTAAATTGGTATTATTCATGTAGTACCAATAGCGGCACCGTAGTGTGAAAGCTCAACTTTTCAATGGAGGTATCGAACAAAAGTTTTTGAAAAAAGTTCAAGTTTTTAGCTACCATCGTTAACATTTCTATTTGTTTGTTGGCAGCGAAATCTAGAATTGCAGCACTTATGTTTTTATTGGATATGCTATGAAAACTATGGGTTTTAGGGAATGTTTCTCCTAGATAATCCTGCAAGTACGCCTTGTTTACCTCTTGGGGCACTGTAAGCGGGGATTGGCTTTTGGACACGTTCAATACATGTAATTTGGCTTTTGAAATCCGAAGTATTTCGGTAAGTGCTTCTAGGATAGGGTAGGTGTAAAATAGGTTGTAATCTGTTGGAAAGGCAATTCGCTCGGGTATTTTGGCAGCTGCATTTTCTGGTATAACCAATACATTGCAGAGTACTTTTGTTATGACATCGCCCGTATTGCTCCCTACCACGGTCGCTTTAATACCAGAGGCACCCGTGGTACCCATTACAATAAGGTCTACTTTTTTAACTTCTATTGTTTTGCGCATCACATCAATGAAGTTCCCATATTCTTGAAGGGCAATAAAATGATGTTTTTCGGTAGTTTGTAAGGCGTCTATTTTTTTGAACAGTAGCTTCAGTTTTTCTTTTATAGAGGGGCCAATTTTTTCGGTAGGGAATGTAAACGAATTGCTGTTAATGACCGATTCCCTTAAGTCGCCAATATGGAGAATATAAAAATTACAGACCTCGTGCTCAAATAACCTAATGGCGTATTTTAAGGCATTCCAGGAGTTAGCTGAAAAATCTGTGGGTATTAATACATCCTTCATGTACGTGGCTTGATAGACAAAAATAGCTTTATGTACGATCGAACAATATGATATTTATCAGGTAGATGCCTTTGTAATTTAAGTCGTCCGAACCTCTTTAATTTACATACTGCAGCGCTTTTAGTTCCTTTATTCTAATAGTACGACCCTCGATGTCTATAAGCCCTTCTTTTTTAAAAATGGAAAGCGTACGGATAAGGCTTTCTGGTGCAATACCGGCAACACTTGCCAAATCGCTGCGCGATATTTTTATGGGTTCCTCGGTTTCGGTATTCATGATCTGGGCAAACTGCAAGAGTGTTTGTGCCGTTTTCTTGCGTACGGAGCTATAGGCCATCTGCAATAATTGTCCTTTGATAAGGGTAATGTTCTTTGTTAAAAGCTCCATAAGTTCTAAAGAAACATTGTTGTTTTTTTCTAAGATATCCTTTAGGTTTTTTTTGGAAATCCCTGCTAGTTTAACGGATTCCATAGCAGTTGCTGTTTCTAGATAGGGCGTGTTGTTCAGAAAGGAGGTAAAGCCTAAGAAATCATCTGCCCGGTACAGCTCTGTTATCAGCTCTTTACCGTCCGTATCCATACTATGGCCTTTGACAAGCCCTCTTAGGATCAGATAGATTTTATTGGAGCGGGAACCCTCTTCATAAATAATTTCACCTTCATTAAAATCTGTTACCTCCCCGTTGTCGTCAAAAAAATTCTTTAGCTCATGTAAGGTACGCATTTCATCATCTGAAACCTCGGTAGCTTTTGGTTCCTCGCCAATAATTCCACTAAGAAGTGCCGCTCTGGCCAACCTGCTCTCTATGGCGCTGATAAGGTCTTCCTCGTTAAAAGGTTTGGTTAGGTAATCGTCTGCCCCTAGGTCCATGCCTTTTCGGATTTCTTTGTGCTCCGTTTTAGCGGAAAAGAAGATAAAGGGAATCTGTTTGGTTTTTTCATCTGCCGATAAGTTTTCTAGAACACCATACCCGTCGATTACCGGCATCATGATGTCACAGATGATAATATCGGGCAGATGCTCTTTGGCGGCCGTTATACCTATTTTACCATTGGGGGCGGTTATCACGGAATAACCGGAAAGCTCCAAAAGTTCTGCGGTGTTTTCCCGTAAGGCATTATCATCCTCGATCAATAGTATTCTTTTCATTTTTTTAGTTGGTATTACGTTCTATGGGAATACGCACAAAAAAGGTAGAACCTTTGTTTTCCTCGCTTAAGAAGTCAAGGCTGGCCCCTAAGTTTTCTAGGTGCTGCTTTGCAATATTCAAACCTATGCCGGTACCTTGGGTCAAAAGTGCGTTTTTAGCCCTAAAATAGCGATCAAAAATATGTTTTTGGTCGGCTTGGGGTATTCCTATTCCTTCATCTATAATTTTTAGGACTATCTGTTCTTTTTCAACGGTTACCTGTAGATCGATGATAGAATCCTCCAAGGAGTACTTAATAGCATTATGGATCAAATTGGACAAAACTAATTCAAGGGTCTTTTCGTCGAACTGTATCATAAGTTCGTCTATGTTATCCGGATACTGTATCCGTTGTCCGTTTTTTAGCAACATATTGGAGTCGTAAACAACTTCGTTTATAACCTTGCTTAAAGGAAAGCTTTCAATAGCATACGTAACCTTGCCGGATTCTAGACGCTCTACGGAAAGAAAATCGGTTAGGATCGTGTCTAGGTATTTTACTTTGTTTTTAATCGTGGCGACATGCTTGTCACGTTTTTCCTGTTGCTCTGTACGGGTGTATTTTCCCAACAAGGTTATAGAGGTCAAAATACTGCTCAAGGGTGTTTTGAACTCATGGGAAACCAAGGATAGGAAACGGGTCTTAAGTTCGTTTAGTTCCTTTTCTACGGCCAGTGCCTCCGTGAGTTGTAAGGTTCGCTCCTCTACTTTTTTTTCTAGTGTTTCTGTATAATTCTTTCGCTCTGTAATATCTAAAATAATGGCTATAAAGGATTTCTGCTCTCCTATTTTGGAAAGTTGTAGATGTACTTCTACCGGGTAGGAAGAACCATCTTTTCTCTTATGGGTGGTTTCAAAATCAACCTTGCCCATTTCGTCCTTTACCAAGGGTTGTATTAATTTGCGGAATGCAAGCTTATTTAGTTCCGGTTTAATAGCTACGGGCGTCATAGTTCGCAACTCGTTAAGCGTATAACCAATGTTGCGCAGCGCTTCTTTATTTGCATTTTTAAACTTGAACGTTTCTGCATCGAAAATATACATTTCATTCAGCGATTCATCAAAAATACGGGTCCAAAGGCCAAGTTCACCTTCTTTACGTTTACGTTCCGTAATATCTATGATCAAAGCCATTACATAAGTAGCACCGTAAATGTGAAAAGGATTTAGACCTATTTCTACCGGAAACTGTTGTCCGTCTTTACGTACACCAAAAAGATGGCTGTCGTGTTTTATTTGACGTTTTTTGTTCTTTTGTATAAATCCTTTTACGTGCGATCTGTGGGTACTGTGGTGCTTTTTTGGGATGAGGATATCCAAGGATTCCCCGATAAGTTCATGTTTTTTAAACCCGAACATCCCCTCGGCAACACTATTGGAGGCTACAATGGTCTGCGAGGTATTTACCACTATAATACCTTCGGAAACCCCTTCCGAAAGGAGATTGAAAATATTGCTGTTTTTCTCAAATACTCGCATAACTCAAATATAAACTTTTCATAATGATTTCTACCATCTAAACAAGGCTTGTATATCCTAATTCCTGAACTACGCAAAACGACACATTGTTGGTCAAGGAAACACGTAAAATTTAGACTACTATCCTGTAGAAGTAATAGCGATTGTTGAAATCAACGAAAATGTAATCGCACCCTAAATACGCTTGTGCGCTTACTTTGCGCCTTAGGCTACCGAACCTTGTTCTTTAAGTATTATGTAATTGATGAACGGTGGTCGCAATAGTAATACCTATTGATATAGATGAAGTTGGTACGTATTTATTTGGATATGACGACGGTCATTTTTTACTTGCCGCCTTGCGGTTACTTTTACATCTGTATCCATAAAACTAATGAGCAGTTATGAAGGAAATCCGTAAAATATTAATTCCATTTAACTTTTCTAGAGCCGCAAAACGTGCACTGGATTATGCCGTTGATTATGTGGGCAAGGACGAAAACCTACAAATTGTTCTGGCTTATATCTCCGATGATCAAAATTTAGAAAAGCTAAGGGAAGATTTTAAGTTCGTTGAGGAGCAATACCGGGCATTGCTTAAGCATCCTGTAGAATGGGTATCTAAAAGTGGACCATTGACAGAGACACTTATAAGCATTCAAAAAACTAAAGAAATAGACCTGATCGTAATGGGTACTTTCAGTACTTTGGGAGTTTGGGACGATGAACTAAGCAATACTGCAAAAGTAGTTTTAGAAGCAGCATGTCCCGTATTGGTCGTTCCTTATGATTTAGAGAAATTCAGGTTAAAGAATATCGCCCTGGTATTGGGCAAAGAGGAAATAGAGAACACCAAAGTTCTGGATACCCTGCTGAACGTAGCGCGCAAATTCAATGCCAAGGTACATGTTATAACCGTAGAAAATAAACCGGAAACCTACGGCTATTCCCAAATCGATGAAAAGAACGAGAATGCCCTGCAGTACTATCTTGAAAATTTTTATGCCCAGCATATTTTTATCAAAAACCCTGATATTTTGGAAGGAATCTTGACCTATACCAAGGAAAAGAATATTGATATGATTGCGATTCTTCCAAGAAACCATATTTCAAACGGGCAACCCTCCGAAGGTCAGCTCACCCAAAAGTTGACCTTACATTCCAAGATACCTGTTTTGGCAATTGACAAGAGAATTTGATTTATAACAGGTTTTTGATCATTGTGCCTATTGTGGTGGATTTAAGTATACGCATCCAGTTTTTACTACATCTGGTCTACCCCATATTACCAGTTGCCACTTGTAAATTTGACAGGTATTTAATACCGTTTTTATCGCCTTTTTTTGATAACAGCAACGCTAAATTTTTATCGTATGGAAATTGAATCGAAAACACCTAAAAACAATAATCTAACTAGGTATGGATTAGAAAATGTTACCGCCCTTTGGAATTTGGACGGAGAAACCTTACAAGAAATTACAGTAGAAAAGGGGATGGGTACCGAGACCTACAACGGTACTCTTTGCGTCAACACCGGTAAATTTACCGGAAGATCACCAAAGGACCGATTCTTGGTAAAGGACGAATACACAACGGACAAAATTTGGTGGGGGCGTATCAATAAGCCACTGGAACCCGATAACTTTGCTAGACTTTATGATGAGGTTACAACCTACCTTTCCGGTAAAGAGGTGTACGTGCGAGACGCTTACGTGTGCGCGTATCCGGAATATCGAATGAACGTACGTACGATTACCGAATATCCTTGGTCCAATTTTTTTATCAAAAATATGTTCATTGGCTTGGAAGATCATGAAATCGAGGATTTTGAAGAAGAGTGGCTGGTCTTATGTGCCCCGGGTTACGAAGCTAAAAACCCAGAAGAATTCGGGTTAAGAAGTGGTAATTTTTCCATTCTCGATTTTACACGAAAGGTGGCATTGGTCGCCGGTTCTGCCTACACCGGAGAAATGAAGAAAGGCATCTTTTCGGCCTTGAACCTGATACTTCCCGTGGAAAAAAATGTACTGCCCATGCACTGTTCCGCCAATGTGGGAGCAGATGGAGATACAGCTATATTTTTTGGGCTTTCAGGCACTGGAAAAACGACACTTTCTGCCGATCCGGAACGAAAATTGATCGGCGACGACGAACATGGTTGGACCGCTGATAACGTCATCTTCAACTTTGAGGGCGGTTGCTATGCCAAGGTCATTGATCTCACCGAAGAAAAGGAACCTGATATTTATCGCGCTATTCGGCCAGGTGCACTTTTGGAGAATATCGTTTTTAAAGAAGGCACCAAAGAAGTGGATTTTTTCGATAGTTCCATAACACAGAATACGAGGGTAAGTTATCCTATAAAGCATATAGACAATATTGTCCTACCCTCTTTTGCGAAAAATCCAAAGAACGTGTTCTTTCTTACTTGTGATGCTTTCGGCGTACTGCCCCCGGTATCCAAACTAACCCCTGGCCAGGCCGCGTACCATTTTATATCTGGTTATACGGCAAAGGTTGCCGGTACCGAGGCCGGGATCAACGAGCCGGTACCTTCCTTCTCCGCGTGTTTTGGTGATCCTTTTATGCCCTTGCATCCAACCGTATATGCGGAGATGTTAAGTAAGAAAATGACGGAGGCAGGCGTTAATGTTTGGCTCATCAATACAGGGTGGAGTGGAGGTCCGTACGGGGTTGGTTCTCGAATTAAGCTCAAATATACCCGTGCCATGATTTCTTATATCTTGGAAGGGGAGTTGGAAAAAGTGGATTACGAGCAGCATCCTATTTTTGGCTTGCACATGCCTAGGTATTGTCATAATGTACCTACCGAAATGTTGGACCCGATGAACACTTGGCTGCAAAAGGGAGCCTATGTGAGCAAGGCGATACAATTGGCGCATTCGTTTCACCTTAATTTCGATAAATTCATTAATCAGGCTTCGGAAGAAATGATGCACGGTGGTCCGTTGATCGATGCGCATCAGATTATGGACCATAACCTGTAAACTAAAAGTGGAATGAGCCGATTGGATGCTAAAATACCGGAAGGACCATTGCCCCAAAAGTGGAGAGACCATAAAAACCGTCTGAATTTGATAAGTCCGGCCAACAAGCGAAAATTGGACGTTATTGTGGTCGGTACCGGGCTTGCCGGTGGATCGGCCGCGGCCACTTTGGCAGAGTTGGGGTATAACGTAAAAGCGTTCTGCTTCCAGGATTCGCCGCGCAGGGCACACTCGGTTGCCGCGCAAGGTGGTATTAATGCCGCAAAAAATTACCAAGGCGATGGGGATTCTGTTTATCGTTTGTTTTACGATACGATCAAAGGTGGGGATTACCGGTCGCGGGAGGCGAACGTTTATCGCTTGGCCGAGGTTTCTTCCAATATTATAGATCAGTGTGTTGCACAAGGTGTTCCTTTTGCCAGGGAATACGCCGGACTTTTGGACAATCGTTCTTTTGGCGGCGTTAAGGTTTCACGTACATTGTATGCCAAGGGACAAACGGGGCAACAGCTACTGTTAGGGGTATATTCGGCCATGAATCGACAAATTGCCCGCGGTAAAATTCAAATGTTCAATAGGCATGAAATGATGGATGTTGTTTTGGTGAACGGCAAGGCACAAGGTATTATTTCCAGAAATTTGGTTACCGGGGCAATAGACCGCCATGCGGCCCATGCCGTTATTATTGCCTCGGGAGGTTACGGAAATCTTTTTTACCTCTCTACTTATGCCATGGGCAGTAATGCGTCCGCAGCATGGAAGGCACATCGTAAAGGAGCTTTTTTGGCTAATCCCTGTTTCAATCAAATACACCCTACGGCAATTCCTGTGGGAGGCCCCAACCAATCCAAACTTACCCTAATGTCAGAATCATTACGTAACGATGGTCGAATTTGGGTACCCAAAAGTTTGGAAGATGCGAAAGAAATTAGGGAAGGAAGTAAAAAACCCGAAGATCTTTTAGAAGAGGATAGGGATTACTATTTGGAAAGACAGTATCCTGCATTCGGTAATCTCGTACCTAGGGATGTAGCCTCGCGTGCTGCAAAAGAACGTTGTGAAGCAGGATATGGGGTAAACATAACCGGGCAGGCCGTCTTTTTGGATTTTACCTCGGCCATTGAGCGGTTTGGAAGGGAACAGGCACACATTAGAGGATGGCAGCATCCCCAAGCGGCAACCATACAGGGTTTGGGCAAGGAAATAATGAAACGGAAATACGGTAACCTGTTTCAGATGTACCAAAAAATAACAGATCAAAATCCGTATGAAACCCCTATGAAAATATACCCCACCACGCATTATACCATGGGCGGACTTTGGGTGGATTATAATCTGATGACCACCGTTCCCGGACTGTTTGCTATAGGGGAGGCCAATTTTTCCGACCATGGGGCCAATAGGTTGGGGGCATCGGCATTAATGCAAGGCTTGGCAGATGGTTATTTTATTCTTCCCTATACGATCGCAGATTATCTTTCGGCCGAAATTGGTGCCGGAAAAGTGTCCACGGAATCCATTGAATTTGAGAAGGCCGAATCCCAAGTAAAAAAGGGTATCCTTAAATTAATTGATAATAAGGGCAAACACCCGGTAGATTATTTCCATAAAAAGTTGGGTGCCATCATGTGGCGCTATTGTGGTATTAACCGCTACAAGGAGGGTCTGGAAACTGCCATGGATAAAATTGCGCTGCTACGAAATGATTTTTGGGAGAACGTTATTGTACCGGGTACGGCAAACGAATTCAATGAAGAACTGGCCAAAGCAGGACGTTTGGCCGATTTTTTGGAATTAGGCGAGCTGTATGCAAAGGATGCGCTGAGCCGCGAAGAATCCTGTGGCGCATATTACCGTGAAGAACACCGTACCGCGGATGGAGAAGCCATGCGCGATGATGAGAATTTTGCGCATGTGGCAGCGTGGGTATACGGGGGCGCGCCCGGCAAATGGAACTTGCACAAGGAAAAATTGGTGTACGAAAACATAGCAATCAAGCAACGAAGTTATAAATAGGGATAAAACTGAAATTGGAATGAAGCTTAACTTAAAAATATGGCGTCAAAAAAATACGGAAGAAAAAGGAGCCTTGGTCCAATATACTTTGGAAGATGTAAATCCCGATGATTCCTTTTTGGAAATGCTGGACACCCTTAATTATAAGCTCATCCTAAAGGGGGAAAGTCCCGTTGCCTTTGATCATGATTGTCGGGAAGGCATTTGCGGTATGTGTTCCCTTTTTATAAACGGACAGCCGCATGGGCCGGATCGGGGTATCGCAACCTGTCAATTACATATTCGCAGATTTAAGGATGGCGACACCATTTATGTAGAGCCGTTCAGGGCCAAAGCTTTCCCGGTTATTAAGGATTTGGTCGTAGATCGCTCCGCTTTTGATCGTATTCAACAGGCGGGTGGTTTTATCTCGGTGAATACTTCCGGTAATACCCAGGATGCCAATACGATACCTATCAAAAAGTCGATTGCGGAAGCGGCATTCGATGCGGCTACCTGTATTGGTTGTGGTGCCTGTGTGGCGGCCTGTAAAAATGCATCGGCCATGCTGTTCACCGCTGCCAAGATATCCCAATTTTCCCTCTTGCCACAAGGAAGGGTAGAAGCTCAAGGCCGAGTAAGGAGAATGGTAAAACAGATGGATTTGGAAGGTTTTGGAAACTGCACCAATACGGGCGCATGCGAGTTAGAATGTCCAAAAGAAATAAAACTTAAGAACATAGCCCGTATGAACAGCGAGTACCTTAAACACGGATTATGCATTAGTCTTTCATCATGAGGGTGCAAAGCCCATTAAAATCAAGACTTTTGCGATTGAGGCATAGCCATCGTTAAGGTGATTGAGCGAAGTCAGTGTAACGATTGATTTTGCAGGGATTCGCAGCCGTAATAGAATTTGTAGCGCATAATCTGGGTTAAAGTACTTATGTAGTGCAACGGTACTTCGTTTTAGGTATGAATGCATCGTATGTTTGGGTCGATTCCCTTATCCTGTACCGCTGTTCGTACTTGGTTTACTAATGATTTTGATAAAATACCCCTAAAAAAACTCTTTTAAAAAGGGGCGAAATTCATTGTAGACTGATATAAATCATGTGTGTTTTAAGAAATCCGATTTAATTTGGGAATGCTAATCCTCTTAAAAACATACTGTTATGCAAGTCAAGAAAAATCCAGAAGTCGATTTGAACCTTAATAGTGGTCTCTATTTTGTTTTTGGTCTAACGCTTGTGCTTTTCCTAACCTGGAGAGCACTGGAATATAAGACCTATACCAAAGATGATGTAATTGTAGCGTCTATGGACCTTAAAGATGAGATTAAGGAAGAAGTTCCTATGACAGAGCAGGTAAAGACACTTCCGCCACCCCCTCCGCCGGCGGCACCCGAAATAATTCAAATAGCCGAGGATAACGATGATGTTGAGGAAACAATTATAGAAAGCACCGAGTCGGATCAAGAATCCGTTATTGAGGCACCCGTTGCCGTAGATGATATTATAGTCGATGAATTGGAAGAGGAAATATCCGTGCCTTTTGCGGTTATTGAGGACGTACCTATTTTTCCAGGTTGCGAACACCTAAAAAACAGGGATGAACAAAGGGCTTGTTTTCAAAAGAAGATTCAAGAGCATGTGGCCAAGGAGTTTAAATACCCGGATGTTGCGGTAGAAATGGGTATACAGGGCAGGGTGTACGTACAATTTGCCATAAATAATAAAGGATATATTTCCGATATAAGGGTTCGCGGCCCTGATAAAAATTTGGAAATGGAGGCTAGCCGTATCGTTGCAACCATACCAAAAATGACTCCCGGTATGCAACGGGGTAGGGCTGTACGGGTGCCTTATAGTATTCCTATCAACTTTAAGCTGGAGTAACCGGGAACAGGATCGGTTATGGGCTTTCCTTATTGTTTTAAAAGTGGTTTCACTTGCGGTATTGCCTTGCTTCGACAGAGTTATGAAGATTTTTATAAATTTTAAGCTCTAGTTAAAAACAGCGTTGATTTACCAAATCCATAAACGTACCGTTTAAAAGCGGTCGCTAATGTTCGAATCCCTGTGGGCTATGGGTCGCTTGCCCATTGTTCTTGATAGGCACTCCTTTTTTTTTGAACAAACTGTTCCCATTATGGTTCCTTCCCCTGCAAAGTGGAAGGAACACAGACCGAAAATGAAAGTGTATAGCGATAATTTCAAAAGGTTCTATTTTGCTTAGCACAACATAAAGCTGTCAACGCAAAATTAAACTACAGCCAAATTTTATTAAATAAAATGTAACTAATCAAAAAAATGCCCCGATAATGGAGAAAAAGCAAGGGCTGCAAGTTGGTTTTCAATAATCCATTTAAAAACAAGTCCTGCGAACCTGGACAAAAGAGTCAAGACTTAAAAACACGATGAGTACTTTAGTATTGTCTCGGAGACCAAAGAGCTGATCAAGGCTAACATAATTAGTTTGCCATTGTAATATGACGAACATAATCGAGAGGAAAAAATTCAAGATTAGGCGATCTCTTTTTCCAGTAGTTTTTCATTTTCCAATAGCGAATCCTTTTCTCCATAGAGCAATTCTGCAACTGAAATTAAATTTTTGATAATGTCGTTCAAGTTATCTTTATCGTTGACCAAAGAAGAGGCCATTTCTGCGTTTATGAGGTCTTTTCTAATTAGCGTATTTATAGATTTGTCTGTTCGATACTTTCCTTCCTTAGCTTCGTTTCTGAGTATTAAAAGCTTTGAAAAATACAATTCTTTGTCCTCTTGGGTTCTAAACAGATAAATGACCCGCAATACCTTAACGATTTTTTTTCGAAACTTATCGTATTCCTTTTCCATATACGTATTGTCCGACTGTAGATATCGAGATACGTTTCTGCCCAATTCCCGAACCGCTTTTATGATTTCCACCATTTTACGATTTGCAATTATGAGCTCCGAAATCCTATTGTTCATAATTTCGCCCATCTTTAATTTACTTTGGGCCGTAGTTGCATATCGTATGATTTCTCCATAAATCGTCTTTACTTTACTATAATACAAATTCCTAACATCGGTATTAAAATTATTTTTTGACTTTTTGACAACTTCCTTTGCTTTTAAGTTAGATTTGATATCCTGTCTATGAATATTTAATGCATGCGTGACTATTTCAAAAATTGCATTTTCGTATAGATACTTGGATTCGTTGGCTAAAGCCAATACCACAGTACTCGGAAACTCCAAAACACTTTCGTTAAGATATTTGGGAATTTCTATTCCTTTATCCTCTTTCTCCTTAAAAAAGCGTAGTAAGAAGCTCTCGGTCGTTTTTATCAGCGGAATCATTATTAATACACCCAAGGCATTAAAAATAGAATGGAACATTGCGAGTTTCAAAGTAAAATCATCTGCTGAAATACCTGCGAGAGCAGAAAGGTAGTCTACTAGGTCTGCAAGGGGAAATATGATGGCCAAGGCGACCACTCCGGTTATCAAATTAAATATTAAATGTGCCCCGGCCAGTCGTTTGCCCGCAATATTGGAGCCAATAGATCCCAATACCGCCGTAATCGTTGTGCCAATATTGGCCCCAATGGCGAGTGCTAGCGCGTTCTCATATTCAATTTGACCAGCGGCCAAGGCAGTCAATATTAAAGCTACGGTAGCACTACTGGATTGTAAAACGGTAGTTATGACAACCCCGATCCCGGTATAAACAACAATTCCGAAAAAGCCCGGAATAGCGTACTGGGTAAGGTCTATATACTCCTTAAATACATCAAAACCTTCTTTCATAAAGTGTATTCCCAAAAAGAAGAATCCCAACCCGGCAAGGACATTGCCAATTCCTTTTAAAGAGATTTTTTTTTGTAAGGAAAAAACAATTCCGAAAACAAGCATAGGCATTGCCAAAGCCGAAATTTCGATTTTTAAACCAAAGGCAGCAACGAGCCAAGCTGTTGCTGTGGTCCCAATATTTGCACCAAAAATCAACCCCATTCCGCCACTTAGACTTATCAATCCAGCACTCATAAATGAAATTGCGATGACCGATACCAAGGAGCTCGATTGGATAAGGGCGGTAACCACTGCTCCGGCAGCGATGCTTTTGTACAGTTTGTCGGTCGCTTTTTTTAATATGTTTTGGAGCGGTCCCTTAGTGAATACTTTAAATCCTTCTTCTAGCATAATCATGCCAAATAACAAGATGGCTACCCCCGCTGTAATCGTTTTGAAATTTGGGTTAATGAACAAAATAATCCCAAGTAGAATTAGACACGTATAAAAAAACATTCTTTTTATCATAGCGTGAATAATTTGAATGATGGAAATGGCTTTATTAGGAACACGTTACTATTGCTTATTTAAAATAAATATAATGTAAATTAATTGCAAATACCTAAAAGGCTTTTTCCTGGACAAACATATTTTCCATGGCTAAAGTTTAATAGTATTTTACCTCACGGTACACCCTTAAAATTTGATTTATTGGTAAGTTGAACGTTAAAACCCTAATCCTTAATTTGGGTGTATTGCTCCTGATAGATATCGGTATTCGTTTCTTTAGGTAGTCTATTAACAAGAAGGTGGCTTGTTTAGGTATTCTTAACAGTTAAAGCTCGTAATTTGATTGTCCTATGTATGTAACGTAATGGCCGCTATAAACTTGGTGTATTTCGAAAAACGTAATGGTGGTAAAAGTTGAACACCGTTTTACAACTAAATCTGAGAACTTAGATTGAGTTCTTTGAATTTTTTGGCTGTAGCTGTCTTTGATAATTTGACTTAGGCACTTAGCTAATACATGTTAAGCCCTACGATTATTGGATTTCGGTAATTTATTAAGCTTGCCTTACCAACATACCTGTTAAATTTTGGCTTACGGTTTTATCATGTATGCATATTTTTGCTCCCCTCTTTAGAAAAGAGGGGCGGCAGCTTTGCTGACGGGGAGATATGACCGCAAAATTGCCCACGTATGGGGCGTCACCGCATAATCCAGGGAAATTTGGTGTCTTCTTTAAGCTTGGCGTCGGTAACGGCATGCATGTCAAGAACCAAGCTGGCGTGAACAAGTTTGCGGGTCAAACTTTCCGTCCACCTTTGGCGGACACCTGTGCCTTCCTCTCACTCAAACTTCGTTCGTCGGAGGCAGGGATCTCAAGAGAGGAGTCTTTAACGCTCTTTCCCATGAAAACATGGAACGGCCCTGAGCTTGGAAATCGGGCAACTAAATGACATTGGGCATAGCCTATTCTTAATAAACAGTATTGATTAAGTGCCTAAGTCAATTGTTAATGTAATAATCTCAACAGAAATGTTTTCGAGTGAGGTTTTGATAGTGGGCGAGCATTGAATAATTGCGGCTGGTAAACAATTAGATGTATATAGTCTACCGGAATTTGGGTGCAGGGGTCTTGAATAAAAGACTAGGACCTCTTGTATCTTAATGCTATGGCGTATGGCATTAATAGGGATGAAACTACCCTACCCGTCCCACTTTGGGGCGGGGTGAGGCAGCGTATAATCAATTTAAGTTTTGACCGGTGGTGCCAAATGAAACTGAAGTAATAGCCTTACGGTTCGCCCCAGACATTTTAGCTTCAATTTTACATGTTAGGTCCAAAATCAACTCACAATGGCAAGTGGTGCCGTATCCTTCCAAGATCCCCTTGTAAAATCCGGGAATTCCTGCGGAGCTCCATGGGTTGTAACTGATGCCTCGCTTAACGGTGTAACCGCGCTCCAAAGGCAACCTTCGTATACATTTTGGTCCAAAGGCTCTCCCTTGCGTAGGCATTCTACAATGCGGTAGAGCATCATAAAATCCATACCTCCATGACCACCCATTTGTTTGGCCAGTGCCCCCATGCGCTTGTATAAAGGGTGTTCGTACTTTTCATAAATCTTTTCCATTCCTTCGCCCTCTGCCCATTGGTGGTGGTTTTCCGTAACCCCTTCAATGCCGCCTTCCAACGCTACTCTTGTAGGGAAGCCCGCCAGGGTACCTTTGGTTCCCTGAATTAGATTATGTCTAGAATAGGGCCTTGGGCTGGTCTCGTCCCATTGTACCATAATGGTACGTCCCATTTGGGTTTTTATGATCGATGTATTTATATCCCCGCCTTTGTAATCCAAGGCATTCCATTTATGATCGGCCGGATAGTTTTTTTCAGCATAGAGCTGGCGTCCCTTTGCGGGGGATGAAAAGGAGTTCATAAATTTGAACGTATCATCTCCCCGACCTATATTCATGTACTGTGCAACAGGGCCAAGGCCATGGGTGGGATAAAGATTTCCGTTTCTGTGGGCATAATGGGGAGTTCGCCAAGATCCTGTTCCACGCTCCACCTCGTTCATCTGGAAACGTAACTCATGTATATAGGAAGCTTCTCCATGAAGCAGTTCCCCGATCACACCCTGCCTGCACATATTTAGATAGAGGAGCTCCTCGCGGCCGTAATTCACGTTCTCCATCATCATACAGTGTTTTTTGGTCTTTTCGGAAACATCAACGATTTCCCACATTTCGGCCAAGGTTAGCGCCAAGGGAACTTCTACAAAGGCATGGGCACCGGCGTTCATGGCTCCAATAGCCATGGGTGCATGTAGTTTCCATGGTGTGGCAATGATTACGGCATCCGGTCTTTCTTCTTCCAGCATCTTTTTCCAGTCGTTCTCGCCAGCTGTATAAAGTTTTATTTTTTTGTGCCTTTGCCCTTTGCCTTGTTCCTTGCACTCTTTTTCCGCTTTTTGGGCTAAATCTTCGTACAGATCGGATATGGCCACAATCTCGGTACCTTCTATGGCCGCGATTTGCTTTGCATGACCCGATCCTCGAGCCCCCACACCTATAATTGCGAAACGTACGGTATCTAGTTTTTCAGCGGCAAAATCTCCCATGTAAGTGGCGCTAGAGATCCGATTTTGAGAAAACAAATTTGTATTGGCAATACTTGGAGTCATGGCAAGTCCTGCACCTGCCAAGGATGTTCTTTTTAGAAAATTTCTTCGGTTCGAATTCATGTGATGTAATTTATTTTAAGAAATTATATGTTTTTTGTCACGTTGGCGTTCTTTTGAACGCATCAGTTTAGTCAATTTCATTGTTATGTAAAATTCCTTATTCTAAATAATTTGTGAAATTTCATCAATTATCTTTAAACATTATCTAAATATAATATTTTTTAGTGCAAACTTTCCAAGTCTTAAACAAAATAGTATATGTAAAAATTATTATATTCGAATTGAGGTATAATTAAAGGTTAGGTTACCAAAAGATAGGTAAGACAATTTTTGATTTGTCACTTTTATAAAAGCATTTCGCTCAATATTACTGTAACGTAAGTTGAGGTGAACATATAGGTTTTACCATTGTTTTTTCGTTTTTAATGGTTTGAATAGTAGGAAGTGATAAAATTTTGTGTGTTAAAGGTTAAGGTCCTCAGCGGACATGGATTATGTGAAATGGAATTTAAGGCTACAAAGGAATGGTTTTTTGTAAAACGGAAAACTGTTTTGCCTGCATGTAATTTATCAAAAAATAAATAAAATATCTAATCAACCAGAATACTTGGTGTAGACAATGAAATCATGAAAAAAAAAGATAGTGTATCGGTATCAGGTACCGATAGAAGGGGCTTTATAAAAAAGGCTGGAGCCGCAACACTTTTTAGTGCGACAACTTTAAACGCAGGGTTTGCAAATTCGTTCCTAACAAAGAACAAAGTACTCAAGGTTGGATTGGTGGGCTGCGGGGGTCGCGGTACCGGTGCCGCTGTACAGGCGTTAAGAGCAGACCCGGATACGGTTTTGCATGCTATGGCAGACGCTTTTGAAGATCGATTGACCAGCTCATTGGAACTATTGAAAAAAGCACATGGGCAGCGCGCAGAGGTTAAAAAGAATAGACAGTTCGTTGGATTCGATGCTTATCAAAAATTAATTGATTCTGGTGTTGATGTGGTGCTTCTGGCGGCACCACCGGGTTTTAGGCCACAACACTTTGCCGCGGCTATAGAGGCAGGTAAGCACGTTTTTTATGAAAAACCGGTGGCTGTCGATGCACCCGGTATAAGAAAGGTATTGGAAGCTGCAAAAAAGGCAAAGGACAAAAATCTATCCATTGTTTCGGGTCTGTGTTTTAGATATGACTTGCAGAAACAAGCCCTTTTTGGAAAGGTATTGAATGGTGATATTGGAGAAATAAAGTCCATTAGCTCTATTAGAAACGGAGGGGAACTTTGGTACAAAGAACGCCAACCGGATTGGAACGATATGCAGTATAAAATGCGCAATTGGTATTATTATAATTGGCTCAGTGGCGATTTTATTGTAGAAATGTTCGTTCACAGTACAGATATGATCTCATGGGCCATGGGAGAGAGAATGCCGCTAAGTGCTACAGGAGTTGGGGGAAGGCAGTGGCGTACCGAGGAAAAGTATGGTAATATTTACGATCATTTTGCCGTAGAATTCGATTATGGAGGCGGTTTAAAGGGCAATGTAACCACAAGACAACTAAAGGGCGGTTCGTCCAGAAATTCTGTTGAGATTGCCGGATCAAAAGGAAATGCTTTGTATGAAGGTGACAGACATGAAATTTGGGGTGCCAAAACCTGGAAGTACGAGGGCGAAAAGAACGATATGTACCAGTCCGAACAGGATGCCTTTTTTAAATCCATTCGTGAAGAAAACCCCTTGAATGACGCTGAAAGGGCTGCAAATAGTACATTGATGGCAATACTAAGTAGGGATGTGGCCTATTCGGGGCAGACCATAACTTGGGATGAGGCAATGAATTCGAACGTTTTTCTAGGCCCCAAAGATGATGAATACAGTTGGGACTTACAATTTGATGGTACAGGTATTCCTATTCCAGGTATTACTAAAATGATTTAAGTACAGGTGTTGAACAATACATGATTTCTTGTAATCATTGAAATATCCCTAACTTAAACTTAGACTTAGAATAAATAAATATAATTATCTGACAGACAGAGTGTTGTGATAAGTTTTTTAAATGTACGAATATGAATAGAAATATCATTTGGAGAAAAATCATCTTTTTGGCTTTAATAGCAGCAGTGTTGAATTCTTACGATATCAATGCCCAGCATGAAGCATTTGAATTTGAATTTGGAAGCGAGAATACCTTGGATAATTTAGTTTATGGAAAATCTAACGAGGCATCTACCATTAAATGGGTAAATGTGAATACCGTAAAAGAAGGATGGACCGTTCGTCCTGATGGCGTACTGGTAAATTTAGGTCTTCCTATTGGTGTGGTACGTTCGGAGAAACAATATGAGAACTTTATTTTAAAGGTAGAGTGGCGCCACATGGAATCTGGCGGTAATTCAGGTGTTTTTGCCTGGAGCAATGCAGACCCAAAAGGGGACTCACCGTTGCCAGATGGTGTAGAGATACAAATGCTAGAATTGGATTGGGTAAACATAAACGCCAAAGACGGTGTTAAACCTCCTATAGCTTACGTTCATGGAGAAGTTTGGGGTGTAGGGGGAGTAGTGACTGTCCCGGATAACCCAAGGGGTGAACGAAGTAAATCCGTAGAGAACAGATGTAAGGGCAAGGGAGAATGGAATACCTATCACGTGGTTTGTGTAGATGGCGTCATTAAACTTTCGGTTAACGGTAAGTTTGTAAACGGAATTTCCAAATCTACTCAAAAAAAGGGATACTTATGTCTTGAATCCGAGGGAGCGGAAATACATTTCAGGAATTTGGAAATAATAGAACTTCCGCCAGGCGTCACCTCTGCCGAACAAATTGCCCCTTTACTTGATCAATAGGGAAAAATAATAGTAAAAATCATCTTTCTTTAATGGAACTAGGGTTCCTTTTATAGAGATTATTCAATTATGACTTTTTATAGAAGCTATGCGTTACTTTTTATCTGTTTTCTTAGTAATGGGGATTAATTATTTCTGGATGGATACTGCGGATTTCCAAAAAGGGAGAACCTTTAAATTTGAGCCCTATTCAGAGAGCATTCCGGGCTCGGATATTCAAATAGAAATGGTTCCCATAAACGGCGGAACCTATTTAATGGGAAGTCCCGCTAACGAAGCGGGCAGGGATAGTGATGAAGGACCTCAAAAGCAGGTTAAGATTAATTCGTTTTGGATGGGTGCCTATGAAATATCTTGGGAGCAGTACAGCCTGTTCCTTGATGAAAGTCCAGAGAAAATCAAGGCTAGGGAGGTCATATTGAAAGATGGGTCAAAACATCTGGTAGACGGAGTATCTACTGCAACTCCTATGTACATAGACATGAGCTTTGGTATGGGGAGAAAAGGGTTCCCTGCGGTAAATATGACACAATATGCCGCAATGATGTATGCGCGATGGCTGTATACCAAAACAGGACATTTTTATCGATTGCCTACGGAAGCGGAGTGGGAGTACGCCTGTAGGGCGGGATCTGTTACTGCGTATCATTTTGGAAATGACCCAAAGGAACTAAGTACTTATGCCTGGTTTCAAGAGAACGCTGAAAAAGGGTACGGTAGGGTAGGCACGAAGGCTCCAAATGCTTTTGGTCTATATGATATGCATGGAAATGTAGCGGAATGGACAGCTGATCAATATACGGGTAATTACTTTAATAAATTAAGCGGTAGTCCGGCGGACAACCCTTATCTAAAACCAACAACATTATACCCCCGTGCAGTAAGAGGAGGTTCGTGGATGGACACGGCTAAGGATCTCCGGTCCGCGAGTCGTCTCGCCTCTTCAAATAAGTGGAAAATACGTGACCCCCAAATGCCCAAAAGTATCTGGTGGTTAACGGAGGCTCCTTTTGTTGGTTTTAGGCTTGTTAGGCCAAAGGAAACTCCGTCCAAGGAAGAAATTGATAAATATTGGATTCAAGCTATGGACGATTTTTAAAAAGCACCTATTTATCCAAAGAGCAAAATGTAGCGCTGTTCGATCAGGATAGAGTTTGCCATAACTTAATTAATCAATTGCACTACCGTTTTACAAAAGCAATTGGGTTTGCTTATTGGTCAATAGCAATGTTTTACTATAAAGGAATAGCAGTTTATAGTAATGCTAATAGGGTAAATGTTAATATGTAGTAGCATGGAAGGAATTGTCACTTATTTTGGGAAAAACATCAGTGTATTGAGGTGTTTTTTGCAAATAGCGAATAATAAAAATCACTAGCAAACTAATCAAAATGAATAATTCCATCAGACTTCATTTATCCGTATTGATGCTGTTGGAGTATTTTATTTGGGGTGCTTGGTATGTTACCATGGGTACTTACTTGTTGTCCTCATTGGAGGTCGATCCAACACAGGTAGGGGCGGCATACGCAAACCTTTCAATTGCCGCGATTATTTCTCCTTTTTTTGTGGGACTTATTGCCGATAGATTCTTCTCCGCCCAAAAAGTATTGGGGTTTTTACATTTATTGGGAGCGGTAACCTTGTATTATATAAGTACTGTTTCCCATTTTCAAGACTTCTGGTGGTTGATCCTGCTTTATACCTTATTATATATGCCAACGATTTCTTTGGCCAATTCCATTTCTTTTTCCCAAATGAAGGAGCCTGGTAAAGAATTTCCAAGAATCAGGGTTTTTGGTACCATCGGGTGGATACTTGCTGGACTTTTTGTAGGTTTTATGGAATTGGAATCCTCTTATATGACCTTCCGTATTGCCGCATATTGTTCTGTTGTTCTAGGTGTTTTAAGTTTTTTTTTGCCAAGTATACCTCCTTCGGGAAAAAGTGCCAGTCTTTCTTCAATATTAGGTTTGGATGCCTTGGTGCTTTTCAAAGAAAGGTCTTTTGTCGTATTCTTTTTAAGCTCCGTCATCATTTGTATTCCCTTAGCCTTTTATTACAATTTCGCTAATCCTTTTCTAAATGATTTAGGAATGGTCAATGCTGCGGGTAAAATGACAATGGGTCAGGTATCGGAACTTCTCTTTATGGTATTAATGCCCTTTGCGTTTAGAAGACTGGGTATAAAAAAAATGATGCTAATTGGTATGTTTGCTTGGGCGCTGCGCTACCTTTTGTTTGGATATGGAAATATAGGTTCCGGAATTTGGATGTTGTATCTTGGAATACTTCTACATGGTATTTGTTATGACTTCTTTTTTGTATCTGGACAAATCTATATAGACAAAAAAGCGAAGCCGGCATTTAGAAATGCAGCACAAGGGCTAATTACATTTGCTACCTATGGTGTGGGTATGTTTATAGGTTCCTTTGTTTCAGGGGCCGTTACCGAGAATTACCTTATTGATATAGATGGTTTGGCAAGTTATCAATGGGAATCAATTTGGTTGGTTCCGGCACTAATTTCAGCCTTGGTGGCTTTATTGTTCCTATTTTTCTTTAAGGAAAGGATTTTCCCTTCCAGTAAAGCAGGTAAGGGGCTTAGAAATCACGCAAGAAGACAATAGCATCGAATAACCAAAAAATTGAACCATAGTATTGGATTTAGAACCAACCCGTAGTGTTTAACGCGTCATAAATTAACATCGGCTTTTATTCATTTCACTAGATTCTAATAAATATTTTCTTTTTATACATCCAGTAACAAATGTACCAAAGTAAAAATAGTACAATACAGCTTAAAATAATTTGGGCACTTAGTTCGCCCGTCCAACCGAACAGCGCGTTGGAAAACGGAAGTACAATCTTTTTAATAAGATCGGCTCCGCCAACATGTGCAAATAGATAAATGAATAGTGGGTTCATCCCTACTACCGCAAAATATAATACGCCTTTTTGATATTTTTTAATGTCTATTAACCAGTAGCACAATGCTAGCGCGATTAATGACCACCCTCCACTGGCGACAACAAATGTGCTGGTCGCTATCTTTTTTATGATGGGGGTAATAGGACTCAGACCATATCCTATGACCAAGCCAATAACACCTGCAATACATAAGAATTGAAGTTTTTTCTTTGCTGAATAATTTCCGATTAGCAATTGGCCCGCGAGAACGCCCCATATTGTATGTGCCGCTGTAGGTATGGCATTGAACATTGCCCAACCAGCTCCCTGTTGCTCTCCGGAAACAAGCATATTAAACCAGGTTGGAAAATTTTCTCCATCGACAAAGGCATTTGTGAATCCTTCAACTGGAAAGAAGCGATATAAGCCTTCGGTAATGATAAGTAAGAGTACAGAAAAACCTATTTGAACCACCACGGATTTTCGGATTACCAAAAACGCCAGAATATAAGCAACTCCCAATTGGGCCAATACATTTTGAAATCTGAAAACGATAACGCCGGGGTCAATACAATATAAGCCCCAGCCTAGGAGCAACATCAAAAATGCTCTTTTGATAGCATGTATGGTCAAGTCTTTATAGGAATCGCCTTTTGCCATTCGTTTTGAAAAGGACAGGGGCATGGCAACACCTACAATAAACATGAAAAAGGGCTGAATCAAATCCCAAAAATGCAGTCCCTCCCAATCAACATGATGAAATTGAGAACCGATAGTATAAACAATGGTTCCTTCAAACCTTGGTAAAACAAAAAAAGTGAACAAATGAGAAAATTCGGCAATAAGTAAAAACATGGTTAGGCCTCTATAAAAGTCGAGCGACAGAAGCCGATCACTGGGGTTTTCTTGTACTTTGGACATAGTTGTTGGTTTGTAATTTGAAAATACGATTTTGTACTTAGTTTTTAGGTTTGTTAAGAACGGCTTTAAGCTCTGATGACGTCATAAGTTCAGTATTTGTTATGCTTTACTTGTGGCTAAATTCATCGTTTTTCAGCAATTCCCTCGCACTTAAATGTATAAACTTACCCTATCCTTAACAAATTATTGTCTTATTTCTAGTTCATTGGTAAACATGTTTGGTAATTGATTAAATCTTTAAGCTTGGATAGAAGGCAAAAACTATCTTTTTAGTATTGTTTACGGTTTTTATAGAATGTGAGGTGCTATGATATTTTGATTCTTATCGGTTCTCGCAGCAAAACTGTTACTTAATTAAACGGATATGCTAAATGGTGAAATCGTTATAAATGTATCAAAAGGTATGAAAATCGATAAATTCACAAAATTTTAGTAAAATATTTGGGAAATGTATTTATATTTAACCCTATATTAACAACTAACACCTAACTTTTATATGAAAAACCAACCTTTACCTGAGAAAGGGCGTATTTTACAAAAGAACGCCTTAATGACATTGTTTATATTTTTTGGTGCTACGTTCTTTTTTGGCGTGCTGGCGCAGAGCACAATAACAGGTACCGTTACCGATGAAACTGGTTTACCTTTGCCTGGCGTTAGCGTTGTTGTAGATGGCACCACAAGGGGTGTTTCAACAGATTTTGATGGCCTTTACGCAATCGATGTAGATTCTGGAAATGCCACATTGGTGTATTCTTATATAGGATATCTTACCCAGCGTATTGCCGTGGGTAATCAAACTGTTATAGATTTGGTAATGAACGAAGATGTTGCGAAATTGGATGAGGTAGTTGTAGTGGGTTATGGTACCCAGAAAAAAGCTACCCTTTCGGGCTCCGTTTCATCTGTTGACGGCGCAGAATTGGAACAAGCCAATTCTCCTAACTTAGGTGCCGCATTGGGCGGTAGGGTGCCAGGGCTTTTTGTAGATACTGGCCAAGCGGTTCCAGGAGCGGATACTCCGGCAATTCGTATTCGTGGTACAAATACATTTAACAATTCAGGTGCTTTGGTCGTTATAGATGGTATTCCGGACAGGGAAGGCGGTATTGCTCGTATCAATCCTGCGGATATCGAAAGTATATCGGTATTAAAAGATGCTTCTGCTGCCATTTATGGTGCGCGTGCTGCTAACGGGGTTATTCTTGTTACCACTAAAAGAGGTAAAGTAGGCGCTCCAACAGTGAAAATTCAATCAACAGTAGGATTGCAAAATTTTACCCGTACACCAGAAATGTTGACCGGTGCTGAGTATATGGATTTAGTGAACGTTTTAAACGTTTATAAACTTCCTGTAAGCGAATGGGAAACAGCCCACGCAGGCCGTGGTGCTCCGTATACAAGATTGGATAATGGAGAGGAAGTCTTGCCAACATTCGATAATAACAGAATTCAACAAACTGCCGCAGGAAACGACCCCTGGTTGTATCCGGATACGGATTGGTTCGATGAAATTACTACAAAAGGATCGGTAATTCAAAGACAAAACCTTCAGGTTTCCGGTGGTACGGAAGATGTACGTTATTTGGGTTCTTTTAGTTATTTAACGCAGGACGTTAACTTTAGAGGTGCACCTAAGCCCTATGAGCAATTTGACTTAAGATTGAACCTAGATGCCAAGATTAGCGAGTCGTTGAGTGTAGATATAGGGTTGTATTCAAGACAGGAAAATCGCTATTCGTCCACTCAAACCGGGCAAGGCATATTTGCCGATGCCATACGGCAATATCCTTGGTTTCCAGCATACTGGCCAACAGGCGAATTAGGACCGGATATTGAAAATGGAAATAACCCGGCGGTACGTGTTACCGATAGTCCTGGTTTTGACGATAATAGAACAAATTTCGTACAAAGTAATATTGGAATAACCTACAAGTTTCCTTTTGTAGAAGGGCTGCAGTTTAAAGGTTTGGTATCCTATGACCAATCCAATAGGTCCCGAAGAAGATGGGAGCGTCCATGGACCTTGTTTACTTGGGACGGTGTAAATAGAAACTCTTCTGGTCTTACCGAGGCACAGCGTGGCCCGGGCGATCCTAGTTTACGGCAGGAGCATACTGTGAGGACGGATTTTACAGCAACGTTCACCGGATCTTATGAAAAGAGTTTTGGAGAGCACAACTTTAACCTATTAGGCGGTGTTACTAGAGAAAACAATACCCGCCAATCGTTTGAAGCCTTCCGAAGATTTTTTCTATCTAGTGAACTTTCACAATTGGATCTTGGTGGTAACGAAGGACAAAATAGTGGTGGTAGAGGACTTGAGATCGCTCGGTTAAATTACTTTGGGCGGCTAAACTACGATTACAAAAACAAATATTTATTGGAGTTTTTGTTTAGATATGATGGGTCTTATTTGTTTCCAGAAGAAAATCGATTTGGATTTTTCCCAGGTGTTTCTGCAGGTTACGTAATTAGTGAGGAGCCATTTTTCGAGAAGGCGGTTCCTTTTCTGGACTTTTTAAAGATCCGTGCTTCCTATGGTGAACTTGGAAATGATCAAGTTCAGCCATTTCAATATTTAAACGCTTACAATCTATCCCAAACCGGTTTGGACCAGGTGGTAACTACAGCGTTTGAAAGAAATGTAGCTAATCCTGATATTACTTGGGAAACGGCTATTTCCCAAAATATTGGTGTGGATTTAAGAGCGTGGAACAACAAGCTATCTTTGAGTGTTGATCTGTTTAGAAATTCAAGAGAAGACATATTAACCCAGCCGTTGCTTACACTACCGGAGTATAGTGGAATTACCCCTCCAAGAATAAATATTGGCGAGTTTGAGAATGTAGGCTACGAATTTACCTTAGGACTTAACGGGGGTAAAGGAGATTTTAGTTATAATTTAAACTTTAATTTTAGCGATACCAGAAACAAGTTACTATTCTTTGATGAGGCAACATTGGAAGACCGTCCTTGGCAACGTCAAACAGGAGGTGAAATTGGTAGGCCTTTATTGTATAAATTTGACGGTGTTTTTAGAAACCAGGGAGAGATTGATGCGGAAACCTTGGATTACAGTGAAGTAGCGCCTATTTTACGTCCAGGAGACGCACGTGTTGTGGATATTAGTGGAGACGGAAAAATTGGTCCGGAGGATAGGACCCGTGTAGGGGGTAGCCCATTTGCGGATACGCAATTTGGATGGAATACATCTATGAAGTACAAAAATATTGATTTTACCATGTTCTGGTCCGGAGCCGCTGGTGCTTGGAGCCGTTATGAGTGGAGCTTCATGTCCGGTACCTTGGCAAACGTACAACGTGATGTGCGCGACCGGGCTTGGTCGCTTGACAATCCAAACGCCTATGGACCACGCTTGGCCGATAGGGGAGATCAATGGTATTCTAACAATACGGATGCCTACATGATAAAAAGGGATTTTTTCCGATTGAAAAATTTGGAATTAGGATATAGTTTTGATCGCCAACTAGTAGAGCAATTAGGTGCTGAGAGCTTGCGCATATCTTTGACGGGCACGAACTTGATTACGATTACGGATTTTCCTTTTGATCCGGAGGTGGCGCAGATTAGTAATGACGATTTAGAGAATAACGACCCTAATGATGATGACGGTACCGTAGGTGTTAGTGGTGGTAGAGTGGTAAACGGAGGTATATATCCGCTTTTAAGAACGTTTAATATTGGAGTGCAAATAACTTTTTAAAATTAACTATGATGAGAAAAAAACTAGTAAAAATGATTTACCTCTGTGCTTTCGGGCTTTCGGTGGTAGGTTGTAACGATGACTTTCTGGAGACCCAGCCTTTGAGCCAGGCCTCCGATGTAAGTGTGTGGACAGATTTAAAGCTTTCGGAAGCCGCGGTTCTTGACCTGTACCAAGGAACATGGGCAGGTACTTTAACCCGTGAGGAAACGACCGATGCCTTTACGGATCAAGCGGTATTTACCCACCCTGGACGAGGCGTAGATGGCTATACCGAGGGAAAAATGAGCCCCGATTATGGTACGTTTATGGATATGCAGTGGATGAGTTGGCCACAATTATATCCTTTTATCAGAAACGCCAATATTGCCATTGCGCAATTACCTGAAAATATGGCAGGTTTTGATGGGCCAACTTTGGACAGGCTGCTAGGGGAGGCGTATTTTATGCGTGCCTACTATTATTCCCAGTTGATGCGTCAGTTTGGGGGTGTGCCTTTATTGTTGGAGCCGCTTACTTTAGATAGCGAAGCAAACAATCCACGTGCCACTTTTGAGGAAACTGTAAATCAAATTGTAGCGGATTTGGATTTAGCGATTGACCTATTGGAAGATGCGCCTTTAAGTAAAGCACGTGCACATAAAATTACGGCAATGGCACTCAAATCCCGTGTTTTAACACATGCAGCTAGCGACTTGTATGAGCCCAGTAAGGCGTCAAGTGTCTCAACGATAGCTGCATACAGTAACCCTGAACTAATTGGATACACTGGAGGTTCTCAAGCCCAAAGATGGGAAGCTGCGAAGGCTGCTTCAAAAGCACTTTTAGATGCTACTACAGGTTATAAGTTGGATTACTCTGCACCGGCCTCTTTTGAAGAAGCAAGGCAAAATTATGAGGATATCTGGTTACAAGGAGACGAAAATCAAGATTTTATATGGGGTAGATTAGTTGAAGAGTTTGGTTTTGGCTCTAGGACATATCCCGGTGGTGATGGCTGGTCGCAAGGTCCAGGAATGGTTGCCCTGTACCATGGCCCAAATGGGTATAGAGAATGGGCGGGAACAACGCCAACGGAGGCCTTGGTTTCCAAATATACATTAGCGGACGGTACTGAGTTTAACTGGGACAATCCAGCACATGCTGCTGCACCTTATGACAACAGGGAACCTCGTTTTTATTCTACCTTTCTTTATGACGGGGCACCTTGGAAACAAAGAACGGACGATGTTGTTAAATTTGATAAATGGAACGAACTGCAATCCGGTTTTTACACATTTTTGGACGGAACTATCGTTAATGGTGTAGACACGCGTCAAGGTCCGGTTGAAGATTGGAACGGGTCTAGAACTGGTTATTATTTCAGAAAATTTGCCGATCCTCGGCTGCCTCCGTCGTGGCCTAATAATCTACAAAAAATCGATGCACCCTACATCAGGTATACCGAAATCCTTTTGAACTATGCAGAAGCTTCCATTAACACCGGAGATGAAGGTGAGGCAAGGGCATGGCTTAATAAATTACGTTTTAGAAACGGTTTGCCCGAGATAACTGCAGGTGGATCTGAACTGGTTGAAATATACAAACGTGAGCGTGATAAAGAGCTAGTAAACGAAGATGCTCGATTCTTTGATATGAAACGCTGGCTGGAAGGACCATACTCTTTGGACAAACAAGTGCAAACAGTAATCGTTCAAGGCACACAAAAACCCGGAACAACGGTTGAACCGGGAGACTATAGAAAAGATACTACGGTCTGGGATTACGAATACACCCCTAGTGAGATAGTATTTGAGAATCGTAGGTGGCAAGATAAGGTCTACTTTATGCCCATAAAGCAAGAGGAAATTGATAAAGATCCCTCATTGATCCAGAATCCTGGATATTAGTATACCATTTAAGGTTTAACAATTATTAGGAATAACCCTTAGCACAAAAGTGCGGGGTTATTCTTATTTTAGTACGTTAATGATAATAGGAAGGCAAATGATTAGAAGAGTCGTTTTTATCTTGTTTTTAGTTATACTGGCATCTTGCGAGCATGATAAGGTTAACACTGTGCAGTTTAGTAAACTGGATGCTTCGGTTACTGGTGTCAACTTCGCCAATACGCTTACAGAAACACATACTTACAATTACTTTACCTATCCCTACATGTATTTAGGTGGAGGTGTTGCAACCGGTGATTTTAACAATGATGGTCTAGAGGATATTTTTTTTACCGGTAATATGGTACCCAATAGACTCTATTTAAACAAAGGCAACCTGAAATTTGAAGATATTTCTGAAACCGCTGGTGTTTTAGGGGACGATCGCTGGTACTCTGGAGTTACCCTTGTAGACATAAATCAAGATGGTTATTTGGATATTTACTGTTCTGTTAGCGGCAAAAATGGACCACATAACAATGTACTTTATGTAAATAATAAAAATAACACGTTTACCGAGAAGGCTAAAGAGTATAGGTTAGATTATGACGGTATCAATATGCAATCTGTTTTCTTCGACTACGATTTGGACGGGGATCTAGACCTTTATACTATTACGTACCCACCTACCAGTTTTGCTGCTCCTGTAGAATATTATGCCTATATGCTGAACAAGCATATTCCCAAGGATTCCGATCGTCTTTTTAGAAACGATAACGGACAATTTACAGACGTCACGGACGCAGCTGGTCTTCGTTCCTTTGGTCTAAGTTTAGGTGTCGTAGCCTCAGATGTAAATAATGATGGCTATACCGATATTTTTGTTTCCAATGATTTTAACGCACCGGATTTTTTGTTCATAAATAATCAAGACGGTACATTTAGCAATAAAATCGATGTTAGTTTACAGCAAACATCCTTCTTCGGTATGGGTGCGGATATTGCCGATTTTAATAATGATGGATTTATGGATATTTTTCAATTGGACATGTCTGCCGAAGATAATTTTAGGTCCAAGGCCAATATGTCCGCAATGGATCCGGACGCTTTTTATAAGTCTGTAGATGTTGGTCTCCACCATCAATATATGCAGAATTCACTTCAACTGAACAATGGCAATGTCCAGGGCGAATTACCCCTATTTAGTAATATTGCCAGACTGGCTGGTGTTTCATCTACCGATTGGAGCTGGGGTGGCCTGTTGGCCGATTTTGATAATGACGGTCATAAAGACTTATTCGTTACCAATGGAATACGCCGTGATGTAAACAACAAGGATTTTTATGCAAAGCACAGGGAATTCTTCGATAAAATGGAGAACGATCCCAATTATAAAAATAAGGAGGAAGAGGTAGGCTTGTTAAGATATTTAGAGGAGTTACCATCTGAGAAACTCGCCAACTATATGTTCGCAAATAATGGGGATTTGACTTTTAGTAAAAAATCGAAAGAATGGGGCTTTGAAGAAAAAACGTTTTCCAATGGGGTTGCTTTTTCAGATTTAGACAATGATGGCGACCTAGATTTGGTCGTAAATAATCTGGAAGACACGGCAAGTATTTATGAAAATAATGCTGCGAACACGAATTATCTAAGTGTAAACCTAAACGGTGGTAAAGAAGTGTTGCCTAATGGGAGTAAAGTTTTGGTGTATACGGAGGATGGTGTTCAAATGCAAGAGCACAATACGGTACGCGGCTATTTATCTTCGGTATCATCCAAGCTTCACTTTGGTCTTGGAGCAGTCCAAGATGTAGACAGTTTGTTGGTGTCATGGCCAAATGGTCGAACTACCAAATTGGAAAATGTTGCTGCTAATCAGATGCTAACGGTAGATTACGATAAAAACGAATCACTTGCTAGAAGTTATAGGGCGCCCAGATATACACAGAGAGCTTTTGAAACCGTTGCTTTGGACACCCTAAAGAACTTTAAACACGAGGAGAATCCATTTAATGATTTTGAGGTAGAAGTATTGTTGCCCCATAAAAATTCAACCTTGGGCCCTAGCTTGGCTTCGGGTGATTTAAATGGTGATGGTATGGAGGACTACATTGTAGGGGGGGCAGTAGGAAGACCCTCTGCGGTATATTTGCAAAACTCCGAAAGTCAGTTTGAACTGTTTGAAATTCCTGCGCTAGAAGAAGACAAATATTACGAAGATTTAGGTATTTTGATTTTTGATGCTGATGGAGACGGTGATAATGATTTTTACATTGCCTCTGGAGGTAATGAATTTAAACAAGGTTCTTTGGGGTATGAAGATCGATTCTACGAAAACATGGGGAACAACCAATGGCGCAGGAGTATTGAAGCCATACCGGATACGAGGACAAGTGGAGCAGAAGTATCTGCTTCCGATTTTGACCAAGATGGTGATCTAGACCTCTTTGTAGGGGGTAGATTAGTGCCAAAAAAATATCCCTATCCGGCCGATTCATATATTCTTGAAAATGTAAGTACATCGGAGTCACCTAAGTTTGTGAACATAACCGATAAAGTACTCCCGGACCTAAAATCAATTGGCTTGGTAACTTCCTCGGTTTGGACCGATTTTGATAAGGACGGTTGGGAAGATCTTATCGTAGTAGGGGAGTGGATGTCCATTAGGTTTTATAAGAATAATAAGGGTGTTTTTGAGGATGTATCCGCTAACATGCTTTCAGGAAATACCACAGGCTGGTGGTTTGATATTCGGAAAGGGGATTTTGATAACGACGGTGATGAAGATTTGCTGGTAGGCAACCTTGGTGAAAACTACAAATACAAGGCCAGCGAATCAAACCCTTTTAAAGTGTACCTGAACGACTTTGATGAAAACCAAACATCCGATATCGTACTTAGCTATAAGAAGGGCGATACAGAGTTTCCTGTACGTGGTAGGCAGTGCTCGTCGCAGCAAATGCCGGCGATAAAGGCAAAGTTTAAAGATTATAATTCTTTTGCAAGCTCCTCCTTGAAGCAGATTTATACGCCTAAAATGTTAGAGGAATCACTAAGCTATGAAATCCATTCGTTTTCTAGTGTATACCTAGAAAATGATAATGGAAGGTTTAAAGTGAAGAAATTGCCGCAGCTTGCACAGATTTCTAGTATTAACAAGTTTGTTGTTGATGATTTTAACGAGGACGGTAACCTTGATGTGGTATTAGCAGGTAACTTGTACAATTCGGAGGTAGAGACACCGAGAAATGATGCTAGTCTTGGACTATTTCTAGAAGGCGATGGAAAGGGGAATTTTAAAGCCAAGACAGTGTTAGAATCCGGATTAAAGATAGTAGGCGATGTTAGAGGTATGGAGGTTATAACAACTAAAAACAAGGTTAAACATATTGTTGTTGCCAAAAATGATGATTGGTTACAGCTTGTTAAAGTGAACTAGTTTTTTCCTTATGCTCACTATTACTGTTTTGTATGAGAATAAATTGCTATTAAATGGGTTCTGATATTAAACGGAGTCTCTATGCCATCTTTTCCTAGTTGCGCTGTCATGGTCTTTGACGGGCTCACGGGCATGTGACAAGAAATACAGTTTTGTGACATCATATCTGGTTTGGAAGTGTTTGACGAGCATCCCATTGTTTTTTCAGAATGGCAACCTATGCATTGCATGTTAAAATAGTTGGTATTTCCACGCTGTTTTTCATGGGGGTTATGGCATGTTGTGCAATCCATCTTAGGTGTTTGCTTAAAGCATTCGCTTTGGATCAATAGGCCATATTGATTCCCATGAACATCTAGTTCAATATCGTTTTCCGGAGCGGTGCCTTTGGAATATTCCTCTAAATTTTGTCCGGGAAGAAACAGGAAGGGGTTGCCCTTTACCGTTGTACGCAGTCCTGAATGACATTGCGCACAAACATCAAGCCGTTGTTGTCTGGAGAGCGTGTCGAATTTTACGATAAATTGTGCAGTCTCCGCTCTGGTTACGCGCTGATAATCTACATGCTTTTGAGCAGGGCCATGGCATTTCTGACAATCTACGCCAAATAGTATTCGCTCCTTTTCATACTGGTTTCCTTTAATTGACCCTTTATTTTCAGCAAAGGTTACATGACATTTTATACAAGCGTCCCTAACAGGCCTTTCGGTAAAATATTCGGGGTACCCAATACTGTTTATCCAGGAATCGCTTTGCGTGTGATAGGACGCATGTAATTGAAAGAGTTCGTCATCTTTCCACGTAAGATAGGTTTGTCCACGTACACCGGAACCGACCACAATATCAAACTTATTGTCGGGTATGGTTATGTTCCTGTTTTTAATGTTGGTATGTTGGTAAAAAATTCCATTTTCATCTTGCATTGTAAAGATAACATCTTTAAGGTCCAAAATGTTGGACCCTTCTTTAAAACTTCCTTTGATAGATGTGCTATCGGCCAACTTAGAAGTGTTGAAGTGCGCCGTTTGAAGATGGGTTCGATAAATGTCTGCATGGCATTCGGAGCAGGATACCGCCTCTGCAAAAGAATTTATATCGTTTTGCGTTGCCGGGTGGGGTGCCTCATAGTGGTTTGCTTTTATTGGCCCATATTTAATCGTATAGATGATAGTTCCTACAAGAAGAATAGCAAGAAATATACCTAGGTTTATAATTAATTTTTTACTCATAACAGAATTCGAATTCTTAACTTTTAAGATGAAGCCTTTCACTAATATGCATGAATTACTGGTATTACTTTTTTTAAATCCTAGGATTTAAAAAAATAGTCTAGGTCTTCATAAATTGTCATTGGGGTTGTTTTGGTAGTTCAAAACCTTAAAATACAAAAAATAGGTATTTAAGGTCTCTTAGGTTTTATATGCTTTAAACGATTAGCGTTTCAAAGTAAAATGGCCGGACACCTTTTGTTGATTATCAAAGGTAGCTCTGAACCAGTAATCGGAAGAAGGTATCTGTCTACCGTTAAAGGTTCCGTCCCATCCCTGCGAGTCTGCATCCATTTGTTTTATTAAGGTTCCATAGCGGTCGAAAATGTAAATTCTTTCGAGCGTAATGCCAAAATTTTCGGGTGGTGGTACAAAATTCCAGAAATCATTATAACCATCGCCATTGGGCGTAAAGAAGTTTGGAAAATCCTCTGAACTTATATCTCTGTCCACCGTTCTTTGTGTTGTTCCACAACCGTTTTTGTCTCGAACATAGGCAACATGTTCCCCGGCTTGTATATTTTCAAAAACAGGACTGTCTTGGTAAGGTCCGTTTTCATTATCTAACGCATACTCATAATCTCCATCGCCACTGGCGTAAATGGTAATCTGTCTTTCGCCGGTTAAAAGCAATTCCTTTTCGATAGTATCTATGGTGGCTGCCTCGGACGCAACCAAAGTAACTAATTGGGTGCTGGCACATTCCCAATCTATTCCTAGGTAATTTATAATATTATAAACTTCTAGAATATATTTTCCGGGTTCAACAATGGCAGCACTACGCTCCTCGGAAATTAGAGTTTCAGGCTCACCTACATTTGTTTTATACCAGCGATAACCGTCGCCAACATCATTGCTAGTAATTATGTAAGGGAGTTCATCGCTACAAATACCTACTAGCGAGGGGAATGTGATATTTGGTTTTGTAAGTATGGTCTCACCTGTTTCCTCATCAATAATAGGTTCGCAAATATCAAACCCGGGTCCGGTAAAAAAGCTCTCTTCGGTACAGTTGCCCAAGCTACCATTTTCGTTAACGGGGGTAACCTTGATAAAGATTTGAGTCCCTTGCGGCAGGTCTTCGGGCGGGTCGTAAGACAAAACGTTGCCTACGTTAAAATCATTTAAAATATCGGTTCCTCCACTAGTTGTGCCTATGGACAATAAATAGCCCGTGGCAGTAGGAGCGTATTCCCAGATGATATCAGTTACTACGGTCACGTATGACGCTTCATTATCAGGAGCGGTTAGCACCGTGCAGGGAGGCGGGGTGGTAACATTTGTAGTAACAAATGAAATCTGGGAGCAGAGTTGCGGTATGGTAGTAAATTGAATAACGCTCAAGCTAACATAGACTCTAGTATTTTCTGGAAATCCCAAAGGAGGTTTGTAGGAATTAACTAGGCCTAGAGACAAACCATTTTCAATTTCCGTTCCGCCAGGGGTGGTTCCTATTGAAAGTAAGTAACCGTTAATGCCCTGCAAAGCCGGCCAGGTAATAGTAGCATCCACAGGTATTTCGTTTGCTCCTGTTAAAGGATAACTGATTTCGGTACAGTCTTGCGCATGCGCATACAAGCAATTACCAACTATCAGAAATAAAATAAAGAGTAATTTTCTTTGCATGTAAATACAATCAAACCTTATATCACTAAATCATTGGTGCTAGGGTCGCATCATAATATCAGCCGTAATAATTTAATCATCAAGTATTGCTTCATCCAAGTTGTTTTTTGCACATCATTTAAGCTAGATACATAAGGTAGCGAACACTTTTAAAAACAGTACTTAACAAATTGTATCATGTTTCTGAATAGAATAGCACAATGAATCAGTAAGTTAATTAAAGTATTGGTTTCTGAAAAATATCTTTACTTTTGGTTTATCTGAATTTATGTGCCAAAATTAGAGCTTTCGTGTAGTTGAATTATGCAAATGGTCAAGGCAACAACTTCAATCAAAATCTAGCTAATCAATAGATTAGGTTATATGTTAGAACCAAAAAAGGGTTAGAGCTAACCCTATCCCTTTACTGGTTTTGCCTCATCTAGAACTTTAACTAATAGCGTCCGTTACTCCCGGTGTAGGAATGGGATAGTGACCGTTTTCATCGGGTAGGGTAGGTGGGGTGGAATCCCAATTTAAGTCTCTGGGCACCAGAAGCTTATTGGATTTCATTGCCTCGTCCCAGCTGACTACTTTTCCGGAATATGTGGCCATTCTGCCCAAGATGGCGGTCATGGTGCTTTTTGCACCGTTCTCGGCATCGCTTATGACTTCATTATTTCTGATGGAGGCAAAGAGCCTATCGTGTTCTACCTGATAAGGGTTGGGGTCGTTCTTGCCTCTATGTTCAAAAAGGGTATTGCCCTCTAGATCTACGATACTGGCCGTACCTGCGTCCTTCATATCTATGTGTCCTTTGGTTCCCTGAAAATTCTCGCCCACTTTGGACCACGTCCCTGGTTGATGTCTACATTGACTGGAGATTACGGCACCACTTGGGTAGGTAAACTCTACAAAATGATGGTCGAATATTTCCCCATGGTCAATTCCATTACGTATCTGGCGGCCGCCCATACCTTGCGCAGATATAGGATATTCCCCTAAAAACCAATTGGCCACGTCTATATTATGAATATGTTGCTCTAGGATATGATCTCCGCACAACCAATTAAAATAATACCAGTTGCGCATTTGGTACTCCATTTCGGTTTGGCCAGCTTGTCTAGGTCGCACCCAGACTCCGGCACTGTTCCAATATACTTGGCCCGAGGTTATTTTTCCTACGCTGCCTTCTTTTATTTTTTCGGCAATGGCCAAATAATTATTTTGATAATGACGCTGCAAGCCAACGACCACGTTCAGTTTTTTCTCCTTGGCGATTTTTGCCATCTCCAAAACTTTACGTATTCCAGGTACGTCGGTTGCCATGGGCTTTTCCATGAAAATATGTTTTCCTGCGTTTACGGCATATTCAAAATGATAGGGCCTAAACCCGGGGGGTGTTGCTAAAATAACTACATCTGCTTGGTCTATGGCTTTTTTATATCCATCGAAACCTACATATTTGTGCTTGTCCTTTACATTTACCTTTCCTGTACCTTCATACGCTTTTTGTAGGTTGGTAAGGCTATCGTCCAGTCTGTCCTTAAAAGCATCGGCCATGGCAACCAGTTCTACATTTTCATCTGCCTTTAATGCCTGGTTTGCAGCACCTGTACCACGTCCGCCGCAGCCTACAACGGCTATTTTCAGTTTTTTGTCATTAAACACGTTTGCCATTGCACTTAGTTCCATTCCTGGTAAAAGCATTCCCGCCGTTACCAATGCACTGTTTTTAACAAAATCCCGTCTGGATGGTGTTAAGAAATTGGGTTTCGATTTTTCCATTTTTTCGGTTTTTATAATGTTATAATTCTTGGTTCCAGTAAAGTTTCATTTCCTCGGGTGTTGGCTTGGTTACCTGCCTTACAATTCTGAATCCAACAAAAGGCGCATCCGTATTCCACCATTTACTTTTTGGAAATTGGGGGTCTCTCATTTTCCAACGTTCCATAGAACCTGTTCTGGCGGCACTCCTTAAATCTTCCGGATCATCGTCATAGGAACCCCCACGTGCCGTTCTGGGATATTCTTTTGTTGCAGGCTCCCAAGGATTTTCAAGTACGATTTTTCGGTTTGCATAGGCCTCGGGAATGTACTGATCCAAGGTCCATTCCGCAACATTACCGTGCATATCGTAGAGTCCCCAAGGATTCGGTTTTTTCTGCCCTACTTTTTGGTAGGTACCATTACTGTTTTTGTAATGCCAAGCGTAGTCGTCCAACTCTGTCGTGTCATCCCCAAAATGATAGGCGGTGGTGCTTCCTGCCCTTGCTGCATATTCCCATTCCGCCTCCGTAGGCAATCTATAGAAGTAGCCTGTTTTGGCGGACAGCCATTTACAAAATGCAGATGCGGAATGATGGGTTACGTTGCCAACGGGTAATCCAGTTTCGGTACCCATTCCTAAGCTCATATCCACGTAAGGAACAGTGGCTCCCGCTACGGCATCTACTTCAATGTCGACATCCGAACCTTTTGATGTATTGGGTACGGCATCTATAGTTCGGTTGACGAACAGATTGTATACATCCCAGGTAATCTCGTATTTGGACATCCAAAAAGCATTTATTTGAACTTCGTGACTAGGTCCTTCATCTGCGTTCCTTTTTATTTCTGATTCGGGACTACCCATGGTGAACGATCCTGATGGTATAAAAACCATATCCAGCAACGCATCGGAGCCTGTAAGAACTTGACTGTAGTTTTTAATCTCTTTTTCTTGAGAAAAACTAGAAAGAAGTCCTAAAAATAATAGGGGTACTAAGGTGATGTATCTGCAAATCATGTTTTAAATATAGATTATTTTAATGTAAATCCATACAGTTTTAGACCAAAGTAGGGATCGGTATCGTCGAATGTTTTTAGAAACCTTATGGTTAATGGTTTTTTTAATCCAAATCGGGCTTTTAGCGCTATTGATCTGTAGATATGCGGTTAAAAACTAGGACAATACTCTTGCCAATTTTAATTATTCCTAGAAACTAAAATAACTATGAATTTTCGTTCTTTTTTGATTCTAGGTTTTTGGTCTTGTTCTTTTGCGTTACCCCCTGAACAGGAAAAACCGTTCTTTGAGCTCCTCTATGGCAGTGACCTTGTTGGTGGTAATGTACTTCAGGGCCTCGTCCGTAAATTCTTGACCCTTGTCCGTTAGGGAAACAATGTTGTTTTCCGTATGGATGAGGTTGTTCTTGGCGGCTAGTTCCAGCACGGTCTTGGCACGTACCTTTTGCCAGTTGATGTGCTCGCTGAGGTGGTTAACGTGCCGCTCCTCTTCCTCGGTATGATTTTGGAGGTGCAACAAAAATATCAAAAGGGAAACTTCCACGCGCTGTTGACGCTCCCTGAACAGACCGGACAATACCCCTTGTTTGGGCGCAAAAAGATAGGCCGTTAAAAAAAGCAGGCCCAATACGGTGGTCATGGAACCGGCGATGGAAGCATCTAAAATATTCGCCATCCAATAGCCGCCAATTGCGGCGATGATACCGAACACACTGCTCAACAACAACATACGTTTAAGATCATTTGTGAGTAAATAGGCTGTGGCCGCGGGCGCGATGATGAGGGCCACGACCAAAACGGCGCCCACGGCATCAAAGGCACCCACAATGGTGACCGAGGAGACCGTCATAAGACCGTAATGCAGGATAACCGGCGAAAAGCCCAAGGTCGTGGCAAGGCCCTTGTCGAACGTGCTTAGCTTCAATTCCTTGAAAAACAGTAAGAGCAGCACCACGGAAACCAATAAAATAACACTGATCACCCAGAGCGATTTTGGCCCTATATCGGTGCCGGAAATGAGGAGCCTGTCAAAAGGGGCAAAGGCCAGTTCGCCCAACAGAACGGCATCGACATCCAAATGCACATCATTGGCATTTTTAGCGATCATGATAACGCCAATACTGAACAAAGCCGGAAACACCAAACCGATGGCAGTATCTTCTTTAACTAGGCCTGTTTTTTGAATGAATTCTACCAGCATTACGGTAATGACTCCTGTCAGTGCAGCCAACAAAATGAGCAGGGGCGAGTTGAGGTCCTGGGTAATAAAAAAGCCCAAAACGATGCCCGGTAGAATGGCATGACTAATGGCATCGCTGATCATGGCCATTTTACGGAGTACCAAAAAAGTACCGGGCAAGGCACACGCTACTGCGACCAAGGCTGCTATGAGCTGTATTTCTATCTGCGCGCTAGTCATTTTCCTTACCTATTTGATTAAATATGGATTCCGCTTCTACATAACCTTTTTCGGTCATGGCCCAGTCGGTTCCTTGAATTTCTATCAGTTGTTGTTCCTCTAATTTGGTTAGGGTTTTTCTGGTAAAGCCTTGAAAGTTGTTCAGGATGCGGATGGCATGCGGATGCGACACATTTTCGTGGTTTTTGGCAATATGGTACATGAACGTCAGGGTTTTCTTTAGGTGTAGTTCCCTTCGGTTTCTTCTAAAACGGATTTCCCGGAACAGTAGCCCCCGACCCGGGGAAAAAATAAAGGAGACAATGACAAAAAATGCCGCCACCAGTACGATCACCGGTCCGGTGGAGAGGTTGTTCTCACTGGCGCTGATCGCCGTGCCGAAAACCCCGGACAAGGCCCCAAAAACCGAGGCCAAAGTGATCATAACGCCCAGGCTGTTGGTCCATTGCCTAGCGGCCGCTGCCGGCGCCAGCAGCATGGCGCTCATCAATACCACGCCCACGGTCTGCAGGCCTAACACAATGGCCAGTACAATGAACGTGGTAATGAGCACATCCAAGAATCGGGTATTGAAGCCCAAGGTCTTGGTATAATCGGCATCAAATAATAATAGCTTGAGTTCTTTCCAGAACAAGAGTAGTACCAAAAGGCTAATGCCTGTAACAACTGCCATGATCCATACATCTTTTTCTACCAAAGTGGCGGCCTGTCCAAACAAATATTTATCCAGCCCAGCCTGATTGGAGTTTGGCATTTTTTGTATGAAGGTGAGCAGGAGCATTCCAAAACCGAAAAACAGTGAGAGGATTAGTCCTAACGCCGTATCGCTTTTTAATCGGGTACGTTTTACAATACCCTTGATCCAAAAGGTTCCTACCAGACCGCTAACAAGTGCACCAATTAAAATATAATTGGCATCCTTAACACCGGTAATGAGAAATGCAATTGCAATACCCGGTAAGGCGGCATGCGAAATGGCATCTCCTAAAAGACTCTGCTTGCGCAGTACGGCAAAACTACCCAGCATACCGCAAATAGCACCTAAAATTGCGGTGCCAAGCGTAATGGTGCGCAAGGTATAGTCCGTGAAGAAATCTGATAGGGTCATTCGTAGTTAGTAGTTTTTAGAGGGTAGAGGGTAGTTTATAGGGGGTAGAGAGTGGTCGTTATCTGTGTTTTTTAGGTTTATCTGATGATTCATGTGCTACTGTATTTGGTTTTTTAAAGCTATTTTTTTGATTCGTACCAACTTATTTGTTTTTTAAATATTTCTGAAGGGCCGTAATCATCTTCGATAGTTCTGCCAGTTTTATTCTGAATTGTAAATTGATGTCATTATCAATATAGTTTCTTCTAAAAGCGATGGTAGAGCAAGTAACACATTCCCTGACCGAATCTATGGCAATTTGTAAATATCTATTAAAGGATGCATCGCTCCCACCAGAACCTTCACTGATATTTAGAGCTATAGAATTCGCCGCGCGAACATATTGCGAGGTGAGTCGGTATGTTTCAACTTTGGGAAAGGTTTCCGTTATGTCGTATACGTCGTCAATAAAATCAAGCGATTTCTGATATATTTTTAAATCTTCAAAATTAAACTTCGGCGTTTCCATGTTTAGATGGTAGTTTTTAGCGAGTAGATTGGTAGATTCAAAACAACGAGTGTAAATCTTGTTATATGAATATGAAACTGCAATAATTTTTTCATTCTAAATGTTTTATTTTTCACAAATTTTCACCAACTACCAACTACCAACTACCAACTACCAACTACCAACTACCAACTACCTCACTGATTCACAGCCACCTTATAATTAATCCCATAGGTCTTCGTCAAGTTATCATCATTAAAAATATCCATTACCGGTCCGGAGGCTATGCCTTTGACGTTCAGGAAGGTAACCCAATCGAAATACTCGGGAACTGTTTGTAGATCGTGATGAACAACAACCAACGTTTTCCCTGCATGGCGAAGTTCTTTTAGTATGTTGATAATGGCTTTCTCCGTTGTTGCATCTACACCTTGAAAAGGCTCGTCCATTAAATAGATTTTGGCATTTTGCACTAGGGCACGAGCCAAAAAAATACGCTGCTGCTGTCCTCCACTGAGCTGACTAATTTGCCGGCTCTTAAACTCCAACATACCTACTTTTTCCAAAGCTTCTAAGGATGCTTTTTTTTCCTTTTGTCCGGGACGCTTGATCCAGCCCAAGCTGCCGTAGGTTCCCATCATTACCACATCGAGGGCGGTGGTGGGAAAATCCCAGTCCACACTACCTTTTTGGGGTACGTAGGCCACCTTGTCCACTTGCTTCTTATAAGGCTCACCAAATACCTGTACAGTGCCCGCAATGGGTTTTATAATGCCCAAAATAGATTTGATCAAGGTAGATTTTCCTGCGCCATTTGGCCCTACGATGGCCATGAGTACCCCTTCAGGGATAACAAGGTCAATGTCCCACAAGACGGGCTTATAATCATAAGCTACCGTGAGGTCGTCTATTTGTATGGCTGGAATGGAGTTCATGGTATTTGGTTTCAGGTTCAATGTTTCAGGTTTAATGTTTCAGGTTCAAGGTTCAATGTTTAATGTTTCAGGTTTTCGGGCTAGACGGTCTTGGTGTTCAACTATTAAATTTTAAATTCGCATTACTCATTACTCATTACTCATTACTCATTACTCATTACTCATTACTCATTACTGACTACTGTAACTGCGAAGTGCAACTCTCTAGTAAAAGCACTACCCTCTAAAATCTACCCTCTACCCACTAACAACTACCCACTAGCGTAGCGCCTCCACAATCGTATCCACATTATACCTAAACATCCCCAAATAGGTTCTTTCTTTCGTACCGGCATTGCCCAAGGCATCGGAATACAAGGTGCCACCAATTTCTACTTTAAAACCTTTGGACAACACTGCTTGTTGCAAAGCTTCAATAGTACGTTTTGGTACACTGGTCTCTATGAAAATGGCTTTTACTTTTTTGTCGATAATCAATTTTGCCAAGTTTTGAACGTCTTGCACGCCCGCCTCGGTGGCGGTACTAAGGCCTTGTAGGCCAACGACTTCAAAATCATAGGCTTCTCCAAAATAATTGAAGGCATCGTGGGCCGTGACCAAAATTCGCTTCTCCTTTGGAAGCGTAGCGATTGTTTTTTTGATGTCCGTTTCCAAGGCATCCAACTGTTTCAGGTATGCAGTTTTATTTGCCTCAAAATAACTGGTGTTTTCTGGATTTAAGGCACTCAACTGTTCGGTCAAGTAATTGGTGAGTTGTTTCCAATACTCTATATTAAACCAAATATGCGGGTCAAAATTGGAAGCAAAATATTCCGAACCTATCAATTTTTCTTTGTCCAAGATTTCCGCTAGGGCAATGGTATTGGTGTTTCTGCCCATTTTTTTAAAAACATCCACCAATTTGCCTTCCAAGTGAAGTCCGCTGTAAAACACCACATCGGCATTTGAAAGTTTAGATACATCACCCTCGCTAGCTTTATATAAGTGTGGGTCTACACCACTGCCCATTAATCCTTGTACGTGTATGGAATCCCCGCCAATATTCCGTACCAAATCGGTAATCATAGTGGTAGTCGTTACCACCTTTAGTTTTCCGTTACGTATTTTATTTTTATCCTTACAACTACTACAAAGCGCAATTATGAATAATATGGTAAAGAGTTGTTTCATTTTGGTTTTTAGTACATGTGTTAAGCTTAAGTAGCTATGTTATCTATATAAATGTTATCTGTTGCAGTTTTCGATAATTGCACGTCTCTTTTAGCTACTCTTATGGTCATACTTTCATCGAATTGCTCAATATGTAGCACTTCGATTGGTGTATACAAGCCAATATTTTGTTTGTCCAAGAATTGTAAGAATGCTGAGGAATTATCGTTAAATCCTTTACAGATTCCTTTTTCGCCTAGCTTTAATTGTGATAATTTCTTTGTTGGTGACTTGGGTAGGTTTCCATTTTTATCCGGGATAGGATCGCCATGTGGATCGTATTGTGGTCTACCTAAAAAGGAATCCAATTCTTCCACCAATTTAGGGGATTTTATGTGCTCTAATTGTTCTGCTACTTCATGCACCTCATCCCAGTTAAAGTTTAATCGTTCTACCAAAAAATACTCCCATAGCCTATGTTTTCTAACAATAAGCAAGGCCTGTTTTCTTCCGGTTTTAGTTAATTGGACGCCGTAGTACTTTTGATAATCCACCAATTCCTTGTCGGAAAGCCTTTTTAACATCTCTGTAACCGAGGCTGCTTTGGTTTCTAGCTTATCTGAAAGCCTACTGGTAGAGATACCACCTTCTGTTTCTTCTTGAAGTTGAAATATCGCTTTTAAATAATTTTCTTCGGACTGCGTAAACATAATTTTTATATAAACCATAAAGATACATTTTATCTTTTAATAATAAATTATTAGGTTTGCCTAAATATTATATTTGAAAGTTTGAAAATAGAAAAGTGTATGGTGATGAGGTTGTTTTGCACACTGTTTTTAGGTTCATTTTTGATGCTTCATGCACAGGGCCCAACCGCAACAATTAGTGGAAACATAACTGCAAATGGGGAAGCAGTTCCGTTCAGTACTGTCTATGTTCAGCACATTGGAAAAGGTACAAGTGCCAATGGCTACGGTTTTTATGAATTGAAACTGCCATCAGGAAGGCATATTTTACAGGTAAGTTCACAAGGATATAGAAGTGAAGTAAAAGAGCTTACCATAGCTGATAATGAACAGGTCACATTGGATTTTGAGCTCGTAAAAGATGCCTTGGGATTAGACGAGGTGGTGATAAGTGCCACTAGAAACCGAGTGGAACGTAAAAATGCGCCTGTGGTGGTTTCTACTATAAAACCTAGGTTGCTTACGGCCACACAATCCCTTTCTATGGCAGACGGACTCAATTATGCACCGGGCGTTCGGGTAGAAAATAACTGTCAGAACTGTGGTTTTACCCAAGTACGGCTAAATGGATTAGCAGGCGGGTACACCCAAGTTTTATTAAATAGTAGGCCTGTATTTTCCTCCTTGCTAGGGGTGTACGGTTTGGAGCAGATCCCTACGAATATCATAGAACGGATAGAAGTGGTACGTAGCGGCGGTTCTGCCCTTTACGGTTCCAACGCTATAGCAGGAACACTAAATGTAATCACTAAAGACCCCATTCTAAATACCTGGGAAATTGGGTCCAACTTGGCTTTGGTCAACGGTGAGGCTGCTGACCGCGTGCTTACGTTTAATACATCAGTGGTAGCCGATGATTTGAATAGCGGAGTAACCCTCTTTGGAACCTACAGGAATCGTGAGGCTTGGGATGCCAATGATGATGGCTTTACGGAATTGGTAGAATTACGTAATAATACGGTAGGAGCAAAGGCATTTGTGAGACCAAATGACCGAAGTCGCTTATCCCTAAACTTAAACGCCATACGTGAGTATCGTAGAGGTGGAAATCGCTTAAACCTAGCACCACAATTTACCGATATCACCGAGGAACTAGATCATGACACCTTTATTGGCGGTATAGATTACGAAGTTAATAGTAAGGATAATACGAGTCGGTTTCAGGTCTATTCTTCTGCCTCCAACACCAATAGGGATAGTTATTATGGTGGACTTGGAGGCGGACGCACCAGACAGGATAGTGTGTTGGCGAACAATGCTTTCGGCAGCACCAGAGACCTCGCTTGGGTAAACGGAATACAGATTACAAAAGGATTTAAAAACAACGATGTGCTCACCGTGGGTGCGGAATTTAACCATACCGAAACCGAGGACCAGATTCCCGGATACAATCGGTTGATCGATCAAAGCGTAAATTCTTTGGGCGGTTATGCCCAATACGAATGGAAACCTACGGAGAAATTCACCCTAATGGCAGGAACCCGTGTGGATAACGTGCAGGTAGATGGCGATTATTCCATTGGAGGAATTGACCGTGGTGTAGACATTAATCAGACCGCATTTTCGCCAAGGTTAACAGTGTCCTACCAAGTTTTAGAAGACCTAAAATTTAGAGGTGGTTATGCAAGAGGGTTTCGGGCGCCACAGGCTTTTAATGAGGATTTGCATATTTCCAGCGTAGGGGGAGAACCTCAGTTCGTGATTCTGTCCGATGATTTGGATACGGAATATTCTAACGCCTACACGGGATCATTTAACTATTCGAAAAATATAAACCTGCTGCAATTGGATTTTCTACTAGAAGGTTTTTTCACCACTTTAGAAGACCCTTTTACCTTGGTAAGCACCGGTGCAGTATTGGAAAACGGTTCTATTCTTGAAGAGGTTCGCAATGGCGAGGGTGCAAAAGTATACGGCACTAATTTTGAGTTTGGGGTATCTCCTGACCCAAAATGGCAGTTTCAACTAGGCGGTACCTTGCAAAAGGCGCAATATGATGCACCACAGCTTTTGTACGAGACCGATGGAACCCTTGGTGAAACGGATATTCTTGTAGATGAATTTGTTAGAAATCCCAATTTTTATGGCTACTTGAATACTGCTTGGATTCCTAGCGAACTTTTTAATTTGGATATTACGGGAACATATACGGGCAGGATGACCGTTCCAAGAGTTATAAGCGATTCTGGTTTTTTACAATTGAACGATACCAATCCTTTTTTCGATTTGAACTTAAAGCTGGAATCCCATGTAGATTTTAATGAAAATTTTATGATGACCTTCACCTTGGGTGTAAAGAATATCTTTAATAGTTTTCAAGATGATTTTGATGTGGGTCCAACGCGGGATTCAGATTATGTCTACGGCCCGGGAGCGCCAAGGACTTTTTTCTTAGGTGTAAAAATTGGTAAGTTGCATTAATTATGCGGCAGTTTTACAGGCGAATAAATGAGTAAAGTAAGATATTAAAGGAAGTTTATACAAGTTTTAAGGAAAAAGAGATATTTAGCCTACCGCGGCCTCACCTTACTTTTGTGCCAAGCAAATTATAAACTTTTAAAAATAACACATGGAAACAGCACAAACAGCGCAGGAAGCGAGATTATTGGAAAACGCAAACGCCGTCTTGGCACTACTTGGAGAAGGTAAATTTATGGAGGCGATGAATGAATACCTTGCCGATGACGTAAAACTCTACGAGGGTAACAATCCCGCCAAGGAGGGGAAGGCCTTTTGCTTGGCAGAAGAACAGAAATTATTGGATACCGTAACGGCATTTCACGGCTATAAGGTACTAAGTGGTCCAGCGGTAAAGGGCGATACCACGTTTTATGAAGCTGTAATGGAGTTTAGAACAAACGATGGCACCGAGCATAAATTCGAGCAGGTGGTGCGCACGGTCTGGAAAGATGACAAGATCATTAACGAGCGCTATTACCACGCTTAAAAAATATCCTGACGGCCTAAGCACGTTTTAATAGTTGGCCAAACGAATTAAAGGTCACTATAAATTAAGAAAGAATGAATACAATTTTGTTTAAGTGAAAAGAGCCGCCCCGTTATGTAAAAGAACTGGTAATTCAAAAGCGATAATGGTCGGCGGCTCTTTATAGTCTAATTTTGGGCTTTATGCGTTCTAAAATAACTGTAGGTATGTACCATTGCAAACAAGGTCTTTCGTTGATGGCCTTTTTAGGCTTTGTCGTTGTATCTCAGGCCCAGGAAAGGGCCATCAATTGGTTAAACTTTGAACAACTGGAGGATTCCTTGGCCGTACAACCCAAAAAGGTATATATCGACTTCTATGCAGAATGGTGCGCCTATTGCAAAAAAATGGACCAAGCGGCCTACAGGGATCCAAAAATTATCCAAATCCTCAATACCGAATACTACCCTGTAAAAATGGATGCCGAGTCTACCGAGGTCATTGCCTTTCATGGTACAGTTTTTAACAACAGGCAGCTGGGTAAAAAAAGGAATCCCGTGCATGAAATTCCCCTAATGCTGGCCTCACGTGAGAACACCCCGTTTTCCTTGCCCGCCGTGGTGATTCTGGACGATTCCTTTCGGGTAAGGGAGCGGTATTTCGAGTATTTGTCACCTGAACAGATGCTAGAGATACTAGAGTAATCTGAAAAAATACCACGTAAGTAGACTATTGGATTGCATTAGTTAAGAGATGAATTGGTGGAGGTTTTATCTATTTGATACAATTGTTGGAATGAAAACGTGAATTATTGCTTTTTCGTGGACAACTATGCCATACTTAAATACTCCACTAAAAACCATTGCTCTATGCGCATTCGGTTGCTTCAACTCTAGCACTGTATATCCTTGTATAAAATGTGCTTTAAAGAATATCTAGCAATTGGCATACTATCCAAATTGTCGTAAATTCAAAGTCTAAATAAGTGGATAAAAGGATGAAGTATTCTAGGATAGTTTTCGTGTTGATGGTAGCATTTATAATGGCCTGTAATTCCAACGAAAAGAAAATACAAACGCAGAAAGCAATGGCTAGCGCAGCAATACCTAAGGTGGTCACAGCCGATATAGAGGAAGGTATCAAGGCTAATATTGCCAAAAAGGTAAAGGATGACGGTGGTTATTTTACCATGAATGCCGACGGAAAGGAGCTACGCCTGCAATTGGTTCGCGTACATACGGAATATCTTTCCAATTTAGGCCCTCGGCGACATTTTGCCTGCGTAGACCTGGCCGATGTGAGCGGTGATGTGTATGATGTGGATTTCTTTTTAGAGGGTGATCCAGGTGCCATGACCGTGACCGAAACCACATTGCACAAGCTCAATGGGAAACCGTTTTATACATGGAAACAACGTGAGGATAAAACATGGTACAAGTTTCCTGTTAAGGAGGCCACCAAGGATTTGTTGGGAGTAGTGGAAGGGGAGGATCGCTTTGAGTTCAGTTATGAGGTTACCTTACCAGAGATGGATAAAGCGACCCAAATGTGGATTCCTATGCCGCAATCCGATCGTTTTCAAACGGTTGAACTACTTTCCATGGATGCACCTGTTGCCCATGAAACCTTGGAAGACAAGTACAATAAAAATACCGTGCTGCACATGAACTTTTCTCCCGAGCATAGCGGTAAAAAAGTCAAGTTGGTCTATGATGTACAACGACGGGAAAAACAGGCCTATGAAGATGATACGTCACCAAACAATTACCTAGGTGCCAGCCTGCTCATGCCTATTGGCGACAGGTTCCAAATATTGTCCGATTCTATTATCGGTAACAAACGAAAAGAGGGCAATATCATGAAAGCCAGGGCTTTGTACGATTATATTATTGATAACATGCGCTATATGAAATCTGGCACTTATGGTACTGGAGATGCCGTATATGCCTGCGATGCACTTACGGGCAATTGCACGGAATTTCATTCCCTGTTTATTTCCTTGGCGCGCTCTGCGGGTATTCCTTCCCGATTCGCAGTTGGGGCTTCCATACCATCGGACCGGAATGAGGGTGGTATTTCTGGTTACCATTGCTGGGCGGAGTTTTATGCAGAAGGAAAATGGTGGCCTGTGGATATCAGTGAGGCCAATAAATATACTGCTTTGGCTACCTATTATTTTGGTCGGCATCCGGCGAACAGGATCGAGTTTACCCGAGGACGGGATTTGGTCTTGGAACCGGGACCTAGTTCCGGACCCATTAACTTCTTGGCCTATCCGGTAATGGAAGCAGGAGGAAAACCCTTGTTTCCCAAAACATTTTTTTCATTTGAGAGAATAAAAGAAAACGAAGATGTAAAGAATCAAGTCAGTTTGCGCTAACCTAAATGCTTGTAAATCTTCGTTTTTACTTTTCGCGTGCCTTTGAACACTTGAAATAAGGGGTGTTGCTTTCGAATGTTATCTAATTCCTTTCAAAGGTTTCAGTTAGCAGGCTTGGGATGGCCATCGGTATTAAGATTGACATAAGATAAAACAAACCTTTTAATTAATTTGGATGTTCATCTCCGCCTTCGGACTCCTTGTCCCCATTGGTTGGATGCTCATCGCCCCCGGTTGGGTGTTCGTCACCTCCTGTGGGATGCTCGTCACCTCCTGTTGGATGCTCCTCTTTGGCAGCGCCATCGTCAGAAGGATGCTCCTCGCTAGTTGGGTGTTCTTCTTGTTGCTCTGTGTTCTCTGCCTTTTTTTGTTCCCTGCACGATGTCAATGAGGTTGCAGCAATAAAGCTGAATACTGTTAGGAGCAGGAATACTCGCTTCAATTCTTTCATTCGGTTCATGGTACTTTGTTTTTTAAGGTTTAATAAAAGGAAACAATTTTGTTCCGCACCATGTAAATATAATAAAATTTGTTTCAGCACTTTGACGTATTCATCTGCACTTAATTAAAAGAATAGCAGGTATGTTGCTCGTTGATGATCAAACCGTTATGCAAGCTAATGGTGTTGAGATGGGTTTTGATCTTGGTATTTGGTAGTATACCCTTTGCAAATATTTTGAATTATCCCGATTTCGTTTAATTTATAAAACCTGACCCATTTTCAGCAGGCATATCGTTCTATTTCTATAAAAATGTATAATATTATAGCTTGATAGAAAAATGTGATCCCTTACATGAAAATTCTCCACACTTCAGATTGGCATATTGGCAAGCAACTACATAAATATGACCTTGCCGAGGACCTTAACCTGTTTTTTGATTGGTTGATATCTTATATGAAGACCGAAGCGGTTGATGTACTTTTGGTCTCGGGCGATGTCTTTGACCAGGCGAACCCCTCACAGGCTGCTTTTAAGCAGTATTATGATGTGTTAAGACGATTGGTACAACTGGACTGTAAAATCATTATCACGGGCGGTAACCATGATTCCCCCGCTGTGCTCAACGCGCCAAAGGAATTGTTGAAAGCCTTTGATATCACGGTAATCGGTGGTGCTCCGGAGCACATTTCGGAACTGTTTGTTGCGGTGGAAAAGAACGGGGAAAAGCTCGTGGTAGCCGCTGTACCCTTTCTTAAGGACCGCGATATTAGAAAGTCCGTAGCGGGTGAAACATACGCTACCAAAATTGAGCAGATCAAGGCCGGACTCCAAACCTACTTTTCAAACATCAATTTGTATTATCAAGAGAATCATTCGGATACTTTCTTTATCGTCATGGGGCATTTGTTCGTGCAGGGGAGTGCGGTATCGGAAAGTGAGCGCGATATCCAGATCGGGAATCAGGCAGGTGTTTCGGCCCACATGTTTCAGGGTGTTCCTAATTATGTGGCCTTGGGGCATATTCATAAACCACAGGCCGTTTCCGAAGAAGATTATATTCACTATTGCGGTTCACCGGTATCCTTAAGTTTTTCGGAAAAGGAAGATCAAAAGCAGGTGAATGTGCTAACCGTTAAAAATCAACATGTAGATAACATAACGATTGTCCCCATTCCAAAGCAACGGAACTTATTGGCCTTTGCCGGTACTTTGGAGGAGGTGCAACAACAGATACTTAGTTATGCCAAAGAAACTGCATTAATATCTCTAGTGGAAGTCATTGTAAACGAGGAAACCGAAAGCTTGGAACGGCGTCAAGCATTTGAAACCTTTGTCAACGAACAACCTAATCCGCGTTTACAGATCGTAAAATCCCGACTTACCTTTGCTAACAAGATACGTGGTGCCAGTGAAGCTTTTGCGGTAGGTACCGATGTAGCCGATGTGACACCAATGCAAATGTTCGAAAAGAAATTGGAACTGCAATCCGGGCTTCACAATACAGAGGAACTAAAAGCAGCTTTTAGGGATATTTTACAGGAACTTGATTTGTAGGGGAAAAAGTTGTTAGTTGGTAAAGGGTAGTTGTTAGTTTTTAGAGGGTAGCGGGTAGTTGGAAAAAGTTGAAATTCATAACGTTGTTTACCTACTTCTTTCTTTGTCTTTGCGAGGAGCGAACTAAAAATTATTTTGTAGCGCAAGGGTGAAGGCGACGTGGCAATCTGTTAAAATCAGTAGCAAGGGTTAAAAGATTGCCTTGTGCCTCGCGATGACGAGGAAAAAGTGTGCAGTTTTCAGTTGCAGTAGGCAGGTGAAAAGTAAGAAGTGAAGAAGTAAAAAGTAAAAAGTGAAGAGTCTCTTGAATGCTCTCTGCGAGGAGCGAAACGGGAATTGAAATAGCAGAACAAGAAATGAAAATCTTAAAAATAAGGTTCCAAAATATCCACTCCCTTAAAGGGGAACACGAAATAGATTTTGCCAACGGCATCTTGGCCGAGGCGGGATTATTTGCCATTACCGGGCCCACGGGTTCTGGAAAATCGACCTTATTGGATGTGATTACCTTGGCCTTGTACAACCGCATTGCCCGGGTAGATAAATCGGTCACCAATTCCGTTTTGGAAGATGATGGCGGTATCATGACCCGTAATATGTCCAGTTGCTATGCCGAGGTGGATTATGCCGTAAATGGAAAGACTTATCGCAGCCATTGGTCCATTGAACGCAATCGCAACCATAACTTGAACAGCAGGAAACAGGAATTGGTAGATGTCGTCACAGGCACCATTCTGGAAAGCGGTACCAAAACACCGGAAAAAAACCAAGAGATTATCCGTTTGAGCTACCAGCAGTTCGTCAAGGCCATGGTGTTATCGCAGGGCGAGTTCAGCAAACTGTTACAAGCACCACGCAGCGAACGCAATAAGCTGTTGGAGGATATAACGGGAGCAAAATCTTACCGAAATATTGGTAAGGCGGTTTTTCAACGCTATGCTGCGGTTAAAAAGCAGGTTGAGTTAAAGGAGGCAGGCTTGGAAATCATTACCGTGTTAACAGAGGATGAAAAAAAAGAAAAGCAGCAGGAGTTGGTTCGTTTGAAGACCGCTCAGCCCAAAGTGCAAAAAGCGTATGAACAGCAGCGTGAGCAAATAGAAGTGCGAAAGCAGCTTTTGGAGGCTCAAAAGACCCAAAAACATTTGGCTGAAAAGGGTCTTGAGCTTGATGGATTTTTTAAGGCTTTTGAGCCTGATGCTGCACGCTTAACAAAACACGAGCAGTTGACCAAATATGGCGACTCCTTACGCAGCTATGATACGATACAAAAGGAGATTCAAAAAATAGTAGGGGAACAAAAAAGCGTAAAAAAAACAAAGGAGGAGGAGGAGTTGCGGCTGACTACCCACTTAAAAGCGATATCCGATTTAATTGGGGAATCCCTTACCCAGGAAAATGCCAACACCAAATTGGAAACCTTTAGAGGGACTATCTCCCGACTACAAGCAGAAGAAAATTCAAAAAAAGATGCAGCCTTAGTGTACTTGAATCAATTAAAGGGATTGGTACAAAAATTACAACAGCTTGGATATGATTTGGAATCGCCAAAAACCCCAAATCAATTTGAAAAAGAGGTAGCCAATTTAGCTGCTGGCCTGAAAGAAACAATGATGGCTTCTGGAGTTGATTCAGTAAAAGAATTGGACCAACTATTGGAAACCCTGCGTAGCCAGAAGGAACAGGCACGAGTACTTTTGGAGAAGAAAACTGACCTCTTAAAATTAGAAGAACAGCTTTCCCATGCATCGGTTCAATTAAAATCGGAACAGGAAAAAGAGAAGGAGAATTCAGAAAGCTTAGTGAGACTCAACAAGGAAGTAGCTGTGCTGGATAGGGAAGTAAAAGCCCTACAAAAGACCTTGGAGCACCAGCGCAAACACCAAAGTTTGGAGGCACACCGATTGCAGTTGAGCGACAATGAACCTTGTCCACTTTGTGGTGCCATGGAGCATCCTTATGCCACAACGAAACCTCATTTTGATGCCAACGAGGAATTGTTACGAAATAAGGAATCGCTCTTGAACAGCAATGGAAAATTAATCATCAGTCTGGAAGAGAACAATAAGTTCAGGGGTGTAACGATACAACGGCTACTAACGGAAATCGACCAAAAAACAAAGGAGAAATCAAGCTTACGTTCAGAAGTAATCGGGTTATTGGAACGCTTAAAATGGAATCCGAAAGATGGGATGGAAGCTTTAGTAACGCAACAAGCGGCTTTAAGTCGGCGTGTTCAAGAATTAGCGAGCTCCAGACAGGCTTTTTCGGCAAAGGATATACTTGCCGAATTGCAAGAACCGCAACAAGCATGGCAAAAAACGTTAAGCGATTACGAGCGGATTAAGTCGGAGCGCACAAAACTATACGGAGGGTCCAATATTGATGCGGAATCCAATAGTTTAAGCACCAGATTAGCGCAAATATTGGCCTCGCAGAAAAGCTTGGAACAGCAGGCCGGGAAACTAAAGGCGCAATTAAAAGAGACCGAACAAGTGGTAAACGAGCATCGAGCGCAATTGGACACTATTCTTAAAAAGGAGGGTATTGAAACCTTGGAACTATTGCGTTTGGCCATCCTGCCCGAGGAAATTGCCGCAAAACATCGCAAACGAAAAAGTGAACTGGCCCTTTGGAAGGCGAAACTATCCGAAAAACAGACCGCGAATACCGCTATAGTGAACACACTGCAGGAAAAAGATGAAGCGGAACAATCCTTTGAGCAACTCATGTCAGTGTTCCATGAATCCAAGGAACAATGGGAGCGCCTTTCGGTGAATCTGGGTAAACTTTCGCAGGTATTGGAGAACGATGAAAAGACTCGGAAAATATTTAAAAACGAGCAAATGGCACTTGAACGGCTAAAAAAAGACCAACTGCTCTGGAAGACCATGAACGATCTTATCGGCGACGCCAACGGCAACAAATTTTCCAATTTTGTGCAAGATTTGACCTTGGAACAGCTTATTGGCTACGCCAACCGGCGTTTAGCGGAATTTACCGATCGCTATGTGTTGGACATCCCAACAGCAGACGAGGCGGAGAAAAGCGATACCCTGAAGATTCTGGACGCCTATATGGGCAATGCCCGCCGCTCCGTACGCACCCTGTCCGGTGGGGAAACCTTTTTGGTAAGTTTGGCCATGGCTTTTGCACTATCGGATATTGCTTCTAGAAACGTTAAAATAGAATCCCTTTTCATAGACGAGGGTTTTGGTACCCTAGATCCGGAAACGCTGGACCAAGCCATAACCATTCTAGAAAAAATGCAGAACGAGGGCGACCGCTCCGTTGGGGTCATTTCACACGTTGGTGCTTTAAAAGAAAGGATCACCTCTCAGATACAGTTAGAAAAAAGTAGTTTGGGACATTCTCGGATAAGGGTGGTGCAGTAGCTAAAGTGTAACAGGAATTTTAACCTAATTCTAAGAAAGTGGTTTGGCATTTTTGTAGGCAAACCTTTATTTTTAGACTTATTTTTTATTCATGACTTATGACGATTACCTACCGATATTTCTCTTCTAAAAATCAGGTTTTGTTCGTTTTAATTTTATGGTTCATTGTAGCTTCCTCCGCTTTGGCCCAAAACAAAGAACCAAACTATACGCCATTTATGTTTTCTTTGGATACCGTTGAGATTTCTGGGATAGTGGATAGTCCGGATATGGAAACGAAAACCATACTACAATTGCAACAACAGCTTAACGATAGTCTATTTCAAGGGGTCCGCTACTGGAATGCCGCTTATCCTTCCTACCGTTGGCATCAAATTATGGTTACCGCTGGAAACCGATCGGAATATCGTAAAAACGGTGGGCGTATGGCTATTCTTCATTTGGCGGTATATGATGCCTTGGCACAGGTATGGAAACTAAAACAGGATGCGGACACAAAGGCACCTTTTCAACAGAATAAGAAGATAAAAGCGGTTACGGAACCTAGTGGTGCCCCTGCCTTTATTTGTGAATGGAGTACTGCCGCGGCTGCCAGCCATGCGGTCATTGGCCATTATTTTCCGGACCAGAAAGCGTATTTGGACAGTCTGCTCGTGAATTTTAAGGAATCCCGATTACGCACCGGCCTGCAATATGAAGGTGATATAGAAATGGGTATGGCTATTGGCAGGGGTATTGCCCGGCAGTATATCGACTACTCCAAAACCGACCGCACCAATGCGGTTTGGACCGGCACTGTTCCTACGGACAAAAGCCTTTGGACCGCAACGCCAAGCAAATGGGATCCTATGAAAGCCCAATGGAAACCCTTTACCTTGGCTGTGGCCGATCAGTTCAGGCCCGGACCGCCGCCGAGCGATTGGACGGCCGAGATGGAAGAGCTAAGACAGTTCAATACCAAACACAAAAGCAGCGATATTGCATTTAAATGGAAAAGTGAACCTGTATGGGATAACTTGTTGGCACTTAAAATTTTGGAGTACGACTTAGACCCGTTCCAAGCGGCACGGGCCAACGCCTTATTTCACATGGCACGTTTTGACGCTACCATTGCCGCATGGGACGGCAAATACCATTACTGGGGTATTCGCCCATTTCAGTATGATCCTACGTTTAAGCCTATCTTGATAGAAACCCCTAATTTCCCGGGGTATCCTGCCGGGCATACCACAATTGCCGGAGCTTTGGCCATGGTGTTGTCCAAACTGTTTCCGCATGATGCCGCCCAATTTGAGGCCTTGGCCTGGGAATGTTCGGAATCCCGTTTTGAAGGCGGTGTACATTTTAGAACGGATAACGAGGTAGGATTAATAGTGGGCGAAAAAGTGGGTAGACATGTGTGGGATGCTTTTCAGAAGTGCACAAGCGTAAAATGACATTCCGTGATTCTCATTTAATGTATCATTCTGGGGGAAAATCCTTCGCCTTCAGGCGACGACTTTAGTAGCCCCCAGAATAGTTATTGGTTACTAGTTATTTGTTATTAGGTCGTAAAATTTGGGTTTTCGGTTCTTTAGTCGCCTATAGGCGAAATAAAACCCATTGGTCTTTAGCCGATGGTAGTTTAGTCTATCATACCAATTTAAGTTTTGAATGTCGTATTTAAAATTTGAATTATTTTTTTCTCAGTTTAGGAATGAAATCTAAGCATAGCATTAGCTATGGTTCTATTTTTTGACGACAAATGAGTAAAAAAGAAACTTGTTTTATGCGACATCTAGAATTTAAATTGGTATTAAAAGTTCATTTTTGATGATTTTATGGCCAAATACGCTCAAATTTTTCAAATACAATGACCATATCTTCCGTGGGCCTTTCTCCTTTTTCGGCCATTACACTGGAAAAAAAGTCCCAATGTGCCTTTTTCCATTTTTTAAGCGGTTCCACGTTGCTGCCCATATCCATAGCGGCACCCTCCTTGGATAGCTTATTAAAGGGAATGGTGTCAACCGCTGTAATTTTAATAATTGCCCTTGCCTTTCCTTCAAAATCGGTAACAATGTGCTTGGTACCTACGGTGGGCAGATCGGCATTGGCCTCTTTATACCAAGTATGGAGTCCGGAGGTCATGGCCGTTTTTTTTCCGTTGAGGGTCAATGTTGCCAGGCGATCCGCATCTTCTTTAGTGTTGTGAAAATACCAAGAATCCGGCAGCTCCTCCTTTTTGAATTCCAAATAGGACTCCGTAAAACTGTGCCACATAGCATGGACGGTAGGGTCAATTTCTTTGTCGCCAACTGTTTCTGTTTTAGGTTCGCTTTTGCAGGAACTGAGTATCAAAAGGAGTGTAAGTACTATGTGTTTCATTATACAAGGCTAAATTTATTATATGCTATTACAAAGTATTAATTTGCTTTGTGACAGATTTCTAAACGTTTCTTTTTGCAGGTGTTTTACAAGAGTTAGCTAAGGTTGTTTTTTCTACGCTTTAGGTTTTGTTTATATCCTTATTATGTGATAAGGATTATTTTCCGACCACACTAACATTGTCACATCTTATCCGTATAAGAACCAAACTTCTTTTTTCATGGGATGTAGAATGGTGATCCTGATTCACCTATGATTATTCTTTCCGTTTCATTAAAAAACTAATAATACCGCTCTTATGTGATTATCGAAATTTATTACCTGAATGTCAGTAGTACGACAATCCTGAACCGGAGTCAAAGTTAATGGTATTTTACCTTTGGTTGCCACCTTATAGGTTTTATGATTACGTATTAAACCTTTTGTATAAAACTGATATATATCATTGTTGCTTTTTTTATTTAAAGCTAGCTTTAAATAAAAAAGTATATGAATTTAACAAGCAAGATTTTGAATTGTGGTATCATTTTTTAAACTGATACAAGAGTGTTCCAGTTTGGTATTGTGATATTTTATTTTAATTGATTTGATTATGCAATGTGAATTCTTTAGAAAAGAACAAGTTAAACGGATATGATTAAAGACTTAAAACAGGCAGAATGCCTAGAACTGTTGGCCAATAATTATTTGGGACATTTAGGATTTATTGCCGGGCGCAGTCCGCACGTTACGCCCATAACCTATTTTTTTGATGCGGAGGAACGCTGTATCATCAGCTACTCGGCAAACGGACATAAAATAGATGCCATGCGTAGCTATGAGTTCGTGTCCCTACAGGTAGAAGAGGTAACATCCATTCAAGAATGGAAGTCTGTATTGATTCACTGCACGTTCGCGGAGGAAGCGGGTAGCACTGCCAAAAAGTATTTACACAAATTTACCACAGGAGTTAGGGATATCATTGAAAGAAAGACAGGCGAAAAACCAAAGTTCATTGAGGATTTTTCCAGTAAACTAAAGGGTAGGGAACTGCCTGTAGTTTATCGTTTGCACATTAAGGATATTTCAGGAAAATTCAGATGTACGGAAGGTAAAAAATAACGCTTATTCCAATCCTAACCCGTGGTTAACACCTTGTATTTGAAATAAGCGCTACACAATCTTAACTAATGTAATGTTACTGAGGCTGTGATATGCAATTAGGCCGTAGTTTTTCTACTATTTCCAATGATCGTAACAATGTGTTGACAATGATTCTAGACCCGTGCAATTGTACCGCCATACAGGTCGGTGATGGTTGTAATTGTTCCTCATCCGTTACAAACAGTTCCTCATAATACGAGATTCCCTCTAAAAGGTTGGAGGCAAAGGTTATCAGTTGTTTTCTTCGCTTCTCCGTGCGGTCCCTGTTGAACTCATCAATTTGTTCCTTATAGTACTCCAAATAAATCTGTAGCTCTTTTATGAACATATTAGGACGATTAATACGACTAATCACATTGGCTCTGCCGTACACATGGTCGATCATATCCTTCAGGGAGGTAATCTTGGAAAAGTACGCCATGTTTGGGCCTGGGCAAATAGAAACACCATCACCTTCTACCTTGGTGTCCAAATTATACGCCAGAAGCGCGGCGGTTCCCAATCCCACACAGGTACAGGATTTTTCGGTGATTTTGTTGTATTGGTATTCAAATTCCGATTTGGATAGCCCTTGGGCTTCCAATTGTTTTAGTTTTGCTGCTTGGTATTGTCTTGATGCGGTACACAATCCCTTTTCCTTAATATCCTTGTTCAAGGCTACAAACTTCTTTGGGCAGGGACTTCCGGGTTTCCCATCGGCAATGCGTTTGGCTTTTTCCTTATCCTTGGTATTTCCTTTTAAGCTATGAAAGGGAATTCCCAATGGGGAGGTATTGCTTAAGTACAAATCGTCCTCTTCTGCTTTAACAAGTTGGTCTAGGGTAGCCTTGTCTACAGTGGTGGCTTCTGGCACCAATAAAAAGGCAGAGCCCCAGCCAACGGAATCTACACTGTATTTTTCCATTAAAAAATCGTGCTCCTCCGAGGTTCCTACGCCTCCTTGGGCACTTAACAGTAAGGGTAGGGGACGCTTAGGTACATGGCGGTCCTTGTTTTTTAGGGCACCTGCCAAAACTTCAAAGACAGATTGCACCAGTTCTTCCCTGTTTTCCTTGAACTGCTGTAGAATAGGTCCCATTAGATACCCATCTGTGGCAAAGGCGTGACCACCACAGTTTAAGCCCGATTCTATCCTATACTCCGATACCCAAAGCCCTTTTTTTGCTAAAAATTTACCTTGAATCAGTGCAGACCGGTAATCGCTTACTTTTAGGACAATTTTCTTTTTTAGCTTCCCATTTGCATCCGGATAAAAGTCGTTAAACTGTTCCATGTAGGCGTAAAGTCTGGGATTCATACCTGCCGAAAGTACCACCGAGGATTCCAGCTTACTATTGGCAAAACCTCTAAGGGCTGCGTGGGCATCGTTGTACTCGGAGGATAATTTTACCTTTTTTACGTAGTTCTCCTTGTCCACTTTGGTCATAATATTTACGTCTATGCTCCCCATGGGCATGTGGTCTTTTACCCAAGTTGCGATCTCTTTCAAGTGAAAGGCCTCTTGCGTTCGTTGGTAAAATTCCTGTTTGAACGTAGAACTGTCCGGTAACATAGTAAAATAGCTTTTGATGTCGTTAGCCGTTTCGGTTGTGCTATGTTTGAATTCCTCAAATTTTGTCTGGGCGAGTCCGTTGACCATGTCCAAATATGAAGTAATGCGCTTGGCCCTAAAATCCTCCATTTTATCACTGATTTCCTGATAGGGCAGATCAAATTTACCGCAGTACATTTTACGGAGTTTTTCCAATAAAATATCATCGACCAAGGAAATAACGGAATCTATTCCCAAATGGGCGACTTTCAACGGGGAATCTATGGTAAAGCCAATGCCCATAACGGGTATGTGGAACGAATGTGCGTATGTCATAAAACTATTTTTCTGATTTTGTGGATGTACCTAAGGATAAAAATGAAACCTTTGTAAATCATACATGTAGCGAACAAAATTGAGGATTTCAGAGTAGTTAAAACATGATTTTTATCAGGTTTTGGACGAATCGGAATCCTTTTTTTCAAGACCGCCGCCAAGAAGTCAACCACTTTTATTTGCCTATATTGCGGAGCATAAATGATGTCCTTAAAACCACATATCATAACAGCTTTGGCCTATTTTTTTGTAGCCGCGTTTTTGGGGCTGGTGTTGCGCTTTTTTATGGTGTTGGAACTTCCCATAACCTACAAGTTTTTTGTACATGCCCACTCCCATATTGCCCTTTTGGGATGGGTATACTTGGCGCTTACCACCTTAATATATAAGTTGTTTATACAGCAAAAACGGCACGACAAGAACTACAGGGTTATTTTTTGGTGTACCCAAGTAACATTGGTGGGAATGCTGCTCAGTTTCCCTTTCCAGGGCTATGCCCTTTTTTCCATTATTTTTTCTACGGCTTTTTTGTTTGCTTCCTATGCCTTTTTTTGGATGTTCTTAAGAAAGACGGAACTTGGAGTACGACAAAAACAATCCTATCAAGTCATGAGAGCGGCGCTTTGGTACATGGTGTTGTCCAGCATAGGACCATGGGCCTTGGGCGGTATCATGAGTATTTTGGGGCCGGAGTCCGTCTGGTACCGCCTGGCCATATATTTTTACCTGCATTTTCAATATAATGGATGGATGATTCTGGCCTTAGTAGCCTTGTTTTTCTATGTTCTGGAACAGAAAGACATCCCAGTAGCTCCCAAATTCTTCAAACGCTTTTTTTGGTTGTTGAATTGGGGTATCGTGGCCTCTTTTTTCCTTTCCACCTTATTTGCGGAGCCACACCTTCTTTTCTATGGTATAGGTGGTTTTGGTGCCCTACTGCAGCTGCTTGCGTTTATTTTGCTTTGGATAGAGTTGGGTGCCCTAAAAAACGGGGGTCGGCATAATTTTAAGCCTATGGAGCTTCTTCTGTTCCGGATCACGATCTTCTGTATTATGATTAAGATGTTGATGCAGTTGGTATCCGCCCTACCGTATGTCGCCCGTATCGCTTCGACCTATCTCGATTTTGTTATCGGGTATTTACATTGGACTTTTTTAGGGGTGCTTACGTTCGGTATTTTTTTCTTTCTTCATTTCTTCAGGTTTATCGTTCTTAAAAAATGGGTTGTTTTAGGCTATCTTCTGGGATTTTTTGCTACCGAGGTCTTACTTTTTTATAGGGCGATGGCAGGTTGGCAGGGGCGAGCTATTATCAACGGATATCCCAAGGTTTTGGCCACTGCCAGTATGTTCATAGTTTTGGCGCTAGGTGTAATTTTTTTCGCATCTATCCTTACTGCCAAATCAGATGAAAAAGGAAAAGCTATGGAGTAAAATTCAAGGGTTTAGGTACATAGGCAAGAGAACCCCATTTAATTACTCACCGCGGTATGCCCGTTGCACCTTTGCATGAGGCGCCTTTAAACCCATGGTTCTTTAGCACAAGGTACTTTGGATGTGTTCCATTGGGAGTTGTAATCGGCCATAGATAGGTTTTCCGTTGATGTCTTCTTTACAAGTCTTGCGGGTTCTGATACCGATTCATTTCACTTGACATAGTTTTAAGGCCAAGAGTGATATTTATCATATTTAGCCATTCAATAGTACTGTAATTTTACCTTATTAATTTTAAAATCGATAAGATGAAAAAGCGAGTCCCCGTTACCGAAATAATGACGAAAAATGTACTGACCTTAAGTACTCAGGATAATTTAGAAGCCGCGGAAGAGCTGTTTAAAAAACATAAAATTAGACACGTTCCCGTTACCGCAGGAAAAAAAATATTGGGTATGCTAAGCTATACCGATCTAATGCGCATTAGTTTTGCCGATGCCATTGGCGATGATGAGTATGATGTGGATACTACGGTCTATAATTTATTCACCATTGAGCAGGTAATGGCCAAGGAAGTGGTTTCCGTTGCGCCGAGCACCACCATACAGGAAGTGGCCGAGTTTTTGGCCAAAAAAGAGTTCCATGCCCTTCCGGTGGTGGATAATGATGAGTTGGTGGGCATTGTTACCACTACGGATTTGATCAAGTATTTACTGGCGCAGTATTAGGGATTCCTCGTGCCTCGGAATGACAGCTCCAACGTTTTGTCCTTACGACGATAGGAGGGAACTCGCGTACTGCTGGGTAGGGATTCCTCGTGCCTCGGAATGACAGCGCCAATGTTTTGTCCTTCCGACGATAGGAGGAAACCCACGTACTGATTGGGTAGGGATTCCTCGTGCCTCGGAATGACAGCGCCAATGTTTTGTCCTTCCGACGATAGGAGGAAACCCACGTACTGATTGGGAAGGGGATTCCTCGTGCCTCGGAATGACAGCTCCAACGCTTTGTCCTTCCGACGATAGGAGGAAACCCACGTACTGATTGGGAAGGGGATTCCTCGTGCCTCGGAATGACAGGACAGGGTGGGGAATGACAGCTCCAACGTTTTGTCCTTCCGACGATAGGAGGAAACTTGCGTACTGCTGGGTAGGGATTCCTCGTGCCTCGGAATGACAGGACAGGGTGGGGAATGACAACTTCAACGTTTTGTCCTTCCGACGATAGGAGGAAACTTGTGTACTGCTGGGTAGGGATTCCTCGTGCCTCGGAATGACAGGACAGGGTGGGGAATGACAGCTCCAACGCTTTGTCCTTCCGACGATAGGAGGAAACCCACGTACTGATTGGGTAAGGGATTCCTTGTGCCTTGTTATGAACTATGCGGGAACGATGATAACAAACAGAAGAGCCAACATTCTCAAGGTAGCACTCCTTAAAATCCCCTACTACTTTGGTATAGGTAGGGGATAAGTCCAGCGAATCGTTCATGGTCTTTTGTAGCTCCATGAGTTCTTTGAATAGGTTGTTCACTTTTTCTTTGTGCTTCGGCAGGGTGGCCAAATCGGTTAGTTCATTTGGGTCGGTTTTCATATCGAACAGTAATACCTTGTCAATTTTTGGGTACACTATCAATTTATAATCCTCCTGTCTGATCATCCGCTGAAGGTTCATATACGCACCATAGACATTCTTATAATGTCCTTTTGTATTATCCCCGGACACCACATCCATGAAACTGTTGAATTGCAAATAAACCGGCTTTTCGGCCCCTGCCAATTCCAAGCTTGTGGCCATAATATCCTGTAAATACACATCTTGGGGTAGTTGTTGGTTGGCAGGAACATCCGGTCCCATGACGATCAAGGGAACGCGAACACTATGGTCAAATAGGCTTTGTTTGCCCAGTAGGCCATGGTGTCCTACGGAAAGTCCGTGGTCGGATGCAAAGAAGATATAGGTATTGTCCATTTTGCCAGCATCTTCCAAGGCATCTAGTATCGATCCAATCTGTTCATCTAAATGAGAAATTAGGGCATAATATTCCTGACGGTGCTTTTTTATGGCGTATTCCGTTCGGGGGTAGGGAGCCAGCGCTTCGTCCCTTAAGGTGGCTTGGTTCCCAATGGCGTCCTTAAAAGGGTATTCCGGCAAAAAACTGTCCGGTACTTTTATGGAATCTACAGGGTACATATCCAAAAATCGCTGCGGTGCCTGCCGTGGGTCGTGCGGCGCATTGAAGGCCAAATACATAAAGAATGGATTTTCCTTGGTTTTGGAACGGTCTATAAAATCAAGGGCATCGTTACGAACAACCTCGCTCCAATGCGTGCCACCTTCCCAAAATCCGCCTTGTAGGCTATCCGTAGGCAGCCATTCGGTATCGTTTTCATCCCTTGGGCGGGCGTATTCCATGGGCAGATAGTCGTTCCAATATGTCATATCACCAGATTCCGTCTCCCATTTTTTGAAGACGGCGGAAAGTTCTCCCCGTCTATCCGGGGGCATACCGGGTCTAATATGTTTGGTCTCCGAAAAGATAACATCTGCTGGGGCCTGTACATGCCATTTTCCTGTCATGTAGGTATCGTAGCCCTCTTTTTCCATTAGTTTGGGCCACGTTTCCTGTAGTGCCATACTATCCTTGGCACTCCATAACCGTTCTTTTTCCTTTGCATTCCACAGAAAGGAACCGGATATGATCATGGAACGGGACGCTACACAGATGGCACCATGCCAACCGCCCATGTTGTACGCATGAGTAAAGCTGGTGCCGGCCTTTGCCATACGGTCCAGATTTGGCGTATATATCTCTTCGTTTCCTAGTGCATGTATCGATGCAAAAGTCTGATCGTCCGTATACAGGAAGACGATGTTCGGTTTATGGATGTCTTTTGCTTGCTGCGCCGTTTTGCTTTCTTGGCAAGAAGCAATGCTAAAAGCAATGCTGACCATGAAGAGGATTTGTTTTAGAGGATAGTACATTGAGACGGTATGTGTTGAAAATTTCGTAGTTACAGGTCTGTAAAATAACTATATTTTTTGATGATATTTTATCTTCATAAATATGGTGCGTATAAAAACGCAGTGCTTTTCAAGTTGATGCTCATGTCCATATCGGGCAATAGCTTATCTTGCATGTAGAATGAATAATTTTTTTTTTTCTTTTAGGATAGTAACTAAATCGTAACCTTGTAACCATGTTTTTAAAATGATGCAGGAATTAAGTCAGCACTACGGCCATATTTTTGATGCCGAACTTTTAAACGAAATCGATGCCTGTGCGGTGCTTAAGGAAGTGCCGGAAGGGGGAAAGCTCATGGAAATCGGCGACTACATTAAATCCATGCCCTTATTGATTTCCGGAGTGGTTAAAATACTGAGGGAAGATGATAATGGCGATGAACTTTTGTTGTATTTCCTGGAAAATGGCGATACCTGTGCCATGACCCTGAATTGCTGTATGACCCAGACCCAAAGTGAAATTAGGGCCATTGCGGAAACGGATACAAAACTCGTTATGATTCCCATTCAAAAAATGGAGGAATGGATGGCCAAATACCAGCGTTGGAGGAATTTTGTGCTCGAAAGTTACAACAACAGGCTAAACGAGCTTTTGGAAACCTTGGACAGTATTGCGTTCCTGAATATGGACCAGCGCTTGTTAAAGTACTTAAAGGATAAGGCCAGGGTTACGAACAGTACCACCATCAACAACACCCATCAAGAAATAGCATACGAGTTACATACAAGTCGTGTGGTCGTTTCCCGCTTGCTCAAAAAGCTGGAGAACATGCACAAAATCAAACTGAACCGCAACCATATCCAAATTTTGGATTTGAAGTACGGAATCAAATTCTAGTTCAAATACAAACTCGAGTTCAAGTTCGAACTTAAACTTATTCATAGTCTCAACGGATTGTCGCGTTGCGACAATCCGCATCCATTCTTTTAACATGATGGCCGCTCCTCGGAATGAACGGTATTTTCAAGTTCAGGTGTCAAGTTCAAATTCAAAAGCAAATAGTAAAACTATAAGCCGAAGGAATAGGCTTCAAAAATAAACTCAAATGTAAGCGCAAGCCTTTCCGCAATAGGGTGCTACAATGCTATCCTAGTTTTGCACTGCCCGTTTGGCGTTTGTTATACCAATTTAAGTTTTGAATGTCGTATTGAAAATTTGAATTATTTTTTTCTCAGTTTAGGAATGAAATCTAAACATGCATTGGCTATGGTTCTATTTTATGACGACAAATCAGTAAAAAAGAAACTTGTTTTATGCGACATCTAGAATTTAAATCGGTAATAGTTGTTTTTTGACGTCTTCTCGAGGAGGAACAAAGCCGCGATCAGTTACGTCATCACCAAGATCAGCTATGATATTATTTACGGCTTTATACGTAGCAATACTCTACTACATTGCTTTCACCTTGGTTCCGTTCCGCCCAAATTCGAATACTGTAAGCAAGCGTTAATTTCCGCTAAACCTATAAACCTTCCTAGAGCTTTGAACCTTGAACCTTGAACCTTGAACTTTCAACCTGAAACCTTGAACCTGAAACCTTGAACCTGAAACCTTGAACCTGAAACTTTGAGCCAACTTAATCCTGGCCTGACAAATATCATTTCTCTTTTCAATTCAAATAAGAACCTTTGTAACCAAAGTTACTGTGGGGGTGTCCTTGCAGTTGTAATTTTACATCATACGTCGTAAACACATTAAAAAATGAAACTAGAACAGATTTATACGGGATGCTTGGCACACGCCGCCTACTACTTGGAAAGCAAGGGCGAAGCGGCCATTTTTGATCCCTTAAGAGAAGTTGGCCCCTACATAGAAAGGGCGAAAAAGGACAATGCAAAGGTTAAGTATGTTTTTGAGACCCATTTTCATGCCGATTTTGTGAGCGGACATCTGGACCTCCGGAAAAAAACCGGCGCTCAAATTGTTTTTGGTCCAACGGCAAAACCGGGTTATGATGCGTTGATCGCCGAGGACGGACAAGTTTTTGAAGTAGGTGATTATAAGGTAAAAGTGATACATACACCGGGCCATACCATGGAAAGCACCACCTATTTGGTTATCGACGAGCATGGAAAAGAACATGGTATCATTACAGGAGATACCCTATTTATTGGTGATGTGGGAAGACCGGATCTGGCACAACACGTTGTTGCCGATCTAACCGAGGAGAAATTGGCCGGGCATTTGTTCGATTCCCTTCGAAACAAAATCATGCCCCTAAGCGATGATCTGATCGTATATCCAAACCATGGTGCTGGTTCTGCCTGTGGTAAGATGATGAGCAAGGAAACCACCGATACCTTGGGCAATCAGAAAAAAACAAACTACGCCCTGCGAGCCGATATGACCAAAGCCGAGTTCATCAAAGAACTATTGACAGGTCTTACGGCACCACCAAGCTACTTTCCGCAAAATGTTTTAATGAACATTAAAGGATATGATAGTTTGGATACGGTATTGGATCGCGGTAAGATTCCACTTTCACCAGAGGCTTTTGAGGCCGCGGCCAACGAAACGGGAGCCTTACTTTTAGATACGAGAAACGCAGCCGATTTTGCCAAGGGTTTTATTCCCAACAGCGTTAATATTGGTCTGGACGGTAGTTTTGCCCAGTGGGTAGGGGAGATGATTCCCGATGTAAAGCAGCAAATTCTCTTGATAACGTACCCGGATAAACAGGAGGAAGCCATGACAAGACTTTCGCGTGTGGGATACGATCATACAATCGGATATTTAGAGGGAGGTTTTGAAAATTGGAAAAAATCTGGGAGTGATTATGAAATCGTGGGTCGTCTTTCCGCTACTGAATTTGAATCGATCTATAAGGCGTCCAAGCCTTTGGTGTTCGATGTTAGAAAGAAAAGTGAGTATGACTCCGAGCATATTATCGGTGCAATCAATGTACCCTTGAACGAAATAAATGAGCATTTATCCCAGTTTCCTAAAGAAAAATTTTTTGTACTACACTGCGCAGGGGGCTATCGTAGTATGATCGCGGCCTCTATTTTAAAACAACGCGGCTGGGAAGATGTAGTGGATGTAGAAGGTGGTTTCGAAGAGATGAAAAATACATCCATAGAAAAATCGGACTACGTATGCCCTACAACGATGCTATAATTCGGTTTCATGTTCAAGGTAAAAATTGAATCTAAAGCCAACTTGATGCCTCAAACGAAAGAAACTTAAAACTGTAAATAAAAAATCTATCTAAAAATGGAAACAATAGAACTTAAAACAACTTCAATGCCAAGGATTGGCGATATAGCACCGGATTTTGAGGCGGTAACCACCAAGGGAAAAATAAAATTATCCGATTTTGCCAAGGACAAATGGATCGTACTGTTTTCGCATCCGGCAGATTTTACGCCCGTGTGTACGACGGAGATGAGCGGATTCGCCATTCGAAAAAAGGAATTCGATGCTTTAAACACAGAATTATTGGGTTTAAGCATTGATAGTGTACATGCCCACTTGGGCTGGGTGAACAATGTAAGGGAAAAGACGGGAGTGTACTTTGATTTTCCGATAATAGCGGATATAGACATGAAAGTATCCAAACTATATGGAATGTTACAGCCCAACGAGAGCGAGACCGCAGCGGTCCGCGCTGTATTTTTCATCGACCCTACCAAAAAGATACGGTTAATAATGTACTATCCTTTAAACGTAGGCCGTAACATGGATGAGATTTTACGGGCTTTGGAAGCACTTCAAATTTCCGATGAATTTAAAGTGGCCATGCCGCTGGACTGGAAGAAGGGCGATCAGGTCATTGTGCCGCCACCAAAGACCTTGGCGGAAATGGACGAACGATTAAAGGACGATGCTTTGGAGAAAGTTGATTTCTATCTGGCAAAAAAAGAGTTGAACCTAAACGAATAAAGAATTTAATTTGGTTGGTTGTTTTTAAAGGAAGCGGTCAAGGTAGCATTTGATTGTTTCCTTTTCAAAATAAAACACCTGGTACTAAAAAATAAACTATGTCATTCTTAAGCACCCTATTTGGGAAAAAAAATGAAACCTCGGACAAAATCGCCATACTTGATGCCAACAGCTATAAAGAGGCCATAACCGGCAAAAAAGTACAGTTGGTAGATGTACGCACTGCCAACGAATTCAAAGGCGGGCACATAAAAAATGCAGTAAACATCGATTTCTTTAATGCAGCTGCATTTAGCACCTCCTTTGAAAAAATGAACAAGGAAAAACCGGTGTATCTCTATTGTCGCTCCGGAGCACGCAGCCAGAAGGCTGCACGGAGGTTAATAAATATGGGTTTTACCCAGATTTATGATCTAAAGGGCGGATACATGAGGTGGTAAAAAAGCCACTGGCACTCAAATGTAGTAGGTTAAATTGATGGAAAATAAAAAAACAACGAATTATGAAAACCGCTCTTGTAATACAAAATCTAAAATGTGGCGGATGCGCCCATACGATTACGGCTAAATTAACCGAACTGGAAGCGATTTCCAATGTAAAGGTAGATGTGGAAAGTGCCACGGTTTCCTTTGAGCACAAACACGATGAAGATGCCCTTGCCGTAGCCAATAAGTTAAAATCCTTGGGATATCCGTCTGTGGATGATAAGAACTCTATGGGGGCTAAAGCCATGTCCTTCGTGAGCTGCGCTACCGGAAAATTATCCAAAGCATAAAACAACTTTTTCACCCCTTATTCTCGGCAATAGCTCACCTAAAAGCCATTTGTATGAAATACGTTATTTTTTTACTATTCGTTTTTACCATTCTTAGCTGCAAGGATAAGGTCAAGTCCGCTCCCATGGAACCCATTGCGGATACCCGGATAGCGACTATTAACGATACCAATACAGGTAAGAGACTCTTGGAAACGGAGTGTTATACCTGTCATAACCCAAAAGCGGATGAAGCTAGTATGATCGCCCCGCCTATGTTTGCCATTAAGAAACACTACATAGACGAGAACACTACTAAGGAAGCCTTTACCCAAGATCTTATCAGGTGGATAAACGACCCAGAGGCGGAGACCAAAATGCCGGATGCCCAGCGTAGGTTCGGTAAAATGCCCTACATGCCTTATCCCGATGATGAAGTAGCACAGATGGCAGCGTACTTGTATGATAATGAAGTAGAAAAACCCGATTGGTTCGATGCGCACTTTAAAAAAGAACACGCTAATGGTAAGGGCATTGGAAGAGGTCTTGGTAAAGGAAAAGGGTCGGGAAATGGTAAAAACAGGCAAGTAGATACACCACAAGATCCCTATGCAAAAACCGGTATGCAATATGCCTTGGCGGCAAAAGGAGCCTTGGGCAAAAATCTGATGAAGGCCATACAGGAAAAGGGAACGGGAGGGGCACTGGAATTCTGTAATGTAAAAGCATTGCCCTTGACAGATAGCATTGCCCAGCTTAAAAATGCCAAAATCAAACGGGTATCGGACAAGCCTAGAAATCCCGGGAATACCGCCAATACAGAAGAGCTTGGTTATATTTCCTATTTCAAGGGACTGATTGCCTCCGGAATCGAGCCCAAACCTATTGTAAAGGAAGCCAGGGGTGAGGTCCAGTTCTATTTCCCGATCACTACCAACGCCATGTGCCTGCAATGCCACGGAACGCCCAATGAGCAAGTGCAACCGGCAACCATGGCCAAACTTCAAGAGCTATATCCAACGGACAAGGCGCTTGGTTATGACACCAATGAAGTACGAGGGATCTGGGCCATCGTGTTTGATAAGGAAAACCAAAAATAACATGAAAACGCTGGGCCTTATCGGTGGTACTTCCTGGCATGCTACGATAGTGTACTATAGGCTGATCAATGAATTGGTGGGCAAGCATATTGGTACACAAGAAAATCCGCCTATAATTATCCATAGCATCAATATTAAAGTGATGCGCGAACAAAATTTGGATAAAATACATACTACCTATTTGGATGTTGCCCAAAAACTGGAGAAAGCAGGTGCACAAGCCATTGTTATTTGTGCCAACACACCACATATCGCATACAATTTTGTACAACCAAAAATCAATATTCCCATCTTGCACATCGCCGATGCAACCGGAAAGGAAGCAGCAAAATTGGGTCTTAAAACAATGGGGCTATTGGGCAATCGGCCTACAATGACAAAAGGATTTATACCTAAGATTTTGAAAAACACCTATGGTATTGAAACCCTTGTTCCCGAGGAAGTAAATGTAGCACGTGCGCATAATTTTGTCTCCAACGAGTTGACCCATGGTGTTTTTACGGATAAGGCTAAAGGCTTTTTTCTAGAAGAGATAGGACGGCTAAGGGAGCGTGGAGCGGAGGGCATTATCCTAGGGTGTACGGAGTTGCCCTTATTGATCAAGAAGGGGGATGCGGACATTCCGTTACTTTCTACAACGGATCTTCATGCACAGATGGCGGTCGATTTTATTTTAGGTTGATGTTTTTATACGCGTTTTTTGGTAAAATGATAATGGATCGGTAACACCAAAATAGTTGGAATGAAGGATTTTTGGAATAAGAGATATGAGGAAAATTCCTTTGCATACGGAACACTTCCCAATACATTTTTTAAACAGCAGTTAGACAGATTAACTCCCGGGCAAATCCTATTACCGGCCGAAGGAGAGGGGCGAAACGCCATTTATGCGGCACGCCAAGGCTGGCAGGTTATGGCGTTTGATTTTAGTGCAACTGGCATGAAAAAGGCAATTAGCCTTGCAGAACAACATGAAGTTCACATCGATTATGAAGTCGTGGATGTACTTGATTTCAGCTCGGATAAAAAATTTGATGTCATAGGTCTTAGCTACGCTCATTTTCCAGCCGATATTCGGGCGCAAGCGCATGATCGTTTACTTAAATTCTTAAAGCCTAAGGGTACCGTAATTTTTGAGGCCTTCTCTAAAAATCAATTGGGGAAACCGTCTGGCGGCCCTAAGAATGAGGATATGCTTTTTTCGATTAAAGAATTACAAAATGAATTCAGCGCTGTGACTTTTGATTTTCTCGAAGAAAAAACAATAATCCTCGAGGAGGGAGAATACCACCAGGGAGAAGCATCGGTAATTCAGTTTGTAGGACGATTAAGCTAAGGATTCTAAATTCCGCTGATTATAATCTAAATAAAATGAAACCTTTAGGTTTTTATTGATGTTCTAATTGGGAAATGGTATATTATCGATAACGAATCAATATCATTTTTAAAACGTACTTAAAGTGTACTTGAAGCAAACATGAATAAACTACAGTTCGAAATAGGAAAGATTCAGCATACACGAAAGGCACGAAGAATTGAGCAACTGTTGGGTAAACAAAAAGGTGTGCATCATGTTTCTGTTTCACATTCGGGTGTAGTCCAAGTGGAGTGGGACACCAACCAGATAAGTCGGTCCGATCTTGTTTCTTCCGTAAAAAAATTAGGGTTGCCAATTGTCAATGTAAAAAATAATAATGTACCGCCTCACAAAGATGACCATCACCATGCCCACGCTAATCTTCAGTTTTTAGGGGAAAACACCGAGCTTTATTTTGCTATAGTTAGTGGTGTATGTTGGATTGCGGGAGTTGTTCTTTCCTTTATCTCCGGTATCCCGGAAAATATGGCTACCATTCTATTCATTATCGGAGCAGCTTTTGGCGGATTCTTCACGTTTATTGAAGCTGGTAAGGATTTGCTCCGGGGAAAGTTTGAAATAGATTTTCTCATGCTTTTTGCTGCCATAGGGGCGGCCGCTTTGGGAAAGTGGGGCGAAAGTGCATTGTTGCTTTTTTTGTTCAGTTTGGGACATGCCTTAGAACATTATGCTATGAGACGGGCAAGAAAGTCTATCGCAGCCCTTTCAGATCTGGCTCCTCCCGTGGCCTTGGTCCAACGAAATGGCGAATTGGTCGAAGTACCCATCGAAACGCTGAATTTAGGCGATATCATAGTGGTACGGCCCAATACTAAAATAGCTGCCGACGGGGTGGTCATAAAAGGAACAAGTCCTGTAAATCAAGCGGCTATTACCGGCGAAAGTGTACCTGTGGATAAACGACCGAGTACTAATTGGCCGCGCGAAAATGAGGTTACAAAACTGCTTCCGGAACACCGGGTGTTTGCGGGTACCATGAACGGTACCGGTGTTCTGGAGATTAAAGTGTTGAAACGAGCTATGGACAGTACGCTTTCTCGATTGATAACCTTGGTTAAGGAAGCCGAAACACAAAAATCGCCCACCCAGCACCTTACCGATAGGTTTGAGAAATATTATGTGCCTTCTGTTTTGGTTTTAGTGCTGTTGTTAATGTTTGCCTTCGTCGTTATCAATGAGACTTTTGAGCAGAGTTTTTACCGGGCAATGTCCGTATTGATCGCTGCATCGCCGTGTGCATTGGCCATCTCTACGCCTAGCGCGGTATTGGCAGGAATAGCAAGGGCCGCTCGCCAAGGCGTCCTGATAAAAGGAGGGAGACCGCTTGAAGATTTGGGCGGGATAGGTGCTATTGCCTTTGATAAAACGGGAACGCTTACCCAAGGTAGGCCAACCTTGACCAATGCCGTTCCATTTGGAACCACCACCAAAGAGCGGTTATTAAATATTGCCGTTGCGGTAGAAGCTTTGAGCGACCATCCTTTGGCAGCTGCAATTGTTGAGGCAGGGAAGAAGGAATTGGGCGATATCGATATACCAGAGGCCGAGAACCTGAAAGCTTTAGTTGCAAGGGGTATCCAAGCCAATTGGGAGGGTAGCCTGGTCCATATTGGCAATCGAAGGCTTTTTGAGGAATTAACGGGAGAAAAAGTTCCGGAAGAAATTGACCTGAAAATGTCGGCACTTGAATCAGGGGGGCATACCGCCATGATTGTTCATCAAGATGAAACCTACCTGGGTATCATTTCGGTAATGGATATTGCCAGACCAGAAGCCATTGCAACCCTGGCTACCTTAAAAAAAATGGGCATAAAGAGGATGGTGATGCTTACGGGGGACCATCAGAAAGTAGCTGATGCCATAGCTAAGAATATAGGAATTACCGATCCTATGGGCAGTTTGCTTCCCGAAGATAAAGTAACTGCCATAGAACGGCTCTTAGAAAAAGAAGGTAGCGTTGCCATGATAGGGGATGGTGTAAACGATGCTCCGGCAATGGCCAAAAGCACTGTTGGTATCGCCATGGGTGCCGCAGGTTCTGATGTAGCGTTGGAAACGGCCGACATTGCCTTAATGGCGGACAAGCTCGATAATCTTCCGTTCGCTATCGGTCTGAGCCGAAAGGCGAAACGTATTATAAAGCAAAACCTGGTCATTAGTCTAGGCATGGTTGCCCTTTTGGTTCCTTTAACGATTATGGGAACCATAGCCATAGGACCTGCCGTAGTGGGTCATGAAGGTTCTACCTTGATCGTGGTATTGAACGCATTGCGGCTTTTAAGGTATGAATTGTGAAAAAGGCCAGATAATGCGGAGACTTTCGCCATAAGTCTACATCTTAAAAATTAAATATCTTAATACGTACAAATTAAATTACTTATGTAACCAATGTTACTGTATAGCTAGTTTAATAGCATGACCTTTATGATGTCCGGTACGTTACGCATAAAACTGACACAGGTCATTTTAGGTTTGCTGCGGGTACCCTAGATTTCATAAAAATTTAAGCCATGTCAAAAATAGTCATCCTTGGTGCTGGTATTTCGGGCCATGTGGCCGCAGCCCACCTTCGTAGAAAGTTAGCCAAAGAACATGAGGTTGTGGTAGTTTCTCCAAATAGTAATTATCAATGGATACCTTCCAATATTTGGGTAGGCATTGGCAGAATGACATCCAAACAGATACTTTTCCCCTTAGAACCCTTATACAAGAAAAAGGATATTGGTTATAAACAGGCAAAAGTAACTACGTTTCATCCGGAGGGTGACACGGAAACCCTAGCACCTTTTGTAAATGTAGAATATGTGGTTGGAGAACAAAAGGGAAAAACCGAAAAGGTAACCTATGACTACCTGATAAACGCTACAGGCCCTAAACTCGCTTTTGATATGACCGAGGGATTAAATCCCGGAACCAACAAGGCGTATTCCGTCTGCACTTATGGCCACGCAGAGCACGCGTGGGGCGCTTTGGAGGAGCTCATTAAACAAATGAAGCGGGGTAAAAAAGCCAAAATCCTAATTGGCACAGGTCATGGAAAATCTACTTGCCAAGGTGCGGCGTTCGAATATATATTAAATGTGGAGCAGGAGTTGAGAAGACATAAGGTGCGTAATATGGCCGAGCTTACATGGATTGCCAACGAACCGCAATTGGGAGATTTTGGTATGGACGGGATGTTGCTCAGTTACGGGAACAACATTATGAAATCCAGTGAAATGGTAGAAATGGTGTTTGAGGATCGCGATATTAAGTGGATTATTGGTGCCGGAGTCAATAAAATTGAGGATGGCGTAGCGCATTACGAAACCTTGGATGGCGACTACCATTCGGTAACGTATGATTTTGCCATGTTGATTCCCGCTTTTTCGGGCCACGGTTTTAAGGCCTTTGATAAAAATAATCAAGATATAACGGAAAAACTGTTCAAAGGTTTTATGATCGTAGATGCAGATTACACCCCTAAACCCTATGAAGAATGGAGCGTACAGGATTGGCCGGAAACCTACCAAAATCCGTCTTATCCAAACATATTTGCGCCAGGTATCGCATTTGCGCCCCCACATGCAATTTCTAAACCTAGAGTCAGTAAAAACGGTACTCCGATCTCTCCGGCACCCCCCCGTACGGGAATGCCCTCGGGTATTACTGCAAAATTAGTGGCCGATAATATCATTCATACTATTAAAGGAAAGAAAGAGCTCCACCACAAAGGATCTATGGGCAATATGGGAGCGGCCTGTATTGCATCTGCAGGATACGGGATGACCAAGGGAAGCGGTATCAGTATTACAACATTCCCTATAGTACCTGATTTTAAAAAATACCCGGACACGCATGGCCGTAAATTAGGAAAGACTTTTGGTGAAATAGGTCTTGCAGGACATTGGCTTAAACTGGCCCTGCACTATGCATTTATGTATAAGGCCAAGATGAAACCGTTTTGGTGGTTGATACCTGAATAGGGTAAGAAGGTTGAAAGTTCAATGTTCAAGGTTGAAGGTTCAGCTCAAGAAACCATCTAGATACTTGAAACAATGGAAACATAAAGAAGACAGAAACAAAACAGCATGTTATGAGAAGAATATCCAAGTCGAAACGTTTTTATATGATGAACCCTATAATCCAGTTTTTTAAGTTTATTTGGTTGAGCTTAAAAATTATGATAATAGTTGCAGGTGGGCACGGCGGTACCCGTAAAGTATCCAATTAATGAATAGAAAAATTATACTCTTAACGGTTCTGGGTACTATCATAGGTGCCTTGGGAGGGTACATCTACTATGTTGAAATAGGTTGTTTGAGCGGCACCTGTCCCATTACTTCAAAACCCTTGAACAGTGCTATGTACGGCGGTATTATGGGCGGATTGGTAGGTAGTATGTTTGTGCCGTCTTCGAAAAAATAAAGAAATGGTAAACATTTAAAATTTTTGGTTGGTTGTTTTAAAAAGGCACTTTGGTAAAACAAGGTGTCTTTTTTGATATTATGGCTCGTTCTTTAATGCCATTACCGAAATTTCAGTGCATTCAACTACTCCAGGCTTACTTCGGAACATAGCATGAGTTCCGCTTGCGTACCTATTGTGGATGCACCGAGGTTTTTAAATCATCATAAGCGATGTAAAGCCTTTGTATTTATTGCCCTTACTGATCTGGGTCATTTTGAAAGTTAGTTGCGGGACCTAGTTTTACAACGGTAGTAATCTTAAGCTAAATGGTGATAACGATACGATTCTCGTTTTCTTTTGCTGTCTATTTTAATCCTTTCCCCAGCGTAATAGGACTATGAGGCTTACGATAAAATAGTAGTACAATAATTTTGCAAAGTTGCTTTCGATAATTAGTCAATATAGCTCTTGTTTTCATGCCAAAAAAAACGGATAAAAACCCTAAGTAACATTAGTTACTGTACAGACCAAAACACAAGCTTAATTTTGTCAAATAAATATGAAATTATAATGAGATACCATCTTTTGTTACTATGCTTTCTGTTCACTTTTACCCTGCTGCAAGCGCAAGAACCCCAATGGATATCCAAAGAGGAGGTCTTGGTTAAAATGAAGGAAAACAATAATGCCCTAAAAATAGCCGAAACCAATATTAGGGCCGCTCAGGGCGATTTTAAACAGACCAATGCCATTATTCTACCCACTATCGGTGTCAGCCATACGGGAATAGCGACGACCAATCCGCTAATGGCCTTTGGTTCCAAACTCAACCAGGAAATACTTACTGCTGCCGATTTTGATCCCGCGTTACTGAACGATCCTCGCCAAATAGAGGATTATGCCACACGGCTTACGATAGAACAGCCGCTGTTGAATTTTGATGGTCTGCATCAACGTAAGGCCGCCAAGTCCAAGCTAAGGGCAACCGAACTGCAATCTGCCCGTCAGGGACAATATATAACCCTTGAAGTGGATAAAGCGTACATGCAATTGCAATTGGCGTACAAAACGGTAGAGGTACTTAGGAAAGCAAGGGAAACCGCGCTAGAGAACCAGCGGATAGCAAATAACAGCTTTAAGCAGGGTTACCTTCAAAAATCGGATGTTTTGGCGGTAAACGTACGGGTGGCCGAAATTGAAAATCAATTACAATACGCACAAAGTAATGTGCTTAATGCCAGTAACCAGTTATCCGTTTTGATGAACGATACGTCCTATGCGCTTTTAAAACCAGCGGACACCTTAATGATATGGCCTGTTGACGCTACCCTGTTGGCTACCACGACCGTAACGGACAATAGGGCGGATATACAGGCTATGGCCTCTGCAACGGAAGCCTATCAACAAATGCATAAAGCCGATAAAATGTCTTTCTTACCACGCTTGAACGCTTTTGGAACCTATGAACTCCATGATGACGAGATTTTTCAAGGCGATTCGGATGGCTACCTCTTTGGTGCGGAATTGAAATGGAATATCCTTGAGGGTAGCAAGCGCTTTGGAAAAGCGCAAAAAAGTAAGGCGGAATTTGAGAAATCTAAACTAGAACTGGAACAGTACAAGGCCGAAAGTCACGTAGAGTTCAATAGGGCTATGCGTATGCTTCAGGATGCCCAGAACAATTTGGAACTTACCACCTTGTCCTTAGATCAATCGGCTGAATCCTTACGTATACGTACCAACCGTTTTGAGCAAGGCCTGGAAAAAACAACAGATCTTTTAATGGCAGAAACCCAGTATGCCCAAAAGCAATTGGAGTATTATGCCACTATCTTTCAGCACAATTATGCACTGGCCTATGTTCAGTTTTTAATGGCCCCCTAGCTCCCAAAGGGTGGAACTGATGCTCCGAATGGGAAAGCAAAAAAGAACCTATCCACTAAAGCAGGGAATTTAAAAAAAACAGAATTACGAAATACTTTTTACTACATACTAAATACTCATTTTAAACATGAAAAACAGAACATACATTCCAATAGCATTTTTAGCGGTAACGCTAATCTTGACGAGTTGTGGCGATAAAGAACCAAAAGGGTCCGCGGACACTACGCCGGCCGTTTCGGTAGAAGTTAGGGCGACGTCCCAAAATACGGACACCAATTTTTTACCGGTCAGCGGAAAGGTCGAAGCGGCCAACAGTGCGGATATAAGCACTAGAATGATGGGCTATGTAGACAGGATCTATGTGGATATGGGAGACAAGGTAACCAAAGGTCAGTTGTTGCTTAGCATTAATAATGCCGACGTTTCTGCAAAATTGGCCCAGGTAAATGCTGGCATCACCGAGGCACAAGCGGCCTTTACCAATGCACAAAAGGATTATGAGCGCTACACGGCACTCTTTAATGAAAATAGTGCCTCCCAAAAAGAGCTGGATGATATTACGGCAAACTACGAAATGGCCAAAGCGCGGCTTAATGCTGCGAAAGAAATGAAGAACGAGGTAAATGCGCAATTATCATACGCGAACATTCGGGCACCTTTCAGTGGCGTGGTTACGAATAAATTTATAAAAGCCGGTGATATGGCCAACCCGGGAATGCCCCTGTTGGAAGTAGAGTCGCCCGGCACCTACCAGATCATGGCTATGGTTCCTGAATCCGAAATATTGGGAATACAGAACAATACCGAGGTCGATGTGCTTTTGAAAGCTTTGGATAAAACGGTGAAAGGCAATGTAACTGAGGTAAGTACTTCCGCCAAAAATACAGGTGGGCAGTATATGGTAAAGGTGGTGCTGGCCGAAACGGATGCGAACATATTATCGGGCATGTACGCCACGGTTCAATTTCCGGTGGTAGCGAAGGAGGCTTCTAGTGCCATACGGATTCCGTTGGAAGCTGTTGTAGAAAACGGCCAATTGAGCGGCGTCTACACGGTTAGCCAAAGCAATACGGCATTATTGCGATGGTTGCGATTAGGCAGGGTGATGGGCGATGAGGTAGAGGTGCTTTCCGGTCTGTCCGCCAATGAAGAATATATTATCAAAGCGGACGGAAAGCTGTATAACGGAGCGAGGATAGCGGTCCAGTAAATTCGGGGCGGGTTGATAGCGCAGGCCCATGCGGCACGATACACAGTTCGGTAAAATGAAGAAAGGCTCGGGTACTACCCCTTCCGTCTTGTTTTGCGATGGAAAAGTCGGAATACAAGCCACCTTCCCCTACAAAGGGGAAGGTGCAATGAAAGGCTAAAGCTGGTCATAGAACGAGGTCGAGAATGTCAGCTGAAAAAAGGCTCCCCGCCATAGAGAGGGCGGGGCGGATTCCTCCGCCAGGGGCGAGAGGAAGCCGGGAAGGGTGGAAAGCGCAAGCCTTAGTGGCACAACATGGAGTAAGATGTAGTAAGACCGGATGTGATAAGAATAGGCCTGCGTTAGGGATAGAGCCATTGTCGGAGCTCTTTTTTGAACTTGGAACAGGAACGGGTCAACACACAGTGGAGTATATAAAAAGACGAAAACAAATACGAAGACACAAAACAAAAAAAAGCGACTGGCGAAAGCCCGACCGGAGTGTTGCCGTTGCGGTTCTAAAAACCGAAACGGCATAAACGAAGGAAACGCCCAACCAATAATATAAACAAGCATGAAGGAAGGAATAGCAGGCAAAATTGCCAAGATGTTCATAAACAGTAAATTAACGGTGCTTTTAATGATCGTTTTTATGGTCATTGGCGTGTACAGTTCATTTTTGATACCACGTGAGGAGGAACCGCAGATAGATGTGCCTATGGCGGATATTTTTGTGGGCTACCCCGGGGCGAGTCCTACCGAGGTGGAGAGTCGCGTAATAAAGCCATTGGAGCAGCTGATCAGCAATATTAAAGGGGTAGAATATGTGTATTCCACCTCCATGAAGGAGCAGGGGATGGTGATCGTACAGTTTTATGTGGGCGAGGATATTGAGCGCTCTTTTGTAAAGTTGTACAACGAGATCAACAAACACATGGACGAAATGCCAAAAGGGGTAACCTTTCCCTTGGTGAAGACCCGTGCCATTGACGATGTGCCTATGTTGGGTCTAACGCTTTGGAGCGAAAACTACGATAGTTACCAATTGGGCCAGATGGCGCAAGAGCTGGAGGCTGAGATCAAAAAAGTAAACGATGTTGCCATTACCCATAAAATAGGGGGGCAGGACCGTCAATTACGCGTGGTACTTGACAAGGAAAAACTGGCGGCAAGCGGTCTGGATTTTTTAACGGTCGCCGAAATGATAGAAGCGAACAACGCGCAGTTGAGTGCCGGTAGCTTTGATAAAAACGATACGGAATTTTTGGTGACAACGGGCAATTTCTTGGCATCGGTTACCGATGTGGAGAATCTTGTGGTGGGCGTACAGCAAAACCGACCTATTTACCTGAAACAAGTGGCACAGATCGTGGACGGTCCGGAGGTGCCCCAGGATTACGTAAGTCTGGGTTTTGGACAAGCAAGCGATAAGGTGGCCGAGTACAGGTCGGAATATCCAGCGGTGACCATTTCGGTAGCCAAGCGTAAGGGTGCGGATGCCATGAAACTTTCCGAGGTGATCTTGAACAAGGTAGACCACTTGCGCAAGACCTTGATTCCGGACGATGTGCATGTGGAAGTGACCCGTAATTACGGTGAAACGGCTTCCCAGAAGGTATCTGAACTGTTGTTGCACCTGCTGGGCACCATCCTTGCGGTAACCTTTGTGGTCATGTTGGCCATGGGCTGGCGCGGTGGTCTGGTGGTGTTTTTATCGGTGCCCATTACCTTCGCCTTGACCCTGTTGAGCTATTATATGCTGGACTATACCTTAAACAGGATTACCCTTTTTGCCTTGGTTTTTGTAACGGGTATTGTGGTGGACGACTCCATCATTATTGCGGAGAATATGCACCGGCATTTTAAGATGAAACGCTTGCCCTTTAAACAAGCGGCACTCTATGCCATTAACGAAGTGGGCAATCCTACTATTTTGGCCACGTTTACGGTAATTGCATCGGTACTGCCCATGGCTTTTGTATCCGGTTTAATGGGGCCGTATATGGCACCAATGCCCATTGGAGCCTCTATAGCTATGATTTTCTCCTTGTTCGTGGCACTGACCATTACACCTTATTTAGGTTATATTTTCTTGAGGGAGAAGGATAAAAAGGGACAACCTGAAAAAGTTGAAAAGCCTTTGGAAGAGACCCTTATTTATAGATTGTACGATCGCTTTGAAAGGCCATTGATCGAGAATTCCAGAAAACGCTGGTTGTTCTTGGCAGGTACCTTTCTCTTGCTACTAGGTTCCATGGCACTCTTCTTCACAAAATCGGTTGCTGTTAAAATGTTGCCATTTGATAATAAGAACGAATTTCAGGTAGTGATCGATATGCCGGAAGGAACCACCTTGGAGCGCACGGGAGTGGTTGCCAAGGAAATTGCCCAATATTTGGCGACTCGGCCAGAAGTGGTCAACTACCAGAACTATATAGGAACTTCTGCGCCCATTACGTTCAATGGACTGGTGCGGCATTATGATCTTCGTGGTGGTAGTAATATGGCGGATATTCAAGTGAATTTGGTAGATAAGGGCGAACGCAGTGCCCAAAGCCATGATATTGCAAAACTATTGCGACCGGAAATACAAAGGATTGCGGTGAAATACAATGCGAACGTAAAATTAGTGGAAGTGCCGCCAGGGCCTCCCGTATTATCCACCATCGTAGCCGAGGTGTATGGCCCGGACTATGAAGAACAGATGCGGATCGCCGACCATATACAAGATATCCTCAAAAATACGGAAGATGTGGTGGATATCGATTGGATGGTGGAGGCCGACCAAAAGGAGTATCAATTTACCATTGATAAAGAAAAAGCGATGCGCTATGGGGTTGCACCATTGCAAATTGCACATACGATGAACATGGCCCTCTCCAACCGTTCCATTGCCAATCTCTACGACGCCGATGCTACACAACAGGTAGGTTTGGTCTTGGCCTTGGACGAAAAGGAAAAATCTACCATTGGCGATATCGCTCAATTGAAGATCGCTTCTAAAATGGGGAATATGGTGCCTATTGCCGATTTGGTAACCATAAGGGAAACTACAAGTGCCAAAAGCATCTATAGAAAGAACCAAAAGCGCGTAGTGTATGTCCTTGCCGATATGGCCGGGGAATTGGAGAGTCCCGCGTATGCTATTTTGGGTATGGAGGAAAAACTGAAAGAAATTCCCTTGCCCCAAGGTTACGAAATGCAAGAGCTCTATTTGGGTCAGCCCGATTTTGAGGATAATTATACCGTAAAATGGGACGGTGAGTGGCAAATAACCTTAGAGGTATTTAGGGATTTGGGTATTGCCTTTTTGGGTGCTATTATCTTGATCTATATTTTGATCGTAGGATGGTTCCAGAACTTTAAGGCGCCCATTGTAATGATGGTGGCTATTCCGTTGTCCTTGATCGGTATTGTTTTGGGCCACTGGATCATGGGTGCGTTTTTTACCGCTACCTCATTTATAGGTATGATCGCCTTGGCCGGTATTATGGTGCGGAACTCGGTCTTGCTTATTGATTTTATCAATTTGCGAACGGCGGAGGGCGTACCCTTAAAGCAGGCCGCGATCGAGGCCGGTGCGGTGCGGACCACTCCAATTCTGTTAACCGCAGGTACCGTGGTCATTGGTGCATTTGTCATACTTTTTGACCCAATTTTCCAAGGTTTGGCCATTTCGTTAATGGGCGGTACTATCGTTTCTACAATACTTACCTTGTTGGTTGTGCCCTTGGTATATTATATGATCGAGAAGAAAAAAGCGCCCTAGCCCCCAAAGGGGGAACTGACGATGTGGTGGAAGAGGGTAGAGGATAGTTGTTAGTGCGTAGTTTTTGGTAATAAGTAATTAGTAAAAAGTAATTAGTAAAAAGTGGGAGGTAAGTAATGAAAAGTAATTAGTGAAAAGTTGAAATGATCAGTTGGGTGTATAGACTTGTATTTGAACTTGACACTTGAATTTGTATTTGAGTATGAACTTGAACTTGACAATTGAATTTGAATTTGAATTTGACCCTTGAACTTGAACTTGAATTTGTATTTGAGTTTTAATTTGTATTTGAACTTGATTTAAAAAGGAACAGAAATGAAACTATTAATTGTAACCGTGGTTGAGGCCTTTGAGAAGGACATTCTCCGACTTTTTAAGGAGGCCAAAATTGAGAGCTTTAGTGGATCCGAAATTGATGGGTATAAAAACCATACGTCCGTGGTACGGACATCCAGTTGGTTTCCCAGCCAGAAAAGTGGTGTAGAATCGAGCTTGTTCTTTTCCTTTACGGAGGACGAGAATATTGATCTCATTTTTAAGCTCATAAAAGAATTCAATAGTAATCTGGAGACCAACAACCCAATAAAGGCGGTTGTGGTACCCATTGAAAAATCAATTTAATTTTAAAAATAGAGTCAAAATGTTAAATACATATTTTAGGGTTATCGTAGGTACAATGGTATTGGTAAGTGTTGTATTATCAGTTTACGTGAGTATAAACTGGTTGTGGTTTACCGTATTTATAGGGGTTAATTTAATACAATCGGCCTTCACGAAATGGTGCTTGCTAGAAACCATACTTATGAAATTAGGGGTAAAATCCAGCGGAGGAAGTTGTGGTGTTTAAGTAGGCCATCAAAGAAACGGATTCCGAAGTTCTAGCTGACGCGGAATTTTTAAAACAAAGCGCGTTTTTAATTATAGGATGTATGGTTTAAAACATAAAAGGGAACCGCTTGCTCATAAATCGGTTCCCTTTAATTGGATAAGCTGATTATTTTATCTCTTAAAGCGATAGAAAGAAACTCAACTTATAAAAATCGTTTGGTGCAAAACGTTCGTCCTCATCGGCTAGATTGCCGCCAAAGGAAAATCGTAGTCCGGCATTCCCTTTAGTGAACTGCAAATAGGGGCCCAGCCAAACATAGCCATCGGCACGATCTAGAGAACCGCCTCCGTTGATGTCTCCACCGGATAGGTACAACTCCTCAAAATGGCCTCCTACAGATAAAAAGGAAGTTACCTTGACCCCTAAATTGGCCCAATAGTGTACGTAGTTGTTGGTAGCCTCTCCCGCTGCGGTTTTATTTGCTAAAGCACCATAGTACCCAAAGTAGAACTGGCCTTCCAGTAAATCCGTCCCGTAGTTTACTGTTAGGTTGGGCACGATACCGTCGCCAATAACCCCCTGTTGGGCTGCTCCACTGGAAAGTAAGCTCCCCATGGTAAAGCCCAATTGCGGATTAATATCAAAATTACCTAAGGTCTTGTTGTAACCAATACCAAATTCCGTCCATTGACCCCATGCACTTCCGGTACCGGCGCCCCACTGTATTCCGTAAGCGGTAAAGGTATCGGTATCGCTAAGCGCGTATCCAAAGGTCATCATAGGATTAAATCCAAAAAAGGCATCTTGATTAAGGTTTAGACCAACACTTATTTTGTCGGTATCGTCATCGGTGGATTGTGCCTGGAGGCCAAGGTTCGTTAATAAGAGTATAAACGTAAGGATAAGAAGTGATTTTTTTAACTGCATAATATATGGTTTTAAGAATTATTTATTTTTAATACTTTGATTTTTAGTTGTTTATAGAGATGTTTTGACCGGTGTTTGAATTATGGATCGTTTTGGTTTAGAATCAAACCTTGTCCTTGGTTTTTATCGGAGCTCTTATTTGCATGGTTATTATTATTAATATGGTAGTAATACTACCGTTCAAGAAATTATTAGTTTTAACAGTAACTGTATGAATTATATGTATCATCGTAAAACTTTCGGAAATATATAGTTGATATAATTACTACCCTAATTTTTATAGGGTGTAAATTTTATTTTTATTATATAATTAATATAGTACCCCAAAATTTAAAGGGTATAAAAAATATATATGTATAAATTATTCATTAAATTATTTGGGGAGTTCAAGAAGATACTGTTGAGGTTTAGGTATTTAGAAGGCTTTGGCCGACCGATTTCCTGATAAACGAACCTAGGTGCCGATCAAGGCTAGGCTATAAATCGATAGTCATATTGCTCATAAACGGGATTGGGCTGTCGGAGAAAATTGTTTTTGTTTAGTTCTACCATATTTAAGTAGGAAACTATTGCAGCATTACGAGGCCAATTATAGTAGTGCGTGTTTAGTTCAATCTTTGACGAACCGGGCAGTTTTTGTGCGTTTTGTCCTATAAAAGATACAGATGAACCAATAATCAACAATTAAAATACTTAGGTTCCGTTACTTTCGATAATCCGTTCACAAGTAAGATGAACGACACTTTTTTTCTCTTCTTTCGAATCATTTCTTTTAAAATCACTTTACGTTCATCAGTTTTTATCGATTATCGGTAAAAGCATCAAAAACCTATGAATTTTTGTTAAGTATTACGCTATAACTTTTTTGCAACTTTGAGGTCTAAACCCAAAATCTTACTATTATGAGGAATTACCTACATCAAAAAGTAGTTCTTGGCTGCTTTACGGTACTGTGCAGCATGGCCATGAACGCGCAAAGAACAGCTTTTGCATCCATCGATAAACACAAAATGGATGCTACCGTTCAGCGAATGAAAAATTTCAAACAGCTCAAATCCATGGGCTATTCGGAAAAAGAAGTCTACCAAGATTTAGGAAACGCACATTTTCTTTCAGAAAACTATGAACACGCACTTTTTTGGTATGATCGGTTAATCGAATTAAACGCCGATGGATTGTTAGAACCCTCCTACCAGAAGCGCTACGATCATGCCGTTTCTAAACTTGGTAAGACAAAATCATCCGATGAAGAATCGGAAGAGAACTGGACCGAACTCGTACGCGCAGATTACCAAATGACCCAAGCTTCCCCAAAAAAAGGCAGCCTTTCTTTTAGGGACCGCTTTAAACCTTTGAATTTGGGGCTTGACAGGGAAGAACTTGCCGTTAGGGAAAAAATAGTTGACCCCGGTATTCATAAGAAGCGTACGGTCGACAAAAAGAAGTTGGACTATGAATCTCCAATTTCATTAACTAAAGATGGGCAAACGGCGTATTATAGTAAAACAGTATTTGTAAAACCAACTACCGGAATTTTTTCAAAAAAAGAACCGGTTCACAAAGTATATCGTGCCGATAAGGTACAGGGTAAATGGAAAACTGTTCGTGAGCTTGCGCTATGTCCCAAGGAATTTTCTGCAGTTCATCCGTCGGTATCTCCTGATGGCAAGCGTCTTTTCTTTGCTTCCAACATGCCCGGCACTTTTGGTGAATTTGATATCTATGTTGCCACTATTGGAAGCAACGGAGGAGTAGGTACTGCTAAAAACTTAGGACAAAACGTAAACACGGAGCGTAACGATATGTATCCCAAAGTTATGGAGGGGAACACCTTGGTTTTCGCCTCCGAGGGCCACAAAGGTTATGGCGGCCTGGATGTGTTTTCCGTTCAAGTATCACAAAGAAGTGTGGGTCTGGCCATTAACATGGGAGGTTCTATCAACAGTACAGAAGACGATTTTGCCTTGCAGTTGGCACCACAAAAAGGGATGGCGTACGTAGTTTCCAATCGTGGCGAAAAGACTGGTTCGGCACAAAAGATTGCCTATGCCTACGTAGGCGAAAAGGGTATTCCCGAAACGGATTTCCGGTTGTTGGAAGCGTTGAATACAAGTGGGCAGGAAGAATACTCTTCATCCCTATTTGAGGACGAATAGTATTAAAAACTACGTTTTGCGCCAGGAATACCCAACCTTATTACGCGCTTATAATTGAAACTATAACATCGGTTCTTTGTTGCAACGGAGTAGCATTGGAACTGTTGTATGACATTACTCTACCTAAAACATAAAAAATATTCAAATGGACTTTACACATAAAATAGCCGTAAGAATAGCTCTACTTTTAATTCTTACCACTGTTGCGGGAAGCTTATCGGCATATAGTCAAGAGGCAAAAACAGAGATTGCCACTTCGGGGGCATATCACAATCAACTTTTCTTTAACCGATTTTTAATCAACCCCACGTTTTCTTTGGTAAGGGAAAATAAATCCTATTTAAACATACTGCATAGAAACCAGTATGCCACTTTCGATGATAACAGCCAGAACTATTTTTTGGGCTTTAGCAATAAACTCAATGATAGAACGGCTTTGGGAATCGGAGTTTACAGTCAGTCAACTGGCGTAATACAAGAGTTTGGATTTAACGCCAACTATGCAACTTCAGTACGCTTGGGAACGAACAGTAAACTGGCATTTGGCACTAATATCACTTATATAAACAAAGGTGTGGACAAGAATAAAGTGGTCATATCGGAACAGGACCCTACCATAAAAGATGCTAGAAAGGAAAGTAAGATTGCCATTAAGCCAGGGGTGAATTTATCATTGGGCAATTTTGATTTTGGTATTTACGCCGAAGATCTGTTTCGGTACAACCAGACCACGGAAGAGTTTGTAACCGATTTGTCCCTAAACAGTATAAAAGCATCCGTGCAATATACACATGGATTCAAGGCCGGGAGAGGACTTTTTCAAAACGCACGGTTAATGCCTTTGGCGCAGGTAGGCCAAAACAGCAATGGCAGCCTTTATTACTTTGGTTCTTTGGTGTTGGACATGCCAAACTACGGCTGGTTACAGACTACATTGGATCAAGAGTACGGAATGTCTGCCGGTGTTGGCTTTAATTTGAGTAAGACTATGTCTCTTGGCTATTTAATGGAAAAAGATTTATCGCAACAAGAAGCTAATTTAGGATGGAATCACGAACTGTCCTTAGCGTATACCTTTAAGAACGAAAACAGTATGGCCCATAGCTATGTGGATAGTTCCGACGATGCTAAAATTGATCAAATTGTACGTAATTACGAGGCGCAAATTTCCGATTTATTGGCCGAAAAGGATAAACGGCAGAGAAACGCCAAGTTTAAGCAGGATATGATGAGCGGAACGATAGACGAGCATACCTTGGCCTATCAGAACAAGCTTATTCTCGATGAACTTATGATGCGTCAAGACTCTATAGAGGCCTCCCGTATAGCCGCATTTGAAGACCGGTTTGAGACTATAGTACGTCTTTTACGCAATGATATCAAGGATAATATAAAATCAAGCTTACAGAACTATACCCCGGAAGAGGAAACGTATTTGGCGCGAACGAATACCGGTACCGGGAAAGAGAACAAATACAATGATTTTGATAGAAGGCAATACTCCAAGTTACCTGTTAAAGTGCTGGGCGATGCCGATGCCATTGGCGTAAAATCCGGCTTCTATGTAATTGCCAATGTATACAAGAATAAAAAATACTTGAATGCCTTTGTAGAAAGCTTAGAGAAAAAAGGACTTGAACCAAAACAGTTTTATAACAGGGAAAATGGTTTGCATTATGTCTATTTGGCCGATTATGATGCAAAGCAAGAGGCACAGGTTGCATCCGTGTCCGATTTGGGGGGCAAGTATAGCGATGAAAAATGGATCATGCAGGTAGACCGCTCTACGGCTACTGCTTCTAACGTATATGAAGATGATGAGGCTTTTTATAGCCGGGAGGAGTGATAAAAGAGAAAGGATAACGTACTAGGTTGTTTACTATTTATATGTTTTAGTGGATTGTCGATAAGAGGAGGGAAGGTATCCGGGGGGATGGCCAAACCCTCCTTTTTTCGTTGTTAAGTCTTCTATTGTTTAGTGGTAAAAAACAAACTTGTCATCCTGTTTTTTTCGATGAACGGTAACGTAATATAGTATTTGAACGAAAATAGCTACAAATTCAACTAAGATATTTTGTTATTAATTATATTTCGAACATAAATTACATTTTTTAATTTAGTATTTAACCCAAATCCCCCCAAAAGTATGCAACAATTCTACCTATCATTTGGAGTACAAAACAGAACGGTAATGCAACTGTTCAAAATTCTCTTTTCCAATACGGCTTCCGTCCTAAACTCAATGCTCAATGCGTTTCGGTTTTTTTGCTATTCCGCTACCGAGACAAAGCTTGGACTGGGATAGCTTTTTAGATTTTAGCCGCTTACTACACATACGGCCTAACCGTTAGGCATGATGCTATCAGGGTATTTTAAAAACCTTAGTAAACACTGTTTTTAGGATGTCATCTGTAAGGAGTAGGCTTTAATGCTGAATATTATAGTGTCTTATTTAATTGGCACATAGTTTAAACTACTTAAACTTAATATAGTACTAATCAATGTTATCGTATTCATTTTGAATAGTTTAGCATGCTAATTTTGTATTATGGAAACTCAAAAATTAAAGATTATCGTTATAGAAAAGAATAAAGTGTTAAGTGCGGCTTATCATACATATTTAGAAGGATTTTCCGGCTATTTATTGGTAGCAACCTATACCGACATACAATCGGCTTTAAAGGAATATAAAAAAACTAGACCGGACATTATTTTTGCCGAGATAGGTTTAAAAGGAATAAGCGGTATTGATGCCATTCACTTGTTCAGAAAGAAAGATAGAAATGTAAAGGTGGTCATGATTAGCAGTAACAACGATTTTGACACCATTAAAAGGGCTTTTAAACAGGGTGCAAACGGTTATCTTACCAAACCTATGAGTGCCGATAGACTGGATCATGCACTTACCAGTATTAGAAATGAGGGGGCTGCAATGAGCAATGATATCGTTAAGAAAGTGGTAGCCAATTTTCATAAAAAATCGTTTACTTTTTTTTCGGAGCGGGAAAATCAAATTGTTGACTATCTGTTCAAGGGCGCCACCTATAAAGTTATCGCCGACAAACTATTCGTAACCACGAGTACGGTCAATTTTCATATTCAGAACATCTATTTAAAATTGAATGTAAACTCCAAGTCGGAGGCTTTAACAAAATTAGAACGACTGTAGTTAACAGTTTTAGTTTAGGTTCGGACAATAAAAGTCAAGTTTGTACGAAAGCGTTTTCGACGTGTGTTTTTTTTAAAGTTTAATTTTTAAAATATTGACTATCAACATTTTAATTAGAATCGATACAGTGTAAAATTTTGGTCGGGCCACTTGTGAAACAGAATATTGGTTAGGATTGTTTTAGTTATCATCCTTTTCCTCTATTTTTAAAGAACCGAACTGTTTTGGTGATCATAGAAGAGAAGCACATGTATTATTTAGGTCTGGATATAGGAAGTTCTTCGGTCAAGGTAGCACTGGTACATGCAGAAACCGGTAAGAGTTTAGGTCTTGTGCAAGAGCCTCAAACCGAAATGTCGATGTTAGCCGTTAAGAATGGTTGGGCAGAGCAAAATCCCGAGGATTGGTGGAAGCACGTTTGTGCCGGGATAAAGAGGTTAAAAAGCGAGCATCAGGTAGCGGATTCCGATATTAAAGGTATTGGCATATCCTATCAAATGCATGGTCTGGTCTTGCTGGATTCTGATGGAAAAGTGCTGCGCAACTCCATAATTTGGTGCGATAGCAGGGCCGTAGGAATAGGTCAAAAAGCCTTTGAAGAAATAGGAGAGGAGCGGTGTACATCTCAGTTATTGAATTCCCCTTCCAATTTTACCGCTTCTAAATTGAAATGGGTGAAGGAAAACGAGCCTGATATTTTTACCCAGGTTCACAAATTTATGTTACCGGGAGATTATATCGCATATCGCTTAACGGGAACCATGAACACTACGGTTTCCGGACTTACCGAAGGTATATTTTGGGATTTTAAACAAGAAGCCATAGCTGAGATGCTTATGGACCATTACGGTTTTGACGGCAGTAAAGTTCCGGACATTGTGCCCACTTTTTCGGAACAGTGTACCGTTAGCCAAAAAGGGGCGTCCGAAAGCGGAATGGCCATGGGAACTCCCATTTTGTACAGGGCTGGAGACCAACCCAATAATGCCTTGTCGCTCAATGTATTTAACCCCGGAGAAGTAGCGGCAACTGGCGGTACCTCTGGTGTAATTTATGCGGTTACGGACAGTCTGTCGGTGAAGGAAAGTGCCAGGGTGAATAATTTTGCCCATGTAACTTATCAACCGGGCAAAACTTTACGTATCGGTAAATTGCTTTGTATCAACGGTGCCGGTATTCAATTCCGTTGGTTATTGAATAATTTGGACGTAGCTTCTTATGAGGAAATGAATACCTTGGCAGCTTCCGTTCCTGTTGGTTCTGACGGGGTCTGCATTATTCCCTTTGGTAATGGTGCGGAACGCATGCTGAATAATAAGGATATAGGCACCAGAATGCTGAACATCAATCTAAACAACCACGGCAAGGCGCATTTATGCAGGGCGGCTTTGGAGGGCATCGCCTTTTCCTTTGTTTATGGAATGGAAATCTTAAAGTCGGACGGCAGTGCGGTAAATTTAATGCGCGCGGGGAACGACAACCTTTTCCGTTCGGAAATATTTTCAAATACCGTGGCTACGCTCATCGGACACGATATTGAAATTTATAATACCACAGGAGCTATCGGGGCGGCACGTGCGGCGGATCTGCATAAAGGGGATTTTGAAGTTTTTGGCAAGCGGATCATGGAGAACGATTATGTAATGACATACAAGCCAGAGAAAAACAAGGAAGCCTACCAAAAGGGGTATGAAGTATGGAAAAACGAACTAGAGATTATTTTAAAAACAACATAACATGGCAGTATTAGGAGACAAGGAATACTTTAAGGGTATCGGGGAAATTAAGTTTGAAGGAAAGGAATCGGATAATCCTTTGGCGTTTAAATACTATAATCCGGAGCAAGTGGTCGCTGGAAAAACCATGCGCGACCATTTTAAATTTGCAGTGGCCTATTGGCATACCTTCTGCGGGCAAGGGGCGGACCCATTTGGACCCGGGACCCAAAATTTTGAATGGGACAAAGCCTCCGACCCCTTACAGGCGGCAAAGGACAAAGCGGATGCCGCATTTGAGTTTATCGGCAAAATGGGGTTCGATTACTTCTGTTTTCACGATTTTGACCTGATCCAAGAAGGCGCCACGTTCGCGGAATCGGAAAAACGTTTGGCAACGATTACCGATTACATCAAGGAAAAGAAAGCCGCCTCCGGTATTAAGTTGTTGTGGGGAACGGCCAACTGCTTTTCCAACCCACGGTACATGAACGGTGCCGCTACCAATCCTGATTTCAACGTAGTGGCTAGGGCTGGCGGACAGATAAAACTGGCCTTGGACGCCACCATTGCCCTAGGCGGAGAAAACTATGTGTTCTGGGGCGGACGAGAAGGTTATATGTCCCTCTTGAATACCGATATGGGCAGGGAACTGGACCATATTGGTCGGTTTTTAAGCATGGCACGCGATTACGCCAGAGGGCAAGGGTTTAAAGGGAATTTCTTTATAGAGCCCAAGCCGATGGAGCCGAGCAAGCATCAGTATGATTTTGATACCGCTACGGCTATTGGCTTCCTAAGGGAGTACGGACTGGATAAGGATTTTAAAATAAATATCGAGGTAAACCATGCTACTTTGGCGCAACACACCTTTCAACATGAAATGGCCGTGGCTGCAAAAGCGGGGATGCTGGGCAGTTTGGATGCCAACCGTGGCGACTATCAAAACGGCTGGGACACGGATCAGTTTCCGAACAATATTTTGGAAACGACAGAGGCGATGTTGGTGTTCTTGGAGGCTGGCGGACTTCAAGGTGGTGGTGTCAACTTTGATGCGAAAATAAGGCGGAATTCAACCGATTTAGACGATGTTTTCCATGCCCATATCGGCGGAGCGGATAATTTTGCCAGGGCCTTGTTGACGGCGGATAAGATCATTTCTTCTTCAGCCTATACAAGTCTCAGGGAAAAACGCTACAGCTCCTTTGATTCCGGTAAAGGAAAAGATTTTGAGGAAGGAAAGCTAGATCTCAACGATTTGTACAAAATTGCTGCTGAAAATGGAGAATTGGAATTACAGAGCGGTAAACAAGAGCTGTTCGAGAATATCGTGAATCAGTATATCTAAGCAGCTTAATAGTATATTGATGGCGAAAGTATTTGGTGTATTACCATTTTCTTTCGCCATTTTTATTTATATCAATTAGCGTGAATACCACAAATTGTTATTTGGTAAAATCCCGGGGGTTGCTTCATCAAATTATAGTATTTTAGATTCCGATGAAAAAAATCACCCTAAAGGATATCGCTGCCCATTTTTTGGTGTCTGTCTCTACGGCTTCAAAGGCTATCAACGATAGTCATGAAATAAGCGTGGCGCTAAAGGAAAAAATTCAGGCATACGCAAAGGATAAAAACTACAAGCCCAGTAGGTTGGCCCTTAATTTGAGGAATAAAAGCAATAAGACCATTGGCGTTATCGTCCCCAATATCCTCAACTATTTTTTTGTGCAGGTGCTGTATGGTATCGAAAAAGTGGCGAACGATAAAGGCTATAATATCATCAGTTGTATCAGCGACGAGTCTTTTGAAAAGGAGTCCAAGACGCTTGAGTTTTTAGATTCCGGAACTGTAGACGGACTCATAGTTTCATTATCCGAGGAAACACAAGAAAAAAAGCGTGTAGAAGCATTGCTGGAAATTGTTGACAATCAAATTCCTTTAGTATTGTTTGACCGGGTTTCGGACTTGGTGCATTGCGATAAAGTTGTGGTAGATGATTTTGAGGCCGGTCATACAGCAACTTCTTATTTTCTAGATACCGGTTGTAAAAATATCGCCTTTGTTTCGCCCATTTCCAAGTCTAGCGTGGGTACGCTTCGTTTTGAAGGCTATCAAAAGGCATTATCGGAAAAGAACATCCCGCTTAACTACAAGCTCGTTGTCAATTTTGGTAAGGACGATGATTTGGATGTGTTGATGTCTATCCTCTTAGATGGAGCCCCTGTAGATGCCATTTTAGGTTTGGACGAGATTACCGCGGTCAAGGTTTTGAAGATGGTAATAGCGCGAGGGTACAGCGTGCCCGATGATATTTCTATTATAGGGTTCACTAATGGCCAATTATCCGAATACGTGACTCCTGCGTTGACAACGGTGAGTCAGCATGGAAAATACATTGGGGAGTCCGCCGCAAAACAACTCATCGAACGGATAGAGAATGCCAATGAAGGACAGTTTGATTTTAAGACCAAAGTAGTAAAAACAAGTCTTGTTGTCAGAGATTCCACTAGGAAGTTGCCCTAATCACTTTTAGTAAACGACTTATTTTCTCTGTAAGTATAGAGGAGCAGTACGCATTCTGCATCCCCTTTTCTTTGGAGAGGCCGGGGAGCGGTCTTTTCCACAAGTCAAACTTTTCCATCTTTTTACTCGTTATTACAGGAATTTCATCATATCCGCCATTCAATTTTTTTTGCAGCATCCGTCCCCTCTCCTTGGGATAGGGCTAGGGAGAGGTCTTTTCCCAAAGCCGCATCCTTTAATCTTTTTACTCATTATCACAAGAATTTCATCATATCCGCCATTCAATTTTTTTTTTGCAGCATCCGTCCCCTCTCCTTGGGATAGGGCTAGGGAGAGGTCTTTCACACACTATCAGGATGTGGATGCACCCAAGGAGCCCTATATTCCCGTGTCAATAGCTGGGTTGCCTCCGCATCGTTCACAACGGTTCTCGTTTCTGGGTCATAGACCAGTGCACGGCCCAAATCCATGGATAAATTCGCCAAAATACAGCTCGCTGAAGAAATATGCCCTTCTTCTATATCGGCAATGGGGCGACTGTTGTTCTGGATGGCATCAAGAAAATTGATCAGATGTCTTCGTGTGGCAGGGGCGGCATGCAGTTCATTATCCTTCTCTATAAGGTCCTCCGGGTATTTTTCTTTTTCGTACAAAACATCAAAATGTATAGGTTCTCCTTTGCCGCGCGGAATAAAATCCGCCTGCATGGGACTTCCCTTTAATACGCCTTTATCGCCGTAGATCACAAAAGCCCATGGATATTCCTTATCTACGGGACTGCCCCATGAGCGGTGCTGCCAAACGCAGTTCAGTTCAGGGTATTCAAAAACGGCCGATTGGGTATCCGGCGTGTTGGATTTCCCTCCTTTTTGAACGTAGATTCCGCCTTGGGAACTTATTTTTGAAGGCCAGCCAAGGTCCAGCATCCAGCGCACCGTATCCAGCATGTGCACGCACATATCGCCCATAATTCCGTTCCCGTATTCCCTGAAGGTACGCCACCATCTCCTATGCGGAATTCCGTCATAAGGACGAAGTGGCGCGGGACCGGTCCACAGGTCGTAGTCCAAAAAATCAGGTACCGGTTCCTCTGGCGGGTTTCCATCCGCACGCATGTGGTAATAGCAGCACATTTCTGCGTGTGCAATGGTACCTAGCAGTCCGGCATCAACAATTTGTTTTTTCACATCGATTAGATGCGGTGTGCTTTTACGTTGTGTTCCTACTTGTACGACACGGTCGTATTTTCTCGCCGCAGCGACCATCGCCTCGCCTTCCATGACATCCACACTCGTAGGTTTCTGTACATATACATGAGCACCCGCCTTCAGTGCTTCAATGCAGTGTAGGGCGTGCCAGTGGTCAGGCGAACCGATGAGCACAATATCTAGCTTGCTATTTTTTAGCATTTTTCTGTAATCCGTGTACCCATTGGGTATTTTACCGGATTTTTGACGTTGCGATACCAGCTCCGACACTTCTTTTAAATGGTTCTGGTCCACATCGCATACGGAAACTACCTCCACATTGGCTACTTGTATCAGTTTAAACAGGTCACTGGTACCATACCAGCCTGCTCCTATAAGTCCTACCCGTTTTGGTTTTTCATTTTTAAAATATTTAAAACCATAACTGCCAAAAGAGGACAGCAAGAGGGATGCTGAGGTACCTTTGATAAAGTGTCTTCTGTTCATGAGGGTATGATGTCTTGTGTTTTGTAATAGTGCTGGTTATGTATTCTTGGGATTAAGATACGTAATGATTCTTTAGCTGTAAAGGACACCTTATGCATAAAACGGTTAGCCATATCACTTTAATGGTTATATTTAATTTGAAAATATATTGCCAACGGTATGAAAACGAAGCTTTTTCTTTTGTCGATTGTTTCTTTTATTCAGTTTGCTTACGCGGATATTACCCTCCCTAGGATATTTGGTGACAACATGGTGCTACAGCGCGAATCCGAGGTGTACTTGTATGGTTGGGCATCTCCTAACGAGACGTTTAATATTACCACTGGTTGGGACGGTAAAACCATTGAAGTGAAAACAGGAATAAATGCCAAATGGCGGGTGCAGGTTACTACCCCAAAGGCTGGCGGTCCCTATGAAATTGAGTTTAATGGCAATAAAAATACCATTAAACTCAAAAATGTGCTTATAGGCGAGGTGTGGTTGGCTTCTGGACAATCCAATATGGAGTGGAGCGCCAACAGTGGCATTGTAGATGCCGCTACCGAAATACAGAACGCCCGCTATCCGAACATTCGTCTTTTTACCGTGGATAAAAGAACCGCAACTACACCTCAGGAATACGTTTCCGGTGATTGGGAAATTTGTTCTCCGGAGACCATGGCCGATTTTAGTGCTGTCGCCTATTTTTTTGCTCGACGTGTTCAAGAAGAAATGAACATTCCGGTAGGATTGATAGATGCCTCTTGGGGTGCTTCTTCTGCGGAGGTTTGGACCCCGGAATACGTATTTGACGAACATCCGCAACTTAAAGAATCCCATAAGTTGATCAAAACGAACCAGTGGGCACCCATTGAGCGATCTACGTTGTACAATGCCATGATCGCACCACTAACCAATTTTAAGATTTCTGGAGCGCTATGGTATCAAGGAGAATCCAACACTGCCAATGCCCAAAGTTATAAGGATTTGTTTACCAAAATGATTATGTCTTGGCGAAAGGAATGGGGGGCCGATTTCCCTTTTTATTACGTGCAGATTGCACCTTATAACTATGGTAGGGCGCATGAAGGTGCCATAGTTCGCGACCAACAAAGACGCGCACTTACACTTCCAAATACAGGTATGGTGGTTACCAGTGATATTTGTACGGTTGATGATATACATCCGCAGAACAAACAAGATGTGGGCTTACGTTTGGCGAACATTGCCTTAAAAGAACATTTTAACGTATTGAAAACTGAAGTCTACGGACCTCTTTTTAAGAATTTTGAGACCAATGACAGGGAACTGCTGGTTCATTTGGACCATGCGAACGGACTCCATTTTAAGGCTAAGAGCGACTCGTTTTTTGAAATTGCCGGAGCGGACGGAGTTTACCACACCGCAAAACCAAAAATCAGGAATAATACGGTGGTGTTAACGGCGAAACAAGTATCTGTGCCGGTATCGGTCAGGTTTGCATGGGGCAATACGGATATTCCAGGTTTGTTTAACGCAGCCGAATTACCTACGTCCACATTTTCCAGTAATTGATTTACGAATAGTAAGGCACTAGCTAAAAGTTTTTGCATAATGCTCTTCTATAATCTTTTATGAACTCATCGTTATAATGTCGTACACTGTGCTTTTAGTGTAATTGGACACGGATTTTTTAGTTGTTGGTATAAAAAGTAAGGTTTGTTTTAAGCTAAAGCCTTAACTTGTGGTAAAAATTACTTTACATGCAAATAAAAGAATCTTCTGAAGCCTTTGATGTTATAATTGTAGGCTCTGGTGCTGGTGGCGGTATGGCTACAAAACAATTGGCAGATGCAGGACTTAAGGTTGCGGTCGTGGAGGCTGGGCCTTATTTTGACCCAGCGGATCCTAAAACTATGACCCAATTAAAATGGCCTTATGATTCGCCTCGAAGAGGAGCGGGTACCGATCGGGCTTTTGGGGAATGGGATATGTCCTATGGGGATTGGGAAGTTAAGGGAGAGCCTTACACCCATGAAGAAGGAACCACCTTTAAATGGTGGCGGTCTAGAATGTTAGGGGGTAGAACCAATCATTGGGGCCGTATTTCGCTTCGTTTTGGTCCAAAGGATTTTAAGGGAAAAACTCGTGATGGTTATGGTGAGGATTGGCCCATAGGTTATGAAGATGTAAAACCGTATTACGATAAGGTAGATAAATTAATTGGTGTATTCGGCACCAACGAAGGCTTGGAAGATGATCCGGACGGTTTCTTTCTTCCACCACCAAAACCAAGATTACATGAGCTTTTTTATATTAAAGGAGCTAGAAAATCAGGTATTCCTGTAATACCCAGTCGTATGTCCATGTTGACGAAACGTATTAATAACGATCGTGGTATTTGTTTTTATTGTGGACAATGTGGACGTTCCTGTTCAGTGTATGCAGATTTTTCTGCGGGCAGCTGTTTGATATTCCCGGCGCAGAAAAGTGGCGGACAGGTAAAGTTGTTCGTTAATGCAATGGTGCGCGAGGTAACTACGAATGAAGAAGGTAAGGCAACGGGAGTTTCCTATATTAACAAGGAAGATCGTAAGGAATATAAATTGAAGGCCAAAGTTGTGGTACTTGCCGCATCAGCATGTAGTTCTGCCCGTATTTTATTGAACAGCAAAAGCAAGCAGCATCCAAACGGACTTGGAAATAGCAGCAATCTTATAGGGAAATATTTGCATGATTCTACCGGAAGTAGCGGTATGGCTTTTATCCCGGGGTTAATGAACCGAGACGTATCCTACAATGAAGATGGGGTAGGAGGTATGCACGTTTACAGTCCTTGGTGGGGAGATAACAAGAAGCTGGATTTCCCAAGAGGCTATCACATCGAAGTTTGGGGCGGTATGGGACAACCTAATTATGGTTTTGGTTTTGATCAAGGCGCTTTTAATAAGTTGGTAGGACTTCCCTCAGGTGGTTATGGGGATAAGCTTCGCGACGAAGTGAAATCCTATTATGGGGCCATTGTCGGCTTTGGTGGTCGAGGAGAAGGTTTGGCAGTAAAGGAGAATTACTGTGAAATAGACCCGACCACTGTGGATGATTACGGCATTCCAGTGCTAAAATTCAATTATAAATGGTCGGATATTGAGGTGCGACAGGCAAAACACATGCAGGATACCTTTGAGGAAATCACTCATAATATGGGGGGTATTTATTTAAATAAGCCCGGAAAAGATAGGGATTATGGTTTGCACGCCCCTGGAGAGATTATACATGAAGTTGGTACCACCCGCATGGGGAACGACCCTACAACCTCGGTAACTAATAAATTTAACCAGTTGCACGACGTAGATAATGTGTTTATAGTAGATGCAGGAGTTTTTGTATCCCAGGCGGATAAAAATTGTACATGGACTATTATGGCCCTATCCTGGAGAGCAAGCGACTATATTATTGAACAATTAAAACAGCAAAATATCTAAGGTATGGCAATGGATAGAAGAAAGAGTATACAAACCATGATATTAGGTGCGGGGGCATCGGCCTTGGCCTTTCATGGTTGTAAAACGGAAGATAAAACAGCTGACGAGGTGCTTAACGCTCCTCAGGATACCCATTATTTTGGTAGAACACCGGACGAACTGGAGCGCATAGAAAAATTAAATGCGGAACAGCTTTTTAATGAGCACGAGATGGAGACGATAGCTGTATTAAGCACGGTAATACTGCCACCAAAAGAACCGCATGGCGGACCACTAGAGGCTGATGTACCCGAATTTATAGAGTTCATAGGGAAAGACATGCCGGACATGAAAAATACGCTTTTAGGAGGGCTCATGTGGTTGGACCACAAAAGCAATACGGATTTTGGGGTAGAGTTTAAGGCGGCCACCTTGGAGCAGCAAAAACAGATTTGTGACCAAATTTGTCATCATGATGATGATATCCCCTTAGACGAACAACCCCTTGAAATACAGTTTTTTGCCTTAATGCGAAATCTCACCGTAACGGGGTATTACACCTCTAAGGTAGGTATAGCGGATTTGGGTTATAAAGGAAACCAGCCTAATGTTTGGGATGGGGTACCACAAGAAGTCTTGGACAAACATGGTGTAGCCTATGAACCGGAATGGCTGGCCAAATGTATCGATCAAAGTACCAGAAATACGGTAGCTACTTGGGACGATAAGGGGAATTTATTGACTTAAATAATTTCTCGGTGACATTCAATTTTTCTAAGAATTGAAGTTTTACATATATACGAAACGTAAAAACCTGCCACAACCGGCAGGTTTTTTTATATATTTAAGCATGATAAAAAAATTAGGGGTTTCGTTGTTTCTTCTTTGTTATTGTCTTCCGGTAATGGCTCAGGAAATTGGTTTACAGTTGTATAGTCTCAGAAACCAGTTTAAGGAGGATGTAAAGGGCACATTGGATATTATTGAATCCTGGGGACTCACCAAACTGGAAGGTGGAGATACTTATGGTATGGCCATGAACGATTTTAAAAAGGAACTGGCACGGCGAAACATGGATGTGGTTAGCGTAGGGGCAGCGTATGATGACCTAAAGGAAGGTAAATACGACAAAATTATAGCGAAAGCTAAGGCGTTTGGAGCTAAATATGTCATGTGTGCTTGGATAACCCATGAAAGCAATCAGTTTGATCTTGCGAAGACCAAAGAAGCGACGGAAGTTTTTAATCGGGCAGGCAAAGTATTGAAAGCGGCAGGGCTAACATTGGCATACCACGCCCATGGATATGAATTTAAGCCTTATAAAACGGGAACTTTGTTCGACTACATGGCCAAAAATGCAGAACATTTTGCCTTTGAAATGGATGTGTATTGGGTACACCATGGCGGTGAAGATCCCTTGGCCTTACTCAACAGGTATCCCAAAAAATTTGTACTCCTGCATTTAAAGGATATGGAAAAAGGAACATCTAAAAACCATAGCGGTCATGCAGATGTAGAGACCAATGTTGTTTTGGGTACGGGAGAAGTGAATATTGCCGGGGTAGTAAAACGGGCCAAGGAACTAGGTGTCGTAGAATATATGTTTATAGAGGACGAGTGCTCTAGAGTGGTAGAGCAGGTTCCGTTGAGCATGAAATACTTAGAGGGCCTCGATTAAAGCGGAAGGTGTACTATTTTAGGATGATACCAATACATCAACCAATGGAAACGGGTTAGGCTATTGGGTACGTAACAATATTCACTTGTACACGGATTGGTTTAAAGAAGCAAAATTGTTGCAAATAGGAAACTAAAACCTATTGTCGTTGTGGTTTTTATGGACAAGCTATTTCGTGTGCAGAGTGTTCAATACTTTTTCAAATAATCTATACGTAAAGGATAATGATACCTACAGTAAGATGTTGTTTAATTTCCCTTGTTTTCATCCTAACTTCGGCATGTAAGAATAGCGAACAGCGTGCCAATCTGCCTAAAGTTCAAAAGCGGCCCAATATTATATGGTTGGTAGCAGAGGACCAATCGCCGGAGTGGTTTCCCATGTATGGTGATACTACTATAACATTACCTGTATTGGAAAGTTTGGCACAAGATGGTGTGGTGTATACCAATGCGGTGACGCCCGCTCCCGTATGTGCACCAGCGCGAAGTGCTATTATAACTGGTATGTATCCCACTACGTTGGGAACACACAATATGCGCACATATACACCTTGGCGAGAAGTCAACGAGCCCTTATTGGATAGTTTGCCCAGTTACTCCCCCATGGTGCCGGAAGGCGTTAAAATGTTTACGGAGTATTTACGAAAAACGGGGTACTATACCGCAAACGGTCCAAAGGAGGATTATAATTTTGAAAAAACGGATGCTGCTTGGGATGAAAGTAGTAACCAAAGACATTGGCGTAAACGCAAGCCCGGACAGCCCTTTTTTACCGTGTTTAATTTTAGTGTCTGTCACGAGTCGCAAATTTGGGCACGTGGAAAGGATAGTCTGTTCGTAGATCCCGCTAAAGTGCCTGTTCCGTCCTATTTTCCGGATACCCAGACGGTGCGCCATGATTTGGCCGTAAATTACAGCAACCTTAAACGTTTGGACGACCAGATCGGTGAGGTTATTTCCCAATTGAAAGCGGACGGACTCTACGACGAAGCTATTATTTTCTTTTATTCCGATCATGGCGGACCCTTTCCCAGGCACAAACGGGCATTGTACGATACCGGATTAAAAGTGCCCATGGTCGTGAAGCTACCTGATAACCATAGGGCGGGGGAGCGGAATGATACCCTTTTTAGTTTTGTAGACCTTGCACCTACAGTGTTGAGCCTTGCAGGGCTGCAGCCTCCTAAAGTAATGCAGGGGAGGGCCTTAATGGGTGCATACAAGTCACCCCAAAAAGCGCGGTATACCTTTCATGCCAGTGACCGATTTGATGAAGTCTATGATCGTTTGAGGGCGGTACGCTCCCCACGTTACAAATATATCCGAAGTTTTGATACGCTGTTGTCCCATGCCTTGCCTGTTTCCTATCGCGAACAGATGCCCATGATGCAGGAACTGCGAAAAATGAAGAAAACCGGTGCCTTAAACGAGGAACAGCGCCGCTGGCTGGAAGATGGAAAACCGACGGAAGAGCTGTACGATCTTGTCCAAGACCCTTATGAATTAAATAATCTGGCCCAGGACGACACCCTTAGGGATACCTTGATGCATTACAGAAAGGTATTGGACGAATGGATACGCGAGAGCAATGACCTTGGAGCCGTTCCGGAGCGGGAACTGATACAAAGGTGGCTACCCAATGGGGTACAGCCGAAATTGCCTCCATTGGTTTTGGAGCCGGTTGGCACTACCATTAAACTACATTCCGACATAAGAGACGCCACAATTGCTTGGAAACGTCCTCAAGACAGTATTTGGAATATTTACAGCCATGCCCTTCCCGATACCCTTAATGTTCAGGCGAAGGCAGAACGCATTGGCCTTGCCGATAGTGAGGTGTTGTTGTATGATCCTTGAGCAACTAAGGGATGTTTTTAATTTAATCTCATGAGCGCTTTTTGACTTAACTTTATACTGTTAAGACTCCTCGTAGGGACTTTGTCTACTCTACACGTTCAAATAGCAATAGCCGGACGTCCAATCCTCTACCGCTTTTATTATTGGATGTTTTAAGTACCATTGGCCTTCTTCCTCTTTGTAAAAAAATGGTGCCCAAATCGATGGGACGAAAATCTTTCACATACGATTCCATGCGGGGTGTCCTATCGTCTTCCATGCCCATTAAAGGTGGATCGTGTGCAATTGGAATGATGGTACTTAAGTTGTTTTTACCATTAATAAGATGTACCACAAGACCTTCTTCTTGTTGGGGCAAGGTATAATATAGCGTTGTTTTGTAGTTGCCTTTCTCTAGCACCTCCACATCCCAAGAAATAGAATCCTGTTCGCGAGTCCAGTTGGTGAAAAAAGTGTTGTTGGGATAGCGGTTACTGCGCTTTATCTTTCCATGGCCAATCCCATCGCGAGCGGGAAGTTGGGTATAGGCATAATCTGGATGTCCAAGAGTAAATGGCCTGTTGTCCGTTGCCTTGGTCATGGGTACAATGTTGTTGAGCCATTCCTGTTTTGCCTTTACCAGCGAATCTTTGATAGTGGGAAAGGTTTTCGAAACATCTTTGGTCTGCCCGTAATCGGTGGTCATATCGTACAACCGTTCTTCGGAATCCAATCTGTACTTCTGTGTTCGTATACTGGTTCTACCGTTCCAATGGTTAAAGATCATACGGTCTTGCCAAACAGGATTATCCTGGAAAAAAAGTGGTTGCAAGTTTTTGCCGTCAAAGCTGCCCATCTGTTTGGTTGAAAGTCCGATCATGGACAATAGGGTGGGCAAAACATCCAATACACTTGCAATTTCAGTGATTTCGGTGCCGGCCGTTAGGGTATTTTTCCATTGGATAAAAAAGGGTGTCCGCACACCGCCCTCGTCCGTGGAACCTTTTTTACCGCGCATTCCCCCGTTCCAGCGCCAATCGCTTGGCCCATTGTCGGAAAGGTAGATTACTATGGTGTTTTCTTCCAGCTCTAAATCGCGCAATTTTTGGGTAATCTTACCAACGTTCCCGTCTATGTTCTCCACCATGGCCAAGGCAGCTGTGGTAATCTGCTTATCCTCGTTTTCTTCGCCTTGGTAGGTCATTGCCAGTTCCTTGTCCTTAAACCTGTTCCAATAAGCATCGGGCACTTGCATAGGGCTGTGGGGTGTATTTAATGGAAGGTACAGGAAAAAGGGATTTTCTTTATTTTTTTCTATAAATTCCAGTCCGTGCTGCGTTAGGTCATCCACCAAATAGCCATTGCCCTTTACCAATTGGCCGTTGTGTTCCAACATAGGACTAAAATAGTTGCCCCAGTGGCCGGAAGCAAAGCCGTAAAAATCGTCAAATCCCTGAGCATTGGGGTGATAGGGGGCTTGCATTCCATTGTGCCATTTTCCGTAGGCTGCGGTCTTATAACCTTCTTTTTTTAAAATTTCGGCCAAGGTAGTTGCGCTTGGGTCCATACGTTCGCCACCTGCCGAGGTGCCGTGTATCCCAAGGCGGGTAAAGTACTTTCCGGTAAGAAGTTCCGCTCTGGTGGGAGAGCATACGGGCTGCACAAAAAAATGGGTAAAGGATACCCCATTTTGTGCCAGTGCATCAATGTTAGGGGTGCTGAGATTGGTATTTCCGCTATGGCCAAGGTCCCCCCAACCCTGGTCATCGGCCATAATTAGAATAATATTCGGGGGAGTTTGGATGGAGTTGTCCTCTATTGTGGTTTTAGAGCCTGATTCCTTACACGAAATCATGATAAAGAGTACAACGAACGTTTTTAGGAAGATCCTAGAATTCATGTATATCAATGTTATTTAGTCTTTTACGGCAAGACCTATCATAGAATCTGCCGTTCCGTAATATAGGAACCATTTCTGTTTAAAAAAGACCAATCCTTGAATGAAGGTAGTTCCCGCTTTATACTGTCCACTTATTTCATGGGGTAGGCTAGGGCATATAAAAGGAGTCTCCAAACGCGCCAGCATTTTTGTCGGATCGTTTTTATCGAACAATACCTGACCTCCGCAATACGTGCCTTCAGGGTATTTGGTTGTTGCACCCTCACCACTTAGGTTTTTGCCGTTGTATAATAGTAGGATACCATTTTCGGTATAAAGTGCTGGAGGTCCCGGCTCTGTTAGATGGCTATCAAATTCATTTAGTGTGGGGGTAAAGGAATACAATAATTCGCCGCTTTCTTTCAGCGTTGGTTCCCAATCAACCCCGTTGGAAGAAACCGCAAGATTTACGAAAAGTTCGCCCCAGTACATCAGGTATTTTCCGTTTATTTTTTTGGCAATCAATCTTCCGTCCACTAGTTCGGTTACTATGGAGCCGGACTTGCTCCACACATCCAAGAACTTTCCGTCGTGGGCATCTTCAAAAACAGGTCCTTGTTTGGTCCAATTTCTTAAATCTCTTGAAGTAGCGCTGGACAAAAGTGCAACATCCATGTTCCAAGCGGTATAGAGCATTATGTATTCACCATCCGGAGTTTCCACAATCCTAGGGTCTTCTATTCCCCCAGGTTGATCCCATTTCGCAAATTGATCATTATCAGGATATAAAACCGGGTTTGGGTACTTTGTGAAGTTGATTCCATTGGTGCTGTAGGCCAAGCCTATTCTAGATGTTCTCCCCCCAAGAATAGCTTCCGGATTGTCTTCCGCTCTAAAAAGTACAAAAACGGTATCGTTACGCACTATGGCACCAGGATTAAAAACATCGGCCTTTTGCCATGTAACAGGAGTATCGGTTACAGGATCATGGAATATATAGGTGGAATCGGGGGTCATTATTGGATTGATATCAGTTTTGTCGAAACCTAACATCCATTTTTCATCGATATCATCCGGAGTATTGACAAGTTCTTTTTTTGCATCCTTACAAGAAGTTAGTATCGCCAATAAGGTAAATGTTATGGATAATAAATGCTTCATTTTTTTAATTTGGAAGTTAAGATAAGTATAAAATGGGAATGATATTTTATGTTACATGGCAAGTTTGGAAATGAAATTACGCTAAAGAATAAAATCCATTATCTTCATAACTTATTTCGAGAAGGAATGGACAATTATCAACCTAAATTAAAATTATTCAGTGAGGAGTTATAGCTACATCCTAGTTGCTTTGTGCCTTTGCTGGGGCTGCAAAGAGAAGTCGACCCGAAAAAAAGAAAATGATACTATTGTACAGGATTCCGTAATTACTACGGAAAGTACGGTAGTGAAGATTAAGGAGGTTCCAAAAAAAAAGGTTCCCGAATTGGCTAGCCTACCGGATACGCTATTTATCCGTTTGGCCGATTACAGCGATGGTTTTGCCTATGACATGCGCTATGCTACCGAAAACAATTTTCTAAAAGAACAGGTATACGATTGTGCGGAATGTTATACCCGTGTAAAAACAGCCAAGGCCCTATTGAAAGCAAATGCCGAGTTTAAGAAGCATGGCGTAAAGATCAAGTTTTTTGACTGCTACCGCCCTAATTCCGTGCAGTATAAGATGTGGAAGATCGTACCCAACCCGCAGTATGTGGCCAATCCTAAAAAAGGCAGTATACATAATAAAGGAGGAGCAGTGGATATTACCTTGGAGACTTTGGACGGTTTAGAATTGGATATGGGGACGGATTTTGATTTTTTTGGTAAGCGAGCGTATCATGACATGACCGACCTTCCTCAGGAAATCCTGGACAACAGAACCTTGTTGAAGGAGACCATGGAAAAATTCGGGTTCTGGTCCATACGTACGGAGTGGTGGCATTATAACCTTTCGGCGGCCTCCAATGATCCTGTAGCTAATTTTAAATGGGAGTGTGAATGAGCGCAGTAAAGAAGATGGTGAGGCTTTTTAGGCATTTGGGCACCCTTTGTCTTTTTCTCCTTATGCTGGGGCTTATGGCTTGTAATGGTTCAGGTAAGCCCCAAGCGACCTTAAATGCTGCTCCCAACGTGTTGTTCATTGCCATTGACGACCTAAACGGTTGGGTAGGCTGTTTGGAGGGGCATCCTCAGGTGCGTACGCCCCATATAGACCGTTTGGCGCAAAAAGGTACCTTGTTTGCCAATGCCCATGCGCAGTCGCCCATTTGTAATCCTTCCCGTACCAGTGTACTTACCGGGTATAGACCTTCTACCACAGGTATTTACGGACTTTCCCCTTGGATCCGCGAGGTGCCCGAATTAAGGCACTTGGTAACACTGCCCCAATATTTTGCACAACAGGGGTATACAACTTATTCAGCCGGCAAGATATATCATGGAGGTAATGGCCGCGGGCCGGCCGATACCGAGTTCGATCAGCTAGGTCCCGCTGCCGGCGTGAAGGTGCAGCCGCCCCAAAAATTGGTCGGTAAGACGCCCGGCGGCAATAATCCTTGGGTAGACTGGGGACGATTTCCTTTAGGGGACCGGCAGATGCAGGATCATGACATCGCATCTTGGGCCTCGGAAGTCCTCCGATCTAGACCAGAGCGGCCTTATTTTTTGTCCGTTGGATTCTTTTTGCCCCATGTACCGTTGTACGCCCCTGAATGGTCGTTTAACCTTTATCCAATGGACAGCCTTACTATGCCGTTATACCTTGAAAATGACAGGGAGGATACACCCAGGTCTTCCTGGTACAATCATTGGGACGTGCCGGAACCGCGATGGAAGTGGTTTCAGGAACAAGGGCAGGACTCACTTTTTGTACAATCCTACTTGGCCGCCATTAGCTTTATGGACCAACAGGTAGGCCGGGTACTAGATACTTTGGAAGCCAGCGGACAAGCAGAGAATACTATAATTGTACTGTGGTCCGATCATGGATTTCATTTGGGGGAAAAGGGGATTTCCGGTAAGAATACGCTCTGGGAACCGTCTACCAGGGTTCCCTTGATCTTTTCCGGTCCGGGCATAGGCACGGGCAAGGCAGTGCATCAACCTGTGGAATTATTGGATATCTACCCCACCTTATTGGAGCTCTGCAACCTCCCGGCAAAGGAAGACCTAGAAGGACACTCGTTAAGACCGCAATTTCTAGATGCCAAGGCACCCCGCCAATGGCCCGCCATAACGACCAATAATTATCAAAACCACGCCGTACGCACCAAGGATTGGCGCTATATACGCTATGCCGATGGAGCCGAAGAATTGTATTATATGCGCGAAGACCCCAATGAATGGTATAATCTTATAGGACAACAGGAGTACGCTGGTTGGGCGGACAGCCTTAAGCAATGGCTGCCACAAACCAACAGTTTGCCCCATGTTGGCAATTATCAACGCATCTTGGAATATAAAGATGTTATGCCCATTTGGCAGGGAACACCCATTTTGCCCGAGGCTCCCATCCCAGGATATTAAACTAAATGTATGAATAACAAAAAACTCTTTTTATTTGGTATACTGTTATTAGGATGTACCCTGGTAAACGGCCAAGATACCATTATGCCCTTGTGGCCCGAAGGAAAAATTCCCAATAGTATAGCCTCCGATGAACGGGAAAAACGAATTATAAACGGTATTGTGCGCGTCAGCAGCGTACAGGAACCTGTTATAGAAGTATATCTGCCATCCCGATCCAATGCCACGGGCGAAGCGATGCTTATTTTCCCTGGCGGTGGTTACGGTATTTTGGCCTACGATTGGGAGGGGACGGATATAGCCAAGTTCCTAAATGGAAAGGGTATGGCAGGAATCGTTGTAAAATATAGACTCCCTTCGGACACGTCGCAAAAGAACAAACATGAAGTTCCATTGATCGATGCTCAGCGGGCCATGCGCCTGGTGCGTAAACATGCCGCACGGTTTAATTTGGATGCCCAACGGATAGGCATACTTGGGTTCTCGGCAGGTGGGCACTTGGCCGCTACCTTGGGTACCCGATTTGGCGATACGGTGTATGCACCCTTGGATGACGTGGACAAGGAAAGTGCTCGTCCTGATTTTATGGCCCTGGGCTACCCCGTAATTACATTCGGAAGCCAAACGCACCAAGGCAGCAAGAAGAACCTGATAGGTAAGGACCCCAGCCAAAAAATGGTAGCCCTCTATTCCAACGAAAAAAACGTTACCCCGCAAACGCCGCCTACTTTTTTATTCCATGCCGGTGATGACGAAGCTGTACCCGTAGAAAATAGTCTGGTTTTTTATGCCGCCTTGCAAGATAAGGGCGTTGCGGCTACCCTGTTCGTTTATCCAAAAGGAGGACATGGCTTTTCCTTGGCCCTCAAAGACCCGTTCTTAAAGGAATGGAGCGACCAAATGGTACAATGGATCAGAAACCTGAAGTAATGCTCGTATTTTTTAAAAAAGATAGGCGTATTTCATAATGACTTTTATATTTTTGCAATCCAATTTCCGGGTGTTTGCCATCTAGGTATAAATTGGAAGCAAGTTTATAGAAGTAGACAGCGTAAGCTGTTTTTCGGGATGTAGCGCAGTCCGGTAGCGCACTCGGCTGGGGGTCGAGTGGTCGCAGGTTCAAATCCTGTCATCCCGACAAAAAGGGTGTTGTTTAATACCTTTAAAAAGCTAATTATGTGATTATCAGCGTTTTTAATTTTAGCTGATATCATATAATCAGCTTTAATACCAAAAAAAAGGTTACCTATTCGGTTACCTGTTTTGAACAGAATTTTTTACTACATTGTAACTGTATAGCGTTTGACTTTCGCTTCGATTTGACTTTCATATCACAAATCGATTATTCACTTAAAGCGAGAGTTTATGAACACTTCAAGAACATTCAACATTCATTTTTGGCTAAATCTATCAAAGCAAAGGGGCGATATCGCCCCGATCTATGCTCGTATTACGGTTGATGGAAAACGCTCCGAAATCAGTTTACAACGAAACACATCGGTTACCAATTGGGACACTAAATCCAAGAAATGTCGATCAAGAACACATCAAGGTAATGCCTTGCAATGTACACATATAATTTAAAAAGAAGTGTTTCTTAAATAGAACATTGTTTGCAATAAGTAGTTTGCTATCTAAATGGTAGTTTTTTTACTATTTGGAATAAGTAATTAAATCCGTTATTTATACTTGATTATCATTTGCGGTTATATGCATAATTTGCATGTGTTTTTTCTGTTCATTTCCTGTCTTAGGGATTTTTGAGCATGGAAATTCTGACAATACTTCGTAATATCAACAGATTTTCCTTTAAAAGTTTCGAGGGGTGTATTACCGCCCAAACTTTTCTGAGGCCGTAGGGTATTGTAGCTAACAACTGACTGTTTTAAGATAGTTTCAAGCTGGTTAGCATTTATAATGTCCTTAGGAAATAGGAACTGATGCTTGATTACTTTGTTAAGTGCCTCGACCATAGAATTGGAATACACAACATCTTTTTGGGCAATGATATGGATAATGGGAATGATTGGGCTATCGATAAAATTAGAAAGTGTAGTATTTACATTTTCACTTCCACCATCGGTAAGAAATCTTAGTGAATCCGGCCTATATTTGCAGTAAGAAGTATCAAGTAATTCTTTTATAGTTTTAGCCGATGGTTTACTACAGACTTTATATCCAATAATGAATTTAGAAAAATGGTCCATCAAAAAATGGATATAATGCTTCGTAGTATCACTGGTCTTAAAAATAGTGACATCTGCGCACCAAAGCTCGTTGGGTTTGGATGTTTTTACCGGTCTGTAGCTATCAGATTTTCTTCTTCTTGGTCTGTTCTTAAATCCAAGAAGTCTACAATACTTGTAAAAAGTAGAAATACCACAGGTAAGTTTTTTATCTCTAAGTGCCTTCAGATAAATAGAAGATTTTGACCAAAATTTGTAATCAGGATGCGCCATATACTCTTTAATCGTTTTTACTTCCGATGCTAGCAATTGATTGGAAAACCTTCGCATGCACCACTTAAAATAGGAAGGTTCACAGGTATGAACTACTATGGATTTATAGTTCTCATACGTACTGCGAGAAAGGTTAAATATCTTAATCGCCTTATTAATAGGAATATGATTATTTACCTTTTCTATACTATTCACGATTAGTATTGCCCGTTCCTTCATAAGTCCTTTAATACCCTTAATAGAGGATATGATTTCATGAAATATATCTGCCAATTCAAAATAGGCCTGATTTATTTTTTTGAGTTTTGAGGACTGATTAATTCGCTTTATAAGATGAATCTCATCTTGTACAACTTTGTTGATTTCACAAAATTGATATTTGTTGTTCGGTTCTTGTTTCCAACGGTAGATATTAGATCGGGGAATAGAAGCTATCTGTTCTTTGGAAAGGATGTCATTTATCAGCCCATTTCTTACAACGTGCTTTACGGCCGTATCCCATGATTGTCTGTTTTGAGTCATCTTAAAAATATTGATTTTCCGACGCGGTTCCAGTGTATTGGAAAGAATAGAAGGAAACCATGAAAAGTGTATTTAGTTGAGAATTAAAATTTCATTTGGGCAATTACCATAAAGGTTACAATTTAACGATTTTTCCTACGTTTTATAGCAATTAGGCTGTATTGCCATAAAACAAGGGTATTTTACACCAAAATTTACACATAACGCCGACCTTGATATTGAAAAGTATACCCCTATTTTTTTTCGTTCTTTTTGGACTTTGTACGAATGCCCAGCAAGAAGCCTCCATTTGGTATTTTGGACGTAATGCTGGTTTGGATTTTAGTACTGGTGTGCCAACGGCAATTACAGATGGTCAGACCTTTACTAATGAAGGCACTGCCACAATTTCTGACTCGAACGGAGACCTTTTATTCTATACGGACGGGAGTACCGTTTGGAACAGAAATCATGATATAATGCCTAATGGGTCAGGTTTGAACGGTGATTTTTCAAGTACACAATCGGCTATAATCATACCCCTACCTGAAAACGATACTATATATTATGTATTTACCGTTGATGATGGGGGAGAAGAGAATGGCTTTCAATACACTATTGTTGATATTACCTTGGACGGAGGTCTAGGTGATGTTACTACAAAAAATGTTCTTTTAACCACTCCTACAGCCGAAAAGTTAACCGCAGTGCAACATGCAAATAACCGTGATATATGGGTTTTGACACATCAATACGGCACCAATAACTTTCTGGCCTACTTAGTTACGCCTGCCGGTATCAATACGGTTCCGGTAACCACTGCTATAGGCAAGGAGTATCCTATTTTAGAATACGGATTAGGTACAAGGGGTTATATGAAGGTTTCTCCGGACGGCAGTATGGTTGCCATTGCCAGCTTTTTACATTTGGAGCTACTTAAGTTCGATGATACCAACGGTGTTTTTTCCGATCCGATCGTTTTGAACGACTACTACGCTAATAGGTTCAATTTGGATAATTTTTTGTTACATTACGGGGTCGAATTTTCACCTGATAGCAGTAAGCTTTATTGTTCATCGGATATAAGAGAGGTATTCATGCCAATTACCTATAATATTACTCAATTCGATATTTCTTCCTATACCACTAACGATATTCAGGACTCTGCGGTGGAGTTGGTTCATAAGTCCAACCTAAGACCGGGAGCCATGCAGCTTGCTTTGGACGGAAAGATTTACGTTAGTTTGGACGCAAAACCCTCTTTGGGTGTCATAAACGAGCCTAACACTTCTGGGTTGGCTTGTGATTATGTAGAAAATGCAATAGAATTAAATAGCGGTATATCCGTGTTGGGTCTACCTCCTTTTATACAATCCTATTTTTTAGTGGGTATAGAGGTAGAGAATCTGTGTTCTGGCAATGGAACCAGTTTTGAAGTAAACAGCAGCGAAACCATAGTGTCCGCATTATGGAATTTTGGCGATGGTGTTACAAGCACGGAGGAGCGACCGTTACATAACTACACTACTGGAGGTATTTATACCGTATCCGTTACGGTTACCACGGCTACCAATACCAAAACGGAGACGAGGGTAATCGTAATAGATGAAACGCCTACTGCCGGTACCGTCGCCGATGTGACCGATTGCACGGAACAACAGACCTACACGGTAGATGTGTCCGCCTTCGACACTCCGGTTTTGGGAACCCAAGATGCATCCGTATTTGAAACGGCCTATTTTCTCTCACAGGAAAACGCGGATGCAAATTTAAATCCATTGGATACCGTGCATGAATTCGCATTGGGAACAACACCGGTATTCGTACGTGTTTCCAATACCAACAATAGGGATTGTTATGCCACTACGCGGTTTATTGTAACGGCAAGGCAATCACCAGTACTACCTACACTTACAGATTGGACGGTCTGCGATGACGATACCGATGGTTTTTACACGTTTGACCTATCGCTTAAAAATGAAGAAATTTTCAACGGGCAGGACGAAACAAATTTTGAAGTGCGTTACTTTGCCTCACAGGAAGATGCCGATGCCGGAAGCGACGCCTTGCCTTTTACTTATACGAATACCTTACCTATGGAAGAACTATTCGTGCGGTTTCAAAATAGCAACTTTCCAAGCTGCTACAGTACGGGAAGTTTTATGATAGAGGTGAGTAGTGGGGTAGTGGCCAATACACCTGCGGACTTGGAAGCTTGTGATGATAACAATGATGGTGTGGCAATGTTCGATTTAACCGAAACAACACCTGAAATCATAGTGTTACAAAACCCCGCTAGTCTGGAGGTATCCTATCATCGTTCAATGGAAGAAGCTGCATCGGGAGCAAATCCCTTGCCTACGTCCTATACGAATACTACGACTTACGAACAGCGCATCCATGTACGCGTACAGAATGCATCCGATGCAAGTTGCTATGCGACAACCTTTTTTACACTGCGGGTCTCGGATACGCCCCAATTTCAAACAGTGACGGATTGGACTGTTTGCGATACCGATACCGATGGCCTTTCCCAGTTTAATCTTAGCGAAAAGAATTCGGAAATTCTGGGGAACCAGAATGGAAGTAACTTCACAATTAGTTACCATGAAACGCTTGCAGAAGCTGAATTGGGTGAAAACGAGATTTTAGGTTACTATCAGAACACATCCAACCCACAGCTTATCTATTATAAACTAGAAAGCGCGTCTAATCCTGACTGTTTCGTAACGGGTAGCTTCCAGATAGAAATATTCAATACTCCTTTTGCCATACAACCTTCCGCAATGATTATTTGCGCATCTGAGGAGCTGGCAGATCAAACTATAGACCTAAGTCAAAGAACTACCGAAATACTAGGAACGCAAGACCCAAACCAATTTAACGTAGACTATTATGCATCGGAACTAGATGCTCAAAACGACAGCAACCGTTTAGATGCGAAAAACTATATTGTTTCGTTAGGCGAGGAAATAGTATATGCAAGAGTAGCACGAATAAATTTACAGACCTGTTTCGCAACAACACCGTTAGAACTTATTTTAAATCCTTTGCCCAATATACCATTGGAAGAACGCTACGTGATATGCCCCGATAGTCCAACATTGACCATAGATGGTGGGGATTTTGAAACTTGGTCCTGGCAGAATGGCGATGGTATAGAACTTGCCGATACGCGGACTTTTAACGTGGACGAGCTTGGTGATTACCAACTTACGGTATCTATTGTGCAAAATGGAGTGCGTTGCGAGAATACCGCCGAATTTCAAGTGCTTTCCTCCGGTGCCCCCGAGAATATGGAGGTATCCGTTAACGGATTTTCCGACCAGATAGCTTTAAACATAACGGCTACGGGAACAGGGCCCTTTGAATATTCCGTAGATGGTGAGAATTATCAAACAAGTAACGAATTCACTGTTTTTCCTGGGGCATATATCGTTTATGTAAGGGATGTGCTGGAATGTAGGATATTGACCAAAGAAATAAATGCAATTGGATACCAACGTTTTTTTACGCCCAACGGCGATGGTATCCATGAATATTGGAATATCATTGGAACGGAACTTTATCCAGAAGCACAACTTTATATTTTTGACCGTTATGGAAAGTTCATTTCCCAAGTAGATGCTGCTTCAGCAGGTTGGGACGGTACCAAGAACGGTACTCCTTTACCGGAATCCGATTATTGGTTTCAATACAACTATGCTAATGACCAAGTAATTACCGGACATTTTTCACTTAAACGATAAGAAATTTTTCTCGTTTTAAATACAACACTTTACCATTAATTCCGTTATAGTTTGACGGAAAATTCCTTACTCCACAACGTAAGTTGTTTTCTGATTTCCTGTACACATGGAAATATATCAATAATAAAACCAAATCGTAATGAAACCTACCTGCAAAAATCGGCGATAGTATACCACCCTCGCCGGATTAAAGTGAGCCACCCTTGCCGGGTCAAAGT
>NZ_JBHTHY010000005.1:0-126884 GCF_042676845.1 Maribacter chungangensis
TACGATCAATCGCCCCATAGGCAAAATCGAAAAGCAACTTTTTTGCCTATCTTGTGCAACAGGCACAATGTATATCAAAAATAGCGCAAGTCATTGCTAACACTATGGTTTGGGCATTTTTGGAAAGTCGCCAAATTTTTAAATTTGACGATTTCCAATTAAAAAGATAAATAGTAAAATTTAAAAATTCGGCTCGTGTATAATCCGAAAAGTAACAGCTTTATTTCAGCGCTACTTTTCATATACGGAGCCGTTCAGGCCGATTGCCAGAGGACATATTGCTCCGCCATGAAATAGGACACCCGAGAGAACAGTCCCCCTTTACAATGGTGCGGTGCATTCCGTCAAAACACGAAACACAACCAAAAGGATTTCACGCTCCCACGATATTCAATCGGCCTGAACGGCCCCTGAATAAAACGCCCCAAATACACAAAGCCAGGGCAAGGGGAAACACCATAGGAAGAGCCCAACCGGCATGAACACGGTATAAAGCGAACGGGGCGTTTTAAAAGCTCAACGCGTGGCGGCTAAATCCCGAAATTCAAGTATATTTATAAACAACTCAACCGGCCGACAAGAAGCGGACAAGAGCCAAAACGCCCCGCCCGCTTTATACAGGGGCCGTTACCCTTAATGCGAGAAAAATCGATAAAGTTATCATATTGGTAACTTTTTATTATATTTGTGTCAAACAATATAATGTGAAAATATTTTCGAGAGGAACTCTAAGAGATTTTTGGGAAAAACACGGAGACTGTGAATTGCCACTCAAAACGTGGTATCGCGAAACCGAAAAGTCAAACTGGAACACGATAAACGAATTGAAAAGCGATTATCCCAACGCCAGTATCTTAAAGAACAACCGAATTGTTTTTAATATCAAAGGAAATGATTATCGACTGATTGTAAAATTCAATTTTGAGTATCAACTTGCGTGGATAAGATTTATTGGAACTCACGCCGAATATGACAAAATTGACGCTAACGAAATTTAATATGGACATAAAACCAATTAGAACAAAAAAAGATTACGAAAAAGCACTCGAAAGGCTCGAAGTGATTTTTGATGCAAAACGTGGAACTAAAAAAGGTGACGAATTAGAAATTCTTTCTATTCTGATAGATAATTACGAAAACGAACACTTCCCTATCGAAATGCCTGACCCAATTTCCGCTATTCAATTCCGAATGGAACAAATGGGATTAAAACAAAAAGACTTGGTAGATATGATTGGCTTTAAAAGTCGAGTAAGCGAAATAATGAACAAAAAACGAAAGCTGACTTTGGAAATGATTCGGAACTTAAACGCTAAGTTGCGAATTCCTACTGAAGTGCTGATACAAGATTACTAAAAACATTGCAGAAAGCACTAAGGGTAATAACGTATATAGCTCATAACTAATTAGTTACTTATTCAAAGTTAAGGCGTATTTGCAAGTCCGCCAAATTTTTTAATTTGGCTTATTGATAAAAAAAGATAACAAGAAAATTAAAAAATTCGGCTCGTGCTCAACCGAAAAGTAATCGCTAATTTGCACGCTACGAGCCATATATTAGACCATTGTAGCACATTTGACCAAATCAATTGCATTTTACGAAACCCCGTAAAAAACTGAACATCACTTTTAACGTAAAGAATAGCTCATCTAAACGGGAAAGTGGTCCTTCTAAAAATTTGGATTCTTCGGGCTGCAAGGTGTTTTTGTTCATGCTTGCTAAAGTTCATTTCATCCATTAATAAAAAAGGTAATACCAATTTAAGTTTTGAATGCCGTATTGAAAATTTGAATTATTTTTTTCTCAGTTTAGGAATGAAATCTAAGCATAGCATTAGCTATGGTTCTATTTTATGACGACAAATGAGTAAAAAAGAAACTTGTTTTATGCGACATCTAGAAGTTAAATTGGTATAACTACATGCTTGCATAAATTACCAGCTACCGTTTCTCAAATCGTCCTGTTTTTTTGGTAAGCCGTATTCTGTACACAGTGCCCTTTAACCCCGCAACATCCTTAATATGCGTATCTCTCATGGCATGGGCTAACGTAGTTTCCCCTGTAAGAAAAGGCAGCGTACGGTCCATTAAAATGCGCATACCCGTTTCCCGATCCGTTATGCTCTTTAACTCCTCAAACGTCCCCCAGGCAATAACACTGCGCCAATTACCCATGTCCGTAATAGCATCTATCAAAAAACAGACCTTAGGGTTTTTCCGCATCATATCTATCTTCCTACCTTCCCTGGTATGCCCGTATATAAACTCACCGTCGTATGCATAAGTAATAGGTACAATATAGGTTTGATCGTCTGCATGGCAACCCAAACGACCCACAATTTCGCTTTGCAACAGATGTTCTATTTGTCCGGTAGTTAAATCTCCTAACATGGTATTTTCCATTTAAATGTCTAATCTAGACCGTTTCTGTATAACCAAGAAACCCTATCCACTAGTTAATTTATTCAGTACAGGGCGTGCCCACAAGGGTCGGGCTTTCCGCTACCACTCCTCGCCCTTTGGCACCGAAACAAGTGCCAAAGAACTGTGGGGTAACCGCTGCAATCCCTCACGCAAATAACCTTTGCGCTAAATAAGTAATAATGTAATTGCCATGGAATGATTTAAATCATTTGGGAAATCGTTTTCTTAAGATACTTTTGGATGTGTTGCTTTATGGAAAAAGTACACCACTAAAACCTAACTGTTATGTTCAAAGACTATTCAAAAAGATACAACGACCTCAATAAAAGCATGAAAACGCTTGGAACCCGAATACCTGCTACTATGAAAGCATTTACGGCACTACATAAGGCAAGTACGGCAAAAGGCGTATTACCGTCAAAGACCAAGGAACTGATCGCGCTTGGCATTGCTATTACGGTGCGCTGCGATGGCTGCATTGCCTACCACGTATACGATTCCCTACAAGCCGGTGCCAGTTCGGAAGAAGTATTGGAAACCATTGGTGTAGCAGTAATGATGGGCGGTGGACCATCTGTGGTATATGGCTGCGAGGCCATGGAAGCCTTGGATGAATTCGCAATATTGGAAAAAAATGAAACAGCAAGAAAATAAATCGCAATCACCGGATGGTTCGGAGAAAAAGAACCTAAAACCGACTTACGGAGGTAAGAACATCAATTGGTTCTACCTTTTTTTATTTGGCATGATCGTAATGCTCTCCCTCTTTTCCGATCCCGCAACCGGTGCCAAGGAAATTACTTGGACCTTATTACAGGATTCCCTTTTACCACAAAGGGAAGTATCAAAAATAGTGGTCATCAATAAAGAAGTGGCAGAGATCTATGTAAAGAAAACACCGACGGGCACTACCGAGAATGACAATGTCCTAAATAATTTTTTCCAGTCGCCAGAGGTGCCCCGCTACACCATTACCATAGGCTCCGTAGAGACCTTTGAGGATAAGCTACAAAGGGCGCAGGCAGAATTTCCGGCCGCGGACAAGATAGATGTACAGTATCAAACGCGTACCAGCTGGCTTAGCATTTTGTCGTGGCTACTTCCCTTTGGTATCATAGTTTTCTTTTGGCTGTACATACTTCGTAGTATGCGCGGTGGCCAAGGAGGAAACCCGCTTTTCAATTTTGGCAAATCGAGCCCTAAAATTTCAGACGAACAAACAAAAATATCCGTAACCTTTGATGATGTTGCAGGTCTCAAAGAAGCAAAGATAGAGGTTATGGAGGTAGTAGATTTTCTTAAGAATCCGGAAACCTATACCAAATTGGGAGCTAAAATCCCCAAAGGTGTCATGCTGGTAGGCCCTCCGGGAACAGGAAAGACCTTAATGGCCAGAGCGGTTGCGGGCGAGGCCAAAGTACCCTTCTTCTCCATGTCCGGATCGGAGTTTGTAGAAATGTTCGTGGGCGTGGGCGCATCGCGTGTTCGCGACCTCTTTAAAAAGGCAAAGGAAAAAGCACCGAGTATAATTTTTATAGATGAAATTGATGCCGTAGGCCGTTCTAGGAGCAAGGTGAACGCCTTTCAGGCAAACGACGAACGCGAAAGCACCTTAAACCAACTACTTACAGAACTAGATGGTTTTGGCCCCAATACCGGTGTTATCGTACTCGCGGCCACCAACCGGCCAGATGTGCTGGACAAAGCCCTTTTGCGCCCCGGTCGTTTTGACCGTCATATTTATCTGGAACTTCCTACCAAAGAAGAACGCCAAGAAATTTTTGGGGTGCACCTACGTAGGTTAAAACTGGCAGAAAACGTAGATGTGGGGCAGCTGTCAAAATTAAGCCCTGGATTTTCAGGGGCGGATATTGCCAATATTTGCAACGAGGCGGCCCTCATCGCCGCCCGTAAAAAGAAAGAAAAAGTTGGGCAAGAAGATTTTATGGAGGCACGGGACCGGATCATTGGTGGTTTGGAGCGCAAGAGCAAGATTATTTCCGAAAAGGAAAAAGAGATCGTAGCTTATCATGAAGCTGGCCATGCCGTAAGCAGTTGGCATTTAAAGCATGTAGATTCCTTGGTAAAGGTTTCTATTATTCCCCGTGGCAAATCTTTGGGTTCTACATGGTACCTGCCCCAAGAAAGACAGATCATTACCAAATCGCAGTTTATAGATCAGCTTTGCGCCGCATTGGGCGGCAGGGCGGCCGAGGAAATCATTTTTAACGAAATCTCGTCCGGTGCGCTGGATGACCTGGAAAAAGTAACCAAACAAGCCTACGGCATGGTCGCCTATTACGGACTAAACAAAGAACTGGGTCCGATCAGTTTTTACGATTCCACCGGAAGAAACGAACAAATGTTCGGTAAACCCTATAGCGAGGATATGGCCAAACAGATAGATGAGCAAGTACAGATCCTTATCGACAACGCATACCAACGCACAAAAGACCTCCTACTAAAACACAAGGACGAACTGGAAAAATTGGCACAACTCCTATTGAAACAAGAGGTGGTAGAAAAAGAGGATCTGGTAGAAATACTGGGCCAACGCGGGGTAAAGCAATTGGAGAAAACAACGGAAAGTCTAGAAGTGGGCAATGGGTAGTGGGTAGTCGTTAGTGAAAAGTAATTAGTGAAATAGTAATAAGTAATTAGTGAAGTAATAAAAGAAAAGTAACGTCAAGGATAAACAAGGCGCACCTTGGCAGTTAAAGATACTCTGTTACAAGCTATAAATATGGGAGTACGCCACGATAAAAAAACGAATCAACCAAGCGGTCAAGGTCCCGATCAACAAAAAATATCGAATTAAGACAAAATCAAAAAACAAATAAAAATAATCGTATCATGGAAAAAATAGACGAAGTAATATACAATGAAAACTTACATTTTGAGCACCGGAACTGGATATCCGAACTACATTTTTGGAAAGATGAACTAAAGACCTTTAACAACCGTTTGAGCGAACTGGTAACACGTTACACAAATGCAGAAGTTCTAAAACAACTGGAACATCATCAAAACCAATTTGCCCTTCATAAGGGCATCATAGATGACTTGGAAGAAACGATTGAAAAACATGAGGCGCGCATAGCAGGCCAAAGTAAGACCGGTAAGGAGGCCTTGGATGTTTCAATGGCCAAAAACCACATCGCTTTCAGAGAAAAAATGCAGACGCAGCGCAACATCTACAATGATGAAAAAAAGGCCTTTTTTAAATTTTTAGGAAAGTATATGTAGTCCTACCTATAAGAAAGTTCCGATGAAGGTTAATTGATCTAAACACCCCTCTCCCCTTAATATTCGGGAGAGGGCAATGACTCCGGTTATGGAGAAAGGGAATAGCCTTTGATACATCAATACAAGAACAAAAATCTATGCTCGGTATCAACCTCCCCAAAAAAAGAGAACTGAAACGGTACAACAAACTCCTTTCCGTATTAGCTAAATATGGCTTTGAAGATATAATGATCCATAGTGGCCTTAAAAAAATGATTCCTGCCAGCTATTTAAAGGACCACCCGGATACGGACAAGAGTATGTCCCTTACCAGTTATGAACGTATTCGCAAGGTATTGGAGGAATTGGGGCCCAGCTACGTAAAATTGGGTCAAGTTTTTAGCAATAGGGAGGATATGCTACCTCCGGAATTGATCAAGGAGCTAGAAAAGTTACAAGATCATGTTCCCCATCTGCAAAACTTCGATGTACATGAAACCATTGAGCAGGAACTAAAAATTGACCTTGAAGATCATTTCAGTGCCATCGAAACCAAACCTTTGGCCGCGGCCTCCTTGGCGCAGGTACACAAGGCACAACTAAGGAGCGGCGAAATGGTAGTACTAAAAATACAACGTCCCCATATTACGGAAACCATTGCAGCAGATATTGTAATTATGAAACAAGTAGCCGGTAGCCTTGAAAAGTATAGTGCCCAGGCCAAATCGTTTCAGCCCCTTCAAATCGTAAAAACCTTTGAAAAGAGTATTCTAGAGGAGCTACAGTTTACCAAAGAAATGGAAAACATAAAGCGTTTTACCAAAAATTTTGAGGGAAACGATGCTATTCATGTACCAAAAATATATCCACAACTTTGTACTAACAATGTCATTTGCATGGAGTATATAAACGGCATCAAAATATCGGAACCAACGCTACTAAAAAGTTTAAACATCAATTGTAAAACAGTAGCAAAAGTAGGTGTAGACCTCTATTTGGAGCAGGTATTGGATCACGGTTTCTTTCATGCCGATCCGCATCCTGGCAACCTATTTGTTCTACCGGAGCGCGATCAGCTGTGTTTTTTGGATTTTGGTATGATGGGTTCCCTACTCCCAAGAGATAAAGAATTACTGTCAGACCTGTTGCTCCATTTTGTACGCAGGGACAGTAAAAAAATAATCTTGGTATTAGAGGAAATTGCGGTTAAATCGGATATTGCCGAATACAGGAAATTAGAACAGGACCTTACAGAACTTATTCATGGGATTAGCGATACCGCTATTCGGAACATAAAGTTAGGCAGTACCCTTGGCAATTTCAAACATATCCTATTCGAGAATAATATTGTACTGCCACACTACTTGTATTTGTTGATCCGTGCGCTGATCATCATGGAAGGAGTGGGTCTTAGACTGGACCCCGAATTCAATATTACCGAAAACTTAAAACCCTACCTCGGGGAACTTACCCGCAAACGGTTCGGAATAAAACATCTCTTTAAAAAAAACTGGTCGCGGATACAGGACTACAATGCGCTCTTGGATTCCCTACCGGAAAATATCCGTACCATATTAAAAAAAATCAAGGAGGGCAAACTCGTTATAATACATGAGCATAAGGGCTTAAAGGAACTGCAAACAGCGCTGAGCAAGGCCGCAAACCGACTTGTATTTGCCGTAATTATTTCGGCACTTTCCATTGGGTCGTCCATTTTAGTCATTGCAGAGATGCCACCGTTAATCCATGGTATTCCTTTGTTAGGTGCTATCGGTTTTGTGTTATCGGCTATTTTGGGCTTTTTGGTGATTATTTCCATAATTAGGAACAAGCAGCTTTAACTGATATACGGCACACCAAAACTACCATCGGCTACACTATGCCTTCGTAGTATTTTTCGTATCCGATATCATCGTGCCACGCAAACTAATAGTGAACAATAAAGAGCCGGAAAAAGATACTTCATTAGCATAACAACCAACACGCTCTTTTGATTATTGGCCCTTGCTGGTTTATACCAGTTCTCTTTTGAAATTCAGCCAAAGAAATTGAATTGTTTTTTTGGCCTGCGAAAAAGAAAAACCGGCATAGCCTAGCTATGGCTTATTTTTATTTTGAAGTAGGGCGTAAAAAGAAACGATATATCGACTTATTTTTTAATTGGGAAATGGTATTATTGTACCATAGTGGAGTCAAAACTAGATTGGTCCGACCTTTCGCATTTCCCTCCCCACAGTCCTTGGATACGAAAAGCGAGTGAAATCGTTATAACCTGCGGCATGCCATGGGTAAATTCTTTGGTTTTAAAAATTGGTCCCAGAAAACAAGATCAAGGCTTTTCAAAGTATTTGGGGATATTTATTTTCATGTATGTTATGATATCCTTGGCGCTTTAATAATAAATAGTCTCCGTGCATTAAAGCTTTAATATGGGATGCGGCTACGGTTTCACCTATACCCAAACCCCTTAAAATACCATAAGGCCCCTCGGAAAGTTCTGCCAGTTTTTTGCCATCTATTTCAAAAAGGAATACCTCGGACAAAGGTCCCGCTATAAAAATACTACCTATGTCAATATTATGAAAAAAGCCAAAGGCGAGCTTTGAACCCCAAATGTTCGTTAGCCGCTTCTTTATTTTCTCAATTTCCCTATTGGTATTGGGGTCGTCCTCTTCCAGTTTTAATAAGAGGGTCACCTCGGTATCGGATATATTTTTTGTCCCAATACTATTCAGGGCTTTAGCTACCCCGCCAAGATCAATGAAAACGCGGGAGGAAAATAACCGTTCCCTTTTATTAAATATATTTCTATTCATAGTATCGGATTGCGCATACATTCCCAAAATACGGTTTAGGACCTTATCCTACCGAATAATATAAATCTTGATCTGTCCAACAGGAAAGATAGTATGCTATGGTCCTATTTAAAATGATGTAGGTCAGCCGAAAAAAACACTCCATACTGATGTAGGTCATTTCCTTTTGCACGCCTAGGCATTACCTTCGTCCGTATAAATTAATTATTCACTTAAAACCTAAAAAATTATGTCGAACGATAGTGGAAACATGTTATTGGCCCTTATAACAGGTGCGGCCATAGGAGCAGGTATAGGAATCCTTTATGCCCCTGACGCGGGTTCCAATACCAGAAAAAAAATTAAACAGAAAGCCGAAGAGACAGGCCATGACATTACGGAGCGTATTTCCCATGTTAAGGAGGAACTGACCAAAACGGCAAAGGAAAAGAAGGAAGCTTTTGAGCATACCTTGGACGAGGCCATATCTACCATGAGCTATAAGGCCGATGATATCATTGAGACCTTGGAGCGAAAATTGGAGGATTTAAAGAAGAAAAATGCCCAACTACAGAAGTAATACCAATTTAAATTCTAGATGTCGCATAAAACAAGTTTCTTTTTTACTCATTTGTCGTCATAAAATAGAACCATAGCTAATGCTATGCTTAGATTTAATTCCTAAACTGAGAAAAAATAATTCAAATTTTCAATACGACATTCAAAACTTAAATTGGTATAAACTACACGGGAATTAAGAATCCTTGGTTTTTAAAACAAAAAATAAAATTACGGAATGTTATTAGGTTCTTGGGTTGTTCGGTAGAAATTCTGAACAGCCCACTATTCAAAAACCGAACAACGATTATGGGTAACACCTGCAAAGCACGTAAACCAGTTGAAATACCCCTAAGGTTGGTTGGCAGACCCGTAATCTTTCACTAGAAAATAGAATTATAAGGTTTTTGAAGAATTGAAACAAAATCTCACAGGTGCAGAGGCCGATGTGAAATCTTATCTTGAAAATAGCGAAGAATACCTGAAACTTAAAATATTTAAGGTATTGATGGGTATGGTTACGGCAACGGCGCAACTTCTTTTGGTAGGAGCAGTTTCATTAGTGGCACTGTTCATCCTTTCCTTTGCGATAGCTTACGCTATTGGAAGCGAACTACAGAACGATACACTAGGATTTGGAATTGTAGGGATTTTTTATGCCCTAGTTGCCCTACTGTGCTATTTCCTAAGGGACAAACTTAATAAACCTTTGCTCAAAAAATTCTCAAAAAATTATTTTGACTGATTTGTTATACCCATGAGATAGGCCTGTTGTGTATAAGGAGTATTCTGTTACGGTTTGTTACATGTATTGGGGTCAAATCATGGTAAGATACTCATTTGACCTACTTTGAAAGACGTTAAAATTGTACATATAATGGAACCAAAAAAATAATATCGGATAAAACCTACGCTCCCCTAAACCTTTCCTGCCGAAAAAGCGGATAGACCTCAGGGAAAAATTTACACTTAATCAATACGCATGAAACACTACAGTTCTTTTACCGAAATAGACGAGCAACTTCGTATTTTAAGACTACGGCGAGACATCAGCAAGGAAAGTCTTGTACTGCGCATAAACAGGGCAAAAACTACGTTTTACCCTATTAATTGCGTTGGTGGCCTCAGCGGGCTGGTACAAAAACTAGTGCTAACCTTTGCCATCAAAAAACTTTCTATTTTTTCCAGCAGATTACGTTCCAGGTAATGTACACAATTGTTTTACAGCGTACTAAATCCATATTAATGTCCAAAGAACGCTCTAACCACGTAGATTATTAAACACCCGGCGCACTACCTCGTATCTGCAATATGTTGTAGTTGCTCTTTATCCAAGAGAATAATACTGCGGCCATGACCCATGCTTATTAAACCTTCATCCCTAAAATCGGATAGGGTACGTATGGCGGTTTCGGTGGCCGTGCCGACCATTCCGGCAAAATCCTCCCTTGGAATTTCAATTCCGTTGTGGGGAGTACTCGTATCCATTCCGTTATCGGACAGTCGTAACAACGCCTTGGCTACCCTTTGCCTTACGGATGCGTAGGCCATATATACCAATTGTTCCTGAACATCTATGAGACTATTTGAAATAAGCTCCATAAACTTATTGGCAACCTCCCGGTTTCTTTCGATGAGATCAATAAAACTACTTTTAGGAATTTTATATAGGGTTGCTGTTTTCATTACGGTTGCTGTTTCCAAATAAAGTCCTTTTGGGTTCAATAGCGACAATTGTCCCATGAAATCCCCCGCCTTGTGAATACCTGTTACAAATTCCTTTCCGGTTTCGGTAGATTTATAGGTTTTTACCGCTCCTTTCTCAATATAAAATAAATCGTGCGCAACATCGCCCTCCATAAATACGAAATCCTTGTTCATATATTCCTTGGCACGGTACTCCCTAGAAATGCTTTCAAGATCCAGGTAGTTGGCGGCACCTTTTAAAAATTCGTTGACCCCGGCTACGTCCCTGGCATATTCTTTTTTTAGGAAGTCGTTCTTTTGAAGCCTTACCTCAACCGCTTCCAATAGCTCGTGTTCCTCAAATGGTTTGGTAAGGTAATCGTCTGCCCCAAGGTTCATCCCTTTTCTAAAATCATCCTTTTCCGATTTTGCGGTCAAAAAGATAAATGGGATACGCGCCGTTTCGGGCTTCTTGCTCAAAGCTTCCAAAACACCATAGCCATCTAATCTGGGCATCATAATATCACAGACAATAAGATCGGGGTGAAATTGCTCGGTTTCCTCCACTCCTCTTTTACCATCTTCGGCAGTTGCGGTTTCGTAGCCTGCCAGTTCTAGAATATCCGCCGTGTTTTCCCGAACATCCTTGTTATCCTCAATAATCAGTATTTTTTTCATAATTAGAACTTTTTTTCATTCCCTTGAACAAGGAAATCTAATTTTATTACCCCTGATCCAATTACGTTTGGTCAGGATTTTTATGTTTTATACCAGCAATCCGTTACACAGGTTTTTGGGCTTCAAGATTCTTAAACTCCACCCAAAAGGTAGAACCCTTGCCTTCCTCACTTTCAAAACCAACCGTACCGCCCATGAGTTCCGTATAATGTTTCACAATATGTAAGCCTAATCCGGTACCCTGAATGTTATCGGCATTTTTTGCCCTAAAAAAACGGTTGAACAGATTCTCCTGCTCCGCCAACGGAATGCCTATACCCTCATCGGAAACTTCAATGGAAACCTTCTGCCGCAAAACCGTTATGGCTACATCTATGGTAGTGTTCTCATCGGCGTACTTGATGGCATTAGAGAGTAAATTTATCAATACATGCCTCATTAATTTAGTATCCAACCTAACGCGAACATCTGGATCATCATGTTTAAAAACGATGTCCTGCCCATCCTTTTTACTCGTCTCAATTTCTTCCAATACCTGTTGGACAAGTTCCACCAGATTAAACAATTCTGGCCGGAAAGCTGTTTTGCCTTCCTCTAACTTGCTCAAGGACAGAAAATCGTTCAAAATCACCACCAAATTGCGTACATTGGACTCTATTTGTTTTACGTACTTTTCTCGCTTTTCCAATTTATCCGGTTGATGCTGTCTGCGTATTAAAATGGCAGAAGAAAGTATAGCACTTAAAGGAGTTCTAAATTCGTGCGATGCCATGGAAATGAAACGCGATTTTAGTTCGTTGAGCTCCTGCTCTTGGACGAGAGCCCTTCTTATATTTTTTTCTGCCTCTTTTTGCTTGGTGATGTCGTTATAGACAAAAAGTGTCCATTTTGCAATTTCATTTCCAGCTTGTAACGGAGATGTGTTTACGGCATAGGTCTTGCCCCTAAACTGTATTTCAAAAGAAAGTTGTTCCCCGTTCATGGTCTTTTCTATATCCTCCTTTATGCGCAAAATCCGCTGTTTTGAAAAGGCCTCGATATCGTCTATATGAAATCCCTCGAATTGATTCTTTTGAAAGCCCATACGGGTGAGTTCTCCCCCATCTATGTACACGATCTCAAAATCCGAATTGAACACAATGATGACCCCTTTGGGAAAATTCTTTGAAATAGCGGTAAACATAACCTGACTCTCCAACGCCCTGTTTTCCGCAGCCTTGGTTTCCTGTACCTGTTCTTTTAATTGAATATTGGTCTGTACCAGTTGCTTCACCGTAAGCTTAAGCTCATCTGTTCGTTCCGTAACTTTTTGCTCCAGTTCCCGAGCATAACCTTCAAGCATCCAACGGTTCTTTTTAAGCTCATCCCTAACCTTATATTGTTCAAGCGCTATTGCGGTGAGCTGCACAAGATTAGCTATGATCTCTTTTTGTATTTTAGAGGGTGTCTTTTCAATTGAATGGTATAGGGCAAAAATACCTAACACGCTATTGTCCGAGGCAAAAATAGGGTATGACCAACAAGCTACTATACCATTATCGATAGCAAGCCTATTAAGCTTTTTTAAGGAATGTCCCTTGGTTAAGTTAGCCGCTATAACGGGCTTCTTTAAATACGCAGCACTACCACATGCCCCCATATTGGGGCCTACGGAAACTCCCTCAAGAGAAGTGACAAAGGTATTGGGCAAGTTGGATGCTACTAGTTGGTGCAGTGTTTTCTTAATAGGGTCCAATGTTTGGATAAAGGTGGTACCTTCTCCAATACTGGATTCCGAAGTACGTAGGATTTCTTGTCCAATGGTTATAAGCGGCTTATGTTGCGCGATCATCTCCAGGATTTTTCTAATATGATTTTTAAATACTTCTTCCTTTTTACGATCGGTAACATCGTTCTGCATACCAATAAAATGACTGAGTTCATTTTTATCGTCATGGACGGGGGTAATCGTAAGTTCGTTCCAGAAGAGCGTACCGTCTTTTTTATAATTGCGTACCGTAACTTGACAGGCCTCACCATTTTTTATAGCGGTAGACATTACGCCAATGGCTTTTTGATCACGATCATTGTTCTGTAAAAACCGACAATTCTTGCCCATTACTTCTTCGCTTGTATAACCTGTCATTTCATAAAATGCCCTATTTGCGTAGATAATGGGTTGGTCGTGCTGTTTTGCATCTACAATTAAAATACCATTACCGGCAGATTCCAAGGCCCGATCCTTGATAAAAAGGTCGGCTTCTGACCGCTTACGCTCCGTAATGTCCCTAGTGATAAACAGAAATCCAATTTCCCCGGCAGCAACAACGCGTGATTCAAAGAATTTGATCGACTTGTTTAGCTCCATCTGGTGTTCCAATATTTCTGGCCTGTTGGTATTTTTACTTTTGTGAAAAGCCTCAAAAATGCTTTCTACAAAAGGTTCCGGCAAAAAATCTGCCATATTCCTTCCCAACAACTCGTCCGCCGGTGCTACGAGCAAAGAAGGGTACGGGGCACGGACATCCAAATAAACTCCTTTTGTATCCATTAAAAAATAAAGATCTGGCATGGCCTGTAAAACTGCCTTGTTCTTTGCTTCGCTGTCCCTTAAATCCTGTTCGGTCTTTCGCTTGCTGGTAAGGTCGCGTACTATGGTCAAAAGGGCGTGAGCGTTCAATGGTACGGTGCGCACCTCATACACCGTTTCTCCATTTTTGCCTTTATGGGTATATTCAAAAAGTTGCAATTTCCTGGTCTTCCTTACCTTTTTAAAAAGATCCTTATAACGGGAATACAAGTTGGGTGGTAGAACATCCTTCATGTTTTGCCCTATCATCTCCGATTTTGGAAAAAACAACTTTTCCGGTTCTGGTGCATATAGGTCCAAATAATTGCCTTCCAAATCCTGAATGAACATCATATCGGGCAAGGCATCCAACAAGGCCTTGTTCTTGGCTTCCTTGGACCGCAACTCATTTTCGGCCTCCTTTTCTTGGGAAATATCCGCTATAAAACCTTCTAAGGCGGCCACTTTTCCAGACTTGTCATAAATAATGTTTCCGGTTTCCCGTACATATTTAAGCACCCCCTGTTTATCCTTAATGCGGTAATGAATACTAAATGGGATATTTTGCTTTACGGCGTCGGTAATTTCCTTCCACACCCTGTCCCTATCCTCCGGCACTATTAATTGGCCATAGTTGACTTTATTCTCCAAAAACGCATTGGGCCCATATCCTAAAATAGGTCTCGCCCCATCGCTTATATAGTCCATGGTATAGTCCCTATTAAATTGGCAACGGAAAACGATTCCCTGTAGATTTCCGATCAGGGCACTGTATTTCCTATTGATCTCTGCCATTACTTGGTTCGATTTTTCCAGCAAGGCAACATCGTTGATTCTTTTGGTGGCATCGCGCACATACGCAATAGTTACCGGATTTCCTGCAACGTTAGCCGGACTCAGACTAATATCTACCGGAAACTCTTCGCCGTTCCTTTTCACTCCACAAAGGTCCAATCCAGTTCCCATAGTCCTTCTTTCCGGGTTTTTAGCATAATTTTCCCTATGTGTAGCATGCCGTTTTTTAAACCGTTCCGGAAGTAGCACTTGGATATTGAGTCCCCCAAGCTGTCCGGATTCATACCCGAAAATAGTATGGCACGACTCGTTGGCCTCCAAGACCGTACCCTGTACATCTACAACCATAATACCCTCGATAGAAGAATCAAATATGGCTTGTAACAAGGCATTATCCGTAGATTTTTGTTTCATTTATTCTTGTTCGTTAACTGTTATCCTTTTCAAGTTAAATACTTGGCCGCCGTAAGTCGGTATAAAATCAATTTTAAAACCATAGTTCTAACTTTCTGTTCGCTTCCCCTAGTTAGCTTTTCGAGGTTATCCCTTATACTAGGTCTTGGTTCTACTTTCTTGGCTCTTTTTTACAACCAACTTACTATTTTTACCTATTACTTTTTTCCACTTTCATTACCCTCTAAAAACTAACAACGACCCTATCATCCTACCAACTAAACCGCTTCGCTGTCCATACGGCGTAATTTGGGCAGGGCATCAGGGTAATTTTGTTCTATATATTGTATCAGATCTTCACGTAAACTACATCTCAAGTCCCAACCATTAGATGCATTAGCCGTGCTAAACGTAGCCCTAAGCTGCATCATCCGGTCTTCTATCTGGGTAACTTGTAAATTAGCTACCCTTTTATCCCACAGCAGGTTACCTTCTAGTATTTCCAAAAATTTCTTTCGTAGGGCCGGTACTGGAAAACTATAATCCACATAGAAGAAAACGGTATTTACAATATCTTTTGAGCTAAAACTCCAATTCACGAACGGTTTATCGTTAAAGAAGTTCAATGGAAGTACCAGTCGGCGCCAGTCCCAAGTCTTAATGACCACATAAGTAAGGGTAATGTCTTCAACGGTCCCAAATTCACCAGCTATCATTACTTCGTCATCAATTTTTAGGGGCTGGGTAAACGCCAACTGAAAGCCCGTGACCAGATTGGCGATGGATTTTTGGGCTGCGACCCCAATAATAATACCTGCTACCCCGGCAGAGGTCAATATGGTACTCCCAACTTGTTTTACACTAGGTATGTTCCATAGAATGGCCGCTACGGCCAAGGTAACGATAATGACAAGAGCCATGCTTCTAATAAATCGTAGCTGTGTCAGTACCTTACGATCTTTGGCCAAGTGCTCATCAGCGACCTCGAATTTTCTTTTTACCATCTCTTCAAGGACCTTTACACCTGCAATCAGAAGCCAAGCCAAATTCACGATGATAACCGCCTCCATCGTCTTACGTGCATAAAAACCTAAAGAAAAATAAGACACTAGCGGATATAGGAACACTAAGGGCAGTAGAGAATAAACCGGTTTTTTGAAGGCTTGAATGATATGCTCCTTTAAGGAAGAAGGTCTACGTTTATTGGAAACCCTGAGCAACAAAAAACATACCTTGGCCAAAATAAGGCCGGTTGCCATAGAAATAGCCGGCAGCACCAAATAGGCCAGCCACGAATCTTGTCCAAAAAATTGAGCGGTAAAACTGTCCATGCATCCTTTTTGTAAAAATACACGCAGGGATTTTAGCCCAAAATGATATTGGTCATATCAGGAATTATAATTTCACCTCTTTCCAAAACAGGAATTAAAGATTTAAGGTTGAAATGCCAAGGCCTGAGCTCCATATCCCCCGAACTTGGACAGAGGAAGGTTCAAAGTTCAAAATTCAAGGTTTTCCGAGTACACGTTGGTACGCGAATGCTATTTCTCTCTGTCGTGGACAGGCCGTTATTCTTAACTTTTGCGGTAATCCATGACCAAGGACATTGGGGCGTTTAAAAATCTTTTCAGATAGATTTGAAGTTTCCATTTCACCTAGGTTACTGATTATTATCATATTGTAGATTATAACAATACCTTAATTTTAGCACAAACTGATCAACAATGAACATAGGTCTTGTACTTTCAGGTGGCGGTGTTAGGGGAATAGCGCATATAGGAGCCTTAAGGGCCTTGAAAGAAATAGATGTAACACCCAGTCATGTGGCCGGAACCAGTGCGGGCGCCATCATAGGGGCCTTGTATGCCGCAGGTATCGCTTGGGAAGAGATTCTGGATTTTATCAAGACCGTAGAACTGTTCAGCCTTAAAAAATATGCCATGGGCAAACCTGGTTTTGTAGATACCGAAAAGTTCTATGACCGATTTAAGGAGCTATTGCCCAACGACAACTTTGAAGCCCTAAAAAAACCGCTCTACATAACGGCTACCAATATGCTTACAGGTAACCTTAATGTATTTAACCAAGGTGAATTAATACGCCCGATACTAGCTTCAGCGGCTTTCCCAGGAGTCTTTGCTCCGGTAAAAATTGAGGATGGCTATTATTCCGATGGCGGTATTTTAAACAATTTTCCATCCGATCTTATAAAAGAACAATGCGACCAGTTGATAGGGGTCTATGTAAATCCGTTCGAAAAACTGAAGATCGCAGACCTAAAACATTCCTATACCATTATGGAACGGGCTTACAAAATTCGTATGTCAAAAGATTCCTTGGAAAAATTCCAAGATTGCGATGTGGTTATTTCCCCAAAAGACCTTACCAATTATAGCACGTTCTCCCTAAAGGATATAGATAGTATTTTCCATCTGGGCTATAAGGCCTCGTTAACGGTATTAAAAAAATGGAAACAGGATAAAAAAAAGCCCATTCATGAAGCCGAGCTAGAGGCCATGAACGGGTTTCCCCTTACAACGAGCACTAAAAATACCTCGATGTAGCGGAAAGGTATTCGGTTATTTTTTGACTTGAATGTACGAAAGCTACTTTAAGGTAGTTCACCAGAACTTAGAACATTGATGACTTCCTACTCCTTTTCTTGGCAATACCCCAGAAATGTTACGCAATGCACTCCCTTGCCCATCATTGTAGCGTCTAAAGGAGAATGGTTGGTTCACTAAAAATACCCCCAAGTCAAACCTATTACATGGACGCATTTCGGTTTAAGCGAGAGGGTATTATAGTATAGTACGCTAGGCTATCTCTACCTTTTTTGGAGGTATTTTTTTAGCCTCTTCTTTTTTTCCCAGTGTAAAGCTCAAGATGCCATTTTTGTACTTGGCAGCTACATCTTCGTCCTTAACGCTTTTCGGTAATTGCAGGGAACGTTGAAAAGAACTGTAACTAAATTCCCTACGGGTAAAGTTGTCGTCCTTTTCTTCTTCCGAATGCTCTTTTTTAGCACTAATGTTCAGACTTCCTTCATCAATAGTGACCTCAAAATCTTCTTTGGAGAAACCGGGCGCTGCCAGTTCTATCTCAAAACGATCATCCTTTTCCTTAACGTTCAAGGCGGGTTCGGCTGATTTTCCGTTCCAGAAATTCTGGGGTAGCATACTCTTGGTCCATCTATTCTCAAAGAAATTATCCATATCAAGAAAGTCTTGGTTTATAAGATTTCCAAAAGGTGTGCGTCTAAATTTTACAAGTGACATAATAGTATGATTTTAGATTAAACAATTGTTTCGATACTTATATCAAAAATACAATAGCACAAAACCTTGCGGAATGACCTACATCAGTACATTCACCTTTTTGCCGTAAATAACCTGTTTTTTTTGGATTTTCCGGTGTAAAGACCGCATCATGTTTTAAGTACGTTCAAGGAGATGTGAACAACCGTTTAACTATATAACTGGACAACCGTTAATATTCCCAATGCGGAATAGGGAGAATGCGTTCAAATTCGGTACAACTACCTTGAAATAGCACGCCTTTTTGCAGTATTCTTTCAAATTGTTCTTTTGTGGGCCTTATCAAGATCTGGGTTTCCCTATCATTGATTTTTGACACTGAATTTATAGGGACAATGGAGTCCAATGCCTCCAGATTCTCCGGCAGGTCCGCCCTCGCTATTTTTAGTATACCCTTACCGGTTTGGGATGCCACGGAAACGGCCCAAGCACCTTCGTCCAATTTTGTACTAAGGACCAAGTGTCCTTTAAAATCTTTTAAGACCTGTTTAGGACCCAATGCAAAAATAGTATCCCTTATTATAAGTTGGGAAACAATGGTGTCCCCCTTTTCCTCGGCCGGGAAGTCTGCCTCCCATTCCGTTATGAACAATCTTCCGTTGCTTAGGTACAGGTCGTTGCTGGAATCTACCTCGGCCTTAGTGAGTTTTACCAAGAGTTCCTTTCTTTTTATAAAGGCCTTGTCATCGATAAAAAGGGAAGCACTATCTGCCGGACACCAAAAAATACCTCTATAGGCATCTGGAATTTCGGATAGGGATTCCACATTCACCGGTTGCGCCTCGTTAAAGACAACAGCGGGTTGACAAGAGTCAAAAATAACTACTCCCGTTACAAAAATTAGACATTTTACATACTTCATATAGGTTTGGGTTTTATGGTTTTGCCCTGTAGTTCGTTTATTTTATTCTTTCTATTACTTGATCAAATCTGCTATCCATGCAGGCACTGATATCGGTTGTCATAAATTTTCCATTTAAAAACAAACTGAAAATGGTTGCAGGACTCGGAGCTTGTTGCGCTTCTTCAATTGTTCTCAATTTAATGACCTTCGATGGCAATTTTCTCTTCCGAGCGGTTTCGGCTATGGAATCCTTTGCATGAAATTCTGCAAATGGACATCTATTGGAATAGTACACTACGATTCCATTTTTATCGGGACATTCACCACTTTTTACATAAGCATTGAATTTAGGTGTAACTGCCTTTGGATGCACCTTTTTTACTAACAGACTAAATCCACTTAGCGTTCTTTCTACCTCCTCGAAACCTTGTTTTAAGAGCCATTTTGTATCGCTCATAAAGTGAAATTTTTTAGTTCCCGAAACGGTTACTAATCCGTCTTTACCTTGTTTTTTTGCATCTTCGACCGCAGTTTTCAAAAGTGCTTTTCCATAGCCCTTTTTTTTGTATTTACCGGAAACCCAAAAACATTTAATATTCAAAAAATTTGGTGCGCTAATAGGAATCCAAGCATTTTCTGCCGGGCCATACTCCACAAAAACCTTTGCCCGTTGATCAATTCGCCTAAAAACATAGCCATTATCAAATTCTTTTGTTAACCAGTCCTTTTTTGCCTGATAACCGCTAGCACATTTCTTATCGGATATGGCACAGCAAATATGTTCCGAAACTATGTTATCTTTATGTAGTTGGATAAACTCTTCCATTTTTTACCCTAGTTCTCAAGTACCCATACTTTACTATTCCGTTGCTACTAATATCGGTACAAGGCGTTTATTTTAGAATATGGGTCGGGCATTTCATCCTTTTCCAAAAGATAAACCGTACCACCGTTCAAAAATGTTTCCATGGCGGCCATGTTCAGCAGCGAAACACTAGATGGCAGCGGCAGCTCATCTACCCGAACATGTCTTTTTTCCGGATTATAAACACCCCAAATATCGGCCCGGTTTTCAAGGAACAAGGCCTCTACTCTACCTGCTATGGCCTCCGCAAGTACGTGGTCCAGATCGGAAGCCGTTCTCCCACTTCCTTGATGTTCCTTAAATTGGCTTATTTTATCCTTTCGGTCTTGGTCGAACATCGGGGCCATTTTGGCCCATGCCATTTCATGTAACTCAAATTTATCCCGCTCCGATGGCGTCTGATCAATAAAATCGTCCAACAGATACGTATAGGTATTCTCTTTCTTATAGATCGGGAACATCACTTCTTGTGTAACCAGCAACAGAGGTGCAATTTCACCGCGCAGGACTGCCCTGATACCTTTGTCAACCGCCCTAAAAAATTGACCCAACTCCGACTTACGGTCATTATCGGCCTCTGCATGACCATGGTAAAAAGCTCTACCGTGGGCGTCTGCACCGCTTTTGTACTGTAAGCTCTTAGGTTCGTAGTCATAACCCACTTCCTCTTTCATTTCCGAGGGCACCAAGTCTTCGATATCTATGTCGGTAATAGTGTGGCGCGTCATCCCATAAAGCTTTACGTACTTCTTTTCCAGACCCAGCACAAAGAATTTGCCATCGCCCGTGAACATGGGCATCAAGGGTTTTAGATAGAAGTTGTTTCCCACAAAATTAAAGGCCTCAAAATGGACCGGAAGCGTAAACACCTTAAAAAACTCATCGGTACGGAAAATGGCAAGTCCGTCTGATTGGTGCCTCCAAAAAGCGGTATTGTCCAAAAGTTCCTGTATGGGGGCAAGTAGTGCTTTTATGTTCCTTGGGGCCATTTTTTCTTTTACCAATTTATTTTTCACATCTTTTAGTTGGTTCTTTAGTTCAAGTACGTCCTTTCGCTCAAAAACTTCTTCTCCTACCCTATGCGTGGGTATGTAAATTGATATGCAACTCTCCCCGTGAATAGCGTTCAGTTCTCCAATTTCCTTTTTTGTGATCAATGCCATGTCCTACTTAGATTTAAAATTAGCTAGTTCCGAAGGTATTGGAGCTTTAGCTAATTTGAAATGACCTAGGTCAGTTATACCAATTTAAGTTTTGAATGTCGTATTGAAAATTTGAATTATTTTTTTTCTCAGTTTAGGAATGAAATCTAAGCATAGCATTAGCTATGGTTCTATTTTATGACGACAAATGAGTAAAAAAGAAACTTGTTTTATGCGACATCTAGAATTTAAATTGGTATTGTAGCAATCTTTAGGCTTAAAAATGCTTCAAAGCCCAAAAGTAAACTACCCCGGGGCAAGCCCACGAGGCATTAAATAGGAAAATGATTTTTAATTTCGAGGCAAGCCTAGGAGTATCAAAGCCTTTGGCGGTGGCAATGAAAAGAACAGTGACACTTGTTTGCGCTACATGACATAGGTCATATTTTATTAGCTGCCATGGGTTTATCTTTAACATGTTAACCTTAAAACCAGAACTCCTATGCAGCACATCTTAATTCCTACCGATTTTTCAGAAAATGCCTGGAACGCCCTTGAATATGGGATTAGATTTTACCAGAAAATAGAGTGTACCTTTTATCTTGTGCATATAAACCCTATTCCCGGGTACTCGGGGGCAGGTACCGGTCTCAAAAAAGCATCAGGAAAACTCGCGGATTCCCTTTTGGAAGAAAGTACTAAAGATTTGAAGGCCTTAATCGAACGTGTAAAGGAGCTACCGATAAAAACCAAGCATACCTTTGTACCCTTAGCTTTCTACAGCTATTTTACCGATACCATTAAAAACATCGTGGAGCAAAAGAACATTGACCTTATCATTATGGGGACCAAGGGTGCATCGGGTCTTAAAAAAGTGACCATGGGAAGCAATACCGGAGATGTAATGACCAAGGTAAAATGTCCCTTGATGGCCATCCCCGAAAATGCCGTATACGAACGTCCAAAAGAAATAGCGTTCCCAACGGATTTTAAGCTAGGTGCAGACCTAAAAGTATTGGACAAGGTTGCCGAGCTAACCACCATGAACAATGCTGCCTTGCGGATAATGAATATCTTGGATACTGGCGAAACCCTAACAAAAGAGCAAGAAAGCAACAAGGATTTTCTAAAAAAGTATCTTGTTGACATAGACCACAGTTTTCATACCCTTACGAACACAAAACTGGATAGTGCAGTACAGTGCTTTACCGAAAGCAGGGATATCGATTTGATCGCCATGGTGGCAAAAAACCAGAATTTCTTTCAACGGATTCTTTTTCGGCCGGCGGTAGAGCAAATTAGCTACCACACCAAGGTACCTTTCTTGGTGCTACACGAGTAACTCAGAAATAAAAAATCGACCGCTTTTAAAGAACCTATTACCGGCCCTTACCGCTTTTATATGAAGCGACTTAGGGTCGGTTTATTTATGCGAGATCTGGGTAACAAATCTTACTGTGTCTTAACCTACAGTGAACAAAAAAAGCTTTGCCCACAGAATAATTTAATGGAGTGCATTTATTACCTTAGTAAGCTTTTGGGTAACATCATTGGCCAACTGTTTTAAATCGGCATTTGAAATGGCCATCATAGAGGCTATAGGGTTAACGGCGGCAACTTCGATCTTTCCTTTTCCTTTCTCCTGTACAACAAGGTTACAAGGCAGCATGGTTCCTACTTTATCCTCGGTTTTTAGGGCACTATGCGCGTATTCGGGATTGCAGGCACCTAGAATGGTATATTTTCTAAAATCTATGCTCAACTTAGTATTGAAGGTGTTCTTAATATCGATTTCCGTGAGCACACCAAAACCTTCTTTTTTAAGTTCACTTTTTACGGTCTTGATGACTTCATCAAAAGTTCCATGTACCGTTTTACTGATATAGTATTGCATAATTTACTTCTTAATACTTCATTAAAAATTGTGTGTTCAGTAAGGGGATAAGTGCATATTTACTATTTAAATAATCCTTAAATACAACCACACCCAACAAGGAGGACTAAATTTGTACAGTTCTTGTGCTACCTAACAGGGTTATCAACCTTAGTTAAACTATCCATTTCTTTGCGGAACCGGAGAATCATCAAACTATCCGTTTGATCTAAAATACTATCCCGCATCATCTTCCAGTTCGTGCTGTTCATCCTGTTGGTATAGTCCATTATTTTATCAAACCTTGTCATATTAAAACGATTGGCCTCCCAAGCAACAGTTGTACTTTCCTCATGCTTTACATCCTGTAAATAGATTCCTGTCACAAAACCGAAAATGACCAGCAGGCCAATTAAAATGCAACGTTTCGTTATTCCTAATATCATTTTTAGCTGAAATAAAATTAAACCCAATACGCATAATTAAAACGCTTATAAAGGCTATTTAACAAGCTGGGTGACGATACCACCATCTACCAAAATATCGCTCCCGGTAATAAAACTGGCATCGGCACTTAATAAAAACTTTACCACATTTGCAATATCATCTGGTGTGCCGTTTCTGCCTAGTGGCGTCATTTCCTTCATTTGCGACATACGCTCCGGATGTTCTTCTGCTGCCTTCACCGCCATAGGTGTCATAATTACACCTGGGGAAACGGTTACGATACGTGCCCCTTTTTGTCCAAATCGCATGGCATTGTCCTTACACAATAAATGCACCCCCCGTTTTGCAAAATTGTACATTATATCCGCATCTCCGTTTACAAAACCGGCCAGTTTATCAAATGAACTTTCTTGTTGGGGCTTTTTAAGGGCTTCGTCATAGTCGGGGTTTGGCCCTACGGTATGCCCCATAATGGAAGCGAATAAAATAAGGACGGATTCCTTGGTGGCAGCTTCGTAGAACGCATTCACAATAATATCGGTACCAACCAGATCTATCCTAAATACATTTTTGGGATCCTGTCCACTGCCGCTTACACCGGCGGTATGCACAAGGCCTGCAAACGGACCCTGCGCAAGAGCATACTCCCTTAACCTTCTTACCTCTTCCTTTTTCGTAATATCACAGGCGTGGCCAACGGCATCATAACCTTGCGCTATCAGGCGCTCGGTAACCTTCTTTACCTGTTCTTGGGAATAATCGGTTATCACCAGCTTATAGGTTTTAAGGGCTTTGGCACATGCACTTCCTATTCCTCCCGCAGCGCCGGTAATAACAAGTACTTTTTTAATCCTTGTCGACATAATCATATAATTTCCAATTACAAACCTATACTTATTCCACGCTATTTAAAATGACCAATATCAGTTTACATTAAAATGGAACACCATGTAACGAAAAGCACTGTTCGCCTATATGCACTTTTAAGGTGTAGCGCACATTTTTAGCATGCCTATGTAGATAAGGCACTATAATGTGTACTGCCAAAAGCAGCACTATTTTTAAACAACTGGCCAAACCGGTTAAGCTAGCTTCGGATTATATGAAAAAACAAAAAGTGGGTATGTCAAAGTAAATTAAACCGCTAAATTTGCAATTCCAAAAATATCTTATGAGCAAAGCTGTTTATATTGCCACTACGGAGCCCAATAGTGGAAAATCGATCATATCCCTCGGACTCATGCAATTGCTCTTGGGCAAGGCTGCCAAAGTATCCTATTTTAGACCCATTATAGATGATTTTGAACCCGGCGAGATAGATAACCATATCAACACCATTTCTTCCTATTTTAATTTGGATGTGCCCTTTTCCGATTCCTATGCCTTTACCAGAAGTGAAGTAATCCGTATGAAGAACGATGATCAGGACGATGAAATAATCGGTAAGATCATTACCAAGTACAAGGCGGTAGAGGAACGATCGGATTTTGTACTGGTAGAGGGTACTAATTTTACGGGAGAGGGCGCCATTATCGAATTCGACATCAATATCGTCATCGCGAAAAATTTAGGTATTCCTGCTATAATTCTTGCAAGCGGTGTAGATAAAACAATGGACGGTCTCGTTGGAAATCTCCAAATAGCCTATGATAGCTTTGATGATAAGGGTGTACAGGTATTGGCAGCCATTGCCAATAAAGTACAGAGCCAGAACATGGCGGACGTTACTCGGGAACTCAAAAAACAGCTTCCAAAAACGGTAATGGTCGCGGCTATTCCTTTGAATCCGATACTTGCGAATCCGTCGGTAAAAGAGATTACCGAAACCTTGCGAGGACAAGTGCTTTTCGGAGAAAAATATATCAACAACAGAGTGGATGGCTTTAGTGTAGGTGCCATGCAGTTGCGCAACTATTTGACGCATATTAAAGAAAATGGTTTGGTGATTACGCCTGGTGACCGTGCGGATATCATCTTAGGCGCCCTGCAAGCTAATATTTCGGCCAACTATCCTTCTATTTCAGGAATCGTTCTCACCGGCGGATTAATCCCCGAAGAAGCAATAACCAAACTTATAGAAGGCCTATCCGATGTTGTTCCCATAATTTCGGTAGAAGGCGGCACCTTTGCCATGGCCAACAGAATTGGAGCCATTAAATCGCAGATGTACGCAGAAAACACCGAAAAAATTAAAACAGCGATAAGTGATTTTGAAACCTATGTTCCTACAGAAGGCCTGGCAGAGCGTTTGATTACGTTCAAAGCCAATGGCATAACCCCCAGAATGTTCCAATACAACCTATTGAAACGCGCCAAACAACATAAAAAACATATTGTGCTACCAGAAGGAGCGGACGAACGTATCTTGCGGGCAGCCAAACAGTTAATTGAAGTAAATGCCGTAGAACTAACCTTATTGGGCAATAAGGAGCAGATATCCGGAATACTGTCAAAATTGGATATTAATCTGGATTTGGATACAGTGCATATTGTAGAACCGGCGAAATCCCCAAACTTTGAGGATTACGCCACTACCCTGTACGAATTGCGAAAACACAAGAACGTGGACCTTACCATGGCAAAAGATCTAATGACGGACGTCTCGTATTTCGGCACTATGATGGTATACAAAGGACATGCGGACGGAATGGTTTCGGGTGCCATACATACCACACAGCATACTATTCTGCCCGCATTACAGTTTGTGAAAACAAGACCAGAGGTTTCCTTGGTCTCTTCGGTGTTTTTTATGTGTCTGCCAGATCGGGTTACGGTTTTTGGCGACTGTGCCATTAATCCCAATCCTACTGCGGAACAACTGGCAGAAATTGCTATTTCCTCTGCGGATACCAGTACCGCTTTTGGTATAGAGCCACGTATTGCCATGTTGTCCTATTCCTCGGGTGCCTCAGGTATCGGTGAGGATGTGGAGCGTGTGCGAAAAGCAACGGATATGGTAAAACAAAAACGACCCGACCTAAAAATCGAAGGCCCCATCCAATATGATGCAGCGGTAGATTTAAAAGTGGGCATGAGCAAATTACCGGATTCCCAAGTAGCAGGTAGGGCTACGGTATTCATTTTCCCAGATTTAAACACGGGAAACAATACCTACAAAGCAGTGCAACGGGAAACCGGAGCCTTGGCCATTGGCCCCATGTTGCAAGGGTTGAATAAGCCCGTAAACGATTTAAGCCGTGGCTGTACCGTAGATGATATTTTTAATACCGTAGTAATTACGGCCATACAGGCGGAGGGGTTTTAGATAGTTGGTCGTCGGTAGACTGTGGTTTGAAGTAGTAGTTGGCAGCTGTTGTATTTTAGTGATGAGTGATGAGTAATTAGTAATGAGTAATTAGTGATGAGTAATTAGTGATGAGTAAATTAGAAAAAAGTATCCGTTGAATATGATCGGAAAAAAACAAACGGTTACTATCAGTAGTCATTTTTTACCCTTTTTTATTGCCAATTGATTTCTCACTAACCCCTACCCACTAAAGACTACCCACTATCGATACGGTAATCGAATAACTCAATAACATAATAACGCAATAACCAAGTAACGCAATAACTCAATAACATAATAACGCAATAACCAAGTAACACAATAACCCAGTAACGCAATAACTCAATAACATAATAACCTAATAACCCAGTAACCCAGTAACCCAGTAACGTATCAACCAAACAACCATGAACATCCTCATCATAAACGCCGGAAGCTCCTCGATCAAATTTCAACTGATACAAATGCCCTTGGAAAAGGTGGTCTGTTCCGGATTGGTAGAACGTATAGGTTCCGATGAAGCGGTTTTTAACTATACATCCGATAGCGAAGAAATTGATGAAACAGGTTTCATTAGCACACATAAAATAGGTCTCGAAAAAATAGCATCGGTATTGATGCACCCTGAAAAAGGGGTCCTGAAAAACAGGTCGGATATTCACGCAGTAGGACACCGCGTAGTGCATGGTGGCGATTCCTTTGCCGCCACCACCTTGATTACCGAGGCGGTTAAGAAAGAAATCCAAGAATATGCTACTTTGGCCCCGTTGCATAATCCGCACAATTTAGAAGGCATTACCATTGCAGAGCAGTTATTTCCCCGTGCCAAACAAATTGCCGTATTTGATACGGCCTTTCATCAGACCATGCCTACAAAAGCCCGCAAATATGCCATACCAAATGCGCTGTTTGAGTCTCATGGCATACAGGTTTACGGATTTCATGGTACTAGCCATAAATATGTAACCGAAAAGGCCATTGGCTACCTCAACAATCGAGAATCTAAAATCCTGAGTATTCACTTGGGAAATGGTTGCAGTATTACGGCCGTAGTCAACGGAAAAAGTATGGATCACAGTCTGGGTTTTGCTCCTGGAAACGGACTCATCATGGGTTCCCGTAGCGGGGATATAGACCATGCGGTTATTTTTCACTTGGTAAACACCCTTGGTTATTCCTTAAACGATGTAAATACCTTGCTTACCAAAAAAAGTGGCATGCTAGGCCTAACCGGGTATAGTGACCTTAGGGATATACAGACAGAGGCGGCAAATGGAAACACTGCCTGCCAACTTGCCCTAGAAATGAACGCCTACCGAATTAAAAAATACATTGGTGCCTACACGGCTGCCATGAACGGATTGGATGCTATAGTTTTTACCGCAGGTATTGGCGAAAATTCCAACATTCTCAGGAAAATGGTGTGTGCCGATATGGATTTTTTTGGTATTACTTTGGATGATAGTAAAAATGAAAAACGATCCAGTCTAATACGGGAGATCAATACAACTGACGCAAAAGTTAAAGTTTTGGTGATTCCCACCAACGAGGAACTGGAGATTGCAAAGCAGGCTTTTGAGGTTTGTGGGTAATTTTTCTCCCTAACCGTAACCAAACACATAAGGTTTCCAAACTAAAATTTATATTTGTAACACAACCAATTGCAATTACTTCTTTCTAATGGATAATTGAAATGGTACAGTTTAGCGCACTTTGAACATTGCCTTAGGTATATAATAGGATGATTCATCAAACATTTGAACCAAATCCCGATCTAGCACCACTTATCAAATGCTATTGGACCTTGGAGATTCCAAAAGAGGATGCACCTACAAAAAATACGATTGTACCGGATGGCTGTATGAAAATGATTTTTCACTATAGGGACCCCTATAACCATTATGATGAAAAGGACACAAGCATAGAACTGCCAAAAAGTTTTGTCATTGGTCAACTCACCCGTCCTTATATTGTGGAGCCTACAGGAGAAACGGGTACTTTTTTCGTTTGTTTTCACCCAAATGGCTTTTTACCCTTTGCTACGTTTCCCATTAAAGAAATGGAAAATACCGCTGTTCCCTTAGAAAAATTGTTTCGCAAAGATGGACATGTGCTGCAAGATGCTATTTTAAACGCCAGCTCCACCAAGGAAAGAATAGAGATAATAGAGGATTTTTTAAGTAAACGTCTACGAAACACCAAAACAGTAGATAACATCGTAAAATCTACGATCGAAACCATTTTAACCGGTAATGGACAACTTTCCGTTACCGAGCTTTCCCAACAAAACCAAGTGAACCGTAGGCAATTGGTCCGTAAATTTTCATCGGATATTGGTTTAAGCCCAAAACAATTGTCCAAAACCATACGACTACAGGCCACCCTAAAAATGTTACTTACCAAAGACGTTAAAAGTCTCACCGATTTGGCTTACGAAAACGAGTATTTCGACCAAGCCCATTTTATCAGGGAATTTAAAGAATTTACGGGTCTAACACCCAAAGAGTTTTACGGAGACAATTTAAAAATGTCCTTGATTTTTGATAGTGCCAAATAGGCTTGTCCCATTTTTACAATTTTAGGTTGCTAACAGATTGCATCTTTGTGGCTCACTTAAAATACCTAACAAATGAAAAATGTAAATCCTGTTAACTGGTTCGATATTCATGTAGCCGACCTAGACCGAGCAAAAAAATTCTATGAAACTGTATTCAACATTCAAATGGTCGATTTTCCAATTGAATGGGGAAAACAATCCGCATTTCCGGCAGACCATAAAGGCTTAAACATCACTGGTGCCCTAGTAGAAAATAAGGACATGGCAAGCAAGGGCAACAATACAGTGGTCTATTTTGAATCCGAAGATTGCGTAACCGAAGAAGCTAGAGTAACAGCAGCTGGGGGTAAGGTGATCCGGCCAAAAATGTCTATTGGCGAGTTTGGCTTTGTAGCGATGCTAATGGATACCGAAGGCAATACGATAGGCCTTCATTCCCGCAACTAATTCCCTTTAGTTCCTTATACGGATTCAAATACTTGACTTTTTAATTCTTTATCGGAAAGTCAAGTATTTCAATAGCCTTTTGAGAGTATTGCTTAAGGAGCAAATCGGCTATTCTTCTATTTATTCTTCGTTTCCAATTGAAAAAATACTTGAACCTTTATTTTAAATGGAACAGCTAAACACTTAATCTAGTAACGAATAACAACTTTTAAACTATGGCGTACGACAGTAAACTTGTAGACAGGTTACGAGAATATCTTGCCAAGGTACCTGTCTTGGAAGTGCAAGAAAAAGAAATGTTCGGGGTTTTAAATTTTATGGTGCATGGCAAAACCTGTATTTGTGTTAGCGGAGAAAAGTTAATGCTACGTTTCAACCCTGAACTCCAAGACAAGCTAGCAGAAAAATACGGCTACGAAACCATGCTTATGAGAGGCAAAACATACAAAGGCTATTGTTACATGCATCCAGAAGGGTTTAAAAAAAGAATAGACTTTGAATATTATGTGAACCTATGTCTAGATTTTAATAAAATAGCGAAATCTTCAAAGAAAAAGTAATTGGAAAAACGAAATGCTTACCCGTGCTAGTGCCATCACCAAACGTGGTATTGACGTTGGTTCGGAAATTAAACCGGATACCGACGTGTTAGCCATTTGGTTTGATGCGGTTGAAGAAGGCGCATCCAAACGCTTGCGCATTACCGAAATACCTTGGTATTACCCCAAGGTTGGTTTTTAACCAACTCCTCCATTCCCGCAGTCATCTGTTAAACCGAAGACAGACGCACCTCCTTACGTTTTTGTAAACGAACGGCCGGATGCCATTGATGTCTTTATTAAAGCGCAGCGGAAATAAATAATATGCGCAACGTTTAGGGATATAAACTTAAAATACCCGTACGTAATTGTTGATAGAATGTGGAAAACCCAAACTGGTAATAGGTTTATGCTGTTTCTTAATCTGCGAACTTTGCTAGACAACCATACAATGAATTTGAAATGCCACTTACCTAAGGGTTGGCTAGAAGGTTAAAACAGAATTAAATATTAATGAATAAAGAAAGAGCAACCACATATAGCTTATTAGCACATATAAGAAATACTGGAACTTTAGCAAAAGGACCAATAGATATTTTTATTCCTCTTGTAAAAAGGGCTTTATCATATATGAATTCGAATGGCGTACATAAAGGGAAAAGTATCCTAGAAATAAAAACTATAACCGATGAACTTTACGGATTAGATTTCCCTGTTCCTGCTCTAAAGAAAGTATTAGATGCAATTTGCATTGAGATAAATGACGATGAAATCACACGTTTTGTACTACATAAAGACCTTTCATTTAGTATCAATGAATATACTTTTGATGAATTCGATGATGTTTTGGAAGCACAAGGAAGGGATATTGAAGAAGTAGAACAGTTTTTTGAGCAGTTTTGCAAAAATTCAGACCTTGATATAAAAAATAGCGAGTCAATATTTAAGTTTATCGAAAAAAATAAATTTAATCTTTCTAAATACATTTCTCACAATCAAAATGTCAATGGAGAGGATTATACCGCTGAAGCACAGTTTATACGCTTTTTCAAACGTATCCCAGCAGTTTACGAAAAAATAAAAAACATTTATTTAGGCTCAATTATATCTGGTTATATTGAATATACACCAGCTGAAACCAAACGTGAGGTAAAGCTTCTATTAGATACCAATTTTATCGTTGGCTTATTAGATTTAAATACTCCAGAATCCACACATACTTGCAGAACCTTATTAAAAATTGCACAGCAACAAAATTATAAGGTTGTAGTTCTTATTGATACAATAGATGAGACAACCAATTTACTTGAAAAAAAGGCAGAGTATTTTGATAAGTCGTTTTTACAAAAAAAAGTAAACACTGAAGATGTTTATAACGCCTGCGAAAGAAGAAATCTGACTAAAACAGATCTGGAAAGAATTGCAGATAATGTTGAAACTTCACTAAAGGAATTTGGAATATTAACTATCCCTTATACAGAAAAATTAAAAAGTGAAGCAAAATTCACAGATGACTTTAAAACGCTGCAGAAATATAGGTCAGCTAAAATAGCTGCATTACACGATGCAATGGCAATTCTATTCATCAAAAAAGAACGTAAAAATAAACGTATTCGAGATTTCGATAAGGTTAATGCGTGGTTTGTAAATAACACAGCTACATTGGAAAGCGAAAACTTTCATTTACGAAAAGGGTATCAACCAGAAACTATTAAAGCAGATGATTTACTGAATATTCTTTGGTTGAGTAATCCACAAATAACGAATTCTATTAATGGTGGCGATTTAGCCGAAATTGGTCTTACCTCAACAATCGCTCTGACTTTAAGTCAGAATCTACCAAAAGCAAAAATTTTGAGAGAACTAGATGACAATATTCATAAATATGCTGAAAAAACAATCAGCGATGAAGATATTATTAGAGTTGCAACTAGGATTACAAATAAACAACTTAAAGATATTGAATCATTAAATTTACTTGCAGAGCAAAATAGAGAGGAATTTATTAAACGTTTAGAGGATGAAGCCAAAAAGCAAAAAGAAATAGAAGACGCAAGAATAAAAAATCTGGAAAAAGTGTTCAATAATTTATCTGTAAGAACGGATAATTTAGAAAAAAGTAAGAAAGAATATGACCAAAAAAGTAAGTCAATTGATTTTATAATAGACGAGAAAAGCTATGAAAATGATAAATTAAAAAGTGAATTACTAAAAGAAAAAAATGAGTCAAGAAGAATAAAACGAGAAGCCTGGATTGATAATGAAGTAGGAAAATGGAGAAGAAAAAGTTGGATTTTGTTTTTTATAAGCCTTGCTTCTTTTATTTGTATAGCACTTTATCTACTTTACAAAGCAAATTGGAATATCAGTGGTGCTATTCAGAGATTTCAGAATTGGCAAGCTGATTTTATTATTGGCAATGTATTATCAATATTTTCATTTCTATTTATAGCTATCGTCTTGTATTTAATAAAAGACAAATATTGGAATCATAGCAACATAAAGAGCTATAAGTCTGAATTAAAAATACCGAATGAATTAAAGGAGTTAAAAAAATCTCAGTAGCTAGTCCAGTAAACAACAGTAAACTGAATTACCCACTATGAACTTATGACCCCCGCTGGCGCCAGTTTGCAACTGGTTCCCACAACAGCAAGCCAACCACAACCATCAAGTACTTCTTAAACGGTATGCTTAGAACATCGTATGCAACTTACTCAGTACACCATTCCTTACAAACAAGTGGTAGCGGCCATTCTTGACTTTTCTAGTCTTTAATATTCAACTATCCACAAAAACCCGCTAGCTACGCTAGCGCCAGTTTGCAGCCGCTGCCCCCGCTGGCACTAGTTTGTAACTAGTGCCCAAAATAGTAAGCCAACCACAACGCTCAAGCAATCCTTAAACAGTAAACTTAAAATACAATATGCAACGACATTGTTATACCACTCGTTACAAACGAGCGGTAGCGCACATTAGAAAAGAAACTTGTCCAAAGTATTCGAACATCCAAAAACACAACCCAACTACAATTCGTAATTAACACTCATTATTGTACTTTTGCAACCTTGCTATGACTACATGATCAATTACGAAGAAAATTTAGAGGTAAAGGGCGCTCGCGTGCACAACCTAAAGAATATAGATGTTACCATCCCTAGGGAAAAACTAGTGGTGATTACGGGCTTGTCCGGCAGTGGAAAATCTTCCTTGGCCTTTGATACCATTTACGCCGAGGGTCAACGGAGGTACATAGAAACCTTTTCGGCCTACGCCAGACAGTTTTTAGGCGGTCTGGAACGACCGGATGTGGATAAAATCGATGGACTTTCACCTGTTATCGCCATTGAACAGAAAACAACGTCCAAATCGCCACGGTCCACCGTAGGTACCATTACCGAGATTTACGATTTCCTACGCTTGCTTTTTGCCCGTGCCGGAGACGCGCACAGTTACAATACCGGCGAGAAAATGGTAAGCTATAACGATGAGCAGATAAAGGAGCTCATCATTGCATCTTACCGCGGTAAGAAAATTAACGTACTTGCGCCTATCATAAAATCCAGAAAAGGCCACTACCGGGAACTTTTTGAGCAAATCGCCAAGCAAGGCTTTGTGAAGGTTCGTATAGATGGCGAGGTCAAGGATATTGTAAAGGGCATGAAAGTGGACCGTTACAAGACCCACGATATAGAAATCGTTATAGATCGACTAAAAATCGTAGAAACGGAAGACTTGCACAAGCGTATTTCGGAAACGATAAATACGGCCATGTACAGTGGAGACAACGTGTTGATGATTCTAGAAGAAGGCACGTCGGAACCAAGATATTTTAGTAGGGATTTGATGTGTCCTACCACGGGCATCTCCTACCCCGTTCCCGAACCCAATACTTTTTCCTTTAACTCGCCTAAGGGTATGTGCAGCCATTGCAGTGGTTTGGGACATGTATACGAGGTTAACGAACTAAAGATATTTCCCAATAAAAAACTATCGATTAAAGGCGGAGGCATAGCTCCTTTGGGTGAATACAAGAAATCATGGGCTTTTAAGCAAATTGAGACCATAGCGCAACGTTACAACTTTGAATTAACGGATACCATTGATAAAATTCCAGCCGAAGCCATGTCGGTATTGTTGTATGGTGGAGTTGAAAGTTTTGAAGTGGATTCAAAGGCACTTGGTGTAAAGCGAACCTATAAAATCGATTACGAAGGTATCTCCAATTTCATTAGGAGTCAGTTTGAGGCGGCAGAGTCTACCTCCATAAAAAGATGGGCCAAGGAGTACATGGACAAAATCACCTGTCCCACCTGTGATGGCGCCCGATTACGAAAGGAATCCCTGAATTTTAAAATAGACAATAAGAACATTGCCGAAGTCGCCCATCTGGATATTTCGGAACTGGCGGAGTTTTTTGAAACATTGGAGCAAAAACTGGAAGGCAATCAATTGAAGATCGCCGGGGAAATCGTTAAGGAAATCCGTACCCGTATCCGCTTCCTTTTGGACGTGGGGCTGGATTATTTGTCGTTGAACAGAAGTTCAAAATCCCTCTCCGGTGGCGAAGCACAACGTATTCGATTGGCGACCCAAATAGGTTCGCAGCTGGTAGGTGTTCTGTATATCTTGGACGAACCCAGTATAGGTTTGCACCAACGGGATAATGCAAGACTCATAAAATCCTTGGAATCCCTAAGGGATATTGGAAACTCCGTAATTGTCGTTGAGCATGATAAGGATATGATCCTATGTGCGGACCACGTAATAGATATAGGCCCCAAAGCGGGCAAACATGGTGGGGAAATCATTTCCGAGGGTACTCCGAACGAATTAAAAAATCACCACACCCTAACTGCGGATTATATAACAGGTGTGAAAGAAATTGCAGTTCCCAAAACACGAAGAAAGGGCAATGGAAAAAAAATAGTACTTTCCGGTTGTACCGGAAATAATCTAAAGAATATAAAGGTAGAGTTTCCACTGGGTAAAATGATCGGGGTTACCGGTGTTTCCGGTAGTGGTAAATCTACCCTCATCAACGAGACCCTCTACCCTATCATGAACGCCCATTATTTTAATGGCGTTAAAAAACCAATGCCGTACAAGAAGATTACCGGTTTGGAACACATAGATAAGGTAATCGACATTAACCAATCGCCCATAGGTCGTACGCCACGCTCCAATCCGGCAACCTACACCGGGGTATTTAGCGAAATACGTTCGTTATTCACCAAAACCCCCGAGGCAGCTATTCGAGGCTACAAACCCGGCCGTTTTAGCTTTAATGTGAAAGGCGGTAGATGTGAAACCTGTCAAGGTGGTGGTTTACGCGTTATAGAAATGAATTTTCTTCCCGATGTTTATGTAGAATGTGAAACCTGCAACGGAAAACGTTTTAACCGGGAAACCTTGGAGATTCGCTACAAAGGCAAGTCCATTGCCGATGTGCTCGAAATGACCATCGACGAAGCGGTCGCCTTTTTTGAATTGATCCCTAAAATTCATCGGAAGTTAAAGACGATACAAGATGTGGGGCTGGGCTATATTTCTCTGGGCCAACAGTCTACCACCTTATCGGGCGGAGAAGCACAACGTATAAAACTGGCCACAGAACTATCTAAACGGGATACCGGCAATACTTTTTATATCTTGGACGAACCCACAACAGGACTTCATTTTGAAGATATTCGGGTTTTAATGGAAGTTTTGAACAAATTGGCGGACAAAGGAAATACGGTCTTGGTCATTGAGCATAATCTTGACGTGATAAAACTGGCGGACTATGTTATAGACATCGGTTATGAAGGTGGCCGATCGGGTGGCCAATTGGTGGCCAAAGGAACCCCAGAACAGATTTGTAAGGACAAAAAAAGCCACACGGCAGAATTTTTGAGAAAAGAAATGAATATTAAATAGTACCCCTGGCCCTATTTTTGGTTAGGCACGGATAGATAAACAATATGAGATCAGAAAAACATCATAAAGGTTGGAACGAAATAAAGACCAACGATTCTTGGGCCCTTTTTAAGATTATGGGCGAATTCGTCAATGGTTTTGAAAAGATGAGCAAGATAGGCCCATGTATATCCGTGTTCGGTTCTGCGCGGACCAAAGAGGATGCCAAATATTATCAATTGGCGGTAGAGATATCCAAAAGTATTGCCGAAGCGGGTTACGGCGTAATCACAGGTGGTGGCCCGGGTATTATGGAAGCGGGAAATAGAGGGGCGAATTTAGCCGGGGGAACATCGGTAGGCCTTAATATAGACCTTCCATTTGAACAACATGACAATCCCTACATAGATGATGACAAGAGCTTGGATTTTGATTATTTCTTTGTAAGAAAGGTCATGTTCGTCAAATATAGCCAAGGTTTTGTGGTCATGCCAGGTGGTTTTGGCACTTTGGACGAGTTGTTTGAAGCGATTACCTTGATACAGACCCATAAAATCGGAAAATTCCCTATTATTCTAGTGGGAAGTGAATTTTGGACCGGTCTGTTGGATTGGATCAAGAATATTATGTTGAAAGAAGGTACCATAAGCCCAGAAGACCTAGACTTGATCAAGGTAGTGGATACGCCCGAAGAGGTCGTAGAAATTATAGATTCGTTCTACAAAGGACATACCTTGAGTCCTAACTTTTAACAAATTCCTTGAGAATAGTTCCCGAATATATCAGATTATTAGGCTTATTGCTGCTTTTAGCGATGGGCGTACCCGTCTTTGCCCAATACGAAACAAAGCTTTCGGTAAGCCTAAACGAGTATACCAAGGAACTGGATATTAAACAAGAATACACCTATTATAACGACTCGCGGTATAGCCTCGGTATTCTGTATTTTAATGACTGGGCCAATGCCTACTCCAAAAAAAACACTGGCTTGGCCAAACGCTTTGGTGAAGAGTTTAAAAAAAGTCTGCACCTGGCAAAGGATAGTGAACGCGGCTTCACCAATATTATCAGTGTAGTAGATAATGAATATAACGGCTTGCAATGGGATCGGGCTCCGGGAGAAGATATTGTTCAAATTAGGCTAAACAAACCCTTGGCGCCGGAGACGACCACCAAAATATTCATTACCTATAAAGTGAAACTACCCTCGGATAAATTTACCACCTACGGATATGACAATAGGGGTAATTATTACTTAAAGGATTGGTACCTCACCCCGGCGGTATACGACGGTAAGTGGCGTTTATACGCAAATAAGGACTTAGAGGACCTGTACACCAATATTACCAAAACGACCATAGAGTTTAACTATCCGGACAGCCTTTATTTAACATCCAACTTAACAATAGGAACAGAATCGAAATTTCCCAACTCACAATTCGCTCAGATAACGGGAGAAAAACAAAAAAGTGCTGAACTGATCTTAAGAACCACTGACGATTTCATAACCCATATAACGCCTACGCTAACCATAGAAACAGATATTTCCGCGCCACGGTACAGTTCTATGGAACAAAGCATCAGTATAAACAGGATAACGGATTTCATTCATGAGAATCTGGGGGACTATCCCCATAAAAAACTATTGGTAAGCCAACTGGATTATAACAAAGACCCTCTTTTTGGTCTCAACCTATTACCCTCCTTCTTAAGACCATACGAACAGCAGTTTCAATTTGAGATGAAATTTCTGAAAACGGCATTGAACAGTATGCTCAAGGAAACCCTCTTTTTAGACCCAAGAAGTGAACAATGGTTAAATAGCGCAATAGCCAATTATTTGATGATCGCTTATGTAGAAGCATACTATCCCGATCAAAAACTCTTTGGGAACTTATCGCGTATCTGGGGTCTACGTAGCTTTAACCTGGCAAAAATGGATTTCAATGATCAATATGCATTTTTGTATAACCTAATGGCGCGAAGCAACAGAGATCAAGCCCTAACGGTTCGCAACGATTCCCTGATCAAATTCAATCAAAAAATAGCCAATAAGTACAAGGCCGGTCTGGGACTGGCCTATTTGGCCAATTACGTAGGTAAGGAAAAAGTGGACGAAAGCATTAAGTCCTTTTTTACGTATTACCAATTAAACAAAGTAAGCACCAAGGATTTTGAGTCTATCCTAAAACGGGCAACCACAAAAGATATCAACTGGTTCTTTGAAGAATACATAGCGTCTGACAATCGAATAGACTTTAAGATAAAAAAAGTTGAAAAACTTGGTGATTCCCTTGCCGTTAGTATAAAAAATAAGGCAGGTACCAATGTACCTATATCCATGTTCGGACTTAAGAATGATAGCGTTATTTCTAAATATTGGTTTTCCGATATTAAAGAGGTCGAAACATTTACCGTTCCAAATAAGGAGGAAGACAAATTAGTTCTGAACTACGATCAAAAGATACCTGAGTTCAACCAACGGGATAATTGGAAGTCACTCGGTGGTTTTCTTTCAAGCAACAAAAAACTGCACTTTACATTCTTCAAGGATTCAGAAAATCCAAATTACAACCAAGTATTCTACGTACCTGTGTTAAACTTTAATATTTATGATGGGTGGACACCAGGTATGCGGCTTTATAACAAAACATTTTTGGAACGGCCCTTTGTCTACGATTTCGCCCCCTCCTATTCGTTTAGGGAAAAAGCTTTTGTAGGGTATGGAAGGTTCAACTATCGGAAGTATTTGAACAAAACCGGACTCTATGTTTCTAACTATGGCATCTCCGCTTCCACTTCCCATTTTAACGTAAACTCCAGGGCAACTTCGGTAACACCTTCCTTAAGTTTTGGTTGGAGACCGGATGACCTTAGGTCCGATAAGCGGGAATTTTTAACCTTTAGGTATATTAATATTCTTCGTGATTTTGACGAAAGTATACAGGATTTGGCCAACGACTTCGAAAACCCAGATTATAGCGTGTTTAATGCCAGATATTTAAACAGGCATAATGGCATACTGGATTATAATTCGTGGTCTGTTGATTTTCAGTTGGCAGGCAATTTTAGTAAAGTGGCCTTCGAATATGAGTACCGAAAGCTTTTTGAAAGTAACAGACAATTCAATCTTAGATTCTTTGCTGGTAAATTTTTGAGCAACAACACCGATACCAACTTCTTTAACTTTGCCTTGGATAGGCCAACAAACTATCTGTTTGATTATAGTTATTTGGGACAATCGGAAGATTCGGGAATCTACAGCCAACAACTCATTATTGCCGAAGGTGGTTTTAAGTCATTTTTGGACGAAGAATACCGCTTTTCCGATAATTGGATGACCACTGTAAACTCTAGTATTAATCTCTGGAGATGGATAGAGGTTTACGGTGATGCCGGGCTAGTAAAAAATTCCGGTACAAAAGCAAAATTTGTTTATGATTCCGGTATTCGTTTAAACCTGGTAACCGATTTCTTTGAGCTGTATTTCCCCGTTCACTCCAACAATGGCTGGGAAGTAGGCCAACCAAACTATGGGGAGAAAATCCGTTTTATAATTACGGTGAGCCCCAGAACACTCACAGGTTTATTTACCAGGACTTGGTTTTAGGTTTCATATCCGCAACAAAACCCTTTATTATTAAGCAATTATTAACAAATACATAATTATTTGTTGCTTAAACTAGTAATATCTCAACCAATATTGACGTTGTAGCATTGCAAAAACCCTTTTGTTTAAGTACTTTTGCAATCATACAAAATGGCCTATGAACGTCTCTTCCAAAACAAGCAACGATATTTCCTTTGAAGATTTTAAGGCACAAATTCTTCAAGACTACGAAATAGCTATCCTAAGCAGGGCTTGTAGTCTTTTGGGTAGAAAAGAAGTACTTACCGGCAAGGCTAAATTCGGGATTTTTGGAGACGGCAAGGAACTGCCTCAATTGGCAATGGCAAGAGCCTTTAAAGACGGGGATTTTAGAAGCGGATATTACCGGGACCAAACGTTTATGATGGCCTTAGGGCTTTTAAGACCAAAGGATTTTTTTCATGGCCTATACGCAACCACCAACATGGAACTGGAACCCATGAGCGGCGGTCGCCAAATGGGAGGTCACTTTCTTACCTACAGCCTTAACGAGGATGGTACATGGAAAGATCTAACACAACAGAAAAACAGTAGCGCAGATATTTCTTGTACCGCGGGGCAAATGCCTAGGTTGCTTGGATTGGCCCAGGCCTCAAAGGTATATAGAAAGGAGAAAGGAATGGATAGTGCCAAATTTTCAGATGACGGTAATGAAGTGGCGTGGGGAACCATAGGTAATGCAAGTACAAGCGAAGGAATGTTCTGGGAAACCATAAATGCGGGAGGTGTACTACAAGTTCCCATGGTCGTAAGTATCTGGGACGATGAATACGGAATTTCCGTACCCGCTAAACACCACACTACAAAAGAGGACATCTCAAAAATAGTATCAGGTTTTCAGCGCGACGAGGAACATGAGGGTTATGAGATATTAAAAGTTAAGGGATGGGACTATACCGCCTTAATGCATGCCTACGAAAATGCCTCGGATATTGCCAGGCAGGAACATGTACCGGTAATCATTCACGTAACCGAACTGACCCAACCACAAGGACACTCCACTTCCGGTTCCCACGAACGCTACAAAGACGATAAGCGCTTGGAATGGGAACGCGACAATGACTGCAACAAACGGTTCAAAGAGTGGATATTGGAGTCCGGAATTGCGGCCGCCTCAGAATTGGAAGACTTGGAAAAGCAGGTGAAGAGAACCGTGCGCGAAGCCAAAAAAGAAGCCTGGGCAGAATTTTTAAAAGAAAATATTAAAGCGAAAAAAAGTCTTGTGCAGCTCTTGCATTCGGCCGCAAGTAAAAGTCCCAATAAGAACTTTTTGACCAAGCTGAAAAATGATCTTATAGCGGTTGAAGAACCTATATTAAAAGATTTGGCCATCGCATCCAGAAAATCGCTGCGCTACCTTTTGGGGGAAGCGACACCGGAACGACAGGCCTTGGTACACTGGGTAGAAAACTTTCTTGCCGAAGCGCAACCAGAATTCAGTTCCTATCTATACAGTCCCAACGAAAATAGGGCGACCAATATAGAAGCCATTGCACCCACTTATGCTACAAATACGGAAAAAGTAGACGGACGTGTTATTCTTAGGGATAATTTTGACCAACTATTTAACACGTATCCAAATGCCTTGATATTTGGAGAGGATACCGGAGTCATAGGTGATGTAAACCAAGGTCTGGAAGGTTTACAGGAAAAGTATGGAAGTACTAGAATAGCGGATACGGGCATAAGGGAAACAACCATAATTGGCCAAGGTATTGGCATGGCAATGAGAGGTTTACGGCCCATTGCAGAAATTCAGTACTTGGACTATATATTTTATGCCATGTCTTCCCTAACGGATGATTTGGCAACATTGCTATATCGTACAAAAGGAAAGCAAAAAGCACCGTTGATCGTAAGAACCCGTGGGCACCGATTAGAAGGGATATGGCACTCCGGTTCCGAAATGGGGGGACTCATACACTTGCTGCGAGGCATGTATATATTGGCACCAAGAAACATGACCCAGGCAGCAGGTTTTTATAACACGCTAATGAAAAGTGATGAGCCCGCATTGGTCATAGAAAGCCTTAACGGCTATCGTTTAAAAGAACCCAAACCTAATAATTTAGGTGAATTTTGCACACCTATTGGCGTTGTGGAAACCATAAAGACAGGAAGCGATATAACATTGGTTTCCTATGGTTCTACACTAAGAATAGTAGCACAAGTGGCCAGGGAATTGTTGGAAGTAGGCATAGATGCAGAAGTTATCGATGCGCAGACCCTACTTCCCTTTGACATAACCCACGATGTAGTCAAGAGTATTCAAAAAACGAACCGGCTTTTGGTGATAGACGAAGACGTTCCAGGTGGGTGCGCCGCCTACCTCCTAAACGAAATTGTAGAAAAGCAGCAGGGCTACCGTTACTTGGATAGCGCGCCACAAACCTTGACCGCACAAGCACATAGGGCCGCTTATGGAACGGACGGAGATTACTTTTCCAAACCGAATGCAGAGGATATTTTTGAAAAAGTGTATGACATCATCCATGAAGCAAATCCACTTGATTATCCAAAATTGAGGTAATAGTAATCGGTTATAATTTTTTTGTAAACGTATTTACAGAAATGTTGATTCCAGTATAAGAATCATATTTCTTGTTATTTTCCAAGTAAAACGTATTTATTCATACCATTTTTCGTTTACAACGAGTAATTTTGTTCCAAACGACCAAAATCACCAAAAAATGGATTCTATTCTAAAGAAATACTACGCAATAGATGCATGTTCTTTAAACGCTTTAGAAGGTTATGAAAGCGTAAATTTCAAGGTAACATCCAACTCGGGCACCTTCGTTTTAAAAAAATATCCCTATTCGGAAGAGACGCTTGCTATCTTACAAGCCGAGGATACCGTGGCAGGGAAACTGCAAGAAATACCAGGTTTACAGTTTTCAAAGAGCATCAATTCATTGGAAAACTCCACGTATACCATAGTAGATGGTTTCATTTACCGGCTCTTACCCTTTATCGAAGGTGAATTTTTAGCTGAAATTGATAAAGATGAGGCTTTACAACGTTCTTTTGGTACTGCTATGGGAACAATAGACAAAACCCTATTAGGGCACTATGATGCAGTGATCAGCGCAAAGGAAACCCTATGGGATTTAAAACATTTCACGAACAACCGTCAATATTTGGATGATATCCCAGATACAAAAGATCGCAACATAGTTCGTTATTTTTTTATTCAGTTCCATGAGCAAATCACTCCTGTCCAACATCGGTTTCGTAAAAGCACGATACATAACGACGCCAACGATTGGAACATACTAACTACGAACGGAAAAGTTACGGGAGTTATCGATTTTGGTGATATGTGCCACACGTGGCTCATTAACGAACTTGCCATAGGCCTTACGTATGTGATGATGGGTGAAAAAAATCCGTTAATGGTGGCAAAAACAGTAGTATCGGCCTATAATTCCGTACTTCCCTTGGAAGAACTGGAGCTAGATGCGTTATACTACCTAATTGCGGCCAGATTATGTACTAGTGTATGTAACTCGGCCCACACCAAAAAACAGAAACCTGATTCGGATTATATTACCATTAGCGAGCAACCGGCTTGGAATTTATTGCGAAAATGGCTGAGCATTAATCCTATTCTTGTTAAAGACACGTTTAGAAAAGCTTGCGGCTTCAACGAAACGGAAAAGCAAACCTTGGAACATCAGCTTAATAGAAGAACAAAAAATATAAGCAATGCACTATCCTTAAGTTATACGGAACCTATTCAAATGTCACGCTCTGCATTCCAGTTTATGTACGACACGGATGGCAATACCATACTGGATGCTTATAACAATATTATGCAGGTAGGTCATTGCCACCCCAGGGTTGTGGAAGCAGGACAGCGAACCATGGCGCGTTTAAACACCAACACCCGTTATGTGTACGAAGAACTGCTATCCTATTCGGAGAAGCTGTTATCCAAGTTTCCATCTCAACTCAATAAGGTCTTTTTTGTAAACTCCGGCAGTGCGGCAAGTGATCTTGCCATGAGAATGGCCAAAACCCATACCAACAAGAAAAAAGTGATGGTTTTGGAGCACGGCTACCATGGCAATACCCAAAACGGTATCGATATTAGTCATTACAAATACAACCACAAGGGCGGAAAGGGGAAAATGGAACATATTCTACAGACCCCAATGCCCAAGGTTTATGGTTGCGGTTTTGAATCGGAGTCGGAAGCCAGCGCCCATTATTCGGATATTACAAAAAAACAGATTGCAGATGAAGAAGGTAACATAGCGGCATTTATAGCAGAACCAATTGTGGGCTGTGGCGGCCAGGTTCCTTTGGCCCAGAATTATTTAAAAGAGGTCTATCCTAAAATTCGTGCGCAAGGCGGTATTTGTATCAGCGATGAAGTACAAGTAGGGTTTGGCCGACTAGGATCACATTTTTGGGGCTATGAAATGTACAACGTAGTTCCGGATATGGTGATATTGGGCAAACCTATGGGGAACGGACATCCTATTGGGGCCGTTGTAACGACAAGCGAAATTGCGGAAAGTTTTGATAACGGTATGGAGTTTTTCAGCTCTTTTGGCGGTAATCCGGTTTCCTGTGGCATAGGAGAAGCCGTTTTGGACGTCATTGAGGAGGATCGGCTGCAAGCGCATGCATTTGAAGTTGGCTCTTACCTTAAGGATGAACTTTCGGCACTTAAAGAAAGGTATAAGGCAATTGGGGACGTTCGAGGGAGCGGATTGTTCTTAGGGGTAGAAATAATACGGCCTAATGGTAGCCCTGATACCGCATTAGCACAAACCATAAAAAATAGTTTACGTGAAAATTACATATTGATAAGCACAGATGGCCCTTATGACAATGTGCTTAAAATAAAGCCGCCCTTGTATTTTAATCTTACAAATAGCGCAGAACTTATAAATCAATTGAAAATAATTTTAGATAAGACAATAAAAATTGATAATTTTAAACAGAATAAAAAAAAATAATATGAACACCTCCCCCTTAAAAGATATTGGGCTTGCCTTTTTCAGGATTTCCATGTCTGTTCTAATGATCACCCACGGTCTTCCAAAATTTCAAAAACTTATCTCTGGCAATTTTGAATTTGGTGATCCTATTGGAATTGGCGCTACCCCTTCTCTATTTCTTGCCGTAATTGGTGAATTTATTTGTCCTATTTTGATAATTATAGGTTACAAGACACGGTTTGCTAGTATCCCGGTCATAATTACCATGTTGGTCGCCGCATTTATCGTACACAGCGCAGACCCATTAGGAACAAAAGAAAAAGCGCTCTTGTTCCTGGTCTCCTTTATAACCATAGCCCTGCTTGGGCCCGGTAAGTTTAGTATTGACAGAAAATAAACACTAATGCCCTTTAGTCGCTAACAGATTAGGTTTGTAGTGTAGCGTGTATCGATGTTCGAACAAGAGCCTTACGGCTTTTACCGGCTTGTAACTTATTTGGTTAATTTAAAAAATCTTTACGATAAGTTCTTTTAACAAATCGGACTGATTTATGTTGGTAGCGCCCAATCCCTTTCCTTTCATGTCCATTTTTCGTAGATGGGAAATTACCTGACTCACTTTTTTCATAGGAAAGTTTCGGGCGGCGGTTTGCATTTCGTCCACAAAATAAGGATTAATACGTAACACGGAAGCTACATTTTTTGGCGAATGGTCTTTTAGACCGTGGTACTGAAGCAACTGGGTAAAAAATATATTGAGCATGGTAACGGTAAGCACAAACGGATTGTCCTTAGGGTTTTGGGCGAAATAATTGACAATTTTGGTCGCCTTCAACATATTACGCTCGCCGATGGCCTTTTTAAGTTCAAAGTTATTATAGTCCTTACTAATACCAATGTGTTCCTCTATGTGGGCCGGAGTGATCTCTATGCCTTGCGGTAGCATTAACTTTAATTTGTTAAGTTCACTTAAAATTCTCCCCAAATCGGTTCCTAAATGTTCCGCTAAAAGCATGGCAGATTTCTGTGGAATGGAAAAACCTACTTGCTTTCCCGTTTTTTGAATCCATGACGGAATCTTATAGTCCTTTAAAACCTGACTTTCAAAAACTACCCCGTTTTTTTTAACCGCTTTGTATAGTGGCTTGCGTTTGTCCAATTTCTTGTATTTGTAGCAAATTACAAGAACGGTGGTCTGTTGCGGATTCTTGGCATAGGCGGCCAAATTTTCTATGGTCCTCGAGAGATGTTGGGCCTCCTTTACAATAACCACTTGCTTTTCTGCCATCATAGGATAGCGCTTGGCATTTCCTACGATATCATCAATACTAACATCCTTTCCATAGAGCACCATTTGATTAAAGCCTTTTTCCTCCTCGGTGAGCACTTTGCTGGCTATATAATCAGAAATCTTATCTATATAATAAGGTTCCTCACCATGTAAAAAATAGATAGGTTTTAAAATCCCCTTACGTATATCGTTTACAATTTGTAATGCTTCGTCCATTCGGAAAAAATGATGAAATTTGTGTCATGCAACCGTTACAATTTCCCAGCTACAGCTTCAGGCTCAAAAATAAACAAAATAAGCCCTTCATCTTTGACCTAGTGCGGAAAAAGTTCGTTCGGCTAACGCCGGAAGAATGGGTGCGCCAGCACGTACTAAACTATCTTGTTCTAGAAAAAAAGTACCCTCTTAGCCATATCAATACAGAGAAACAGATTGTAGTGAACGGCTTAAAAAAAAGATACGATATCGTCGTTTTTAATGCGGACGGCAGCATTCATTTACTGGTAGAGTGTAAGGCCCCCGAGGTAAAAATCAATCAGGATACCTTCGACCAGATCGCCAGGTACAATTTTAAGCTTGATGCCACCTTTCTTATGGTGACCAACGGGCTGCAGCATTTTTACTGTCAGATGCTCAAAAAAGAGGAAAAATATGAGTTTTTACGGGAGATTCCTGAATTTAGCCGTTAATTTGCGATCGGTTTGAAGATCGCTATCGTCATACTCAACTGGAACGGAGAAGTGCTTTTGGAGCGTTTCTTGCCATCGGTTATAAACTATTCTGCCAATGCTGAGATCTATGTGGCTGACAATGCCTCTACAGATGGCTCCATATCATTCTTAACAGACAATTACCCGAGCATAAAAATAATCCGGAACAGTAGTAACGGCGGCTATGCCAAAGGCTACAATGAAGCTTTGCAACAGGTGAAAGCGGATATATTTTGTTTATTGAATTCTGACGTAGAGGTATCCGAGAGATGGTTGGAACCTGTCATCCAAGCTTTTGAACATATACCCGAAGCAAGTGTTATACAGCCCAAAATATTAGATCTACTAAAACCCGACCACTTTGAATATGCAGGGGCCGCAGGAGGTTATATAGATAAACTGGGATATCCTTTTTGCAGGGGTAGAATATTTCAGCACTTGGAACAAGATACGGGCCAATACAATGACGTCAAAGAAATATTCTGGGCCACTGGAGCTTGCATGTTCGTAAAAAGTGAGGTATTTAGAGCTTTAGATGGTTTTGATTCCGACTATTTTGCCCACCAAGAAGAAGTTGATTTTTGCTGGCGGGCAAAAAACAAAGGGCATAAAATATATTATGTCGGGGCATCTTACGTTTATCACCTTGGCGGCTCTACCTTAAGCAATATGAATCCAAAAAAAACATATCTTAACTTTAGGAACTCGCTCTTTTCCATCACCAAAAATCTTCCCTTAAGAATAGGGTTTGCCATTATTTTTGTCCGGCTACTTTTAGATGGGGTAGCTGCACTACGCTTTATTCTTCAAGGTCGCTTTAAACACTGTTTCGCTATTTTAAGGGCGCATCTTAGTTTTTATAGGCAACTGCCCAAAATGCTAAAGAAGCGGGAGAAAGCTATATTTACAATTAAGTACTATGCAACAACGTCCATAGTATGGTCCTATTTCGTACATGGAGTAAAGAAGTTTAACATTTTAGTAAAAGATTAACTAGCAGAGAGATTTAACATATCACAATTTGTATAAATTTGAAGTTGATTAGTACTAAAACACAGTAAATAACAAATCTTTTAATATAGTTCACAATTATGAAAAAAATCATTTTAGGCTGTCTTGCAGCAACGTTCTTATTATCTTCTTGTGTATCGAAAAAGAAATTTTCGGATCTGGAGGCAAAACACAAGGAAACGCAGGATTTATTGAATTCCGCCACGGTTAAATTAAACGATTGTTTAGAAGAAGAGGCTACCGCTTCGGCCAGGTTAAAAACTTTAGAAGACCAAAATGCGTTCTTAAAAGCAAACAACCAGGAATTGATCAACAACATGGGCAATCTTACTACCTTAACTACAAAAGGTGCGGAGAACCTGGAGAAATCTTTGGAAAGCCTGCAAGAAAAGGATTTGACCATTCGTAAATTAAACGATGCCATTACGCGAAGAGATTCTGTAAACCTTTCGTTGGTACAGAGCTTAAAAGGTGTTTTGGGCAACTTGGACGACGAGGACATCGAAATAAGTGTGGAAAAAGGAGTTGTTTTTGTTTCAATTTCCGACAAGTTATTGTTTAGCAGCGGGAGCTACAATATTACCAAAAGAGCCAAAGATGTTTTAGGCAAGGTAGCCAAGGTTGTAAACAATAAGCCGGATTTTGAATTTATGGTAGAGGGGCATACAGATGATGTACCCTACAGAAGAAACGGTGCTTTGTTGGACAACTGGGATTTGAGCGTTAAACGTGCAACATCCGTAGTTAGAATATTGCAAAATGATTTCAACGTAGACCCAAAGAGAATGACCGCGGCCGGAAGATCCGAGTATATCCCGGTATCCTCTACAGAAAAATCTAGAAACAGAAGAACAAGAATCGTCGTACTTCCAAAAATAGACCAGTTCTACAGTATGATCGAGGAAGGGATGAAAGACCCTGCTATCAATAAATAATCGATAGATCATATACATTATACAAAAGGGTGTTTGACAAGTCAAGCACCCTTTTTTTTATGCGATATTTTCAACTAGGATTACTATGAATAAATGGCAATTAGTTATTGACCCTAACACCCATTGAGGCGCTATAAGCATTTGAATTGGACCTAAACTGTAACATCGGTAGTTACTAGATAATATCCAAACTCCCCTTGCCTTCGCGAATCACTTGAGGATATCCATCGGATAAATCAATAATCGTTGATCCTACATTACCTCCATAGCCCCCGTCAATAACAACATCTACCAAATGTTCCCATTTCTCAAAGATAAGTTCCGGATCAGTGGTGTATTCCAAAACATCATCATCATCTCTAATAGAGGTAGATACGATAGGGTTTCCCAAAGCTTCTACAAGTGCTTGCGCAATGGCATTATCGGGCACACGAATACCAACGGTTTTCTTCTTTTTAAAATCCTTTGGCAAATTATTGTTTCCGGGAAGAATAAAAGTATAGGGACCAGGCAATGCCCTTTTTAAAATCTTAAAGGTTGCCGTATCTATTTGACGCACATAATCGGAGAGATTGCTAAGGTTAGGACAAATAAAGGACCAGTTCGCTTTGGCCAATTTTATTCCTTTTATACGCGCTATTTTCTCTAAGGCCTTTGTATTGGTAATATCACACCCTAATCCATATACCGTATCGGTAGGGTAAATAATTAGGCCGCCTTTTCGCAGTACCTGCACTACCCTATTAATTTGTTTAGGGTTGGGATTCTCTTCGTATATTTTAATGAATTCGGCCAAATTTTATAACTTTTATTACTTCTTTAAATTACGCAAAAATTACATAAAATCATTACCTATCTTGTAATAAGTCACAAAATACTATACGTTAAACAAGATGATCATATACGAGGTCTAAGTTCCGAAATAGGTTAAGAAACCACCTCTAACTTTGCAAATCGCAGCAATAACTTTTTAACATCGCCTTGGTCAAATTTTATTTCGGCTTTACGGTCATTCCCTACACCTTCAATTTTTAATACCTGTCCCCTACCAAAACGGTTGTGGTTAACCACCGAACCTTCTGCCAAGTTGGCATCTATCTGATTGGTATTACCAACAGGTCTCGCCAACTCCGGCTTTATTTTACGTAATTTTTTAAGTTGGTTACTGTTAGGTTTGCCCACAATTGGAGGCGTACCTTTTTCCGGTTTCTTTTGGCGCAACTTGCTTTTGTCAACTTCACCGAATATATCGGCATCTATTAAAGATTTATAACGATAGCCACCATCCACCGGGGTCAAATTCTCTATATATTGCTCATCTATTTCCTCTAAAAATCTACTGGGCTCGGCATCGATTAATTTTCCCCACCGATACCGGTTTTGGGTATACGTAAGATAGGCCTGCTTTTCCGCCCGCGTTAGGGCTACATAAAACAATCGCCGTTCTTCCTCTAGTTCGCTACGGGTATTCATACTCATTCCCGATGGAAACAAATCTTCCTCCATCCCTACGATATAAACATAGGGAAACTCCAATCCTTTTGCTAAATGTATGGTCATTAAGGCTACACGGTCATCATCACCGGTTTCATTATCCAGATCAGTAGCCAAGGCAACATCTTCAAGAAATTCACTTATACTTCCGGTTGCATCTACAACTTCTACCTGTCCTTCAACAAAATCCTTTATACCGTTAAGCAGCCCTTCTATATTTTCCATTTTGGCGATGCCCTCCGGAGTACCATCCTTTTTAAATTCTAGCAGTAATCCCGTTTTTTTGGCCACATGCTCGGCAAGTTCAAATGCATTGGCACCCTCGTTCATTATCTGAAAGCTTTTGATCATCGTAACAAAATCTTCCAATTTTCTTTTGGTGCCACTATTTATTTTAAGGTCTATCTTGGAAATGTTCTCCATGACCTCGAAGATCGAACGCCCATAATGGTTGGCCGCCACCACCAAACGGTCTACCGTAGTCTGACCAATACCTCTAGCGGGAAAATTTATCACTCTTTTTAGTGCTTCTTCGTCCTTTGGGTTTATAACAAGTCGTAAATACGATAGTACATCCTTAATTTCTTTCCGTTGGTAAAATGAGAGTCCGCCATAGATTCTATATGGAATATCTCTTTTTCGCAGTCCGTCCTCTATGGCCCTGGATTGGGAATTGGTTCTGTAGAGCACCGCAAATTCCCCATTATGCATTTGCTGGTTCATTTTATGGTCCCATATAGATTGGGCTACGAACCTACCTTCCTCCGCATCGGTAATACTGCGATGTATTTTAATTTGCCCGCCATCATCATTCGCAGTCCAGACCACCTTTTCCAATTGGTCCTTGTTTTTGGCAATGATAGAGTTAGCGGCATTTACAATGTTCTTGGTAGACCTATAATTCTGCTCCAAACGATACATACCTACGTTTTCATAATCGCGCTGAAAATTCAGGATGTTACTAATGTTCGCACCCCTGAACGAATAGATACTTTGGGCGTCATCGCCCACAACACAAATGTTCTGAAATCGGTCGGCCAAGGCTTTCACTATCAAATATTGGGAGTGGTTGGTATCTTGGTACTCATCTACTAGTATATAGCGAAACCTATCCTGATATTTCATAAGTACGTCTGGAAACCGCGTCAACAGCTCATTGGTGCGCAACAACAGATCATCAAAGTCCATAGCACCGGCCTTAAAGCAGCGATCAACGTAATTCTGATAGATATCCCCTACCCTTGGTCTTTTCGCCATGGCATCGGCCTCCATGAGTTCCGGGTTGTTAAAATAGGCCTTCACGGTAATTAGGCTATTTTTAAAAGAAGATATTCTATTTTGGATTTGTTTGTATTTGTAAATATCCTTGTCCAACCCCATTTCCTTAATAATAGAGGCTATCAACCTTTGGGAATCCTGCGTATCATAAATGGTAAAATTGCTCGGATAGCCCAACTTGTCGCCATCAAAACGGAGGAGCTTTGCAAAAACGGAATGGAAGGTTCCCATCCAAAGGTTTTTGGTCTCCGAAACCCCTACCATATCGGAAATACGTTTTTTCATTTCACGTGCGGCCTTATTGGTAAAGGTCAACGCCAAAATATTAAACGCATCCACGTTTTGCTCCATTAAATAGGCTATTCTGTACGTAAGCACCCGCGTCTTACCGGAACCTGCTCCGGCAATGACCATTAGCGGCCCATCTTTATGAAGCACAGGTGCGCGCTGTGCCTCGTTCAATACATCTAAATAACTACTCAATTCAATCTTGGTTTTAGACCGTGAATTTAGCCATTATATAGGGATAGTTGAAATGTAGTTTTTTAGATTTATAAACAATAAGCGGTTATTCCTCACAATTTGAATATATTTAGCGATTGATTCAAAAAAATAGTATAAAAACTATGCACAAAAACTACGTTACTTTGCTGATAGGCCTGTTCGTTTTCGCAGGTATCACAGCACAAGAAAAGAAAACGGGGCCTATAATCAAGGATTACGGACCGGTTTGGGACATTACCGATCCGGATTTCAAGACCGATGTAACCAAAACATACAGGGCAGTTTTTGACATCATGAGTTCTCCTGAGGATCCATCTCAAGTGAACGCCAGTTTAGAAACGGCCGCTCGCTTTTTAAATATGCATGCCCAAAATGGTATTCCGTTAAAACAGTTAAAAGTAGCACTCATAGTTCACAATAAAGCCTCAAAAGACGTGGCAAATAGTACCGCATACCAGAAAAAATATGGGGTAAAAAATCCGAACGAAGAACTATTACGACAACTTATGGATTCAGGAGCCGAGGTGATTTTCTGCGGACAGTCTTCGGTTTCTAGAGGATTTCCAAAAGAAGACTTGGTAACCGGAGTACAAATTTCCCTTTCGGCCATGACCGCATTGATACAATTACAGGACGATAACTATAGATTGATAAAATTTTAAACCAGCACTATGAAACAACTAGGATTTTTAGCCGTATTTCTTCTTGGGATAACGGCAAATGCACAAGGACCCAATTTAGATGGCGATTACAAGGCCATAGAACCAAAAGTTATAGAATGGCGCCGGGACATTCACCAAAACCCTGAGCTTGGCAACCGTGAATTCAAGACAGCGGAGAAAATTGCAAAGCACCTAAAATCTTTAGGAATAGAAGTTCAGACCGGCGTGGCACATACAGGAGTTGTTGGTCTTTTAAAAGGTGATCAACCCGGTAAGGTCGTGGCCTTACGGGCAGATATAGATGCACTTCCGGTTACGGAGCGCAACGACCTTCCTTTTAAGTCTACCGTAACATCGGAGTTTATGGGCGAAAAAGTTGGTGTAATGCATGCATGTGGTCACGATACCCATACAGCAATCTTAATGGGTGTTGCTGAGGTGATGTCCAAAAACAAGGATAAGATAAAAGGCACGGTAAAATTTATTTTCCAACCTGCCGAGGAAGGTCCGCCACCAGGAGAAGAAGGCGGTGCCTTGCTTATGGTAAAAGAAGGGGTGATGCAAAATCCGAAGGTAGACGCTATTTTTGGACTGCACATAAATTCGCAGACTCCCATTGGCACCATACGCTATAAATCTGGTGGAACAATGGCAGCGGCACAGAGCTTTACCATAAAAGTAAAAGGCAAACAAAGTCATGGTTCACAGCCGTGGTCCGGTATAGATCCTATTTTGATAAGTGCAAAAATCATTGACGGCCTACAGACCATTATAAGCAGGGAGACGAACCTTACCAATGAAGCGGCGGTTATTACCGTTGGAAAAATACGTAGCGGTGTTCGTTTCAATATTATCCCGGAAGATGCGGAAATGATCGGTACCATAAGAACCTTGGATTACGACATGAAGGATAAACTGAACAAACGCATGGTCGAAATGGTAAGTACCATTGCGAAAGCATACGGTGGCGAGGCAACTTGTGAAATTAAAGATGCTACGGATATCACCTACAACAACCCAGAACTGGTAACACAAATGCTGCCTACCTTAAAACGGGTTGCAGGAGAAGGAAATGTGAATACACAAAAGGCCGTTACAGGTGCAGAGGATTTTTCCTATTTTCAAAGGGAAGCTCCCGGATTTTTCTTCTTTTTAGGAGGAATGACGCCAGGTAATACAGAGTCTTTTCCACATCACACGCCAGACTTTAAAATAGATGATAGTGATTTGTTATTGGGGGTTAGAGCACTAACGGAGATGAGCCTAGATTATTTGAATAGCGACCAAACCCCTATTTTAGATACCAAACCAAAAGGTTAAGCGTTCTATCATTTCTGCTAGAAAAAATAGTTACAAACTGACATTAATACTTTATGAAAAATATTTTTGTGCTTTGCGTAGTAATGGTCTTGGGTTGTTTAACACTTCAAGGACAAAGGAAAAGTGAGCTTATTTCCGAGAACCAGGAATTAAAATATCAATTGGATTCTATCAAGGGAATTATATCCGATGCCAAACAAGCGGAAAGAATCAGCCTTTTAAAAGCCGAGGAACTGCAGACCCAAGTAACCGGACTACAAGATGCGAACGCTACTTTGATGAAAAACCTGAATAGCTTTGCAACGCTTTCCAGTCAAAATTCCAAGAATATAAACAAAACCTTGGAAACATTGCAGCGTAAAGAGGCACAGATAAAAAGTATTACCGGAGGCTTTGCCAGTGCAGATTCCACTGCACTGGTAGTGCTGACCAACGCCAAGCGTACCTTAGGGGAAAATGCAAAAGTGCAAGTAAATGACGGGGTCGTAATTATATCCGAAAAATTGGACTTTTTCTTTACGGACGGACTCGGAACCGAGCTATTGGCAACCTCAAAAGAACTACTGGCAAAAGTAGGGGAATTACTCAATGCCAATCCTGAAGCCGCAATCACGGTGGTAGGTATGAACATTACCGGAGAACTACATATTGCACTGAATCAGGCAACGGCGGTTTCCAATGAATTAATAGTAAACAATGCCGTAAATGGGAGCCGTATAAGCGTAAAAGCACAAGATGGTGGCTTTAAGGAGGGAATTCAAATCCGTATTCATCCAGATTATAAAGCTTTCTATACCCATGCCAAGGAAGATATGAAAAATCAGTAAAGTTGTATTTCATCGATGAGGCCATATACTAATTGATAAAATTGGTCGTTCTAGTGTCTGATATAAACTACGAACTACAATAAATTATTAGACATGACCTCAGACCAGATTTTACAACTTTTCGCCTATACTTTTCCCTCTATTGTTACCGGAGCCGTAGCGTTTTATTTTTTTCGGCTACATACCAATAATGAAGAAGGTCGCAGACGTTTTCTACTACATAAAGATTCACAAAAAGATGCATTACCATTAAGAATGCAAGCCTACGAACGTATGGCACTCTTTTTGGAGCGTATTGCCATTCCAAGTTTGGTTGTGCGTGTGGGGCCGTTAACGGACAATAAATCGGATTACGAAAATTTACTGATTAAAAACATAGAGACCGAATTTGAGCATAACCTTTCGCAGCAGATTTATATGACCGATGAGTGTTGGAATATTATTAAAGCAGCGAAAAGCGCTACTATACAGATGATACGAAAAGCGGCTATGAGCGAAACGGAAACAGCGGATAAACTACGTGAAGATATCCTAACCGAAACTATGGAAAAAGCATCACCTTCCACCACTGCGCTATCGTACGTTAAAAAAGAAATTGGGGAGCTCTGGCACTAAAATAAATTAAGCACCAAGCACTGCTAACAGGCCTATCTGCACGAGGATGGTTACATCAGATACATTTTGGCCCTGAAAAAATAATATCGGCATCGTACCGATCCGAAAAAGATGATTTCGTCACTTTCATTTTAGTTTATATTTTAGAAATGGGTTATACTTTTAGAGTCCAAGCAAAAATTAGTGGTTCTTTGAACATTTGAATACTTTTTTTGACTTACATAGCATCGATACGGAGGAAAAAAAAGACAGGGCCGAAACAAAAGCCAACAATTTGGCTTTTGAATGAGGAGCCAGCTGCGGCGCGCAGTGAAAAAGAGCAGTTTTTTAGCCAACGGAAAAAGTTTAAATGACTTCTTATTTAGTATTTGACCGAAATCAATGCAAAGGATAATGCTTGTATGGACAAGTGGATAAACAAGCTAGAGTTATCATGGTATTATATATGGTTAACGCTACGCTTGTTGTTGTTTGATATAAATAGTGAGCTTTATAAAAACCCTAGAAGCAAAGCCCCTTTTTAATGACGCTACTATCTTATAGCGTATTGATTTATGTTTTATGCACTATTATACCAATTTAACTTCTAGATGTCGCATAAAACAAGTTTCTTTTTTACTCATTTGTCGTCATAAAATAGAACCATAGCTAATGCTATGCTTAGATTTCATTCCTAAACTGAGAAAAAAATAATTCAAATTTTCAATACGACATTCAAAACTTAAATTGGTATTATTACTTTTAAATCCGCATAGCTGACTATCCTATGAGTCCGGAGTAGAAAAAGTAAATACCGCCCTCCTAACATTTTAATAATTTGTTTGTTAAACACGGCTCAAAACCAGAGTTTTGCATACTATGAGTACTATACAAGCAAAGGTTACCGAAACTGATAAATTTATATTTTGCCTTGAGGCAGTTCCGGATACCGAGCATACCCATACCACGGAAGTTTTAAAAATCCTAGAGGATATTGCCTTGCATCAAAACATCACCAGCATTTACAAATCTTGTGATACCATTGAAGGATTAGAAGACAGTCTTAACAATTTACTGTATGAAGACCACAACTTTAAGGATTATGAAATCATCTATCTAATTATGCCTGGAGAGGCCAATAATATCTTAATTAACGACTATTACTATAGCATTTTGGAGATAGCCGAACTTTTTGAGGGGAAAATGAAAGGGAAACTCATTCATTTTGCAAATCAAAAAATACTGGACCTTACGGATGAGGAGTCCCAATACTTTTTAGACATAACCGGAGCACGGGCAATTTCAGGGTACGGAACTAAGCGTCGTGAGATTTCAAGCATAAGTACTATTGACCGTGTTTTTTTTGGTCTATATCAAGAAAACGATAATTATAAAGAGGTAGTTGAGGAGATGTTTCAAAAACACTATAATCTTTGTAAGCTACTTGATTTTAGACTGTATTATTAAACCAACATTTCTTTAATGGAATTGGATTTTGGCCATCGCGCTATTTCAATTCCAATTTTATACGACCAGTGCGCTTACTAGCGGTTGTTTTTACCGTAAACTTCCGGTTACACTCCAAAAAATCAAAGACTACCAGCCAAAATCACTCATTCTCGTTGGGCGCAATAGGATTTGTTTCTTCGTTTTTATTTTTAGCATAGAGATAGCCACGCTGCCACCAGCGTGTCATTTTCGCTTTGTCAAAAATTAGGGAGTTCGTGGTTAAAACCGTAGGTGTATAATATAGGTTGATTATGGCATCTTTCTGGTTGGCTACTAATTTTCCGATACGTATATTCTGATTTTCTATACGATCCAAAATAAAACTTAACATCGTGGTAAGCAGTTCAAACGGATTACGCGAAGGCATTCTGTTCATGTAATTAACTTCGGTATGTAAAACGACCACATCTACCTCTGTCGCTCCACGTTTTATCGCCTCTTCAATAGGAACGATACTTCCCAGTCCGCCATCGGCATATTCACAACCGTTTACGCGCGCCAAACTCATGAACGGTACGTAGTTTGAGGATATCCAAATCCAATCACAGAACTCATCGTAGGTACATTCCTTTATGGATTTATACTCCACTAGATTCAAGGACAAATTGGATACTGTTACAACAACGTCCGTTACTCCATTTTTAAGCTCATTAAACTCTTCTATGGTAACGTTCTTTTTAATCATTTTTCGGAGATTTTCACTTTCCCCGAAGGTTTGCTTACCGGCAATGAAATTCTTTAAAACATTCCAATGGTTAATGGAAATCTCGTCTACACCATATTTTTTCTTTACAATAAAGGGACAATTATTAAATATGGTATCTTGATTTACATTTGAATAAATCTCTTTGATTTTCTCCAATTTACCTAAGGCCAGATGAGAAATAAGCAAGCTACCGGTGGACGTGCCTACGAAAATATCATATTTTTTACCTGAGGTTTTTATCAAAAACTCTGCTACACCGCCAGCAAATGCACCCTTGCTGCCACCACCGGAAATAACCAATGCTCTCATTCTAAATTAAGTTTGGTGTTAAGATAACGCAAATCGTCCTCCTTTAGTTCTTTACGAACAGTTTCTATTTGGCTTTTTGCAACTTCATTTTCTAACTGCTCGTCCAACAAACGTCTTGCAAAATTTCGAAATTGCCAAGAGTGATGATTGGTTGCTTTTATCAATTGTTTAAGAACTGCTGTGTTCATAATTTGTATATCTCTTAAATACGTAAATGCCATTTGTCTAATTTCCGGATTATAGACCGATTTGGTATAATGGATAAGTTCATTTAAGTAATCTGCCTTTTCACCCATTCTATAATCAGGTGTAACCAAAGCTAAGGTCAACCAAAGCAACCTAATGTTTTTATTGGGAAGACCAACGGTATCGGATAATTTATCCAAATACAGGTACCTCTCCTTCTCAAAAATACTCCATAATTTTATGAGGGCTATTTCCTGGGTAACATAACTTTTATCTTCCAAGAGCGTCTCATAACTAGTTTTCCATATTTCTTTGTCTTGGGACGTTGCGGAAATACCTAGTAAGGAATTAGCCAACGCTTGCCTAATAGGTAAAGAAACCATAGCAAATGCATTTTCAATAATCGATTTAGGCAAAAGCTGATGGTGCTGTTGTATCAGATACTTTTTAAAGTGCATGGAGGTTGAACTGTTCCAATACCGTTCATAATTTATAGCATCACTTTGCATCCGTTCAAATTCCTTGTTCATTTGGGACATCAAGCTTAGTGAAGGCGAATATTTTTCCAAGATGGCCATTGCCTCAGCTGCCGGAAACTGCTTGCTTTCCAACCACCTCTTTTTGTATGCGGAGAGGTCCAGCTTGCTCCCTTTGGCCATTTCCGTTAAAAACTGTGAAACAGTTGCGTTTTTAAATTGATAGGCTCTCAAGTAACTTTGTATCCCGCTTATAAAGGCATCGTTCCCCACTTCTTCCCGCAAGGCGACCAAGGCCCATGCTCCTTTTTCATAAAAGGTAAGACTACTGGCTTTGGAATCTAACAAGGATTGGCCTTCACCTTTTTCGGATATGGATATTAGCTGTTGCGCGGTTTCGTATAATTTCCAATAAAAATGATCGTCTCCAAAAAGCTCCTTTTCAGCTAAGTACGCATAGTACGTGGCAAAACCTTCATGTAGCCAATGATGCTCCCCGTTTTTCTCGGTCACTAAATTTCCAAACCATTGGTGCGCTAGTTCGTGGGCATTTACGTTTACATAATTCTTGTCCGTAAAAGCAGTGGAATCTATCATAAACCCATCGGAGAAAATGGTAGCCCCCGTATTCTCCATACCGGCATATAAAAAATCATGCACCGGCACCTGTTTATAATTCTGCCAAGGATAGGGAACTCCTATTTCCGTTTCTAAAAAATCAAAAATCTCTTTCGTATATCTGTAGGTCGGTTCTACGCGTACACTATCGCTTGGATAGAAATAATTTTCTATGGGAATGCCACTTTTGGATGTCAGCACCTGTTTCTTATAGTCCCCAATTGCAAAGGCCAAAAGATAGCTGCTCATAGGTTTTTGCATGTCGAATTGCCAGTCATAGGTTCCTTGTCCGCCGAAAGTTTTTTCCATTAGCTTTCCGTTGGCTACTATGGTCATATTTGAACCTCCGTATATGGTTAGGTCAAACTCCACCTTCTCCTCCATATCATCAAAACTGGGCAGCCAATGACTGGTATATTTCCCTTGCCCTTGCGTCCATATTTGTTCGTTCCCGTCCACGCTATCGTCCCACCCGGAAAAATAGACGGTTTGTTTGGGGCGACATGTATAGATTAGTTGTAGCGAATACGTATTTCCCTTTTTAAATTTCTTATGGACAACAATATACTTCCCATCATAACGGAATTGTTGATTTTTAGAATTCAGTTTTACCGATGTAAAATCCATATTCTTAGCGTCCAAGAAAATAGAATCCAACCTATCGATTACCAAAAATTGATAATCTATGGCTCCTCTAATCATTTTATCCTCCGGCACCGGATAAATAATAGCGCGGGCACTAAGAAAATCTACCTTATCTTGATGCTGGGCAACACTAAGAAACGTAAAGAAAATAGTAACTACAATACTTATTCTGGGCATAAAACATAGAATTCAAAACAACCAAAGTTAGGGTTTTCGGTACTTAAAGCCTAAACTCACGGTAGTCATATCCATGGTGGTGAAGTTGAAAACATTCAATTTACGATTTGATTGTAAATAGTATCCCCTCTTTGGGGCTTAGGGGGCTTTTTACGTAATTTAGTGGCATGAATCCAACAATGCTTCAAACTCCCATTGCATATCTAAAAGGCGTTGGTCCAAACAGAGCGGATAGCCTAAAGTCCGAACTGGGGATTCATGTATACCAAGACCTGCTAAATCTATTTCCACACCGGTATATCGACAAAACACAATACTATAAAATTGGACAACTGCAAAAAAGCAATGCCGATGTGCAGATTATTGGAAAAATCGTCCACATAAAAACTGTTGAGCAAAAGAAGGGAACACGTTTGGTGGCCCGTTTTCAAGATGATACGGGCGATATGGAGCTAGTCTGGTTCAGAGGTCAAAAATGGATACGGGAAAACCTAAAATTGAACATCCCCTACGTCATCTTTGGCAAATGCAATGTGTTTAATACTACTTTTTCCATGCCGCATCCGGAAATGGAACTTCTTTCCGAACATGAAAAAGGCCTTAAAGTACACATGCAACCGGTGTATCCATCCACCGAAAAACTAAGCAACAAAGGCGTAACGAACCGAGTTATTGGTAAATTGCTACAGCAGCTGTTCGTAGAAACCAAAGGAAAATTCTCCGAAACCTTATCGGACGGACTTTTACATGAATTAAAACTGATTTCCAGAAGCGAGGCGCTTTACAGTATCCACTTTCCAAAAACTCAAGAATTACTGGCAAAGGCGCAGTTTCGTCTAAAATTTGAGGAACTGTTTTACCTACAAATGCAACTCATCGCCAAGAATATGCTTCACAAGCAAAAGATCAAAGGTTTTCCTTTTGATCAGGTAGGCGAAGGTTTTAATGATTTTTACGCGAACAAGCTCCCGTTTGAGCTTACCAATGCGCAAAAACGGGTCATAAAGGAAATAAGGTCGGATCTGGGGAGCAATGCCCAAATGAATAGATTATTACAGGGCGATGTGGGCTCAGGAAAGACCATTGTCGCCGTAATGGCCATGTTATTGGCCATTGATAACGGTTTCCAGGCTTGTTTGATGGCACCCACCGAAATCCTTGCCACTCAACATTACCAAGGCATCTCGGATTTATTAAAAGATACAAGTGTTAGTTGTGCCTTACTCACCGGTTCGGTAAAAAAATCGGCCAGAAAACCCATTCACGAACAACTTGAAAATGGGGAACTAAACATCCTAATAGGTACCCATGCCCTTTTAGAGGACAAGGTAAAATTCAAGAATCTGGGTTTGGCCATTATAGACGAGCAGCATCGTTTTGGCGTGGCGCAACGTTCCAAACTCTGGCATAAGAATGAATACCCGCCACATATTCTAGTGATGACGGCAACCCCTATTCCAAGAACCTTGGCCATGAGCCTTTATGGTGATTTGGATATTTCGGTTATAGATGAATTGCCACCCGGTAGAAAGCCCATAAAAACGGTACACAGGTTTGATTCGAACCGACTCAAAGTATTCCGATTTATACGGGACGAGATTAAAAAAGGCAGGCAAATCTACATCGTATATCCCTTGATACAGGAATCCGAAGCCTTGGATTACAAAGACCTTATGGACGGTTACGAAAGCATCGCAAGGGATTTTCCGCCACCGGAGTTTCAAATATCCATTGTACACGGACAAATGAAACCGGCGGACAAAGAATATGAAATGCAACGCTTTGTAAAAGGCGAAACACAGATTATGGTGGCCACTACAGTAATAGAAGTGGGCGTAAACGTGCCCAACGCATCGGTAATGATCATAGAAAGCGCAGAACGGTTTGGTCTGTCCCAACTACATCAACTACGAGGCCGCGTGGGTCGTGGTGCAGACCAGAGTTTCTGTATTTTAATGACCGGCCACAAACTATCGGCAGAATCCAAAACGCGATTGGAAACCATGGTCCGAACCAATGACGGATTTGAAATCGCAGAAGTCGATTTAAAACTGCGTGGCCCCGGAGATATCATGGGCACCCAACAAAGTGGCATCTTAAATCTGAAAATTGCGGATATTGTAAAGGACAATGATATTCTTAAAACAGCACGTTTTTATGCGATGCGGTTGCTTAAAGACGACCCATCTTTAGAAAAACCTGAGAATTTAATCATTAGGCATAGTTACGCCCAACTGGTAAAGTACAAGAATATTTGGAATTATATTAGTTAATTCTAACGCGTGGATACCAACTACACGGGGCAAGACAAACAGAAATTCAAAAGAAAAATAATATATGGTTTACAGCTAAATTTTTAAACATATTAAATCTAAATTATATAGTAAAAATAGCCCGATCTGCTATATACGTAGGGGTGCTTATACAATGTACATTATGTTTTTGAATTTGTTTTTGGTTCTATTTCTGATTTTGAACATCGTAATTTACAAACCTGTTAATTTCTAATAAATTCCATCTTTTAGTAGCTTTGCTAGCTTAGAAATGAAAGGAGATGAGTTCAAAAAAAACACTGTTTGATAAAGTTTGGGATTCACATGTAGTGCATCAAATTAAAAATGGACCCGATGTCCTGTTTATAGACAGACACATGGTTCACGAAGTTACTAGTCCGGTTGCCTTTTTAGGTTTAAAAAACCGAGGTATAGGGGTATTACATCCCGAAAAAACCTTCGCAACCGCGGATCATAATACGCCTACGATCAATCAACATTTACCTGTTGAAGACCCATTGTCCGCGCATCAATTAAAAATGCTTGAAGAAAATGCCAATGAACATGGTATTTCCTACTGGGGACTTGGTCACGAAAAAAACGGTATTGTACATGTTGTTGGTCCAGAATACGGTATTACGGTTCCAGGAGCTACCATTGTTTGTGGAGATTCACACACCTCTACACATGGAGCTTTCGGCGCTATCGCTTTTGGCATTGGAACTTCGGAAGTAGAAATGGTATTGGCAACCCAGTGCATTATGCAGCCAAAACCAAAACGCATGCGAATTAATATAACCGGAGAATTACAATTTGGGGTAACATCCAAAGACGTTGCCCTTTTCATTATATCCCAATTAACTACCTCTGGTGCTACAGGCTATTTTGTAGAATATGCGGGAGATGTGTTCAGAAACATGACAATGGAAGGCAGAATGACGGTTTGTAACCTGAGCATAGAAATGGGTGCTCGTGGCGGAATGATAGCCCCGGACGAAACTACGTTCCACTATATAAAAGGTCGCGAATTTACACCCAAAGGAGCCGCATGGGACAAAGCGATGGACTATTGGCAAACCTTGTACACCGATGAGGATGCGATTTTTGACAAAGAATTGACATTCGACGGTTCCCTTATTGAGCCCATGATTACTTATGGCACAAATCCAGGTATGGGAATGGGTATTTCCAATGACATACCAAGTTCCAATATGGTTCAGGGCGGGGCATCGACCTATAAAAAGTCTTTGGAATATATGAAATTTGGCGAAGGAGATTCCATGATCGGAAAACCTATCGACTTTGTATTTCTTGGAAGTTGCACTAATGGAAGAATAGAGGATTTTAGAGCTTTTGCTTCTATAGTCAAAGGAAGAAAAAAAGCAGATAACGTAACGGCATGGCTCGTACCAGGGTCACATAAAGTAGAAAAAGCGATAAAAGAAGAAGGCCTACTGACCATAATTAACGAAGCTGGTTTTGAACTTAGGGAACCAGGCTGTTCTGCTTGTTTGGCCATGAACGACGATAAGGTTCCAGCAGGTAAATTGGCCGTTAGCACCTCCAATAGAAATTTTGAAGGTAGACAAGGCCCTGGGTCTAGAACACTATTAGCTAGTCCGTTAGTAGCGGCCGCTGCAGCAGTTACTGGAAAGGTTACGGATCCAAGGGAATTAATGGAAAAAGAAACAGCAGCTGTACGCTAAACGCTTTGCGCTTTGCGCTACTTAGATTTGATAGTACAATTCATGTTTGATGAGAGATTTTAAAAAATATAAAGTTTGGGAACAAGGTCACGCCATTACGCTTGACGTTTATAAAAAGACTCAAAGTTTCCCAAAAGCAGAAGAGTTTGCGCTGAAAAGTCAACTGCGTAGAGCTGCCTATTCTATCCCCTCTAATATTGCAGAGGGATGTGGCAGGGAATCAGACGCTGCATTCAAACGATTTTTAATTATCTCCCAAGGTTCTGCGAGTGAGTTGGAATATTTTTTAATCCTAGCTAAAGACTTAGCGTACATAGATGCTAGCACATATCAAAAAATGGATAATGAAGTCAATAAAACCAAAAGAAGTATCAATAATTTAGTGCAAAAAATTTAAATATTAACAAAGCGTAAACAGATATGCGGATAGCGCATGACGAACAGCGCACAGCTACAAAACAATGGCATACGATAAATTTAATAACATCACATCTACAGCGGTACCACTACCTATTGAGAATGTGGATACGGATCAAATTATACCGGCACGGTTCCTAAAAGCGACTGAAAGAGAAGGCTTTGGTGATAACCTGTTTCGTGATTGGCGGTATAATCAAGATAACACTCCAAAAGCCGATTTTGTACTCAATGATTCCAAATACAGCGGGAAAATACTTGTTGGGGGGCAGAACTTTGGTTCCGGTTCATCAAGGGAACATGCTGCTTGGGCCGTATACGACTATGGATTTCGTGTGGTAGTTTCGAGCTTTTTTGCCGATATTTTTAGAGGAAATTGTCTGAACATAGGAGTGCTACCCGTACAAGTGAGTGCGGATTTTCTTAAGCGCATATTCGATGCCATAGAAAAAAATCCTAAAACCGAATTGAGCGTAGATCTTCCAGAGCAGAAAATCACCTTACTTGCTACCGGTGAAAGTGAATCCTTTGACATCAACGACTACAAAAAGAATAATATGACCAATGGCTTTGACGACATTGACTATCTGTTGAACATAAAGCAGGATATCAAGGAGTTCGCCAAAACAAGACCTTTCTAATCGTTCATTATCCTTGGCACCGTTGTAAAATGATTGCACAATCTGGGCAATCATTACACGAACAATCGATATCGCTATAAAATATACTAAGCACGCTGCAACGTTACGGCATACGTAAAAAATAGTCTCAAATTAGTTTGGCATAGATGAAAAAACGACACCTGGAAATAATGGATACCACCCTTAGGGATGGTGAGCAGACCTCAGGCGTATCCTTTTCGGCCTCAGAGAAATTAACATTAGCAAAACTTTTGTTGGAAGAATTGGAAGTAGACCGCATCGAGGTCGCCTCTGCACGCGTTTCAGATGGTGAATTACAAGCGGTAAGGCAGATTACCTCTTGGGCAAAGGAACATAATTATTTGGATAGTGTAGAGGTTCTAACCTTTGTAGACGGCGGAGTTTCCCTAGAATGGATGAAAAAAGCAGGTGCCAAATCACAAAATTTATTGACAAAAGGCTCTCTGAACCATCTACAACACCAGCTCAAAAAAACACCCGAACAACATTTTTCCGAAATAGCAGCTGTATTTCAAGAAGCGGAAAGCAAGGGCATCATCAATAATGTGTATCTAGAGGATTGGAGCAATGGTATGCGAAACTCCAAGGAATATGTCTTTCAATTCCTGGATTTTTTAGCAACACAACCGGTAAAACGAATATTATTGCCCGATACACTTGGCATTCTAACACATACGGAAACCGCAGATTATATTTCCCAAATTACAAAGCGTTATCCAAAGCACCATTTCGATTTTCATGGACATAACGATTATGATCTTGGTGTCGCGAATGTTATGGAGGCGGTAAAAGCAGGTTGTCATGGTTTACATTTAACGGTAAACGGCATGGGGGAACGTGCAGGAAATGCTCCAATGGCAAGTGCTGTAGCGGTCATTAAAGATTTTTTGCCAGAGGTAGAAATTAACATAAACGAATCATCCCTATTCAAGGTAAGCAAGTTGGTATCAGCTTTCACAGGATTGAGCATCCCTGCGAACAAACCCATTGTGGGTGAAAATGTATTTACGCAAACCGCTGGCATACATGCAGATGGAGACAGTAAAAATAATTTATACTTTAGCGATTTAATGCCCGAACGTTTTGGTCGAAAACGTAAATATGCATTGGGAAAAATGTCTGGAAAGGCAAATATCCAGAAGAATTTACAAGAATTAGGACTCACCCTAAACAACGATGAGCTTAAAAAGGTCACCCAACGTATCATTGAATTAGGCGACAAAAAGGAACGGGTAACCAAGGAGGATTTACCTTTCATAATTTCGGATGTATTGGATGCAGATTCCAAACATCAGAAGGTATTCGTAAAATCCTATGTGCTCACCCATGCCAAAGGACTTATGCCTTCCACTACACTAGCCATGGAAATAGAAGGTGAATCCTTTGAAGCAAACGCCCAGGGAGATGGACAGTATGATGCCTTTATGAATGCCTTAAAAAAAGTATATGCCACAAAAAAGATTTCTTTGCCCAAGCTAGTCGATTATGCCGTACGTATTCCGCCTGGAAGTACCTCCGATGCACTTTGTGAAACCGTAATTACATGGGAGTACAAAGGAAAGGAGTTTACCTCTAGGGGCCTGGATAGCGATCAAACGGTTTCCGCGATCAAAGCCACTGAAAAAATGTTGAATATGATAGCTACCTAGCCCCCAAAACGTGAACTAAAATAGGATTTGAACCCCGAACTTTTTTCAAGAACGACCCTATAAAAGCAAATAGAACAATAGACAAATAGATTCCCGTTTTCGCGGGAACGAATAGAACAAAATAACCATGAAACTAAACATAGCCCTTTTGGCCGGAGATGGAATTGGCCCCGAAGTAATAGACCAAGCGGTAAAAGTATGTGATGCCATTGCAAAAAAATACGACCACGATATCAGTTGGAAACCTGCTTTGACGGGTGCAGCTGCCATTGATGCAGTTGGTGATCCGTATCCTGATGAAACACACGAGATTTGTGCTAATTCGGATGCCGTACTTTTTGGTGCCATTGGTCATCCTCGATTCGACAACGATCCTTCGGCCAAAGTGCGTCCCGAGCAAGGGTTATTGAAAATGAGACAGAAATTAGGACTTTTTGCCAATGTAAGACCTACGTTTACTTTCCCTTCGCTCATCGATAAATCCCCTTTAAAACGCGATCGCATAGAAGGAACCGACCTCATTATCCTGCGAGAACTTACAGGTGGGGTCTATTTTGGCGAACGCGGAAGAAAGGACAATGGAGATACCGCTTTTGACACTATGACCTACCAACGGTTTGAAATTGAGCGTTTGGCCAAAAAAGGATTTGAAATGGCATTGAAACGGTCAAAGAAACTATGCTGTGTAGACAAGGCCAATGTCTTGGAATCTTCTAGACTATGGCGCGAAACCGTGCAGCGTATGGAAAAGGACTATCCAGATGTACAAGTTACCTACGAATTTATAGACGCGGTCGCCATGCGATTGATCCAATGGCCCAAAGGATATGACGTAATCATTACGGCAAACCTATTTGGTGATATCTTAACCGATGAAGCATCGGTTATTTCTGGTTCTATGGGCTTGATGCCTTCTTCATCCGTAGGGAATAAAGTATCGCTTTATGAGCCCATACACGGATCCTATCCTCAAGCGGCAGGCAAGGATATTGCAAATCCGCTGGCAACGGTTCTATCTGCAGCAATGCTTTTTGAGGACCTAAATTTAACCGAGGAAGCACAGGCCATTCGGGATGTGGTCAATAAATCCTTGGCACAAAATATTGTAACCGAGGACCTGTCCGAAGGCCAAAAAGCATATAAGACAAGCGAGGTTGGCGATTGGTTGGCACAGAACATTTAAAATCTTGGGCACCGTCCGTTGGGTCATGTTAGATATGTTTTCCATCTGATAAGTATTGAACACTTATACCAATTTAAGTTTTGAATGTCGTATTAAAAATTTGAATTATTTTTTTCTCAGTTTAGGAATGAATTCTAAGCATAGCATTAGCTACGGTTCTATTTTATGACAACAAATAAGTAAAAAAGAAACTTGTTTTATGCGACATCTAGAATTTAAATTGGTATTGGCCCTTACCTACGGAACTTTTCATTGTAATTCGTAAGTAATTGCCTTTCAATTTAAAACGTAATTAACGTTAGCTTTTATTTTTGGAACAAATACATCTTTATAACCCTTTTAGTTCTACCTTTCGATAAAAAAATGTCGATAGCCGATAAAGTGCAATTGGTAGAAGCGCTTTTTTATAAGTTGGATCAAGAAAGTGCCCAATTTGGAAAAAACTCCGGACTATCTTGTGTTTCTGGCTGCGGAAAGTGTTGCACCTACCCCAATATAGAAGCGTCCCCATTAGAATTTTTACCTTGGGCGTTTCATCTGTTTTTAAACGGACAAGCGGAAAAGATTTTAACCATACTTAAAGGAAGGGATAGTTTAACCTGTCTTATTTACGAACCGTTGACCATTAGCGGCCAAGGAAACTGTAGCGATTATAAATTCAGGGGATTGATATGTAGATTGTTCGGGTTTGCAGCGAATACGGATAAATATGGAAAATTAAGGTTAGCAACCTGCAAAATAATCAAAGAAAGCCAATCCAAAAGGTATGACGCTACAACAGAAGCTATTTCCAAAGGCCTCTATGTGCCCGTTTTTATGGAGTATTATACGCAGCTGAACCAAATTGATTTCCAACTGGGAAATTTAATACTACCTGTAAACAAAGCATTAGCCAGAGCTATAGAGGAAGTTTTGCAATATTATGCGTACCAGCCCTCGCCAGAGATGGGAAAAAGTTGTGGATAATAGCATACGGTGTTTTCGATATCAATACGTATAGAAGTAAAAAAGTGGTTCCGTGTAGCCAATACCGAACAAGCATTACGTTTATCGTTTTTGGAATCGAATAGAAATACCCATATTTTTAAGCGACGATCTGTTTAGATTAGCTTTAAACTCTTAAACGACTCTAGTGCTGATAAAATCGAATTTCGAACCGTTCAAATCCTTTCTAATTTCCTTGTTAGTACTGCTGACTTTTGGTTGCGGAATTAAGATGGGGCATTGGGTCAAAAAAAGTGACCTGCAGAAAGATGTTTTGCTGAAAACAGCATTGGGAGAAATTGTCATCAGATTATCCGATAAGACCCCAAAACATCGTGACAATTTTATACAGCTGGTCAATCAAGGTTTTTATAACGATATTGCCTTTCACCGGGTTATCGAAAATTTCCTAGTACAGACGGGCGATCCTGGAACAAGGGCAAAACCATCTAAAGTTTCCGAAATCCCGTACACACTACCTGCAGAACTACATCCTAGTCTTTTTCATAAGCGTGGCGCACTAAATGCCGCTAGAATGGGAGATGACCAAAACCCCGAACAAGCCTCAAGCGGAACCCAATTTACCATTATACAAGGAAAAATCTATACGGACAGTACCTTGGCCATTGCCGAAAATAGAATAAATAATTGGCTGGCCTACAATAAGATTATCAACCTGCCGGCGCATCAACCGGAATTTATGGCGTACTCCAATTTATTGAAGCAATTGGATACCTTGGGTCCATCAAAAAATGATTCACAAAACAACATTGCCGCCAATGTAGCGCTTCGTGCCAACCTCATAAAAACCCGACTGGACTCTTTAGCAAAACTAGAGTTGAACCAAATGACACGATACACCTATCCAAAATCGCATCGCGAACTATATAAGACCATGGGTGGTGCGGCACATTTAGATCGAAATTATGTAGTTTTCGGAGCGGTTGTACAAGGTATGGAAGTTGTAGATCGCATCGCAGCCGTCCAAACCGATAGCCTTGACAAACCAATTACCGATATTCGTATTCTTTCGGCCAAGATGATAGCCAGGAAAGCATATCGATAAATATAATAGTTCTTTTACATGTTCAACAACATAACCCGATAAGATAACATGCCAAAAACGGAATATCAAGTGTATGTTGTGGAGCTTTCCAAAAAAGTATTTACCGAAAACAGAAAGTTCCGCGAAGCAAATCCTCAATTTAATGGTGTACTGGAATGTTTGTATGTAGGCATGACCAGTAAAACGCCGGCAGAACGATTCCAACAGCACGAAACAGGTTACATCAATAAAAAAGGACATAAAATTTCGGCAGCTATTGTAGAAAAATATGGACTTTATCTAAGAGGCAGTTTATTTAACCATATAGCTCCAATGACATCACGGGCTAAAGCCTTAAAAATGGAAGAAACCTTGGCATTGGAGTTGCGAAGAAAACGCTATGCGGTTTGGTATAACTAGCGAACTTCTCAACAGAAAGCTTAAACCCAAAATATGCGATGGAAATGCTATTGCAGCTCCGAGCTACTGCAAATACTAACGCTGCGCTACTTTTTTCGATTTCATCATAACGGTGCTATGCTGAAATCGATGCAAACCCAGTATTTATTGCATCTCGAAGCTTCACAACGAAGTTCTACTACATAATTTGGGTTAAATCAACACAGACCTAAACCACTTTTCGGATAGGACGCAACATTTTGGGGGTATATCGTTTCCATGAAAAAGCCGTCCAGGGAAAGACGGCTTTTACGATCAACTGAAATAATTTAACACTAAGAATTACTACTTACTTAGATACATCTTACGTCTGGCATATAAGTTATAGAAATCATCATCTTTTAGACTATCTATAAAGAGGATGCTTTCTCCGGTACTCTTCATCTCCGGTCCTAAGTTCTTGTTTACATTAGGGAACTTATTAAAGGAAAAGACAGGCTGTTTTATGGCATACCCCTCTAAACGCGGCTTAAAGTCAAAATCCTTCACTTTCTTTTCTCCGAGCATTACCTTGGTAGCGTAGTTTACGTAAGGCTCTTTATAGGCTTTCGCAATAAACGGAACTGTACGGGACGCTCTTGGATTCGCTTCTATAATGTACACCATATCGTCCTTGATGGCAAACTGAATATTAATAAGTCCGACAGTATTGAGCGCCAAGGCGATCTTTTTGGTATGGTCCTTTATCTGTTGCATCACAAACTCACCCAAATTAAAAGGTGGTAGGGTAGCATTGGAGTCTCCGGAGTGAATGCCGCAGGGCTCTATATGCTCCATAATACCTATAATATACACATCCTTACCATCACAAATAGCATCTGCCTCCGCTTCAATGGCTCCGTCTAAGTAATGGTCCAAAAGTAGCTTGTTATTCGGTATTTTATGAAGTAAGTCTACCACATGTTGTTCAAGCTCTTCTTTGTTGATCACAATTTTCATTCCTTGTCCGCCAAGCACGTACGAAGGTCTGACCAAGAGCGGAAAATCGAGCCTATCTGCAAGAACCAGTGCTTCGTCCGCAGTTTCGGCTACACCAAATTCCGGGAAAGGAATATTGTTTTCCTGCAATAGTTTGGAGAAACTACCACGATCTTCGGCCAAATCCAAGGATTCAAAACTGGTACCTATAATTTTAATCCCATACTTGGAAAGTTTCTCTGCCAACTTAAGCGCCGTTTGTCCTCCTAATTGAACAATAACGCCTTCCGGCTTTTCGTGCCGGATAATGTCGTAGATATGTTCCCAAAATACCGGTTCAAAATAAAGTTTGTCCGCCGTATCAAAATCGGTAGAAACCGTCTCTGGGTTACAATTGATCATGATTGTTTCATAGCCGCATTCGGCAGCGGCCAAAACACCATGCACACAGCAATAATCGAACTCTATCCCCTGCCCTATTCTATTAGGGCCAGAACCGAGTACGACAATTTTTTTCTTATCGGTAACGATACTGTCGTTCTGCACGTAACGGGTGCCATCGGGCTTCTCTATCTCGGCCTCGAACGTAGAATAATAATAAGGTGTCATTGCCTTAAATTCCGCAGCACAGGTATCTACCAATTTATAGACCCTGTTCACATTAAGCTCTGTTCGTTTGTTATAAACCTCGCTCTCATAGCAGTCCAACATGTGGGCGATTTGCCTATCGGCGAACCCTTTTTGCTTGGCCTCCAACAACAATTCCTTAGTGAGTGTAGCTATCGTATATTTAGAAATCTCCTTTTCCAATTGGTACAGTTCTTCATATTGTCTGAGGAACCACATGTCTATTTTAGTAATTTCATGTATTCTGCTCAATGGAATTCCCATTTGTATGGCATCGTATATAACAAACACCCTATCCCAGCTAGGAATGGTGAGCTTACTTATAATCTGGTCATAATCTTTATAACCTTTACCGTCGGCACCTAGTCCATTTCTTTTTATCTCCAAAGACTGTGTGGCTTTGTGAAGCGCCTCTTGGAAGGAACGGCCAATTCCCATAACTTCTCCAACGGATTTCATTTGCAGACCCAAGGTTCTATCCGAACCTTCAAACTTATCAAAATTCCAACGCGGTATTTTTACGATTACATAATCCAATGTTGGTTCAAATAAGGCCGATGTAGACTTTGTAATCTGATTATCCAGTTCGTCCAAAGAATATCCGATAGCCAACTTCGTAGCTATTTTTGCAATAGGGTATCCAGTAGCTTTGGAAGCGAGGGCAGATGATCGTGATACTCTTGGATTTATTTCAATAGCGATGATGTCTTCCGCTTCATCAGGACTTACAGCAAATTGCACGTTACAGCCCCCTTCAAAATCACCGATACTGCGCATCATGTGGATTGCCATATCCCGCATTTTTTGATAGGTTTTATCGGATAGGGTCATTGCCGGTGCAACAGTAATGGAATCTCCTGTATGTATTCCCATGGGATCCATATTTTCAATAGCGCAGATAATGACTACATTATCGTTTTTATCCCGTAAGAGTTCCAATTCATACTCTTTCCAACCCATTAGGGCTTTATCGATCATTACCTCGTGTATTGGCGAAATTTCCAATCCATAACTTAGAAGTTCGTCAAAATCCTCGGGTTTATATACAATTGCAGCTCCTGCCCCTCCAAGGGTGTAAGATGCTCTGATCACCAAAGGAAACCCGAATTTTTGGGCTATTTCCTTCCCTTTTAAGAAAGATGTAGCGGTGGCCTGGGGCGCCATCCCAACCCCAATCTTCAACATTAGTTCCCTAAACTGCTCACGATCTTCAGTAACATTTATGGCATCGATATCCACACCGATCAATTCCACACCAAAGTCTTCCCAAATTCCCTTCTTATCCGCTTCTATACAAAGGTTCAAAGCTGTTTGTCCCCCCATAGTGGGTAAAACCGCATCGATTTGTGGGTGTTCTTTTAAAATTTCGATAATAGACTTGGTTGTCAATGGTTTCAAGTAAACATGATCTGCCATGGAAGGGTCGGTCATAATTGTGGCAGGGTTACTATTTATCAAAATAGTCTCGATACCATCTTCACTCAAAGAACGTAAAGACTGGGATCCGGCATAGTCGAATTCACAGGCTTGGCCAATAATGATAGGGCCGGAACCAATAATTAAAATGGAGTTTAAATCTTTTCTTTTCGGCATGTTCTAGATTGCTTTTGAATATATTAAATTGCTAAAAGGTATTCCTTTTAGTCCGATAAGGGCAAAAAAAAGGTGCTACTTTAAAAAAAGTAACACCTTAGATATTTTTAAAAAAATAAAATCATTTATTTCTTATGTCTTGGCTCTGACGAAACAGTTAATTTCTTTCTTCCTTTAGCTCTTCTTCTAGCTATAACTTTTCTTCCGTTAACGGAAGCCATACGCTCTCTGAACCCATGTTTATTCTTTCTCTTCCTCTTAGAGGGCTGATATGTTCTTTTTTGTCCGGGCATGTCTTAAAACCTTTTCTAATGTTTGATATTTTACAGAACTACCTGTAAACTGGGCGCAAATATACAAAGACTTTTTTCTTTGACAAGCCTTATCAAAAAAATATTTATAGAATTCTTTACAGTCCAAAACCTAGGTTTTACCTAATTTTGCAACACTGAAATTTTACCGAAACAAAACCTATGGATTTGTAAAATTTTTTGACCTATACCTAATTAAACCGTACCAAAGAATACAACAGATGTTCAACAAAAATATTAAGCTCGTCATAGCAGGACTAATTATTGCCTATGCTATTTATCAATTCATAGAAGGAGAAATAGGAAATGGTATCTTCTTACTGCTGTTATCTTCCATTTTTATATTTTTATATTATAGAAATGAAATTATTCTATTGGCATTTTTACGAATGCGAAAACAAGATTTACCAGGTACCGAGAATTGGTTGAAAAAAATCAAAAATCCAGAAGGTGCCCTAACGACAAAGCAACAAGGATACTACAACTATCTTCACGGTATTATTTTTTCTCAAACCAATCTTACACAAGCCGAAAAATACTTTAAGAAAGCTCTTAAACTTGGTTTAACCATGGATTATGATGTGGCTATGGCAAAACTTAGTTTAGCCGGCATTGCTATGCAGAAAAGACGTAAAAGGGAAGCTACCACGTTACTTAAAGAAGCTAAAAAAATGGACAAGAACAACATGCTTACGGAGCAGATCCGTATGATGCAGCAGCAAATGAAAAAGATTTAGGCGATCATATTTGCTGTGGCGCACTGTACCCACTTTACATCAGTAACGCAAAATCCCAAATTCCGAATTTGTTTCATTCTGAATTTGGGATGTTGTTTTTTAGTAAACTTACCAACCTATCTGCACAAAGAACTTCCTTATTTAGATTCTTTATAATATCCTTTATTCGGAATTTCTATAGTGTACTTCTTTCGAGAGTTATTGTTCAAATGCGGCTCGCGCAGCCAAGGGTTATGCCTTTTTAAAATTTTATAGTTGATTTCATACTTCTTGGAAAAATCCGTAAAACTACTTATGGGTTCGTCTACTTCTACTTGGAAAGTGGGTACCGCAGCATACAGATCGTCTTTATCCAAATGAAAACCATATTTTTCCGGATGGGAAAGTATTTCCTTAATGGCCATAATCCTAAAAACATATCGGCCTGTTTCTTCGACCAAAAGCAAATCATAATAATCATCTACCTCTTGCGTTCTCATATACCTGTTAATTCCACCAGGGCCGGCGTTATAAGCCGCAGCGGTGAGGGTCCAACTGCCATATTTTTTCTTCCACTTGTTCAAATAATCGCAAGCTACCTGTGTAGACTTCTCCAAATGATATCGCTCATCTACGTTGGAATTCACCTCTAAACCGTATTCTCTTCCTGTTTCGCGCATAATCTGCCAGAAACCCGTAGCACCGGCAGGAGAAACCACATTCATCAATCCACTTTCGGCTACTGCCAAGTATTTAAAATCATCGGGAATACCATTTTTTGCAAGAATAGGTTCGATCACCGGAAAAAATTTGTTAGCTCTTTTCATGAGCAACAGTGCATTCGACTGCCAGTAAGTATTGACCAAAAACTCCCGATCCACACGTTCCATAACTTCTGGATCTTCTTGAGGAACAGGTTCGCCGGCAAAATTCAAATCCTCTGGAATATCTATTGAAGAAATACGGTACGCACTCGATACATTTAGTTCAATGCTATCGTTCACTATAGCCTTTGTTGCTTTTTTATTGATACCATCGGAGTTTACGGCAAAGATCAAAGTGCCCACTACAAAGAGTACCCCAAGAAACATCAAAATATTTTTTAAAACTTTCATGATAATTAATTTAGTTACTACCAAAGGTATCAATAGAACTGTCTTATTCCAAAATAATTGTGGGCAGGTTCTCGTTAAACCATTTTGCCCTATGAATTATCATGGCATGGGTTCCTTTCTTAACCGTTATGCAGTCATTTATGTTCGTTATAGGAAAAACCGAGTCTTTTGCTCCTTGAATATGAATTAAACCTTTTGGGGGTATTACCTGCTGCCAATTTACCAATTCATGTATACACCAATCGATATAGCGCTTATCCCGAATCGATAAATACTTTTCGTACAACGCAAGTCTTTTTGTAACCGTTTCCCCAAAAGCATATTTTGTTAAAAGCTCCACATTGTTCACCAAACCGGTAGGAAGTAATTTATGGATATTTGTGTAGCGTGCAAAAAGCATCCTTTTGGGAAGCTCTTGTTTACTCTTTACACTAGATATTATGATTACTTTCCGAACAGGAATAATTTTCGCCATTTCCTGCACCACTACACCACCCAAGGAAACACCTATAAGAACAGGGTTTTTATGACTAATGAAGCTGCACATTTCTTTAGCATAAGCTTTCAGATTCATTTCTTTGGCCGGCAAGACCCAATCCAAAAAATGAGTTTCAAATTGGTCCTCTGGAAGTTTGATATGTTCAAAAATACTGCTATTGGCAGCCATTCCAGGCATAAAGTAGACATGAATTTTAGTTGAAGGCATAACTATGAAACGATATAAAAACTAGGAAATTAGCTATTTTTTTAGTACTTTTACTTTTCTGTTAGTTTTAAAATATACAATTCTAAATTTTACATATTTCAGTTTTATTTATTTTGAAGAATTACGATTCGAGAACATCGTAATTTTTTTGTCTTGAACCAATACTAAAATCAACTATATGAACGATGTATTAATTAAGGATAATACCTTCCTGCGCCAATTTGAAACAAGTTTGGACGGTCACTTGGCAAAAATTGAATATTCCTCTCAGGAACGAAAGGTGTTTTTAACCAAAATTGTGGTACCTGAAGAAATTACAAAACAAGGATTTAACGAAAGCTTTATAAAGGCGGTGCTCCATCATCTGCAAGAAAAGAATTTAAGGGTGGTGCCAACGAGTCCTCAAATAGCTGGCTTCCTTCGCCGTAACAGACAGTACAAAGAAATGTTGCCGGTAGGCATAAGAATCTAACAAAAAAACCTCTCTATCGAGAGGTTTTTTTTATTGCTTTAAAACCGCAGCCTTCGAAACATTGGCAAACTTCATCGTTACCAAGCCATCGTCAGCTATATCGGTCAGGGTAACGTTATGTATGGTATTGACCAAAGCCGGATTCCATGGTGTCTTTACCTTTACATAATTTTCCGTAAAACCTTGTATATAACCCTCCTTATTCTCTCCTTCAAAAAGCACACTAAGGGTTTCCCCGATCTGACTTTCATAGAAAGCCCTTCGTTTTTTAACAGATAGGCCCCTAAGCATTTTACTTCGTTTGTTACGAATTGCCTTAGGAACTATACCATCCATGTTAGCGGCCTCCGTATTGTCCCGTTCAGAGTAGGTAAATACATGCAAGTAAGATATATCGAGTTCATTAAGGAAATGGTAGGTTTCCAAAAAATGTTCCTCTGTCTCCCCCGGAAACCCCACAATAACATCCACGCCTATACAGCAATTGGGCATCACAGCTTTTATTCTGGCAACACGCTCGGTGTACAGTGCGGTCATATACCTTCTTTTCATTAACCTTAGAAGTGTATCGCTTCCGCTTTGTAAGGGAATGTGGAAATGTGGCACGAAAGAATTACTATTTGCCACAAAGTCTATGGTTTCGTTCTTTAAAAGATTAGGTTCTATGGAAGATATGCGCAGCCTATGAATACCATCTACCGTATCCAAGGCCTTGATCAAGTCCAAAAAAGTATGCTTGTGCTTTTTATTGCCAAATTCACCCTTTCCGTAGTCTCCAATGTTAACCCCTGTAAGCACTATTTCCTTTATACCTTGTGCTGAGATTTCCGCTGCATTTTCCAATACGTTAGCCAGCGCATCACTTCTAGAGATACCCCTGGCCAAAGGTATGGTGCAATAGGTGCATTTATAGTCACAACCGTCCTGTACTTTAAGAAAAGCCCTGGTCCTATCTCCAATGGCGTAGCTGCCTACGTAAAAATCGGCCTGTTCTATTTCGCAGGAATGTACCTCGCCAAAATCATTTTTGGACAGGTCGTTGATATAATCCCTGATCTTAAACTTTTCTGTAGCGCCCAACACCAGATCCACGCCATCTACATTTGCTAATTCTTCCGGTTTTAATTGCGCATAACATCCTACTGCTGCAATAAAAGCATTGGGATTCCCTTTTTGTGCCTGCTTTACGACCGTTTTAAATTTCTTATCGGCATTATCGGTAACCGAACAGGTGTTTATTACATACATATCTGCGGATTCCGAAAAATCTACACGATCAAAACCTTCATCAACAAAGCCTCTGGCTATAGTAGAAGTTTCGGAAAAATTGAGCTTACAGCCCAAGGTATAAAATGCTACTTTCTTTTTCATGAGGTTATACGCGCTAACTGCAAAGATAAGGTTTCAAGGGCTCAAAGTTCAAGCTCAGGTTCAAGGGTTGTGGGTTAAAACAACAAGACAATTGTTAAAATGATTGTTTTGCCGAAAATAGGATATAGTCCATCCAATATCTAAAAATACCAATGTATTTTCGACCTTTGAGTCGACTCGAAGACCTTTGTATTATCAATATGGACCCAATCGCAACAACCGATCCAACCAAAACCAACACTTTTCACTACTTACTTTTTCACTTACACCGATTCACCATTTAATTTTTACCTACAGCCCGCCACTTTATTACGTAATACTTCTCACTCGTTACTATTCACTCATCACCTTGTACGCCTGTCTTCACTTCCCACCCAAAGATAAGCCGCCTACTAAAAACCAACAACTACTCCTGTTAATAGTTTCGCCACTTTTTGGTCAACTCAAATACATGGTTTAAGATATCTGCCTCTATTTGGTTAAAGACAACCCCTCTTCTGGCCATCATTACTTCGGCCGCTTCAAATGCTTTCTTAGGTAAATACGCAGAAAAGCCTGAAGCTCCTCCCCAACTAAAACTAGGCACAAAATTTCTAGGAAAACCTGGCACGTAAATATTAGAATTTACACCAATAACCGTTCCTGTATTAAACATGGTATTTATAGCGGATTTGCTGTGGTCTCCCATCATGAGACCGCAAAACTGAAGCCCAGTTTGTTCGAATTTTTCGGTAGCGTAATTCCATATACGTACCTTGGCATAATTATTTTTCAGGTTGGAATTGTTGGAGTCCGCCCCAATATTACACCACTCTCCCAAGACCGCATTTCCTAGATATCCCTCATGCCCTTTGCTGGAATACCCAAAAATAACCGCATTACTCACTTCCCCGCAAACCTTTGAATGCGGACCGATAGTATTGGCACCATACAATTTCGCGCCCATTTTAACGACCGCATTATGGCACAATGCTAATCCGCCCCTTATGAGGGCTCCCTCCCAAACCTCTGCATTTTTGCCCAGATATATGGGGCCGTCCGTTGCATTAAGCATACAATATTCTGCCTTGGCACCTTCTTCCAAAAAGATACGTTCTGGGCAGATAAGTTTATTGGTGCCGGATATAGGCTGACTTTTCCTACCTTTTGTTAGAAAAGCAAAATCGGCCTCTAAAGCCTCGGCGTTCTTAGAAAAAATATCCCAGGTAAATTTAATTTGAAGAGGCTCGTGCTCCAAAACCCTGTGCCGAAAAACAGAAAAATCTTTCGCGTCTTGTATACGATCCGATCGGTAGGCCACCAACCTACCATCATAGGTAAGCGCCTGTCCCTTATCCAAGGCATGTATGGCATCCAAAAGCTTTACATCGGGCAAAAAGGACCCATTGATACAAATATTATCGGCTTCCAAAACCAACGGGAACTTAACGGAAAGATAGTCTTCGGTGGCAAAGGAAACCTTGGTTTTTAAATAAGCTTCCCATTTTTCCCTGATATTGAGTATGCCCAACCGTATTTCACCTACTGGCCTTGTAAAGGTAAAGGGTAAGAAATTTTCCCTTTCCGGACCATCAAAAAGAACATAATTCATAAAATTTTGAATTTTGGCAAAATTACGTAAAACCAGTTTAGCTCAATATTTTTTAAGCCAACACGGTCAAATTTTGGCTATAATGAGAAAACGCCCTCGAAACCAATGTCCGAGGGCGCTTTTTATATTAGGAAGGGATATATTTATTTCTCTTCTTCTTTAACTTCTTCAGTTGCCTCAGCGGCAGGCTTGGCAAACTTCTTGTACTTGTTCTTAAACTTATCTATGCGTCCTGCCGTATCCAAGAATTTCGCTTTTCCTGTATAGAAAGGATGTGAAGTCCTAGAAATTTCCAATTTTACTAAAGGATACTCAACACCGTCTACTTCGAGTGTTTCTTTGGTATCCGCTGTAGATTTTGTTAAAAACACTTCCTCGTTGGACATGTCCTTGAACGCAACTAATCTATAATTTTCTGGGTGTATTCCCTTTTTCATGATAATAAAATTTGACACCCCCATTCCGACGGGAGCTTATTTTAAGTTTGCAAATTTAGGTATTTTAAATAAAATGACAATTTATTATCCTAAAAATAAAATGAAAATAATTTGTAACTTCCCCTGTAACATTTAAGGTAGCCTTGCTACTTATAAAACAATCAACCTTTAAAACACTAAAAATGGAAGAAACTCAACCAAAAACTGGAAAATTTGCACTCACTTACGGACTTATCTTGGGAGGAATCAATTTGATTTTTATCATTATGCTTTTTTCATTGGACATGCACTATCAAAACGAGTGGCCTACTATGGTCATTGGTCTTGTGTTGATGATTACAATGATTGTTATTGGCATGATGCAGTTTAAAAAAGCTAATAAGGGGTTTATGTCATTTTCCCAAGCACTTAAAGTAGGTGTAGGGATTTGTCTTATTTCTGGAGTCATCGGTGTCATCGTATCGCAAGTTATGACCAATTTCATTGATCCCGATATGATCGCAAAAGCTACCGAGTTTCAAAGAAATAAGATGCTGGAAGGAACAGCTTTAACTCCAGAACAAATAGATGCTCAAATTGAAATGGGCAAAAAATTCCAGACCCCGTTAATGCAGGTAGTATTTGGACTGTTGATAAATATTGTACTGGGGTTTGTTTTCTCCCTTATACCCGCCTTAGTGCTAAAAAAACAGGAAGTTCTAGAGTAAGTTTGTATTTTTGAAGGGAATTTTTGAGACCGCTCATGCAACTATCCATTGTTATTCCCTTACTTAACGAAGAAGAATCGCTAAAAGAGCTACATGCTTGGATTACATCTGTGATGCGATCCAAGCATTTTTCGTATGAAATTTTGTTCGTTGATGATGGGAGTACGGATAATTCCTGGAAACTCATAACTAAGCTTTCAAAAGAGGATACCAATGTAAAAGGAATCCGGTTCCAACGTAATTTTGGCAAATCACAAGCGTTGCACGCAGGCTTTAAGGCGGCTAATGGTGATGTAATCATTACCATGGACGCGGATTTACAAGATAACCCAGAAGAAATACCAGAATTATATGATCTAATTCATACCGAAGGATTTGACCTTATTTCCGGCTGGAAGAAAAAACGGTACGACTCCATTCTTTTTAAAAATCTACCTTCCAAACTTTTTAATTGGGCGGCACGTAAAACAAGTGGCGTAAAACTACACGATTTTAATTGTGGGTTAAAAGCTTATGGTCGGTCGGTCATTAAAACCATAGAAGTTTCCGGAGAAATGCATAGGTATATTCCTGTACTAGCCAAAAATGCAGGATTTTCCAACATCGGGGAAAAAGTGGTCCAGCATCAATCCAGAAAATATGGCAAAACAAAATTTGGCATGGAGCGTTTCATTAATGGGTTTTTAGATCTGATCACCATTTGGTTCGTCTCTAAATTTGGTAAAAGACCAATGCACCTTTTCGGCGCTCTGGGTGTTTTGATGTTTATCATCGGTTTTAGTTTTGCAATTTACCTAGGAATCGACAAGCTGTTCCTAAATCCTTTTGGAAGATTAATAACGAACAGACCACAATTTTATATTGCTTTAACCTCTATGGTCATAGGTACACAACTATTTCTTGCAGGATTTTTGGGCGAAATAATGATTCGTTCTAAAAAAGCGGAAAAGAGGTACGTTATTTCCGACAAGATTGCACTATAAAACGTTTTAACAACTATTATTTCTTTGTAGATTTAAACTATAAACAAAACATACCTATTAATGGATAACTTCCTAGATACCGCCAAAAGCTGGATGACCGATTTTTTTGATCCTGCCGTAAAGAAAGAAATTCAACACCTAATGGATACGGACACCGAAGAACTGAAAGACCGTTTTTACAAGCAGATGGAATTCGGTACCGGTGGCATGAGGGGCATCATGGGCGTTGGAACGAATAGAATCAACAAATATACGCTTGGAAAAAGTACACAGGGACTTAGTAATTACCTAAACAAGGTGTACAAAGACGAAGAAATAAAGGTGGTTATCGCCTTTGATTGTCGCCACAACAGTAATACCCTTGCAAGAATAGTTGCAGAAGTATTTTCGGCCAATGGAATTAAGGTATTCCTGTTTTCCGACCTGCGAACTACACCAGAACTATCCTTTGCGGTAAGGCATCTGAATTGCCATGCGGGTATCGTACTTACAGCATCACACAATCCACCAGAATATAATGGCTACAAAGTCTACTGGACGGACGGCGGACAAATTGTACCCCCACAGGATGCCGAAATTATTGCGGAAATCAATGCCTTGCCTTTTGAAGATGTAAAGTTTAAAGCAAACGAGGACTTAATCGAAGTGACCGACAAAGAAGTGGACGAAGCATTTATCCAAGCTTCCGTGGCCAATGGGAACTTTAATGCTCGTGGCAAGGACGATTTTAAAATCGTATTTACCTCGCTTCATGGCACTTCTATAACTGCCATTCCAGAAGTTTTAAAACGTGCGGGATATACTAATGTTACCGTTATAGCCGAACAGGCAGAGCCGGATGGAAATTTCCCTACCGTAAAATCCCCCAATCCGGAAGAACCCGAAGCTTTATCCATGGCGATTAAAAAAGCGGAAGAAATTGGGGCGGATATGGTCGTAGGAACAGACCCCGACAGTGACCGATTAGGAATTGCGGTCAGAAACTTGGAGGGGAAGATGGAAATCGTAAACGGCAACCAAGCGATGGTCTTAATGACGAAATTCTTGTTGGAGAAAAGAAAGCAACAAGGATTTAAAGGCAATGAGTTCATAGCTACCACAATTGTTTCTACGCCAATGATGGAGGCCATGGCCAAAACATACGGTGTGGAGTTCAAAACAGCCCTAACAGGATTCAAATGGATCGGTAAAATGATCAAAGATTTCCCGAATTCGGATTTTATAGGCGGTGGCGAAGAGAGCTTTGGCTATATGGTAGGCGATTTTGTCCGAGATAAGGATGCGGTGACCTCTACCCTACTCGCCTGTGAAATAGCATCCGAGGCAAAGGCAAACGGGAGTTCCTTTTACAAGGATCTGATCGATTGCTACGTGGATTACGGGTTTTACAAGGAGCATCTCGTAGCCATCACTAAAAAAGGAATTAGCGGTGCCGAGGAAATCAAGGAAATGTTGAAGGATTTCAAGGAAAATCCAGTGGCATCCGTTGCGGGTTCTAAGGTAAAATGGGTAGAGGACTATAACACTTCCACTGCCAAAAATGTGCTAACGGGAGAAGAAAAAGCCATAGACATCCCTAAGTCCAACGTCTTGATCTATGAAACGGAAGATGGCACCCGAGTTGCGGCCAGACCAAGTGGAACAGAACCTAAGGTGAAATTTTATATCAGCACGAATACGACACTGGACAATGCTACTGATTATAAAAAGGTTGCGGTAGAATTAGATAAGAAAATACAGCGTATCCTTAGTGAGCTTAAACTAGGTTAATGGATTATTTTAAAAAGATTCTTCGTTTTGCGAAGCCTTACCGTAAATACGGCTACCTAAATATTTTCTTTAATGTACTGTACGCCCTGTTCAGTGCGTTGGCATTCGCCGCATTGATTCCTACCTTGGATGTTATCTTTTATCCTGAGAAAAAGGTGACAAACAAACCTGTATACGAAAGCTTGGGCAAGGCAAAAGAATATATCTTAGAGTACGTAAACTATAGCGTTACGCAATACTCGGATGGTGACCAGATGAAGGGACTTATCATGGTAATCAGCCTAGTGCTCATCTTATTTTTACTCAAAAATCTTTTTAATTACCTGGCCATGTATTTCATTACTTTTTTGCGTAACGGGGTTTTGCAGGATGTTAGAAATGCGATGTATCAAAAAATTACGGATTTACCCATTTCCTACTTTTCCGAAAAACGAAAAGGGGATGTAATCGCAAGGGTAACTTCAGATGTTTTAGAAATTCAGCACTCCTTTTTATCCATCTTGGAACTTATTATCAGAGAACCTTTGACCATGTTGTTCACCTTGTTGATCATGTTCGGCATCAGTCCAAAACTCACTTTGTTCGTGTTTGTTTTTATTCCAATTTCAGGACTTATAATTTCCAAAATCGGAAAATCCCTTAAAAAGAAGTCGGACCGGGTTCAGAAAGAACAAGGGGAATTCCTATCCATAGTCGAAGAAACCTTAGGCGGACTTAGGGTAATCAAGGCATTCAATGCCGAAAACCGATTTATTATAAATTTTAAGAAAAGTACAAATCGTTTTTTTAAATTCTCCAATTCGCTTTTAAACAGACAAAATCTAGCATCGCCTACAGGTGAGTTCTTAGGTATTCTTGTAATTGGTGTGTTATTATGGTACGGAGGCCAACTTGTAATAGTAGAAAAAAGTTTGGATGCTGCATCATTTATAGGCTACATTGCTTTGGCATACAACTTTTTAACGCCTGCCAAAGCCATTAGCAAGGCGTCTTATGGCGTACAAAAAGGAAACGCAGCGGCAGAACGTGTTTTGGAAATCCTAGAAACCGAAAACCCCATTGCAGAAAAAGAAAATCCTATTGAAAAATCGGTCTTCGAAAATAACATCGTTTTAGAAAATATTTCCTTTAAGTACGAGGATGAGTATGTTTTAAAAGATTTCAGTTTAAATGTACCCAAAGGTGGTACGGTTGCGCTAGTAGGGCAATCCGGTAGTGGTAAAAGTACCATAGCTAACCTAGTTACCCGTTTTTACGACGTAAACCAGGGAGACATTAAGATTGACGGCATCAATATAAAAGAGCTTTCTAAAAAATCCTTGCGTGGCATGTTAGGGCTAGTGACCCAAGATTCCATCTTATTCAATGATACGGTAGGCAACAATATTGGACTTGGAAAAGAGGGGGCTACGTCAGATGAGATTATAGAGGCTGCCAAAATTGCCAACGCGCATGACTTTATCATGGAGCTGCCAAAGGGCTATGACACCAATATTGGCGATAGCGGAAACAAGTTAAGTGGGGGTCAAAAACAGCGGCTCTCCATTGCACGTGCAGTCCTTAAAAATCCCCCGATCATGATTTTGGACGAGGCTACCTCGGCACTGGATACCGAAAGTGAACGATTGGTGCAAGATGCCTTAGAGAAAATGATGCAGAACAGAACTTCTATTGTCATTGCGCATCGTTTATCTACAATTCAAAACGCGGATAACATCGTGGTATTACAAAAAGGAGAAATCGTAGAACAAGGTTCTCATAACGAACTTTTGTCCAAAAACGGCACCTATAAAAAGTTGGTAACCATGCAGTCGTTGAGTTAAAAACTCAACACGTGGCCAGCAGTTTTCATTTCCTAACTACATTCTTATTAACGGCATTCCGATTAATTCTTTTATATACAGTTAAACCTTTTTGTACATTACAAGTCAAAGTGTATAAAGAAGGGTTATTTGATTTCCGAAAATGAACTAGTACTAGAGTTAAAGACGAAGGATTTGCGGTCCAAGGCATTCGAAGTGCTTATTAATACGTACAAAGAGCGACTATATTGGCATATTCGTGGAATTGTACTGAATCATGATGATGCGGACGATGTCTTACAAAATACCTTTATAAAGGTCTATCGGAATATCGATGGATTTAAGGGCGATAGCAAACTATATTCTTGGATGTATAGAATTGCCACTAACGAATCCCTGACATTTCTGAAACAAAAGTCTAGAAAATTAGGCGTGAGCGATGTAGAATATCAAGAGCGATTGGTAGAAAAATTGCAGGCCGATGTTCATTTTGACGGCGATGAAATTCAATTAAAACTACAAAAAGCGATTGCCATTTTGCCCGAAAAACAAAAACTGGTTTTCAATATGAAGTATTTTCAAGAATTGAAATACCAGGAAATTTCTACTATTTTGGAAACTTCCGTAGGAGGTCTAAAAGCTTCGTACCACCTTGCAGTTAAAAAAATCGAAGCTTATTTAAAAGAACATTAAACCATTTAAGCTTGTAGAGGTCAAACCATAGAGATGAAAATACCTAAGAAACATAATCCATTTAGTATTCCGGACCGTTATTTTGAGGAGTTCTCGCAACACTTAAAACATAGGATAAAAGAAGAACAGCCAAATATTCCTAAAGATGCCGGTTTTAAAACACCTAAAGATTATTTTGACACACTGCCTACTCTAATTTCCGATACACTTAATACGAATGAAACAAAAATAAAACAGTTAAAGCCTAATAAATGGTACTATATGGCAGCAGCTTCCGTGGCTGTACTAGCACTAACAATCTCGGGCCTATACTGGACCAATTCGAAAGAAGTTTCGTGGAACGATATAGTAAATACCGACATCGAAACCTATTTTGATACTAACGGCTTGGCCTTAACATCCTATGAAATTTCGGAGGTAATTCCTCTGAACGATTTAAACGCGGCAGATTTTCTGGAAACGGAACTCCAAGAAGCATACATTCTAGACTACCTCAGTGAGGAAACCAATGATTTTGAAACATTAAATTTAGATGAAAATGAATAAAATTTTAGTGATACTCTTCTTACTGTTTACCACTGTAAGCTTTGGACAAAGAGGAAACAGGGAAAAAATAAAATCCTTAAAAGTGGCCTTTATTACCGATAAACTGGAACTCACCAGCAAGGAGGCCCAACAATTTTGGCCGGTTTACAACAAGTTTGAGGAAGAACGGGAACAATTGCGAAAAAAAGAGCGTACCGAAATACGAGAGAAAATAAATGATGTGCCTGCTTTATCAGATACTGAGGCCGAAAAGCTTTTAACGCAGTTTGTACAGTTAAAAGCCGCCGAAGAAAAACTGAATACCGCATACCTCAACGAAATAAATAAAGTACTTTCTACAAAAAAAACGCTGCTATTACTGAGTTCCGAGGAAGAGTTTAAAAGGCGATTACTAAGGCAGTACCGCCAGAATAGAGGCGGTAGGCACTAAATTGAACCATTCAAAAAAGCATTAATCCGTCGCTTTTTTAAATTAGTAGTTTAAACCAATTATCCTTTGCGTTTATTTCAACGAGCATTTTAGAAAAACATCAATATTTAAATGTAAATCTGAGAACACTACCGAATGAGCTTCTTATACTTAAGTCGTTTGGGCATAATATCCGCACCTAGTCGTTTTTTCCGGTTCTCCTCATAATCAGAGAAGGAACCTTCAAAGAAATATACTTGGGAATCACCTTCAAAGGCCAAGATATGGGTACATATCCTATCCAAAAACCACCTGTCGTGAGATATGACCACCGCACAACCTGCAAAATTCTCCAAACCTTCCTCCAGGGCACGTAAGGTGTTCACATCCAAATCGTTCGTAGGCTCATCCAAAAGCAAAACGTTACCTTCTTCTTTCAAGGTCATTGCCAAGTGCAAGCGGTTACGCTCTCCACCGGATAGCATACTTACCTTTTTGTTCTGCTCACTCCCGGAGAAATTAAACCGACTCAAATAAGCCCTGGAATTCACCTGACGGCCACCCATCATTACCAATTCTTGCTCATCGCTAAAATTCTGCCAAATTGTTTTTTCAGGGTCAATATTGGAATGACTTTGATCCACATAAGCGATCTTTGCTGTTTCTCCCACTATAAATTCCCCTTTATCCGGTTGTTCCTCGCCCATAATCATTCTAAAGATCGTGGTTTTACCCGCACCGTTAGGGCCAATGATACCCACAATTCCCGCTTGTGGCAGGGTAAAGTTCAAATCTTCATAAAGCAGTTTATCCCCGTAGGCCTTACTTACACCTTTGGCCTCGATCACATTGGTACCCAAGCGGGGACCGTTAGGAATGTAGATTTCCAGCTTTTCGTCCAACTGCTTTTGATCTTGACTCATTAACTTGTCATAGTTCTTTAAACGTGCCTTCTGCTTGGTCTGTCTTCCCTTGGCCCCTTGGCGCACCCATTCCAACTCGCGTTCCAAGGTTTTTTGTCTTTTAGAGGCCGATTTGCTCTCCTGCGCCAAACGTTTTGATTTCTGGTCTAGCCATGAAGAGTAGTTTCCTTTCCAAGGAATGCCTTCTCCCCTATCCAGTTCCAAGATCCATCCCGCAACATTGTCCAAGAAATACCTATCGTGCGTTACGGCGATTACCGTTCCTTTGTATTGCGCCAAATGGTGTTCCAGCCAATGTACCGACTCTGCATCCAGGTGGTTGGTAGGCTCATCCAACAGTAAGATTTCCGGTTCCTGTAACAATAATCTACACAGTGCTACTCTTCTGCGTTCCCCACCGGACAATACCCCAATTTTCTTATCGGGTTCCGGCGTACGCAGGGCATCCATCGCTATTTCCAGTTTCGTATCCAATTCCCATGCGTTGGATGCATCAATTTTGTCCTGTAATACCGCCTGCTTGTCCATCAGCTTCTGCATCTTATCCGCATCCTCATACACCTCGGGCAAACCGAACATGTCGTTAATCTTGTTATACTCGTCCAAGATGGCAACCGTCTCCGCTACACCCTCCTTAACGACCTCCAAGACGGTCTTCTCTTCATCCAATTGAGGCTCTTGCTCCAAGTACCCGACATTATATCCGGGGGAAAAAACAACATCGCCCTGAAAATTCTTGTCAACGCCGGCAATTATCTTTAACAAGGTAGATTTACCGGAACCGTTAAGTCCCAGTATACCAATTTTGGCACCATAGAAGAAACTCAGGTATATATTTTTAAGGACAGGTGTATTCGCTGTCTTGAATGTCTTTGTTACTCCTGACATGGAGAAAATGACCTTTTTATCGTCGGACATGATTGTTAGATGTTAGATGTTAGATGTTAGATGTTAGATGTTAGATGTTAGATGTTAGATGTTAGATGTTAGATGTTAGATGTTAGATGTTAGATGTTAGATGTTAGATGTTAGATGTTAGATGTTAGATGTTAGATGAAAATTAAAAAAAGCGATTGTAATCTAAGCTAAAACATCATTCGTTTTTGAACATAAATATGTTGAAAACAAATCAGTTGAAAAGAATGGTTTCAAGTTTTTATTTTCTGCTCGGCAAAGGCAGGTTTCAAATTTTTTATTGAAAATCTGCCAACCTTGAACATGGAACCTGCCACCTTGAACGTATTTTAAACCCTTCCTTTAAGCGCATTAAAAACCCAGGCGATGGCAAAAAAGCCTATACCTACGGAAGCAAAACCCCACCCCGCAACATCATCATACCTAAACGCGCCAAGTGCAATGAGGGCACAGCCCACACAAATCATTATAAATGTGGCCCAGGCCAACACCGTGTTTTTGTTCATTCCCATGTTCTTTGGTTTTGGTTAGTGGTAATGTCAAATATCGGAAATTTATAAAAACTACATACTATAATTCCAAAGGTTTTATGGCTCAAAAGGAAAATGGATTCCGGCCTCCTCCCTTACGGAATCCAAAAGGGTACAAAGGTCTCTTGTATTCTGATGACTCCATAGGCTACTCTCCAATTTACCTGCCGTAATACAATGGGCTACTTCCGCTATTTCGTGGGTATAGCCTTTCCCCATTTTTCCAAGCGCAATGTGTTCGGATTCACCGTCTTTTACCAAAACGTAGGATTCCGCTTCATGCCATCTTGGGTTTATGAACAGACTCCCGGTACTTCCCGCTATTTCCGCTTTCATTTCAGAATCGCAGGCCAAACTACTAAAAAGTAGGGCTTGGGCATCTTTATATTCGAAAATCATGGAGGTTTGACGCTCTATACCTGTTTTATGAAACTGGGCCTGTGCCGTAATATTTTTGGGCATTCCCAACAATAAGTACGAAAGAAAAATAGGATAAATGCCGATATCCAAAATGGTTCCACCTGCTAAATCCGGATTTAATAGCCTCCCCTTTTCGTCGCGATCCAAACCATAAAAAGCGAAATCCGCTTTTAGATAGGCAAGCTTGCCGATTTCTCCAGCATCTACCAGTTCCTTTACTTTTTTGATAGTCGGATTAAATCGGCTCCATAAGGCTTCCATTAAAAACACCTTGTTTTCCCTTGCTTTATCCAACATCAATGCGACTTCAGCTCCGTTTACACCCATTGGTTTTTCACACAAGACATGCTTCCTACATTCCATCGCCCTTATAGACAGATCGGCATGGGAGGTATGCGGTGTTGCGATGTACACCACATCGACTACATCACTTTGGAACAATTCCCCATAACTGCCAAAAGCATGATCGGCAGCATAGGTTTCCGCAAAATCCTTTGCCTTGGACAAACTTCTTGACGCTACCGCACACAAACGGTTATCTGCCACCAAAGCCAGGTCTTTAGCAAACGTATTCGCAATTTTACCGGCACCAACGATTCCCCAACGTATCATATTCTTAGTTCTATTAAAGGTTTATTCAAATGTACTCAATTTTACTCCTTATCTTTATGGGATAAATTGAAAGAAGTACAATGGATATCAAGTTCAACCAAAATGAAGATGCAAACAAATTACTGCTTTCCGAGCTTAAGAAAAGACTAGCTCAGGTATCCTTAGGAGGAGGAAAAGCTAGAATTGAAAAGCTACATGCCAAGGGAAAAATGACGGCACGCGAACGGATAGATTATCTATTGGATGCAGAAACCGATAGCATAGAGATCGGTGCTTTGGTAGGTGAGGGTATGTACAAAGAGCATGGCGGCTGCCCCTCTGGTGGTGTGGTCATTAAAATGGGATACGTCTCTGGAAAACAGTGCTTGGTGGTTGCCAATGACGCTACGGTAAAAGCGGGTGCCTGGTTTCCCATCACCGCCAAAAAGAATTTACGGGCACAAGAAATTGCGATGGAAAACCGGCTACCGATCATTTATTTGGTAGATAGTGCCGGGGTCTATTTGCCCATGCAGGACGAGATATTTCCCGACAAGGAACATTTTGGACGCATTTTTAGGAACAATGCAAAAATGAGCAGTATGGGCATTACGCAAATATCGGCAGTGATGGGCAGCTGCGTTGCCGGGGGAGCGTATTTGCCCATTATGAGCGATGAGGCGCTTATCGTTGATAAAACAGGTAGTATCTTTTTAGCAGGAAGTTATTTGGTAAAAGCGGCCATTGGCGAAAGTATTGACAACGAAACGTTGGGCGGAGCCACTACCCACTGCGAAATTAGTGGGGTAACAGACTACAAAGCAAAGGATGATGCTGCGGCCTTGGATACCATTAAAAACATCATGGACAAAATTGGCGATTATACCAAAGCCGGTTACAATAGGGCTGCACCGGAAAAACCTAAAGAAAATCCTCAGGATATCTACGGGATCCTGCCCGCATCTAGAGCTGAGCAATATGATATGATGGAAATCATTAAGAGACTCGTGGACAATTCAAAATTTGAAGCGTATAAAGACGGGTACGGTCAAAGTATCCTCACCGGCTACGCTAGGATAGACGGTTGGGCGGTAGGCATTGTTGCCAATCAGCGCAAAGTGGTGAAAACCAAAAAAGGGGAAATGCAGTTCGGTGGGGTTATTTATTCCGACTCGGCAGACAAGGCTACCCGATTTATTGCAAATTGCAACCAGAAAAAAATTCCTTTGGTCTTTTTACAGGACGTTACCGGCTTTATGGTAGGTAGTAAAAGTGAGCATGGTGGTATCATTAAGGACGGTGCCAAAATGGTAAACGCAGTAAGCAATTCTGTTGTCCCCAAGTTTACTATTGTTATTGGCAATAGCTACGGGGCAGGTAATTATGCCATGTGCGGTAAAGCTTATGACCCTAGGTTCATTGTAGCATGGCCGAGCGCCGAACTTGCCGTAATGAGCGGTAATTCCGCTGCAAAAGTGTTACTACAGATAGAAACGGCTTCCTTAAAAAAACGAGGAGAGAAAATTACGGAGGAAAAAGAAAAAGAACTGTTCGATAAAATAAAGCAGCGATACGACAATCAGGTCTCTCCCTATTATGCAGCTGCCAGATTATGGACAGACGCTTTGATAGACCCTTTGGATACACGAAAGTGGATTTCCATGGGTATTTCCGCGGCAAATCATGCGCCAATTGAAAAGCCTTTTAATTTGGGGGTTTTACAGGTATGAGGGATGTATCATTTATCACTTTCCAACTTTAAAATAGCGTTAGCGAATTTTTGGTTCTGAACTTCCATAATCATTTTCTTATAGCCGCTTTTGGTAAATAGAATTATATCTTTTTTATCTGCCTCTATGCTATACCTACCACTTTCGTCGGTCTGTACTGTTTCCTTTGTGCGCTGGTTCTGAACCGTTACATTAGCGATCATCTTCCCTCGAAAAATAGCAAAACCAGATAGGGTAGGTTTTTTTAATCTTACCCTTTCAACTTTCTTCTCATATCGCTCCGCTTTTTTTTGTTTAACATAAGGTGATGTTTCCATATAAAAAGCCATGTGCAAATCACTTAAGAATTCCCACTCCCCTTGGCTGGCATATTTTCTGAAAGATGCCCCCTCTCTGCCCGAGGCTGCCAAAACCAACCCTAACTTTTGGACGCCAAACACTTTGACTATTTCCAATGAAACAAAAAAATCATCCTCTACAAATACTTCATATTCGTTCAAATCAACCGTAATAATATTTTTTCCGTTTGGAACGGTATGCAATATATTTTTCTGACTTTTATTCAAGTTTGCCCCTGGCGCACCCAGCAAACCTCCAGCAGTATCGTAAATATTTACCCGAACCAACAAACTATCCGAGGGATTTTCCCAAACCTCAAATTCCAAACTATTTAGCATCCTTGGCCCCGAACGTACACTAAACAGTGTAGCAAGCTCACCTCCCAAAGCCATGTCCTTGTTCCAATATCCAAAATTACGCTCCCCATAATTTCGGTACCCTACAAATTCAGTGATGGGAACAAGGGCATCACTATATAGAAAGACTTCCTCCAATTGTATGTCGGAGGGCTGCATTACAATTTTTGGGAAATCTTCATCCGCCACCTTGATCTGCCCAATAGGAATTTTAATGGTTTCATACCCTAGAGAGGATATCTGAACAATATCTTCTTTTTTAAATTTCTGGGTATCGATTACCAAGTAAAAACGGCCGGTCTCATCTGTAACCGTGCCAAACCCTTTATCAACGATTCCTATATTTACATAAGGTAAAGGTTCTTGTGTTTTGGCGTCTACAATTCTTCCGGTGTAGTTTAATTGCGCTTGCGAACTATATATAGTAAACAACAGTAGGCTTAAAAAGGATAATCGCATATTTAGTTTTATTTACTTTGACACTAATCCGGAAACGCTCTGCACTTTAAACAATTCCTGATTCACATTTTTTAAGTTCAGCTTAAACACCTTAATTTCCTTGCGCTGTGAAATCTTGCCGTAGTTATAATAAACGGTGGCCTTTAAATACGTAGGCGTTAAGCTTTTGTTCCCTAAATAGTTGACGTTAACCTGCCATGTACCTGGCAAGGAACCGTCTATGAGCTCTTCCATAACATTGTACCCAAAGGCTTTCTCCCTGGCAATGGATTCTGCGTTGTCCGCAAGGCTATGTTTCCAAATATGGTACTGCTTTTCCGGGTTTACGAACTGTAGCTCGAACTCCGCCTCGCCGTCGTTCCATTCGAAAACGAGCCTTGTCCCGTCAAAATCCTCCTGGGCTATAAACAGTTTGTTTCGTTTCCCCGATTCTAAAACGGCATCTTTCTCCAACGCAAGTAGGTTGTTGAACTCCCGATCCATAATGGGTCCAAACCCTGTCGTATCTAGTTCCATAAAACCCTGTTGCTGCAAATAATTATATCTAAGATGAAGGGATGCCGATTTTTCTGGACTACCCATTTCTCGGTAGCTTTTTGCCATATCCAGATAGCTCTGCGCATAATTGGGCCGCAACAGAAATATTTCCTTGTATACATCGTTTGCTTTTTTATTTTGGCCCTGCTCCTGATATTGGTAAGCAAGTGCTTTTAGCAATACAGGATTTTCTGCATAAGGCGTAAAATGATTAGTTATAATATCCTCTCCAATATCGACCCTGTCCCACTCCTTCGTAAAATAGGCCTGTGAATCCAAGAAGAAATAAGGAGAATTGGAATGGGTGTTAGCCAATTCTTTAAATTTAGCTTGCGCAGCTTCAAAAGATTCACTGGCATAGAGTTCCTTTTTATAGGTTGGCCAATTTTTTTTAATTGCTTCACTATCCAAGGCATCGTCCTTGTAGAAATTATTGCGGAGTTTAGCCTTATCCACAAAACCTTTAGAGGTCCTATTCCCAGAATTTGTATTTATCACTACAACAGCGCCCTGCCCAATGCTTCCATAAGACGTGGTTAAAGATAAATTACCTAAAATCGTTATTCTGTCTATACTGTTCACATCAAGCCATAATGGTGCATCTTGTACAATTAATCCATCGATATCGTAAATAGCCGTATTACCCCTTACTGTAACCCCACCCCCCTTGAAACAATCTCCAAAGACGGTGACAGCTGGCCAGCGACCATTTACGAGTTCCAAAATACATAAAGCAGCTATTGACAGGTCTTCTCTCTTCATAATCTGCAACCTACCGGGAGCAGCATCCGCGTGGAGATAACCAAATGCAGTTCTTATGATTTTGGGGTCTTCATTATAGTCTGCCTCCAGATCTTTCTGCGATTTGCGTCTGCTTTGCGTCACTACAACCTCATCTAGTTCTTTAACATCAGGTATCATTATAGGGTTCAAGATGCGTGTTACATCCTCTACCAGAATACGCACGGTTTTCATACCCATGTAAGAGAACTGCAGTTCGTCTCCGGTGGCCACTGGTATCCTGTAAAAACCATCTTTATCGGTTATTGTTGCCGTGTTCGTGTTTAAAACGGTAACGGTAACATTCTCCATTGGCGCTTTACCATCGGATACCTTTCCACTTAGCGTTCTTTGCTCTTGTGCCTGTGCGACATGAATGGCCAAAATACAACAGATGAATACCACTATTCTCTTTCCCATAACTTTATAATCCTTCATTTGTGCTTAACATTAACAGCTGCATTTGGTTCTATTTTGAAACAATGGCCGGGCTACTTACCAACTTGAACAACTCCTGATTCACATTTTTTAAGCTCAGCTTAAACACCTTGACCTCCTTACGCTGTGAAATCTTGCCGTAGTTATAATAAACGGTGGCCTTTAAATACGTGGGCGTCAAACTCTTGTTCCCTAAATATTTTACGTTTACCTGCCAGGTGCCGGGCAAGGAACCGTCTATGAGCTCTTCCACAACATTGTACCCAAAGGCTTTCTCCCTGGCAATGGATTCTGCATTGTCCGCAAGGCTATGCTTCCAGGTATGGAACTGCTTTCCAGGATTTACGAACTGTAGCTCGAACTCCGCCTCGCCATCGTTCCATTCAAAAACTACACGGGTACCGTCAAAATCGTTTTTGGCCACAAACAGTTTATTCTGTTTCCTTTTCTCCACGACCGCATCCTTCTCCAAAGCCAAAAGGTTGTTGAACTCCCTGTCCATTATCTTGCCAATACCAATGGTATCCTGCTCCATAAACCCCTGATCTACCAGGTAACCGTAACGTGCGTGCAGGGATGCCGCCTTTTCCGGACTACCGGTCTCCCTGTAGCTACGGGCCATATCCAAGTAGCTTTGCGCGTAATTGGGCCGCAATAGGAATATTTCCTTGTACACATCATTGGCCCTTTCGTATTGGCCTTGGTCTTGGTATTGATATGCAAGTGCCTTTAACAATACCGGATTATCTTCGTATAAACCAAAATAACTGGCAATAATCTCCTCACCAAGGTCTGCCCTATCCCACTCTTCCGTAAAATAAGCTTGGGCATCCAGTAAAAAATAGGGAGTATTGGCATACGTTGCCACCAAATCCTTAAATTTTTCTTGGGCTGCTTCTACCGAAACACTGGCGTATAATTCCTTTTTATAGCTTGGCCAGTTACTACGGACAGTCTGTTCTTGTAAGGAATCATCTTTATAATAGTTATTGCGCAAACGGGCACGGTCTACCAATTTATTTCGGAAAGAGTTTCCTGCAACGGTATTGATCACCACAATCCCTCCTGAACCTAAACCTCCATACTTTACGGATTCCGCTAAAGAAAAAATTACTGCAATCCTTTTTATGTTATTTACGTCCAACCAAATGGGAGTTTGAGTCAAAATCATCCCGTCAACGTCCCATACAGCGAGATTGTTGCCAAAAAGAGTAGACATCCCCCTAGTGGTGACCCCGCCACCACCTAAACAATCACCGGTAACACCTAAAGCTGGAAAACGAGTGCGAAGCAAATCTAATACGCAAGGAGTCGCAGGTATAATATCATCTTCATTTAGAATCTGTATCCTACCAGCTGAACTCTGCGCATGAACATAGCCAAAAGCCGTTCTGACAATATTGGGATCCTCTTCATACTCATATTCCAAATCTTTCTGTGATTTTCTCCTACTCTTTGTTACCACGACCTCATCCAGTTCGTTCACGTCGGGAACCATGATAGGATTTAGAATGCGCGTAACGTCCTCTATTTGAATGGTCATGGTCTTCATACCCATGTAGGAGAACTGCAGTTCGTCTCCGGTTGCAATGGGCAAACGGTAAAATCCGTCCTTATCGGTGGCCGTTGTCGTATTCGTGTTTAATATCGTAACGGTAACGTTCTCCATTGGGGCATTGCCGTCCGACACCTTTCCGCTAATTGTTCTTTCTACTTGCGCCTGTACCAGATTAAAAACTGATAAACATAGGACCAATGTTGCTAATTTCTTTACCATATTGTTGTTTTTATGTTCATAACTTGCGTGCGTTACAAACGATTATACAAATGAATTACTTCGTTGCCAATCCTGAAACACTTTGCACTTTAAACAGTTCTTGATTCACATTTTTTAAGCTCAGCTTAAACACCTTGACCTCCTTACGCTGTGAAATCTTGCCGTAGTTATAATAAACGGTGGCCTTTAAATACGTGGGCGTCAAACTCTTGTTCCCCAAATACTTCACGTTTACCTGCCATGTGCCGGGCAAGGAACCGTCTATGAGCTCTTCCACAACATTGTACCCAAAGGCTTTCTCCCCGGCAATGGATTCTGCGTTGTCCGCAAGGCTATGTTTCCAGGTATGGTACTGCTTTCCAGGATTTACGAACTGTAGCTCGAACTCCGCCTCGCCATCGTTCCACTCAAAGACCAACCGTGTGCCGTCAAAATCGTTTTCTGCCACGTACACCTTGTTTTGCGCTCCCGGTTCCAGTACGGCATCCTTCTCCAAGGCCAAAAGGTTGTTGAACTCCCGTTCCATGATCGGACCGAAAACGGTGGTATCCTGATCCATAAAACCCTCCTCCAACAAATAGTCGTAACGTGCATGCAGGGAAGCGGCCTTGGCTATACTACCTACCTCGCGATAGCTACGAGCCACATCCAAGTAGCTTTGCGCGTAATTGGGCCGCAATAGGAATATTTCCTTGTACACATCATTGGCTCTTTTATATTGTCCTTGGGCTTGGTATTGATATGCAAGTGCCTTTAACAATACCGGATTGGTATCGTAAATACCAAAATAATCCTCGATGATATCGGCTCCGATATCGGCCCTGTCCCACTGCTGCGTGAAATAGGCCTGTGAATCCAACAGAAAATATGGGGAATTGGAATACGTGCGCATCAATTCCTTGAATTTGGCCCGGGCGGCCTCCAATGATGTGCTCGCATACAGTTCTTTTTTATACCCCGGCCAATTGTTGCGGACCTCATTATCCGCCAAGGAATCATCGTTATAATAGTTATTTCGCAAACGGGCGCGGTCTATTATTTTGTTCCGAAATGAATTACCGGCCACGGTATTGATAACTACGATTCCTCCAGAACCTAGAGATCCGTATCTTACTCCGGTACCTAATGAAGGTAGGACTGCGATTCTTTTTATATTATTTACGTCCAACCAGATAGGGGTTTGCTGCAGAATCATACCATCCACATCCCATACCACGGAATTATTCCCAAACACCGACGATAAACCTCGGCTTGTTATGAAACCGCCACCAAAACAATTCCCAGATACACCAAGTCCCGGAAATCGCATACGTATCAAATCCAATACACAGGGAGTAACGGGTATCATATCTTTCTCATTTAGAATCCGGACATGGCCTACAGAATATTGCGCATGAATATATCCATAGGCAGTTCGAATGATATTGGGGTCTATTGCATACTCGTATTCCAAATCTTTTTGTGACTTTCGCCTACTTTTGGTCACCACTACCTCATCCAGTTCGTTCACATCGGGCACCATGATAGGGTTTAGAATGCGCGTAACGTCCTCTATTTGAATGGTCATGGTTTTCATACCCATGTAGGAGAACTGTAGTTCATCTCCGGTTGCAATAGGCAAACGGTAAAATCCGTCCTTATCGGTGGCCGTTGTCGTATTCGTGTTTAATATAGATACGGTAACGTTCTCCATAGGCGCCTTGCCGTCCGACACCTTTCCGCTAATTGTTCTTTCTACCTGCGCCTGTACAAAGCCAAAACCGAGCAAACATACTATGAGGGTTATAATCTTTCTTACCATACTAATTAATTTTAAGCATATAACTTCTCAGCTACACACGGTTAATATTGTATCGACTATTTAGCGGCCAATCCAGCGACACTGCTGACCTTAAATAGTTCTTGATTTACGTTCTTTAAACTCAACTTAAATACTTTAACCTCTTTTCTTTGTGCGTTGGTGCCATAATTATAATACACCGTTGCTTTTAAATAGGTTGGCGTTAAGCTCTTGTTCCCAAGATAGGTTACGTTTATCTGCCAATTACCTGGTAGGGAACCATCTATAAGCTCCTCCATCACATTAAAACCGAATACTTTTTCGCGTGATATTAATTCTTCATTATCGGCCAAACTATGTTTCCATGTGTAGAACTGTTTTCCAGGATTCACGAACTGTAGCTCAAACTCGGCCTCGCCATCGTTCCATTCAAAAACGACCCTTGACCCTTGAAAATCTTCCTTAGCCACAAATACCTTGTTATGTTTTCCCTTGTCAACAACTGCATCCTTTTCCAAGGCAAGCAGGTTATTGAATTCCCGTTCCATTATCGGAGCAAAACCTGCGGTGTCTATTTCCATAAAGCCCTGGTCTTGTAAATAAGCATATCTAGCATGAATGGAGGCAGATTGAACGGGACTGTCTATTTCCCTATAACTCCTTGCCATATCCAAATAGCTCTGCGCGTAATTGGGCCTTAAAAGAAATATTTCCTTGTATATTTCATTTGCTTTTTTGAATTGTCCTTGCACTTGGTATTGATATGCAAGTGCTTTTAATAGTACGGGATTCTCCTTGTACGACCCAAAATGCTGCGCAATAATGTTGTCTCCTACATCTGTTCTGTCCCATTTTTCAGCGAAATAATGCTGTGCATCCAAAACAAAATAAGGTGAATTGGAGTTTATGGCCTGTAGCTCTTTGAACTTTGCCTCTGCCGCTGCAACCGAAGTACTGGCGTACAAGTCTTTTTTATATGATGGCCAATTTTTTTTGATGTCCTCGCGAGTAAGTGCATCACCCTTATAAAAGTTGTTACGTAACTTTGCTTGGTCAACAACTTCTTTGTTGGCCAGATTACCGGAAAAGGTATTGATCACAATTACCCCACCCGAAGCAATGGAACCATAACGCGTTGTATTTGCAAAATTATTCAACACCGCTACACGTTTTACGTTACCTAAATCTACCCAAATTGGTATTTGAGTGAAAATTTGGCCATCCACGTCAAAAATAGCAGGTTGCGGATTTTCAATAGCAGAAACACCTCTTATAAAAATTCCGCCGTTTAAAAATGAGACTCCAGGTAATCTTCCGTTTACTACCAAGTTGATGATGTCACCATTTACCATAGTAATCTCATCTTCCTGTATAAATGCAATTCGACCGGACGAACGCTCGGCATCCAAATAGCCATAGGCGGTTTTTATAATGTTCTCCCTTAGGCTATACTGTTCCTCTATATTTTTTTGCGACAGTCTTTTGCTACTTTGCACAACTACCTCGTCCAACTCATTTACATCCAAAATCATAACAGGATTTAAAATGCGGGTAACGTCTTCTACACGAATACTTATGGTCTTCATACCCATATAGGTATAGGTAATAACATCGCCAGTTTCCGCCTCTATACTGTATTTTCCCTCTGTGTCGGAAAAAGTGGCGCTATCCGTGTTCATTACATTAATTTGTACATTGGATAAAGGTGCGTTACCGTCCGATATCGTTCCCGAAATCTTACGAACATCCTGGGCCAAGATAGAAACGGTGCTCAAAGCAGCACAAACAAAAACTAACATATTATTTTTCATAGCTTATTTGGTTTTATTTTCTTCTTTAAAGTACAAAACAATTTTAACAGATTAACTTATTTTAACAAATATTAACCATAATTCTCGCTTTTTCAATAGTTTTACTATTACAAAGTATGTATTATTAATAAGGTAAAAACTACTATTAACCTATTTAACGCTGAGATAGGCATAAATAAATACTGCTACATGTACTGTTTAGTATGCATACTCTTCGCGATAACATACCACAAAAATCATTCCTAAATAATAACACATACTACACTAGCAGCGCAACTTAAAACCGACCTCCGTAGTTAAAGAATAGAACATGGCAGCTATTTCCTATAATAAGAGGTAATGCCTGTGTAGGCTGAACAATTACTATATGCAAGTAGGTTTACACGTGGGTAGTACGATGCACTGATTGCAGCATACTCCTGTTTTATGACAAAGTGTGGTTTTCTTTGACCTTATCCTTGTTAAAAAAATATAGTCCAAATATTAAGAAGATATAAACTGTCCCTGGTATTATCCTTTATATTAGTTCTAGACTTCCTCAATCCCATGTAGACAAGAGTTTAAACATTGACTGGGCACATCTTGAAGCTCCGGAAACTTGAAAATAAAATATTATGGATTACCAAACATCCTATCCTAATAGTCAACTTGCCAAACTATTTCTGCTAGTCGCCCCCCTAATTCCCTTGATATCCTTTTACCCTAGGCACCAATAACAATTCGGTCTGTCTTCCGTTAACATATCTAAAACCGTTCTCGCCATAATAGCCGGCTTCCTCTAGCATTATTCGAATATCCTTGTTCCATTCCGGAACAGTAATGGTAGTATTCAATTCAATCGCATATACGGTATTGGGGTTTAAGGGATAATTCTCCCCATCATCTTTCATAACGCCACCCTGGGAATCCCACATACCAATGGTGGTTCCTGCGGAATGGCCATAAGACCCTAGGGGATGCGTATAGATCGAAGGTCGTAACCCAGCAGCTTTAGCCTCGGAGAGGGCTTTGGCCAGAATTTCATTTCCCGTTCTTCCCTTTATCATATTTGTAGTGAGAAAATCCTGCACCCTATTCCCATCCTTTAATCCGTTTACAAGAAAATCAGGAGCCTTGGTCTCTTCCGGTTTTAAGACATAGGCCAGTTCTTGGCAATCTGTATTCAATCGCAAGTAGGAAATCCCAAAATCGCAATGTAAAAGGTCTCCTGGCATTATGATCATGGCATCGGGTTTGTCGGCAAAAGAGTAAAAACCGGCATCATTTTCGTTACTGGTACGCTGCACATCTACCGTGGGATGAAACCAAGTTTCCAAGCCCATATCCGTCACTTTTTGACGCATCCACCAAACAACATCGGTAGTCTTTGTTACACCGGGCGTAATTACTTTTTCTGAAAAGGCCTCGGCAATAATGTCATGGGTAATATCTACCAATTGGTCAAATATAACCATTTCACGAGCTGTGCGTGTCTCTATCCAACGCACAGCCAATTGTTCTGCCGACACCACTTTGGAGCGCATTTTTTTTGGGAGATTGGCCATAAACTCCTCGTAATCGGTCTTGTTTAAACCGTCGGCAATATTATGGTCTTTTGAAAAATTGAGTCCGATCGTATTCGGATTCCGTTCTTCGATCAACTGCATTAAACGTTTCCACTGGTCGGGCTCCTTTTCCTTGTCCCAAGCAGAGATGATGTTATCCCCCACATTATACCGCGCTACAGCCAATTTTTCAATAGTGTTTTTTGCCTTGTCCCTATAGAATAATAATATCGTGCGCCTTCTGGCATTTAACCAAGTGGATGGCAACATGGTTCTTAGTACGGGATCCTCGTTATATTCCCTAGAAATAACGATCCACATATCTATACCGGTATTATCCATTAATTCCGGCAATAAATTATTAAAACGATCTTCCAAGATCTCATCCACTACCCTAGCCCTTTCTTGTTCGGGCAGAATTTGTTGTGCATTAAGATTGATGGTTACAAGAACTACGATTAAGCGCAAAAGGTTTTTCATCTTAGGTATATTTACTGGATGAAAATACAATATTTTAGTGCTTTCCCATAGCCAAATGCTGAAGTTTAAAACAAAATCATCTAAATCTGAGAGAAACCTCGGCGGCAGGATTGTTGGACACGGTAACACTTTCTATGTCGGCCGGATTCAACGTATTTAAAATAGACGCATCATATCTGACTCCATCTACAAAAACCACCGTATTATCAGTACCGCGCATCTTAATGTTTGATCTACGATTTGCGTTCCCGTACGTTACTTGAACGCCCGGCACATTCGCACTGATGTTATTATAAATTTCCTGTTGCACTATCCAGTTACGGTTTTCTGCGGTGTACACCTTAAAAGGGGTTTTGGTGTACGATGATTCTATGGGTATGCCAATAACCGAACAAGAAAGCTTTCCTTGTAGCAACTCCGTAACTTCTGGGTTGGGTATATGTTGATCATGACTAGGAACAACTAAGGGCCTAGGTATAATTTCCAACTTAGGTTCTTGTGCAAACGAATTCCCGCTCATCAAAAGAATTGCCGCTATGATGCTATATTTTTTCATATTGATTTGTTTCTATTTAGAGACAAAGCTAGAGCAATCATTAATACCTGAACATACAAAATTAGGGAACGCGGGCTTTGAACGCGTGAAAGCTAGGTAGTAAGCAAACCCAATGTTTTTGACCTATGTATTTTACCTGTCTCAGTTTCCAAAAATTTAGGCAAAACCAAGATTTGTTTTGGAATTTGATACTTGGAAAGTCCTTCCGCTGAGTTCAACAGTTTTTGTATCTCCGCTGCATCAACCGTACCTTCTACGACCAGCACTAATTTTTCACCCAGTACTTCATCAGCCAGACCGGCAACAAAGAATCGGCCAGATATTAGATTTGATAATACGGCTTCGATTTGCTCTGGAATCAGTTTGATACCTCCGGAATTAATGACATTATCATACCTGCCCAGCCACCTAAATTCGGTCTCGGACAACACCTCCACTAAATCGTTGGTTATAATAGCATCATCCGCGACTTTTGGCGCATCAATAACCAGACATCCTCTAGTGTCCTTTGAAATGCCAACATCTGGCACAAGGGTAAATACATTTAATTTATCAAAATCTATTTCGTCCAAACGATTCACCGGTTTAACTGCGATATGGGTTACGGTCTCCGTCATCCCGTACGTCTCATATATTTTAGTGCGTTTATGGGCCACCTCATTTTTTAGTCCTTGGGAAAAGGGAGCGCCACCAACGATCAAACAACCTATGCAGTCTATGAAATCCAAAGTATTTCTAAGCTGCATAGGCACCATGGCAGCGAAATCATAGTGCTTATGTTTTGAATAAATAGGTGTTGATGTAGGAGCAACACAGGTTAACCGGAGTCCGAGTACCATGGCGCGCACCAACATCATTTTACCGGCAATAAAATGCGTTGGCAGGCAATGTAAGGCAGTGTTACCAGCTTCCAGACCAAAGAACTCGCCCGTTGCCAAGGCAGAATGGACCATCTGTTTCTTTTTGATCGTTATCGCTTTTGGCGTGCCGGTGGAGCCAGAAGTCCGCACGGTTATACGAGGTGCGGTAGCGAACCAGTCCAAAAGAAAATCACCGATACTTTTCTCATGCGCCTCACCTTCTTTTACAAGGGTATAGGCATGTTCTATAAGCGCCTCCGTTGTATAGGAGCAGCCGTTCAACTGAAATTTGGGATGTAAATGTATCGTCTTCACTTAGCCCATTTGTTCGGATTTAAACGCTTCTTCGGTAAGCACTTTTCCTGTCAGCTTTTCTTTCCAGTTTTTCCAGCCATACATTTGGGAGAATACCAATAAAAGCAAGGGGAAAACCACAAAAACCGGAATTAAAACATCCCAGCCCAGCACCGGATCGGAAACATCACGGTACACCGAATTCGTTTGAAAAGCCGTCCAATCTGCCGTTACCAATAAAGCCGCGGTTAGGTTATTGGCCGCATGGAAACCCAATGCCAGCTCCAGACCATCGTCCATAAGGGTGATTATACCCAAAAAGAACCCTGTACCTATATAGTAAACGAGTATACCGTAACCGATTTTCTCAACCTCCGGATTAAAAATATGCATGAGACCGAATAGCAAAGATGTAAACACCAAAGGGAACCACCTATTTTTAATCGCAACACCGATGCCCTGCATTAAATATCCTCTAATAAAATATTCCTCCATACTTGTCTGCAGGGGGATCATAATGATAGCAATTAGCGCCAAAAATAAAAATGGTTCCAACTTAAAATTATACTCATAATCCTCGGGAGCCAAATACATATCTAAAAAGATAAAGAGAACCGTTATGAATGCCCAAAGTATAAAGGCAAAAAGTACTCTAGACCAATCTGTTTTCTTTCGGGCCGTAGTAAGGGAGTTAATGGACTGCTTGTGCACAAATTTTACAAAAAGCAATAGAAATACAAGGCCTATTGCAAAGGTCAGCAACATATAAAAGAGAAAATCATTGGAACCCAAGGCATTGGACAGTACGCCCATGTCGCCACTAGCCAATACGGCAATTGAATCTGTTTTTAAAAACAATGCCAAAATTAAGGGAATAGCTCCTAATACCTGCCATCCAAAAAAAACAACAATAACACCTACAACATAACGCCACCCCTCGCTCAACCCCCTATACGCCTGCTCTATAAACATAAATCTTTAATTAAATTAGCTTTCCAACTCTTAGCTTGGTCGTAAAAAATCCCTCCGTTGGAGACCGTTAACGGGCTATCAAAATTGTTGGTAAACAAGCCGCCCGTACCCAAACCTTGCGGCAACGGATTTTTTAAGGTGGCTGTCCATTGTGCAATAGCGTTGAGCCCTATGTTACTTTCCAAGGCACTTGTCACCCACCATCCAATATTCAACTCTTTCGCTATTGCGATCCATTGCTCACTTCCTTGAAAACCACCTACCAAACTTGGTTTCAGGATAATATATTGCGGTCGTATTTGTTGTAACAAATCTCGCTTTTCAACTCCGTCCGTTATACCGATAAGTTCTTCGTCCAAGGCTATGGGCAAAGGTGTTTCCTGGCACAACAGCTTCATATCTTGCCATTGCCCTTGCCTTATGGGCTGTTCTATGGAATGTAAGTCTAACTGTGACAATATATTCAACTTTTCCAAAGCTTCGCCAGGAGAAAACGCACCGTTAGCATCTACACGAAGCTCTATTTTATCTTTGTCAAAGTTGTTTCTAATGGAAGTTAACAAGGCCACTTCTGCATTAAAGTCAATAGCACCTATCTTCATTTTAATACATCTAAAACCTTGTTCCAATTTTTGCTGTACTTGAACTTTCATAAACTCAATATCCCCCATCCAGACAAGACCGTTTATTTCAATCGGATGTTTCGATGCTATAAAGTTCGAAGGGAAAAGTTCAAAGGGATTTTGTGCAGACAGAGACAACAGAGCCTGCTCCAGACCAAATTGTATACTTGGATATTTTTGCAAAGATCGAAGTAGGATGCCCTTCTCCTTATTTATGTTGGACACAAGCCATCTTAAGCGGTCTTCGTAGTCCGGTACATCATCCATACTCAAGCCTCTGAAAATTCCACATTCTCCGATGCCAAAACGACCGTTTTCCTCCAGAATTAAAAACCAGGTTTCCTTTGTTCTTAATATTCCCCGGGATGTGCCACTGGGATTCTTAAAATTTAGTATATACTTTTTGTAGCTTGCTTTCATACAACCGTATAAATTTAGGTATATTTTAAGTCTTTAATGGAAATAGAAGCAAAGGATGAAGGAAAAAATTATTTGGATTACCGGAGCATCCTCCGGAATTGGAGAAGCTTTGGCATATCAGCTTAATAAAAATGGAAACAAACTCATAGTATCCGCAAGAAGAAAAGAGGCATTGGAACTCGTAAGACTAAACTGTGAATTTCCGGAGAAGGTTGCCATTCTTCCTTTGGATCTTTCCGATTTTGATGCACTCCCCCACATTGCCGAACAAGCAATTGCAATACATGGGAAAATTGATGTACTGATCAATAATGGAGGTATTAGCCAGCGTTCGTTAATAGCGGAAACTAAATTTGAAGTTTTTAAAAAGATGATAGACGTTAACTACCTGGGAACAATACAACTAACCAATGCGCTATTGCCGCATTTTATTACCGAAAAACAAGGGCATTTTGTTACCGTGACCAGTTTAATGGGTAAGTTTGGATCGCCCTACCGTTCCGGATACTGCGGAGCCAAGCATGCCCTTCACGGTTTCTTTGATGTCTTGCGTATGGAACATGAAAAAGACAATATAGACGTTACGCTTATCTGTCCTGGATTTATTCAAACCAATGTTGCTAAAAATGCACTGACAGCTGACGGGAGCGCACAAGAAAAACAAGATGAAGCTACAGCAAATGGACTACCGGTAGCAACCTGTGCAAAACGGATTATACGCGCTATGGACAAAAAGAAATTCGAAGCCTATATTGGTGGTAAAGAAATTTTTGCGATATATCTCAAAAGAATAGTTCCAAAACTTTTGCACAGCGTAGTTTTAAAAAGTGCCGTGCGCTAAACCCTATTTAAAATTAAACCAAAAACGAACCCCATCCGAGGTCCTATCTGTATTTAAGTTGGTCTGCAATTGATTTGCCAACCTGTTCATTAAGCGTATACCCATAGAGGAATTTGCACGTTCCTCGGTATCTTCCGGAAGCCCTACCCCATTATCGGTATACTCAAAAAACCCTTCCTGTCCATTTATTTTCCGTAAATGGATATATATTTTGCCGTTATCCTCATCGTTAGGAAAGGCGTACTTAAAAGAGTTGGAGACCAGTTCATTAAGTATTAAACCAAATGGGATAGCACGATCAATATCCAATTCCACCCCTTCTGCATCAATAGTGATATTAATATTATGCCCCCCCTTCTTATAAACCGACTGCACACTATTAATAAGGCTTTCTATGTAGCCCTGCATTTCAATTACCGACAAATCATCGTTTTGGTATAGCTTCTGATGAATTAGTGCCATTGCCTTAACCCTACTCTTACCTTCTTCCAAAGCTGCAATTGCGGCCTTGCTTCTTGTGTTTTTGGTCTGCAAGCTAAGTAAGCTAGACACCATCTGCAGATTATTTTTTACACGGTGATGTATCTCCTTTAACAAGGAGTCTTTTTCTACCAGCGAATTTTCTATAATGTGCTTTTGCTCGGCAATGAGCCTTTGGTTCTTAATACTCTTTAAATAAGCATATACCAAACCTGCGAAACCAAGTAAGGTAAACACTAGTGAAATAAAGACTAAACTGATACTCTTATCCTTTTCGATAATATCTATTCGGGATTTTTCAAGCGCCAGTTTTTGCTTTTCCAACATACTTCTGGAGTTTTCCAAATTTTGGTTAAGCACCGCAGTAAGTTGCTGATTGATAATCTTAGAGTCATTTTCTTCAATAGAATCCCTTATCCGTACATTACGTTTTAAATATTCATTAGCTGTTTTATAATCTTCCGTTCTATCATAAAGCGCCGCTGAAATTCTATTCTTTTTAATAATATTGGCAGCCTTTTTGGGCTCATCTATTTGAATTAAGTAATCCGTAACTTTGTCATAATCCCCCAATTGCAAATAACAACCGGCCAACTCCAAGGCGTTTTCAATTAAATCCGAGGAGAATTTACCTTTATTGTATTCGTTAATTGTCGCTACACTTTCTTCCAAAAAAGGAATGGCCTTTTTATAGTCCTTGTCCAACACATGACACTTCCCAATATTCCCTAATATCTTCCCTTTTAAAACATGGGCGGCAACCAGCTCTTGTTCGCTTCTATCCTCAAGGATATCGTTAAAATAGACATCCATAAAAGCATTTGCCTTTTTGAAATACGTTAAGGCAGTTGGTACCGATTTGTCCAATCGAAGATAGTTTCCGACATTGTTGTTATAAACGGCCTTTTCATAAAAATCACTCTCGTCAATAAGGTTTTTTTGTTCCGCTATGTAATCCTTCATAGCCTTACGATATTGTCCTAGATTGGAATAAATATCATAAAACATAATGTTTTCGGTTAGCCCTAGTTCTCGCTTGTTACTTCGTATTTCAAATTGTCTTTCATATAGTTCTAGTTTGGAATAATTGGTATCCATTAAATCCAAAATAATGGTCTTCGTATCCAAATTAAAACGATCTAACTCATCGTAAAGACTTTTTGTAATGGCCAAGCTTTTCTCATAGTCCCCTAAATCATAATAAATTTGGGACTGTATCAATTGGTAATCGACTACAGCTAAGGAATCATTGGTTTTTTGTGCAGTATTAAGGTAAACATTAACGGAATCCAACCAATCGTAGGCGGAATTTTTAGCATATCGATTTTGTGTTTCGAAAAAGAATTTGGACCGCTCCTTACCACCTTGTAGCTCCTTGAATGTTTTAAAGAAGTCATTCTCTTGAGAAACAACATCTTGAGAATGCAAGACGCCACCGAAAAGAAGGGCGAACAAAATTGTTACTGTCCTCAAATAAACAACTATTTTCATATCATATACAAGACTGCACCAAACATAAGGATATTCCTTGGTTTTGTTATTTTTTTGTTGTGATGCAAATTTCATAAAAAGCACTAACAGGCATTCTTGGAAGACAATACGTAAGTTTAACCCTCCAATTTTACCTAATACCTCGTCTAAAATTAAATTAATAAAATCAAAATATAAATCTAAACATCTATATTTCAAATACTTAAATATTATTCCAAATAATTATTGTTCCTGTTATGGCACACCATATTTTACCTAAGCAAAAATATGATAAACCGCCGCATGTGTTACCATATTGTTGTGTAAGTAGTAAATTCTGTTGTGAGCGGCACTAATCCGAAAACATTAAATCAAATCCGTAAAGTAACAACTGAACTTAGTACCTAAACAAAGTACTTATACCATTTCCCAATTGAAAAAAAGCCGATACATCGTCTCTTTTCACATCCTACTTCAAAATAAAAATAAGCGGTAGCTAGGCTATGCCTGATTTATCTTTTTAGCAGGCCAAAAAAACAATTCAATTTCTTTGGCTGAATTTCAAACGCGAACCGGTATTACTTCGTTTTAGTGATGGTAATGTTACAAAAGAAAGTAAACTACCTTGGGGCAAGCCCACGAGGCATTACATAAGAAAACGATATTTAATTTCGAAGCAAGCCTCGAATCATCAAACCCTTTGGCGGTGCCAATGAAAAATGGATTCGAATCCTATGAGGGTTTGGGAAGAAAACCAGTAAAAAATATTACCAAAGGCCTAGAGCAACCAGTCCAATGGCCGGAAGGTTTACACGTGGTTTATGATGGATAAGGTTTGAAAAACAGGTTACGAATTCATTGCCGAAATAATAAACTCCTTAAAATCCTTAGAAATCGGAATTAAGGTATTGTTGATCATGATGTCCTTAGAATTAATTGCATCTATATGGTCTACGTTAACAATATAGGATTTATGTGCGCGGTAAAACTTGTTCTTGGGAAGTTTTTCCAAATAATCCTTTAACGGAGATCTTACCAAAAACTTCTTGTCCGCAGTATTCACCTCCAAGTAAACATTATCCGCTTTAATAAAATGGATATCACCAAACTGAATCCTATAATAAAGGTGTTGCTTTTTTACAAAAATAGAATCCTTTAAAATAGAATTGGACATTGCCACATTATCCTCTGATTCATCCCCGCCCACTTTGGAATCTTTAGTGGCGGCTTGCTTTCCATAAATAAAATTCGACAGTGCTATCTCTATGGAAGTATAGAGATCTTGTTGTTCAAAAGGCTTTACCAAATAACCGTTGGGCTTTACCGTTTTGGCATTTTCTACGGTAGCCCTGTCCGAGTTGGAAGTAACGAATATGAAAGGAATGTCATAATTCTCCCGAATATGTTTGCCCAAGTCTATCCCTGTTTTATCCGAGGCCAAAATTATATCTATCAAAACAAGATCTACCTGCTGTGATTTTAATACCTCAATAGCTTGCTCGTAAACGATGACGTTATCCACTATTTCATAGCCAATTTCCTCCAACATCGACTGCATATCATCTGCAATGATGACATTGTCCTCAACTATGAGTATTTTAATAGCTTGTTCCAAAGTTATTTATGGTTTAGATGGTTGACATTCAAAATTACAAAAAATAAATATAACTAAAATAAAATAGGATAGCCAATAGGAAGGTACTCAATGCTAATTTTTTAAGTTCTGGATCCAATAGTTGTGGACTCCCTGTTTTACTTACAAACCTTAAATGAATAAAAATTGGGACGTAAGCAACCAGACAAATAAATTGAACATACTTGTCAAAAGTAAAAACAATAAATACGCCAGTACAAACAAATGATAGCATCAACAGCAACGTGTGGTACAATTTTCCTTTTGCAAAACCCATTTTAACGACCACGGTATTCTTACCAGCAAGTCTATCCGACTCCACATCCCTTAAATTATTGAGATTAAGGACCCCAACGCTTAATAAGCCAATACTGATCGCTGGTAGCAAAGCAACCAAAGGAATGGTCTTAATGTACAAAAACATACTCCCCAATACCCCTACCAAACCAAAGAAAACAAAAACAAAAATATCTCCCAATCCTCTATATCCATAGGCTGAATCACCAACCGTATACTTTATTGCGGCCCAAATGCTAAATCCCCCTAAAAATAAAAATAAAATACCCCAGTATACATTATCGTGTCCAAAGGAAACATATAATAAACATAGTACAAGGATTAGGTTGATTGCAACGGAAACCATAATCCCATTTTTAAGTGCCTTACGCGTCAATAGGCCACTCTGCAGGACCCTTTTGGGCCCTATCCTATTATCGTTATCGGTACCCTTAACACCGTCACCATAGTCATTGGCAAAATTTGAAGTCACCTGAAAACCAATGGTCGTTAGGATAGCGATAAAAAATATAGTATTGTTTATTTGACCGTACATGCTTGCCATAGCCGTACCTACCAAAATTCCCGAAACGGAAAGGGGAAGTGTTCTTGGTCTGGCAGCATTGAGCCAAACTTTAAATGCAGTCACTAGTACGGGTCCTCTATTTGAAGTCGTTTACCTTCTTTATAAGAAGCAACAAAAGCATCCTCAAAGCCCAAATCTACCAATTGCTTTCTAAAGGACTGTGCCTCTGCCAGCGTTTCAAAATTACCAAGAGAATAGGAATAGAAAGGATTTGTTTTTACAAAAAGGGTATTCGTAAGCGCTTCGGAAGCCAAGGTAATATTATTGTCTACAAAGGACTTTACCTGAACAGAATAAATTTTCTCCTTCTCCAAAAACTCTTTTGCCAAATAAAACTCCTTTACCAGACTTAACTCTGCGTTCTGTACTTTTAAATTATCAATTCGTGTTTTGATGGCATCCAAACTATCAATGGACACCAATAAATTATTATTCTGCCTTTCGTAGTTGTTACCCATGCTCCAGCCTGTAGCCATGGAACCAACGGCCAAGCCACCGATTAAAAAAAACATGGTTACACCTGCAAAAATATTGCGTTGGATCTTACTTCTCTTAAGCTCTTTGTTCTTGTACTTAATTTGATCCAATAAACGTTCATTGATAATCTGGGCCTTATCAACGTCTTTATGAAGTTCCAATAAATCACTTTCTTCTATAAACGGCATCCGAAGTTGTTTTAAGACTAAACTAATTAAATGTAAGCAAAATATAAATGTATAGTTGAAATTTTTCGCTTATTCTGTAAAAATAAACGTTCCAACGCAGTACACCAACAAAAATACCATGAATTACCACGCATAAAACTGAAATCCAAGCCTTTGAGAATTCAATTGTACGCGAATCAGTCTTCTAGTAAACGAACACCATTACCTTCTAGCTGGATCTTTCTAGCCTTGTACAAGGTACCCAAGCCTTTTTTGAAGGTTTTTTTGCTCATTTGCATCACATCCCTTATTTCGTCGGGGCTAGATTTGTCGTGTAGTCCCAAAAATCCGCCTTGTTCTTTAATTACACTATAAATCTTGTTTGCCGCCGGCTCCAATACCCTACTTCCCAAAGGCTGTAGGGAAATGTCTATTTTATTATCCTTTCTAATAGTCTTTACACAACCTGGTAGTACATCCCCTATGTTAATTGTTTTAAACACTTCGTTGAAATATACCAGACCTTTGTGCTTTTCGTTTACTATTACCTCCCAACCTAGATCGGTTTGTCTGGTTACCACCAAATCCACTTCGTCCCATTCCCTAAATTCCAAGTTGTCGTTACTTAAGAATTTATCCAACTTATTGGAGGCTACCAACCTACCGCTGCGGTTATCCAAATAACAGTGCACTACGTACCATTGGCCCTCTTTCATCTTTTCCCGTTGCTCCCTAAAGGGAACCAAAAGATGTTTTTCCAGGCCCCACTGCATAAAAGCGCCAAATTCATTAATTTCGGCTACTTGCAGCAACCGAAACTCCCCTAACATAATATAGGGTTCCAAGGTAGTGGCAACAGGGCGTTCATCATAATCCAAGTAACAAAACACCTCAAGGGTCTGTCCTATCTCATAACCTTCCGGAACATATTTATTGGGCAATAGCACATCGTTGCCTTCTTCGTCCCCTAAAAAAAGCCCTACACTGGTATCCCTTAGGATTTCTAACGTATTTTTTTTACCTAACTCGATCATGCTACAAAATTACATTTAATATTCCGCAAGACCACAATATCAATACTTAAGTTATTTCGGAAACTAAAAAAGCTGTTTCCGAGGAAACAGCTTTTTAACTCCTATATTTTTTTTACTAGTAAATGGATGCCTTATCAAAATGCTTGCACAACATATAATAAACTACAGCTCTATGCTTGTTCTTATTAGAGGACCCATATTTATCCATAACGGTTTTAATGGCATCCATTAGCTTTGGGCTATCGTCCATACCTAGTTTTTTAATAAGATAATTGTTCTTTACCGTTTCTAGCTCTTTCTCGTCACCACCAGAAACCTTAGACGCATCCAAATTATAAATAGATGGGCCTAAACCAATCGTTACTTTTGTTAGTAAATCCATATCCGCGCTTTCACCGAACTTGTCTTTAATGTCCGCAGCGTACTTTTGAATCAAATCATCACGTTTACTCATAATTTTTAGTGTTAATTATTAATAGTTAATAGCCCTCTAAGATATAAAATGAAAGTAATCCATCAAAATTTTATTATTCAATAATCTGGGGGTGTGAATTTCGAGTAATATAGGAGTTTCGGAACCCTCAAAAAATCCCGTCAATCCTTCTTGTAAGGAAGTATCGTCCGCCGCACTACGGTAATCAAATCCAAACATTTTACAAAGGGCAGAAGCATTTAGCTCATGTTTTGTTTCAAAAAAACGTTCAAAATTTTCTGAATCTTCTTTCCCGGGTAATATTCTAAAAATTCCCCCTCCGCTATTATTTACCAGTATAATCCTAAAATCCTTTCTGATGTAATTATTCCACAAAGCGTTACTGTCGTAGAAAAAACTTAAATCCCCTGTAATTAATAGGGTTGGGTTTTTGTTATACATCGATGCTCCAATCGCCGTAGATGTACTTCCATCGATACCACTGGTACCTCTATTACAAAATACCTGAACCGATTCGTCTATATCAAATAGTTGAGCATACCTAACGGTAGAACTATTTGCTAGCTGTAACTGATACTTCCCCGGAATATGACTGAGAACCGAGTTAAAAACAGTAAAATCGGAAAATGGAACTTGCTTTAAGTAGGTCGTCCTTTTTTCCAAATACCCTAATCTTATAGTATTCCAAAAAGCAAAGTATGTACTTTCTTGGTAATTATGTTCCGAATAAAACTCACTTAATACGCTATTAATAGGTCTCTTTATGTGACTATCCAAACAAAAAAAAGTGTCGTTCGCACGTTTTTCACCAACATGCCAATGGTATTTTGGACCATACTCGCGTAGAAAAGCCTTAATTTTTTTTGATACGATAAGTCCTCCAAACGTTAGTAATATTTCTGGCTGTAAACTTCTAAATAGTGCTCCTTTATTTTCGGACAATTCTATGGGCGCCACCAACGCATCTATACTATTAAAGAAATTGGGATGATGAAGGTTAGAGGTGCACTCAGTGAATACCATTACCGAAGGGTCCGACGCCAAGGCATCCAATAAACCTTGCTCCACCAGATCGGGATCGTTTACGCCCACCAATACCATTTTACGAGATGCGTTGCGCCAAATTTCCTTGAAGGAATCCAGTGCAATTGCGCACCTTTTTTTCTCGGGCAAAAAATCAGATATTGGGGACACTGTAGCCTCGTCAACGAAATTGTACAAAGGCTCTTCGAACGGAACGTTTATATGAATAGGCAGAAATTCTTGCTGCGCAACTTGTAACGCACGCTGTAGCTCCACATCATTAAATCCTTGTATTTGCTCCTGTAAAGCGTTTATTTCCTTATCCTCCAACCATTGGGGCCTGTAGCGTAAGATGCGGTCCGTTGCATGTGAAACATCTTGCTTTAGGTTAGCGGAATATCCAATATGCCTGTGAAATACATCATCCTGTCTAATGGTCTGTCCGTCACCGACATCAATTTTATAGGAAGGTCTATCGGCAGAGATAACCACCAATGGTATTTCGCTATAAAACGCTTCAGTAACCGCTGGGTAGTAGTTCAGCAAAGCGCTCCCCGATGTACATACAACTGCTACGGGCTTTTTAAGGTTCTGTGCCATGCCCAAGGCAAAAAAGGCCGCACAACGTTCGTCCACAATACTATAACAGGTAAAAAACGAATCCTCTGAAAAAGAAATCGTCAACGGGGCATTTCTGGAACCGGGCGAGATAACAATATTTGAAATACCGTTTTTCTTACATTGAGCTACTACGGTCTGCGCTAAGGGAATGGAAGAATATTTCATGCGGTACAAAAATACGACCTGTTGCCAACTTAACCCAATGCTTGTTAGTTTATGTAGCCAACAAACGCAACATGGTCTGTGCCTTGCTCTCTGTTTCCGACCACTCGCTTCTAGGCTCGGAATCTGCCGTAATGCCACCACCCACATAAATGATAACAGAATCCTTTACTTTCTGCATACACCTAAGGTTTACAAAAAGTTCGGAAGTCGTTACGACCGACCGGTACGCGCTATTTTCTTGGTTTTTACGGTTTCTGTTTCGAGCTGTTTCCTTCTTAAAGTTCAGTTCGCCCAAAAACCCCGTGTAGTAGGTACGTTGGTAGTTCTCATTTTCGAGAATAAAACGCCTGGAACCCCCTAAGGGCAATCCACAGACCGCAGGCGTCGGATGCAACGCGGTTATCAAGTCCTTGAACATACCTTTATAAAACCTACCGGTTATTTTGGACCTTAAATGCCAAAGATGACCGGCACTTATGGTTTCTACATCGTTAACGAGCACATCTGTTGCTCTATGAGCCAATATCCCCGCGATATAATCCGTAACATATTGCTGCTCCCGCAGCTCCTTGGAAGACCAATCGGGGCGCTCCTGCCCTGCCTCTTTATTTTGTGTTCCAGCCAAGGACATTGTTGTGAAGTTCAGACCACTTGTCTTCACCAAAATTTCTGGAGTAGCCCCTAACCACAAACCGACTTTTGGGTGGTACCAGAGGTAACAGAAAGCGTTCGAATAGGTGTTTAAAAGCTCTTTGAAAACAACAAAAATAGGTTTGTCAAGAGAGACATGAATAGTTCTGGAGAGCACTATTTTCTTGCAATTACCAGACTGTATTTCCAAAATTGCTTTTTGGACCAATTCTATGTAACGTTGTTCCTCATCCGGATTACTTGAAACCTCTTGGATTGGAGCTGTAGCTTGTTGCAATGGTACTTCAAATGTTACCTTAGAGACTTCATCCGCTTTTAACAGCACTGGACTTTTACGGTCCAAGAACGGAGCAAAGACAAAACCCTGTTCCGTGTAATCCACTACCTCGTGAAGCGTATTATCAGCCTGAAAAACAGCATTTAAAACAGCCTCCTTTGGCTTGCTATACAAAACAAAGGGAAGTTCCTTTTTTAATTGAATTTTGGCTCGGGCAATTAAATCGGCAACCATACTATGTTCTTGGTAAAGCGATGGTCGTTAATTTGCACACCGAAATCAATTGGTCCGCTTCATCGGTAATTTTGATATCCCATAATTGTGTAGTCCTACCTTTATGGATAAAGGTGGCCTTAGCGAAAACATGACCGGACACGATGCTTTTTACATGATTGGCAGATATCTCTATACCTCTAACTACAAATTGCTGGGCATCTAGAAAAATATAGGATGCGGCACTGCCAACACTCTCGGCAAGGGCTACCATGGCACCCCCGTGCAACACCCCATCCGGTTGATGTACACGCGGGTTTACAGGCATTCGTCCTACCAAAAAATCCTCGCCCACATCCACGTATTCAATCTCCAAAGTTTCCATAAGCGTATTCTTGGAAGACGCATTGCATATATTTAAAATCTTTTCTTTGTGATCCATAATGTTTTTTTGTAAAATTAAGGAATACTAAAGCAACGTGCCCGTAAAAAGGTTTAAGCTTTCATTTGAAAGCTTTCAAGTTTCTTGTTCAAGGTTTCAGGTTTTAAAATTTAAATTGAAAGACCTATACCCGTAGAAGATATTATGAGTTTGTGTTCCACGGAATACCTGGTATACTTAGGTTTGATATTGTTATCGCACCAGAATTTACAGGATTTAATTTATAATTTAAAATGAATGAATAGCACTACCAAAACAGTTGCCTACACCACAAAAAACACCTACACGACACTGAACACCCTAAATCCTAAAACGAAAAACGTATGGGTGGTTTTTCACGGTATTGGCTATTTAAGTCGGTATTTCCTAAAATATTTTAACGAATTAAATGCTGAAGAAAATTATATCATTGCTCCCCAGGCGCCTTCTAAATATTATCTAAACGACACCTACCGCCATGTTGGGGCCAGCTGGCTTACCAAGGAGGACACCCTGCAGGAAACTGAAAATCTAATCCAATATATGAATGCCGTACTTAACGCGGAATCAATTCCCGAACATTGCAAACTCATCGTATTCGGTTTCTCACAAGGCGTTTCCATAGCGACCCGTTGGGTGGCCCTACAGAAAATACAATGCAACAAACTGATACTTTATGCAGGTGGTCTGCCAAGGGAACTTAGTCCGGAAGGTTTTGAACACTTGACCACTGCTGAAGCGGAAATAACCATAATCCTGGGAAGCAACGATGCCTACATTACCCCGGAGCGGATGGTTGAGGAAGAAAAAAAAGCAACATCCTTGTTTAAGGGAAGGGCAAAAGCCATACATTTTGAAGGCGGACACGAAATAAAAAAAGATATCATTAACTCCTTGGTTTGATCGCTATGCATACCGTTTTAGAAAACTCCCGTGTAAAACTCGTTCCGCTTGAGATGAAGCATTGGCAAGTACTTTGGCCAATTGCAACACAAATAGACCTACACGCCTACGGAACTAACGATGTTTCTACCGTGGAAAAATTAAAAGACTACCTACACGTTGCCTTAAAAGAAGCCCAACATCAAAAATCGATTCCTTACCTTATTTACGACCGATCAACCAACACGGTAGTAGGTTGTACGAGATTTGGAAATATGGATTTTAAGAACAAGACGCTTCATATTGGGTGGACATGGATCTCTCCCCTCGTGCAGGGAACCGGCCTTAATCACCAGATGAAATTCTTGATGCTCGCACATGCTTTTGAGACCTTACAATTTTACAAAGTAGAATTTAGAATAGACGAAAGAAACATCGCATCAAGAAAAGCCGTTGAAAAATTAGGTGCTCGACTAGAAGGCATTCTCAGACAAAATTTGATCGTTAAGAATGGATTTAGAAGGAGCTCCTGCTGTTACGGAATTCTTAAGGAAGAATGGGCCGTATTAAAAGCTAGTAAGTTCAAAGGATTGGATTCTAAAGTTTAAAACCACATACTGCTACCTAAAGATATGCTATGCAGTATTGCGGGTAGGCAACTATCCTACTCCTCCGATGTCACCTCCTCATAGTAGGTGATTTTTCTTGTAACGTACGAATTCTCGGGGGCTATAATCTGTTTTACCCAATTACCGCCTTCTTTATTATCGTACTGATAGATATAGGTTTTTTTTTCGGTAGTATTCAAGCCTTTTGCCACCTCTTCGACCAACATATCGTTTTCGTCATACCTATAAGTCGTTCGTACGGTAGGGGTAAACGTCTTTTCTTTCTCGGCGTATTCAAATTCTTGCTTAGCTATGAGTTTCCCATCGGCATCGAACACCTCTTCAAAGGCCTTATTTTCCTCTCCTCTTAAAAACTCTTTGATCAACACCACTTCTTGGATGGCCCCATTTTTTTTCTTGATGGTAGAAGTACGAATCGATTTTAAGGGTACATTATTAATACGATAGGTAACGGTATACTCACCTTTATACTTTTTGTACTCCACCAAAGTTTCGTCAATACCCTCATCATTTAAACGAGTGATTTTGACCAAATCCCCATTGTCATCGTATTCGTAAACGTATTGTTCCAAAAACTCGTTTTCATACGACACTATTTTCTCCGTTACTTTCCTGTTTTCAAGGGTGTCCAAAGTATATGAATGCGCTATGGAAGTGCTTGGGTCAAAGGTATTGTCCCGATAGGATTCAGACCTTTTTTCTACCAGCTCTCCATTTTTGTACATGTAGGAAACCAAATCGTAATCTGCATCGTTGTATCTTGTAATTGCCTTGGTCAAACGTCCCGATCTATCAAAATCATATTCTTCCTTTCCGTAACTGGTGCTCACCAAACACTTTTTCACATTATTCTTTAGGTCAAAATCGTTTAGTGTAAACAGTTCAATTTCTTGCGCATGAGAATGCCAAGCATTACTTACAAACAGGACTAAGAGAAAACGGGAACAAATATCTAACATAGCTACAAAGGTACTTTTTATTGCAAGAAGCAGAAACAAAATAGTTGCCAAACTAAAAAAGGACCGGATGTATCCGGCCCTTTATCTAAACTATATATGGTAGACTACTTCACTTCTTCGAAGTCCACGTCTTCAACATTATCAGGTTCTGAACCTGCATCTGCCGTTGGCTCCCCTTGTGGGGCACCACCACCCTGTTGTGCATCTGCCTGAGCTTTGTACATTTCTTCGGAAGCCACTTTCCAAGCTTCGTTTATTTTGTCCAATGCCGGGGTTATCACTGCTAAGTCCTTAGACTCATAAGCAGTTTTTAACTCGGCCAAGGCATCTTCGATAGGTTTTTTCTTATCATCCGATAATTTATCCCCGAATTCTTCTAATTGCTTCTCCGTTTGGAAAATCATTCCGTCGGCTTCGTTCAGTTTATCCGCAGTTTCCTTGGCTTTCTTGTCCGCTTCCGCATTTGCCTCCGCTTCGGCCTTCATTTTCTTGATTTCCTCTTCGGTCAATCCGGAAGACGCCTCGATACGAATATCCTGTGATTTGTTCGTTGCCTTATCCGTTGCGGAAACCTTGATAATACCGTTTGCATCAATATCAAAAGTTACTTCAATTTGAGGTGTTCCTCTCTTTGCTGGTGGAATACCGTCCAAATGAAAACGTCCTATTGTTTTGTTATCGTTCGCCATGGGACGCTCACCTTGTAACACGTGAATTTCAACCGAAGGCTGATTATCGGCCGCCGTGGAAAATACTTGAGACTTTTTAGTCGGTATCGTAGTATTCGACTCTATCAACTTTGTCATTACACTTCCCATGGTCTCGATACCTAGGGACAATGGTGTAACATCCAATAGCAATACATCTTTAACATCTCCTGTTAACACACCACCTTGTATGGCGGCACCTACCGCAACAACCTCATCGGGATTTACTCCTTTCGAAGGCTTCTTGCCAAAAAACTTCTCAACCGCTTCCTGTACCGCAGGGATTCTGGTTGATCCACCTACCAAGATAATTTCATCGATATCGCTTTTGGATAATCCGGCAGCTTTAAGTGCAGTTTGACAAGGCTCGATAGTTCTTTTTACCAAATCATCTATCAATTTGTTGAAATTTGCCAACGTTAATGTGCGTACCAAGTGCTTTGGCCCACTTGCAGTAGCCGTAACATAAGGAAGGTTGATTTCGGTCTGAGCAGAAGACGACAATTCAATTTTTGCTTTTTCAGCTGCCTCTCTTAAACGTTGTAACGCCATAGCGTCATCACGTAAATCGATGCTCTCGTCTTTCTTGAACTCATCTGCCAACCAATCGATAATTTTTTGGTCAACGTCGTCACCACCTAAGTGCGTATCCCCATCTGTAGAAAGTACTTCAAAAACACCATCTCCTAGTTCCAAAATAGAAACATCATGTGTACCCCCGCCAAAATCGAAAACAACGATTTTCTGATCTGTAGATTTCTTATCCATTCCGTATGCCAAAGATGCCGCAGTTGGCTCATTGATGATACGTTCTACGGTAAGACCGGCAATTTCGCCTGCTTCTTTAGTAGCTTGTCTTTGTGCATCGTTAAAATAGGCAGGTACGGTAATAACCGCTCTAGTAACGTCCTGTCCTAAATAGTCCTCGGCGGTTTTCTTCATTTTCTGAAGAATCATAGCGGATAATTCTTGCGGAGAGTACAAACGCCCATTGATATCTACCCTTGGTGTGTCGTTGTCACCTTTTACCACTTTGTAAGGTACGCGATCCGCTTCCTTGCTCGATTCGGAAAATTTATTCCCCATAAAACGTTTTATGGAGTAAATGGTATTGTTTGGGTTGGTTACCGCTTGTCTTTTTGCAGGGTCGCCAACTTTAATTTCGCCACCTTCTACAAAAGCGATAACGGATGGCGTTGTTCTTTTTCCTTCTGCATTTGGAATTACCACTGGCTCGTTACCCTCCATTACGGAGACACAGGAGTTCGTCGTACCCAAATCTATTCCTATAATTTTACTCATTGTATGTATTTTAAATATTAGTGCTTGTTTCTTAATTCCAATACCTAGTTGACAAACAATATGCCAAGTGCCAGCAACCTGACAGGATGTCACTACAGCCCATACAAAAGCGTACTTAGAACATTGTTTTTTTTATTACGGAAATTTTACTGTGAGAAACCAACAAACTTCTATGTAAATTAGCCTAACAATTATCCTGCAATATGTTACAAATTGAATGTATTAGTATTTTCGACATGCTAAAAATAGGCGTTGGCCCATCTAGTTCCCATACCTTGGGCCCTTGGCGTGCTGCTGAAAGATGGCTAGCAGAACTGCGCCAAAAAGGATTGTTTAATGATATAGCCTCTGTAACCGTAAATATGTACGGCTCTTTGTCCTTGACGGGAAAAGGTCACGCCACTGATTACGCGGTAATGCTCGGATTATCGGGAGCCGATCCAGAGTATACACCCATCAAAGATATTCATCCACTAGTACAAGATATTAAAAACAATAAGGTGCTGAAACTTGGGAATGAAAAAGGGATTCCGTTCGACCCTGAAGTACATATTATATTCCATCGAAAATTTCTTCCTTTTCATGCCAATGGATTAAAGTTCGAAGCGATACTTGCATCGGGACAAAAAAAATCGAAAACCTACTATTCCATTGGTGGTGGATTTGTGGTGGTGGAAGAACGAAAAAATGCAAAAAAGAAGAACGATGCCTTTAAAACTTTTCCATTTCCGGTACAAAAAGGTGCCGAGTTATTGGCCTTCTGTGAGCAAGAACAAAAAAGTATTTCGGAAATCGTTTTGGAAAACGAACGCTCCCTAAGAACCGACAAAGAGATAGATACGGAAATAAATCGTATTTGGGATACCATGCTGGAATGTATGTATACCGGATGCCATACCGAAGGTAAACTACCCGGTGGCCTTAACGTAAAGCGACGGGCCTATGATATGCACAATAGTTTAAAAGGCAATTTACCGTACAACAATCCCCAAGAATGGCTCATGACCATACGGCAGACCGAAGTGAAGTTTAGACAAATTCTGCAATGGGTAAGTTGTTTTGCCTTAAGTGTAAACGAAGTCAATGCAGCACTTGGCAGGGTAGTAACGGCACCTACAAATGGCAGTGCAGGGGTTATCCCATCCGTACTAATGTATTATTTGGTGATCGAGAACCATGGAGGAAATTTCGAGCATATCAAACAATTTCTATTAGTAGCAGGCGAAATAGGAAGTATTTTTAAGAAAGGTGCCACGATATCGGCTGCAATGGGCGGTTGCCAAGCAGAGATCGGGGTTTCGTCCGCAATGGCCGCAGGAGCGTTGACCGAGTTGCTGGGCGGTACACCGGAACAGGTGTTAATGGCTGCAGAAATAGCTATGGAACATCATTTAGGTCTTACCTGTGATCCTATTGGCGGTTTGGTGCAGATACCTTGTATTGAACGCAATTCCATGGGTGCAATAAAAGCGATCAATGCGGCGGAACTCGCATTGGGTTCCGACCCCAAGGAAGCCAAAGTACCTTTGGACAAGGTCGTACAAACGATGTGGGAAACCGCACAGGATATGAGTTCCAAATACAAGGAAACTTCCGAGGGCGGACTGGCCGTAGGTGTGTTTTTAAGTGATTGCTAGCTGTTGAAGCGCTAACTAAACTACCATTCCCTAAAGACCGATGGGTTTTATTTCGCCTAAAGCCGACCAAAGAAACGAAACCCCAAATTTTACGACCTAATAACAAATAACTATTAATGCGAATCAAGGGTTAAAATAACAGTGTTATGAATGCTGCGGCCAGTCTTCCGTAAGCGTGCAGAGTAAGCCCTTTAGTTGATCGGACCTTGCTTGCCCTTTGGATATCCGCTTTTTCTATTAGCCGGTTGAACAATGATTCTATTGGCTGCCTTATTCTGGAGACGGCCCTTGAATAAAGGTCGTTGGCGGCCCGGTCGAATTCCTTGAGTACCTGCGGCATCCCCTTCACGGCCTTTACGGGTGTCAACATTTGCGAGCCGTACCTTTCGGACATATCGCGAAAGAACATCTTGTCATTGTATATCTTGTCGCCGAAGAAGGTTCGTCCCAGTATCTCCGACCATGCCTGTTTGTAAAGGGCAAGGTCGTTTACCGAGGCAGGGGTGAACATGATCTGCTCCGGGTGCGGAAGGTGACCCTGACGGGGAAACCCAAGGGCATGAAGCTTCAGCCCGTAATAGTACATTCCCTTTGTGGAGCAATATCCCTTATCGGTGATTTCCGTTGCCACCTTGCCCGTGCGCTTTCCGGAACAGGTTATTATCGGCATCGAGTCCAGCACGCTTAGCCCGTCGTCGATATCTTCGGGGACAAAGTCCGAACAGAGCGACCCTACCAAGGAGTTCATCACGTGGGAAACCCTGTTGAGCCTGTTGTTAAAGGCTTGATAGCTGCCCGGACAGGGAAACCAGTCCCCTAGATAGTCCACCGCGAAGCGATGAATCTGCATTATCTTGAAAATACCCTGATAGTGCATGGCGAACAGATATATGGTCATTATTTCCTGGTCGGTGAGCTTTGGCTTGCTGTTGTTGCTGAACCGCTGACATGAATATTGTAGCGAGTCCTCATACTTTTCGCTGACATAACAATAAATTTTGACTAACTTGTAATCCTTGTTGGTATCCATACTTATATGTTGTTTGAAATCACATACAAGTTACTGAATATCAATAATTTACGCAAGTTCGAGGCGTTGTTTTATCAACAAATCGGACTTGTTTTTTAACATTCTCAACCCTTGGTCCGCATTATTAACCAATAACTATTAACCAATAACTATTCTGGGGGCTAGTAAAGTCGTCGCCTGAAGGCGAGGGATTTACCCCCAGAATGATACAATAAAAACAAACCGACAAACGAATCGATTTCCCGCATTTTTAAAATTATTCCGAATATTTGGTAATCAAGCGCACCATAAGATCGTTTAGCTTCTCTACCTGATACTCCCCTACACTGGCTTCTAAATGGTCATTTCCTATGCCGCTATCATTGGTAATGAACACATAGGTGCCATTTGTTGCAATGGAGAAGGAACGCATGAGATACTCTGTTTCCTTATCGATTCCGCTTGCCGTTATCGGAATGATCTTTATTCCTTTCTTTGCGGCTTCCATAATGGCATTTTGAAGCTGACCGATAACACTGGTATTGTTATGCGGTGGTGCATCCAACAACAAAAATGCTATTCTGGTCCTGGCCCTACCGGACCATTGCAGCTCGGACAAGGCGGTATTTAAAGCCGTATGAACCGCCTCGGGGAAGTCCCCTCCACCATCGGCACTCTGTGCTCTTATAAAATCCAAAGTGGTCTTGGTACTGCTGGCAAATCCAGAATGTTTTACCACATAATCGTCACCTTCATCCCTATAAAAAACACTGGCTGTCATAATATCCAAGCTGGGCGATTCCTGCTCTACCTTTTCAATAACGCTCAACAGATCTTTCTTTAAAAACTCAAGCTCGTCGGACATGGAGCCGGTGGCATCTACAATAAAAGCCAGTTCTACCTTAGTTCCCGCTGCATCGGTGTTGGCCAGCACAAACTCATTTATACCTTCATCGAAAAGCTTAACAGGTGTGGGCATGGTTTTATTATCTATGAATAAGGTATAGTCCTCCATAGCTATCTCCGATATGGATTGTCGCGATCCAATAAGTAATTCCGCAGTACCAAAATTATCGGTCTTCGCTTCCCAGATTATGGTTCCGTCTTTCTGTAGGCTAACGGGGGTGTCATTTACGGGTGCACCTGTTTCATTTTTTACCAGCACCGAAATCCTGTTTAAATTGTGAAAGTTCCATAAATCGGCTTTGTTCGCAAAGTCTTCGGTCTGCAACAACTCTTTCCAAAAGCTCCAGTTGTCCAAATCGTTCCACTCCGCTGCGGTCACCAATCCGGCTTCGCCACCGGTACCGTTGCCATTCCCGTTACCGGTTGGCGTGGTAGCACTACCGGAATCTGAGGCAAAACTTTCGGACCCATCCGATCTTTCCTCGGTAGCACTCAAAACGGACTCGTCCCCGGCAGCATCGTTATCACAGGATACCAACAGCAAACCAATTATCAAAAAAGCAAGAAATAAGTGTGTGTGTTTCATGGCGATTGTCTTTTTATATACAGATGGGTTCCTTACCGGTAGGTTGCGTGATTTTTTGCCAAATTTTGAGTAAAAGTTTTACCCCAATAAAAGTGAACTATTCAAGAACTGTGAAAGAGTAGGTATTTTAAGCCTTTTGCCCATTCCTAATGGCAAAAGCCTTGAAAACACTTGATTCAACCTAGGAAAAAGGCAAAACAAGTACAAATAAAAAATTTCTTGAAACTGACCATCCCCGAGGCGAGTTGTAGCGGTATTTCGCCAGTTTCATTTTGGCTAAAGGGTCCAAACCGAAATTTTATATTTTGCCCCACCCGGAACTAAAAAAAAATACAGTTCCGACCTCTCCCAAAGAGAGGTACATCGGAAACCCCTAGGCACAGCCGTAGAGGAATGATTTATACCAATTTAAGTTTTGAATGTCGTATTGAAAATTTGAATTATTTTTTCCTCGGTTTAGGAATGAAATCTAAGCATAGCATTAGCTACGGTCCTATTTTATGACGACAAATGGGTAAAAAAGAAATTTGTTTTATGCGATATCTAGAAGTTAAACTGGTTTTAGATTCAAGAAACCAGTGGTTCATTACAGGGAAGGAAATTAGGCACTAGTTGTGCTTAAGTTGGAATGATTCTTGGTTCAACTTTGATATGAAAAAATTAATCTCAATTTCTTTATTCTTTTTTGCTTCAATAGTTCTTAGTCAGGAAAACAAAATCTCTAACTCGGACTTAGTTGGATATTGGACAATTGACCAATTCCACCCGGGCGCGGATAATGAAACAACAATTTATAAACGCTGTGCCTTCAATCAAAAAGGATGGATGGAGACCGAAAAATATCAACGGAACCTTTTATTTGGATTCAAATCTGAAAAAAGTAACGTTAAAAAGTTATACAATTAGATTACCTACGAGTTGGAATCTAATTTGGATAGGTCAAAACTCCTTCGCAGTAAAAAAAAACCTAAGCACAACACGGGTAACCGTTGCACAAGTCATTAATCCCGAAAAAAACGGATTCATATAAGGCGCTCTGCGGTGCTTTT
>NZ_JBHTHY010000006.1:0-593271 GCF_042676845.1 Maribacter chungangensis
CAAACCCCGGATCAGTCAACAAGTCATATAGCGCTAGCCTATCGGCGCGCCATATGCTTAGTTATTATCTGCTGGCTTTTCCGCTAGTAGTCTTGAACCAATACTTCTGTAGGGATTTGTAGGGTAGAACTTAATTTTCTGATCATGTTCAAGGTCAGTTTGCGTTTCCTGTTAAGGATTTCACTCACCCGGCTTGTAAATCCGACTACCTCGGCCAAGTCCTTCTGTTTCATTCCCATTTGTTCCATACGGAACTTGATGGCCTCTATTGGGTCGGGCATTCCGATCGGATAATGCTCGTCCTCGTATTTTTCGATCAGGATGGATAGTACCTCCGCCTCGTCTCCTTCGGGAGTGTCCACCTCGGCGTGGAAAATCTTATCCAATCTCTTTAGTGCCTGATTGTAGTCCTCTTCGGATTTTATTGCTTTTATGTCCATATCAAATATTGTTTGCGTCGATTTTGTCATATTCTTTGTGGGTTCCGATAAATTCGGATGAACACCCATTTTCTTGGAAAGTTGATTTCGGTTAACAAACGGAATTTGTTCCCGCATATATTGAATACCACTCGGCTGTTTTTAAGGATGCCTGCGGACAGGTATTTTTCCTTTATCTGGTTCGGATTTTCCCAATCGGCCTTTGAGGCCTCTCTATACCATGAGGATAATTGCTGCTCCGATTCAGGATTTTTCTCCCAATATTCCCGCAATGTTCTTTTAGCTATAACCGTCAATTTACCATTTTGGTATTAAAGACAATAAAACAACTCCCAAAACGGTAATATTTTTTAGCTTGCAGCTACCTATTCGCTAACCTTATCGGCCAATTGTTTGATCTTGATTCCCAGTCCTGCAAAAATCAAGGTCATTATAGGGCTTAACCAATTAAAGATCGCAAACATGAAGTATTCGCCTACACTTACGCCCAACACCCCACTATGATAGGCGCCACAGGTATTCCACGGCACTAACACGGAGGTTACCGTACCGGAATCCTCTAAGGTTCTACTTAGGTTTTCTGGCGCCAGACCTTTGTCCTTGTAAGCTTTTGCGAACATTTTACCGGGCACTACGATAGCCAAGTACTGGTCCGACGCCGTTACGTTCAATGCCAAACAGCTGGCAACCGTACTTGCAAAAAGGCCAAACGTACTCTTTGCTAAGCTAAGCAGCGCAGCACTGATTCTTGCCAAAGCGCCGATTCCGTCCATAATGCCACCAAAAACCATAGCACATACGATAAGCCATATCGTACCAAGCATACCGGCCATTCCTTTTGCTGCGAACAGGTCTGTTAAGGCTTCATTATCCGTTGGTATCTCGGTGCTTACGGTAATGGCCTTTAATATGCCTTCATAACCGGATTCAAAGGTCAGTTCTTTCGCTTTGGTGATGCCCGCTACAACATCCGGTTGAAAAAATAGTGCGAATGCACCACCTAAAAGTGTTCCGATAAGCAGGGCCGCCAGTGGAGGTGTTTTCTTCACTATTAAAAAAATCACAACAATTGGCACCAGAAAAAGCCACCCACTAATGTTGAAACTTGCTTCTATCGACCTTAAAATACCATCTATATCCGCGGTTCCGGATGTATCTAGGTTCAGTCCTAAGATAATAAAAACGGTCAACGTAACTAAAATGGTAGGTACGGTCGTAATGGTCATGTATTTTATATGGCTGAACAATTCACCTCCTGCCATAGCCGGAGCCAAGTTTGTAGTATCGCTCAAAGGAGAAAGTTTATCTCCAAAATAGGCGCCGGAAAGGGCCGCTCCTGCCGTCATACCCAAGGAAATCCCCAAAGCATCTCCAATACCTATCAAAGCTATGCCTACGGTAGCGGACGTGGTCCAGCTACTGCCGGTAGCGACTGATATTATGGCACAGATAATCACACAGGCCGCAAGAAAGATAGTTGGATTCAAAATTTGGAGTCCGTAATAGATCATGGCCGGGATAATTCCGCTGATCAACCAAGTTCCTGCTAATGCGCCTACCATTAAAAGTATAAGTAGTGCGCCGGTGGTAGATTTGACATTTTCGGCCACTTCGGCAATCATAGTCTTATAGGAAACTTTGTTCCTGAATCCTACGATAGCTGCAACGGCACCACCTAATAAAAGTACAAACTGATTGGAACCGCTTAAGGCGTCATCTCCAAAGACATACACATTGTAGGCCAACATGCCTACTAGAACTATTACAGGAATCAACGCCTCCCATATACTCAACGCTTTGTTTTCGACAATGGTTTCGTTCTGTCTATGTTTATTCGGGTTTTGCTTGGCCATTAAATTTTGTTTGGTTATCCCGTAATATTACAACTTATGAAACGGATGTGCAAACAGAACAAAAGGTGTTATTTACGGAGTGTAATTTTATCCACTATAATTCCCAGCTGCTCCATACAGTCTTTCATCTGTTCGTAGGTTCTTTGGATATCGTTGTCCAATCCTATGGAGAAACGGATCAAACCGTCTCCCAAGCCCATTTCCTTTTGTTCTTCTATGGGAATTTCGGAAGAGGTAGAACTGCCCGGCGCACTGAACAGGGTTTTGTAGAATCCTAGACTAACGGCCAAATAGCCCAATTTTTTGTCTTGCATCAGTTCCATTAGCGCATTGGCTTGTTCCAGAGACCCCACATCTAGCGTTAGCAGACCGCCAAAACCATATTGTGGGTTCATTTGTTCTTTCATTTTCAAATGGCCCGTGTGGGTGGGAAGTCCGGGGTAAACGACCCGTAATCCGTCAGCTTCAAATTTTTGGGCAAGAAAAAGGGCGTTTTCACTGTGCTTTTGTATCCTGATGTGCAGGGTGCGCATATTTTTTAGGATGGATGCGGCGCGCTGACTGTCCAACGTACTGCCCAATAACATTCCGGCACCATGGTTCACGTCTTTTAGGCTAAGGCAGAAATCCGTTGTACCGCAAACAACACCTGCAACACAGTCACTTGTTCCGTTGATGAACTTGGTTAAGCTATGGATAACGATATCCGCACCCAAGGAAACCGGACGGATCGTAAGGGGAGAGAAGGTATTGTCAACTACTAACGGAATGTCTTGCTGATGGGAAATCTTGGCCAGGGCAGAAATATCGGCAACCTCCAATAGGGGATTGCTGACGCTCTCGCAATAGATCATTTTTGTTTTTGGCGTTATGGCCCTGGCCACGGCATCCATATCCGTAATATCGACGAACGATGTTTCTATAGCGAACTTTTTTAGGAAATTCTTCATAAAGGCATAGGTGCCTCCGTAGATAGTCCTACTGCTTACGATATGGTCACCTGCGTTACATAATTGAAGGATTACGGCCGTAATGGCGCCCATTCCGCTTGCGGTAACGTTGGCGCTCTCGGTGCCTTCCAAGGCGGCCAATGCCTCCCCTAGATACAGGTTGGAAGGTGAGGAGTGACGACTGTACAGATAGCAGCCTTCGGTATTACCTTCAAAGGTATCGAACATGGTCTTGGCCGATAAAAAGGTATACGTAGAGGAATCGGAAATGGAAGGGTTTACACCGCCATACTCTCCAAAATACTGTAAATCCTGTAAATCGTTCGCTGCTTTCCTGCTCATAATAGTATATTTTATAGGTAAACTTACTTTTTTGTGGATTAATTGTCAATGTTAAATCGGTTAAATGGATTTTAAAACTATTATTTAGGTATTTTTAGAAAATAAAACTGATTTGGGGAGCGTTTTGTCCTTAGAAAAGAAATCCTTTCATTATGAAGTTAGACAGTACCGATAAACAATTGATACGCTTGTTGCAGGACGATTGTAAAAAGACCACCAAGGAATATGCACTTCATTTGCAATTATCAACGACAGCGGTCTATGAACGCATTAAACGTTTGGAAAAAACGGGTACTATAAAGGCTTATGTCGCCTTAGTGGAGAAGGTCAAGGTAGCTAAAAACTTTACCGTATTCTGTCATATAAAACTGGTGCAGCATACGAAAGACAATATCAGGCAATTTGAGCGGGAAGTGGTGCAATTGACCGAGGTGGTGGAGTGTTACCACTTAAGCGGCGATTATGATTATCTTCTAAAAATCGTGGTCAAGGATATGGAGGACTATCGTAATTTTATGGTTTCCAAGCTTACTGCCATTAACCATATTGGGAGCACCCAGAGTTCGTTTACTATAAAAGAGGTTAAGCATTCTACGGCAATCCCGCTTTAAAAACAGAAAATAGTATTAATTTTACAGCAATTTGAAAAATAGAAAATATGAATCAATATGATGTAGCCGTAATAGGCTCTGGACCTGGAGGATATGTAGCTGCGATCCGTTGTGCCCAGTTAGGAATGAAGACCGCGATAATAGAAAAATATGACACCCTAGGGGGTACCTGTTTAAATGTTGGTTGTATACCTTCCAAGGCCTTGTTGGATTCTTCTCATCATTATGAAGACGCCGTAAAGCATTTTGAGAATCACGGGATAGAAATTCATGGGGAAATCAAGATCAATCTTGAAAAAATGATCGGTAGAAAGCAGGCTGTTGTGGATCAAACGACCAAGGGTATTGAATTCTTGATGGATAAAAATAAAATTGAAGTACTCCACGGTTTGGGAAGCTTTAAGGACGCCACCCATGTCCATATCGCAAAAGAGGACGGCAAAGTGGAAACGATCGGCGCTAAGAACATTATTATTGCTACGGGGTCCAAGCCTTCTACACTTCCTTTTATTACCGTAGATAAAGAGCGAATTATAACCTCTACCGAAGCACTGAAATTAAAGGAGATTCCGAAACACATGATCGTTATCGGTGGTGGTGTTATTGGGCTGGAACTTGGACAGGTATACAGAAGATTGGGTGCAGAAGTTACGGTGGTTGAATATATGGACCGCATTATCCCTACTATGGATGCCGCGCTCTCCAAGGAACTGATGAAGGTGCTTAAAAAGCAAAAAGTGAAATTCGCACTGTCACACAAGGTGAAATCCGTGGAACGTAAAGGCGACAAGATTACGGTAAAGGCAGACGACAAGAAGGGCAAGGAGGTTGTTTTTGAAGGGGATTACTGCCTGGTTTCCGTGGGAAGAAGTGCGTTCACCAAAGGATTAAATTTAGAAGCGGCCGGCGTTGAGTTGGACGATCGTGGCAGGGTAGCGGTAGATGGTCATTTGAAAACCAGCGTGGATAACATATATGCCATTGGCGACGTGGTAAAAGGCGCCATGTTGGCACACAAGGCCGAAGAAGAAGGTACCTTGGTGGCAGAGCAATTAGCGGGACAAAAACCCCATATCGATTACAATTTAATACCCGGTGTGGTCTATACTTGGCCAGAGGTTGCCGCTGTAGGCAAGACCGAGGAACAATTAAAGGAAGCCGGTGTGGCCTATAAAGTTGGACAATTTCCCATGCGTGCCTTGGGCCGTGCCAGGGCAAGTACGGATATTGACGGATTTGTAAAAATACTCGCCGATAAAGAAACGGACGAAGTCTTGGGCGTACACATGATCGGTGCCCGTTGTGCGGATTTGATTACCGAGGCAGTTACCGCCATGGAGTTCCGGGCATCTGCCGAGGATATTGCACGCATGAGCCATGCGCACCCCACTTACGCAGAAGCAGTAAAGGAAGCAGCTTTGGCAGCAACGGAAGACCGTGCTTTGCATATTTAAACGTAGCTAAGACTTTAGTCAACACTGTGTATATTAACAAAAAAAGCAGCCCGAAAACGGCTGCTTTTTTACTTTTAAAACTTCAAAAATTTTAACTTGACTAAAGACTAATTCTTATGGCTCCCATCACAATAGGGAGGATTACTTGTCTTCTTACATGTACATAAAAAGGCCGATTTATCTTCTGTTACGCTAAACCCCAAAGAAGGCGGTTTGTTATGTGCTCTATGTGCACCATCGCAAAAGGGCTGGTTGGCACTGTGGCTGCAGGTACACCAAGCGTATCTTTTGTCTTTTTCTAATTCTACTTGAATGGGAGAGTAGTTGTTATCGCTCATTTTTATTATTTTTTTGGACAAATTAAGCCAAAGAAGCGACAACTAAAACAGCGCAGCTCAATTCTTAATGAGTCCAAATAATTTGGCCAGCTTTAGGGAGAGGTTACGCAGGGTGCCAAAACCGTATATCAGTCCATTTTCAAGGGCTAGTCTGGCACTGTTGAAATAGGAACGCATCGTTTTTTTAATGGATATTTTGTTGTCCTCATAACGTAGGGCCAAATAGGAGCACAATACCATGAAGAGTATCGCTCCGCTTACCGCAATGTAAGGGCTAACGGAGTGGTTAAAGAAACCGTAGAGTCCAAGCCCCGTAAAGCTACCATAGAGTACTACGAAATGGATAACATAGATAGACAAGGTGCTCTGCCCCAAGCGCAGCAAGGTCTTATTGGTAAGGAAACTTCTGAATAACATGAACAGGGCAAAGACCAAAAGAACGTCGCCCAGACGGATAAAAAGATAGTTGTTATAAAATATATCGGCAAACAATGACGTACCCGTGGCCCGCGAAAGTGCCCAAAAAGCATCCGAGGAATAGAAAATGAGTAAGATGCCAAAAGCAGTGCAGACCATAATAGCCATTGGATATAGGTACTTATAATACTTGTATTTATGAAAAAGTACAGCGGTAAAACTACCAAAAGTGGCATAGCCCAACCAGGGTAAAATAGTGAATACGGAGCCGTTCGCTTTTGTAAAATAGTTGGCGATCCATTGCGGAAGCCACTGAAAACTGGCCGATTTGTACCAGGGTTCAAAAAGGAACAGCACCAAGGTGGTGGCCACTAAAACTGCAGGCAGCAGCCATTTCTTGCCGTTGGCCGTAATCAAGTAAAATCCGATAATGGCAAGAATGGATAGACCTATACAATGCAGCACGTCCACCAAATAAAAAGAACTGTACACTTCTCCTTTAAAGAGCCCAAAAATATTTAATCGAAGGAGGTAGCCAATGGCCAGCAACTCCAACCCACGTCTGATTCCTTTTTTTATCCTAGGGTTGTCCCACCCTATTTCTGGTACTTTTATTAATAAATAAGTAAAAATAAAACCCGAAACGGTAAAGAATACCGGAGCGGTGATACCCCTAAAGTATTTCCAGATACCGAACAGTAGGTTGGAATCGTTACGAAAGGCGTTGTCCAACAAGCCATCTATAAAATGACCTTGTAGCATCATTAGGATTGCCCATGCGCGAATGGCATCAATAAAATATAGGCGTGTATTTTTGGTGTTTAATTTGGTCATACTAGTGCTATATACTTCAATACGAGTACGTTTGGACGTTCCGGTCGGCAAAATTAGACAAAATACTGGCAACAAAGCGGTATTTGAGGTATTTTCGTAATTCAAAAAAAAGTCACATGTCATATATATTAGGATTCGCAGGAAGCAATTCGTCCACTTCCATAAATTACCAGCTGGTGCGCTTTACGGCATCCTTGGTACAAAATAATGAAGTAAACCTGCTAAACATGGCCAAACATTCCTTTCCCATGTTTAGCGAGGACTATGAAAAAGAAAGGGGCCATCCGGATGCAATCGTTTCCTTGAGCAAGAACATACAAGGAGCGGCAGGAATCATCTTATCTGTAAACGAACACAACAGTAATCCATCGGCCTATTTTAAAAATGTGATAGACTGGCTTTCTAGGGTGGATAGGGATTTTATTAGGGATACCAAGGTATTCCTAATGGCCACATCTGGCGGAAAGCGTGGGGCGCAGAGTTCATTGGAAGTATCCGACAAATTGCTTTCACGTTTTGGTGCTATTGTGACGGATACGTTTTCCCTCCCCGGTTTTGCGGATAATTTTGATGTGGATAAAGGTATTTTAGATACGCCCTTGGCTGCCGAACACGCAAAAAAACTTCAGTCTTTTTTAGATGCAATCCGCTAGTTGTTGAGAACTACCATTTGTTTTACTGTTGCCGATGTTCAAGGGTTTAAGGATGCGCTCCTGGAGTGGTCCCGCCAGTACCATGAGGTGGCTTGGTTGGATAGTAACGGACATAAAAGCTCTTATAGTTCCTTTGACGCGCTCTTGGCCGTGGACGGACTTACAGGAATTTCTACCGATGCACAACATGGTTTTAAAGACCTGTCCGAATTCCAAAGCCAAGCGAACGACTGGATTTTTGGCTACCTATCCTACGACCTTAAAAATGATGTAGAGTACCTGTCCTCTAAAAATTATGATGGTGCGGAATTTCCGGAACTCTATTTTTTTCAGCCCAAAAAAATAATTAGTATGCAGGGGGAAAAGGTCGAGTTCTGTTATCTAAATATGGTAGCCGATGAAATAGAAACCGATTTTGAGACCGTGACCAAGGGAACATTTCGGCCCGAGGAAGTGAATGCTTCGGTTGGTGCCGTACATATTAAAATGCGAATTTTTAAGGACGAGTATTTTTCCAAGGTCAACAGGATGCTGTCCCATATTCACAAGGGGGATATCTATGAGGCCAATTTTTGTCAGGAATTTTATGCCGAGAACTTGCAGATCGATGCCATAAGGACCTACAAAAAACTCAATACCATTTCAAAACCACCGTTTGCCACGTATGTTAAACTTTTCGATAAACATTTGCTGTGTGCCAGTCCGGAACGGTATTTAAAAAAAACAGGAACAAAAGTAATTTCCCAACCCATAAAAGGCACCGCCCCCCGTTCTAAACATGATGAAATTGATGCCCAACTTATCAGTAATCTACAAACAGATGAAAAGGAGCGGTCCGAAAATATTATGATCGTAGATTTAGTACGGAACGATCTTTCCAAAAGTGCTCTAAAAGGAAGTGTTGTGGTTGAGGAGCTTTGTAAGGTCTATTCTTTTGACCAAGTACATCAAATGATCTCTACGATATCGGCGACTGTGCCAGATGATGCCGACCCCATAAAATTGCTCAAAGAAACTTTCCCCATGGGCAGCATGACCGGTGCGCCTAAAGTGAGTGCCATGAAGATTATAGAGGAACTGGAATCCTTTAAACGAGGCCTGTACAGTGGGGCAGTAGGCTACTTTACACCCGAGGGCGATTTCGATTTTAATGTGGTCATTCGTAGTATTCTATACAATGCAACCAATAAATATGTGTCCTACGCAGTAGGCAGTGCCATTACGGCCAAATCGGTTCCCGAAAAGGAATACCAAGAATGCCTATTAAAGGCCAAGGCCATGCGGCAGGTGTTAGAGGAGTAGGGGCAAGGTGTTAACTGCAAATACAAAAATCAAACACAAACTAAATGAGCAAGCCCGCCCCCCGCAGGAGAGTTCAAGTGTCAAAATATAAACTACGCCCTACCTGCTTATTTCAACAGATTGCCACATCGCTTTAACCTTTCTAAATCATTTCAACCTTCGTTCCGCTCCTCGTAAAAACGAACAACCAAATTTAGTCCGCCACTTAGTACTTATTACTGCCACTGCTAATTGCTACCTGTCCTACTGCCCACTTTTTTGCTTTCTACTAGCCTCTAATGCCTCACACCTAAATCCGCAGGTATAAAATCTCAAGCCTAACCTAACCAAATCCTTACCTTTGCCAAATGCTTACCAAGTTTAAAGCACATATAGACCTAAATTTTCCTTTACTCCCAAATAACAGGGTGCTGATCGCCTGTAGTGGGGGTCTGGACAGTGTGGTGTTAAGTCATTTATGTCATGCGGCCGGGCTTACTTTTGCCATTGCACACTGTAATTTTAGATTGCGCGGAAGGGACAGTGATGCCGATGAAGCTTTTGTCAAGGAATTGGCCCAGCAACTTGGGGCTGAGGTTTTAGTTACCCATTTTGATACGCTTGGTTTTGTGAACCAACAAAAGGTTTCCGTACAAATGGCGGCTCGTGAACTTAGATATACTTGGTTTGAAGAGCTTTTAGAAACCCATGGTTTTGAAAAAGTGCTAACGGCCCATCACTTGGACGATGCGCTAGAAACTTTTCTTATCAACTTATCAAGAGGTACGGGAATAGACGGACTCACAGGCATGCCGGAGCAAACGGAAACTATTGCCCGTCCGCTTTTGAAGTTCTCTAGAGTAGAACTCTTAGCCTATGCAAAAGCAAACGGATTAACGTGGAGAGAAGATGCCAGTAATGCCGACGTTAAGTATTTACGCAACAAAATTCGTGCTGAGGTAGTTCCAGCACTAAAGGAATTGCATCCCAACTTTTTGGAGAATTTTAAAAAGAGCATAGGCTATTTGGATCAGTCCGCCATTATTGCCGAAAACCATATCGCCCAAATTAAAGATACTTTGTTTCTTCCTAAAAACGGATTATTTAAAATAGCCATTGGACGATTAAAAGAACTAAATCCGTTGGAGGGCTACCTCTACGGACTCTTTAAGGACTATGGTTTTACGGATTGGGAAAACCTTACCGATTTGTTGGGGGCGATGAGCGGAAAATATATGGAATCCAGTACGCACAAATTGTTAAAAGATAGGGAGTATCTCTGGCTTTCGCCTCTGGTCGGTACCACTCAGGGTAATGAAACCTACACGATTGCGAGAGAGGACACCAAGTTGACGGAACCCATACCAATGGAACTTTTGGAAGTACCCGAAAGAAATGAGAACACCGCAACTATAATTTATGTGGATAAAAATGCGTTAAAGTATCCGTTACAGGTAAGGAAATGGAAAAAAGGCGACTATTTTTATCCTTTGGGTTTCAAAGGGAAAAAGAAGTTGGCAAAGTTCTTTAAGGACGAGAAAGTGCCTGTAGCCCTAAAGGAGCGACAATGGCTGCTCTGTTCCGGCGAGGATATTGTTTGGATTATAGGAAAAAGGGCCGATGAACGCTTTAAAATTAAAGACGATACAAAGGTGGTTTTAAGAATAGAAGTGAAGTTATGAGATTAGTAATTTTAAGTATTTTCTTTGTTGCGTTACCCTTTTTTGGACTGGCTCAGGACGATGAAAACCCAGTAGTGTGGGAAACCAAAGTAAATCAACTTTCCGATACGGAGTATGAGCTTATTGTAGAAGGTAAGATCTTTGATGGTTGGTACGTCTTTTCCCAGTATACGGCGGAAGGCGGTTCCTTGCCTAGCGAATTCACTTTTAAGGAAGTAGGAACGGATTATGAACTTGTGGGGACTGCGGAAGAAAGCAAAACGGTGACCGAATACAGCGAAATTTTTGAAGTAGAGGAAACCTTTTTTAGGAAGGAAGCAATCTTTACCCAAAAGATAAAACTAATAAACCCGGATGTATCACAAATAAAGGTCAACCTGTTTTATCAAGTCTGTAAGGATGTCTGTATTCCCGCGGATATCGATTTTGTGTTTTCGCTAAACGGAGAGGCTGTCGCAACCAACGATGTCTTAAGCGTAGACGACCGGAGCAAGGCACTTTCAGCGGTTTTGAAATTGGACCTTAAAAATAAGGAACTGCTTACCCAGGGACAGGAAGAGATTGGAGCAAGTACCAGTTTATGGGTCATTTTTGCTTTGGGATTTCTAGGAGGGCTCATCGCCTTGCTTACGCCTTGTGTATTTCCAATGATTCCATTGACCGTATCCTTTTTTACCAAGCATTCCCATAAAAAATCCAAAGGCATCGCGAATGCTTTGCTCTATGGCTTTTTCATTGTATTGATTTACTTTTTGTTAAGTCTACCTTTCCATTTGTTCGATTCGGTAGACTCGCAAATCCTTAATACCATTGCCACCAATGTATGGCTCAATCTGGCCTTTTTTGCCATTTTTGTCTTTTTCGCTTTTTCCTTTTTTGGATATTATGAACTAACGTTGCCTAGCTCATGGGCCAATAAAATGGACGCTGCCTCCTCTAAAGTAGGCGGAGCTTTGGGTATCTTTTTTATGGCGGTTACTTTGGCGATTGTTTCGTTCTCCTGTACGGGACCTATTTTGGGCGGACTTCTAGTAGGAACGACCTTGGCAGAGGGCGATGTGGCCATTAACCTAACCGCAGGTATGACCGGTTTTGGCGTGGCGCTCGCCTTGCCTTTTGCTTTGTTTGCCCTATTTCCTGCGTGGTTAAATTCCCTGCCGAAGTCCGGAGGATGGATGACTACGGTAAAGGTAGTACTGGGTTTCCTGGAACTGGGTCTGGCCCTAAAATTCCTTTCCAATGCCGATTTAGTGGGGAATTGGGGTATTTTTAAAAGGGAGATTTTCCTAGGGATATGGATCCTGATTGGCCTGCTCATGACCTTGTACCTATTTGGAATAATACGATTTCCACACGATGGACCAAAACAAAAATTAGGCTTGGGCAGAAAAGTTACGGCCATTCTTAGTGCCGCGTTTACCGTCTATCTTATCCTTGGGGTAAGCAAGGTATCCAACCTCAAATTATTAAGTGGGTTTCCACCTCCGGAATTCTACAGTGTTTTTGAGCAGGAAAGCGACTGTCCCTTGGGCATTGAATGTTTTAAGGACTTTGAAGCAGGTCTGGCGCATGCTAAAGAAATCAATAAACCTATCTTACTCGATTTTACCGGATGGGCCTGTGTCAACTGCAGGAAAATGGAGGAGAACGTATGGAGCGAACCTGATATTTTCCCCATCCTTAAAAATGATTATGTGCTTATTTCCTTATATGTCGATGACCGAAAAGAGCTCCCAGAGGCGGAGCAGTTCAATTTTCAATATGCATCTGGCCGTGTAAAGCGCATCGAGAACATTGCACAGAAATGGGGAACTTTTCAGGATATTAACTTCAATGCAGTTTCCCAACCGTTTTATGTGTTGCTTTCACCCGATCTTGAGGTACTCAATTCGTCTATTCAAAATAGTGATTCGGACACCTACAGGAAGTGGCTTTTAGAAGGGCTTCGGAATTTTAGGGAGTAGCTTCGTCAAAAGCTTTTAGATAGTCACCTTTAATGTATCATTCTGGGGGAAATTCCTCGCCTTCAGGCGACGACTTTTGTAGCCCCCCCCGAATAGTTATCGGTCAATAGTTATTTGTTATTAGGTCGTAAAATTTGGGGTTTCGGTTCTTTAGTCGCCTTTAGGCGAAATAAAACCCATCGGTCTTTAGCCGATGGTAGTTTAGTAAAATACAGGGCTACACGCTTTTTTTGTCAAAATTTAGTCATACCTTCGGCACGTTATCCCCCTAAATATAGATATGAAAACGCTGAAGAAAATAGGTTTTATTTTACTGGTATTGGTTATTGTAATAGCCATAACCGGTGTAATTTTTATCCAAACTTTAAAACCGGAGTATTCCGGTAACAAAACCCTGCCAAAACTACAACATGAGGTGCAGGTGTACTATGATACTTACGGGATACCGCATATCTATGGAGCAACGCAGGAAGATGCCTTTAGGACCTTGGGTTATGTGCATGCGCAAGACCGACTTTGGCAGATGGAACTCTTACGTAGAATAGGAAGTGGTGGACTATCGGAAGTTTTTGGTGCTGATTTATTGGATACCGATAAATTTTTCTTGGCCTTGGGCATCGATGACGCCTCGGTGGTAACCGTATCCAAGTTGGATAAGAACAAGGAAGCCGTAAAAGTAGCTCAGGCCTACTTGGATGGTGTCAATCAATTTATTGCAGATGGGCCAACACCGGTGGAGTTTTATTTAACAGGTATCGATAAGACCCAATTTTCTTTAAAGGATATGTACAACACCATGGGGTATATGGCCTTTAGTTTTGCCATGGCCCATAAGACAGACCCACTACTTACCAATATAAAGGACAAATTGGGACCTGCTTACCTTGCCGATTTGGAAATAGCTTCGTCAACAGATCTAGAGTGGATAAAGAATTATCACCAAAAACCGGCGGACTCTATTCAAAATACGATTGCATCCCTAGTTTCAGATGCGCTTGGAGAATTGAATTTACCTCTGTTCGAGGGCAGTAATAGTTGGGTTTTGGCACCGGACAAAACAAGGAACGGAAAAGTAATTTTTACGAACGATCCCCATATTGGTTTTGCACAGCCCTCGGTCTGGTTCGAGGCGCACATAGAAACGCCCAGTTATTCCAAGTACGGTTACCACATGGCGGGCATTCCCTTTCCCGTTTTAGGTCATGACCGAAACTTGGCCTATGGGGTTACCATGTTCGAGAACGACGATGTAGATTTTTATTTTGAGGAAAACAACCCCTCCAACCCAAACGAATACAAAACCGTAAATGACTGGAAAGCCTATGAAATCGTTAACAAAACCATAACCGTTAAAGATGCGGAGGATGTTTCTTTTTCCTATAAGAAATCGGTTCATGGGCCTGTTTTAAACGGAATTGCGGATCAGGTTACCGGTGAGCGCCCTATAGCCATGTCTTGGGCATATACCCAGATGGAAAACGAGGTTATAGATGCGTTCTATGGTATTAGTCAGGCTAAGAACCTATCGGAATTCAAGAAGGCCCTGCCCAAAATTCATGCACCCGGACTAAATATGATGTATGGCGATGCAGAGGGAAACATTGGTTGGTTTGCCAGTGCCCAACTTTATGAAATACCGGACAGTGTAAACACCAAACTGGTTTTTGAACCCGGTACCGGTCTACCCTTGGATAAAACACTGTTGGATTTTTCCAAAAACCCACAAGCTGTAAATCCGCCATGGAACTATGTATATTCTGCCAACAATCAGCCCGATTCCATTGCCGGCATGTTGGTCCCCGGTTATTATCTTCCCGAGAACAGGGGCAAGCGTATCGTTGATCTTTTGGAGCCAAAGAACGATTGGGATTTGGATAGCGCCAGTGAAATGATCTTGGACGTAACATCTTCGGTCAACCCGGAAATTGTTCGGGAATTGGTCAAGAAAATAGATATTTCGGTACTTAGTGAATTACAGCTAAAGGCTTTGGACGAACTAAATGTATGGCAGGGCGATTATCCTCTGGAAAGCGTTGCGGCAACCATATTTACCCGATGGGAATATTTTCTACTGAAGAACACCTTTAAGGACGAGTTGGGCGAAGAACAGTTTACACAGTTTTTAAGCACCCATTTTCATAAAAGGGTGATTGCTCCCATGTCGGAGAAGTCTAGCTCTGTTTGGTGGGACAATGTGAATACATCGGACACCAAGGAGACCGCCGAGATGATTGTACAGGACGCATTCCTAAAGGCACTAACTTCTTTGGAAAATGATTTTGGTGCTGATTTATCCGCATGGACATGGGGCAAGGTACATACACTTGAACATCCACATCCGATCGGACAAGTGGAGGCCTTGAAGTCCTTCTTTAACGTGGGGCCCTTTCCGGTACACGGAACCCGGGAGGTAATCAATAATATGTATTTTGGCTATGATGGCACGAGAATGTACAAGACTAGTTCAGGACCTTCAACACGCAGGGTAATCGATTTCTCAGATGTGGAAAACAGTGTGAGTATCCTGCCTACGGGTCAGTCCGGAAATCCGTTTAGCAAACATTATAAGGATCAGTCACAATTGTATATCGATGGCAAATTTCGAAAAATGATGATGAACAAGGAAGAAATACAAAACTCCCAAGAAATCCTTATTTTTAGTCCAAAGGAATAAAGAATGCTTACAAAGGTGTACGGGAGTGCCGTTTTTGGGGTGGAAGCCACGACGATAACGGTTGAGGTAAATATTGATAAGGGTATAGGTTATCACCTTGTAGGACTCCCCGATAATGCCATCAAGGAAAGTAATTATAGAATAGCTGCCGCGCTGCAGAACAACGGCTATAAAATCCCCGGTAAGAAAATAACCATAAACATGGCACCTGCCGATCTTCGAAAGGAAGGTTCCGCTTACGACCTTACGTTGGCATTGGGTATTTTGGCGGCATCTAGTCAGATACAGTCGGAGGAAATAGAAAAGTACATTATAATGGGGGAACTGTCGCTAGACGGTAGTTTACAGCCCATAAAAGGAGCCTTGCCCATTGCGATAAAGGCACAGGAAGAAGGCTATACAGGCTTTATTCTGCCAAGCGAAAATGCTAAGGAAGCCGCTATAGTGAACGACTTAAAGGTGTACGGTGTCGATAACATCAAACAGGTATTGGAATTTTTTGATCAAGGCACGCCTTTAGAGCAAACCATTATAGATACCCGGGCCGAGTTTTATAAAAGCCTTGATTTTCCCGAGTTCGATTTTTCCGATGTAAAAGGACAGGAAAGCATTAAACGCTGCATGGAAATTGCCGCTGCAGGTGGACATAATATTATCCTGATCGGGCCTCCCGGTGCCGGTAAAACCATGTTGGCCAAGCGATTGCCTTCCATCTTACCGCCCATGACCCTGCATGAAGCCTTGGAAACTACCAAGATACATAGTGTCGTGGGAAAGATAAAAAACATGGGTTTAATGAACCAACGGCCGTTCCGTAGTCCGCATCATACCATTTCTGACGTTGCCCTTGTTGGCGGTGGTTCCTACCCGCAACCGGGCGAGATTTCACTTTCTCATAATGGCGTATTGTTTTTGGATGAACTACCGGAATTTAAACGAGGGGTGCTGGAAGTATTGCGCCAACCTTTGGAAGACCGTGAAGTTACGATTTCAAGGGCACGGTTTACGGTAACCTATCCGAGCAGTTTTATGTTGGTGGCCAGTATGAATCCGAGTCCCGGAGGCTATTTTAACGATCCGGATGCTCCCGTAACCTCTTCTCCGGCAGAAATGCAACGGTATTTGAGCAAGATATCCGGACCTTTGTTGGACCGTATCGATATCCATATCGAAGTAACGCCAGTACCCTTTGAGAAATTGTCCGAGGACCGAAAAGGGGAGGGGAGTGTAGAAATCCGCAAAAGGGTAACACAGGCCAGGGAAATCCAGACCCAACGGTTTAGAGAACTGGAAAACGTGCATTACAACGCCCAAATGAACACCAAACAGATACGGGAGTTCTGTCGTTTGGACGAGGCCTCCAAATCACTCTTAAAAAATGCCATGGAGCGCCTAAACCTCTCTGCACGCGCCTACGACCGTATTTTAAAAGTAGCCAGGACCATTGCCGATTTGGCCAACGAAGCCGAACTGAACGGGAACCATATCGGAGAGGCGATACAGTACAGAAGTTTAGATAGAGAGGGGTGGTTGGGGTAGAAGCCCGCTCCGCCCCCGATGGGGGAACTTTAATTCCCCTGCTGACGCGAGCAGAACTGGAACAGCAGAGGGCTTGTGCGAGCTTCGCGCTCGTAACGTCATCAAGAAGCAGGGCCGAGTAAAAGAGTTGAATAAGACGTAAAAAATAGTTGAGAAAAACAAAGGTTAAAAATTAATAAAATAGAAAGGCAAAGCTTTGTGCGCACGAGCGTGACGCTCGCGCTGGCTGGGGATTTAAAACGAAATTATTTAAACTTTCATTTGCATCCGTTCTTGTAGCCTCAAAATCGGGAGACTTTGCGGAGCCGGAAATGATTTTGCTCTTGTGGGCATCAATTAAAAATCATCGCCAAAGGGAGCAATAACCATAACCGTTACAATAATATATTTTGATCTAAGTTTTTGATAGGTATGAGGAATATTATAATAGCAGGTGTAATACTAGTTTCCGGTATAACGCAGGCCCAGTTTGTAAAGGAAAAATCTATAAACGTTCAAATTGGTTATGGCCTAAGCATTCCTTATAACAGTATGGATACGATAGGGGATGACGGTTTTTATGCTCAGGGAGAACTCGTTCTAAAGATAACTTCGTGGTTTCAGTTAAGACCTTATGCGGGTGTTGTATTTACGAACTCTAACGGTACAACGTTAGGTGGTAAACCTACTAACGAACTAGCGGAGTCTAATGCTTTTCTGCTCGGTGGTAAATTCCGTTTACGTGCTCCAATACCGTATGTTGCCCCATATGTTGAACTTGGAATAGGGACATCGGTCGGAAAATTTCAAACAAAGACCTTTTTTGATAATGTGACTTCCAAAGGTTTTATCTACCATATTCCTTTCTCGATTGGATTGGAGCTTGGTAAGAATAACAATGTTGATATAGGGTTAACTTACTATGCACAACCACAAATAAGGCAGTTTGTTGGTGCATTTGCGTTTGGGCTGTCTTTCCCACTAGATTAAATCAAAAGGCTTATAATAGAGCTAGTTTCCAACCAGTTCCAAAAAGAGTTGTTCATAACAAGCTTTTGTAAAAACCCTCTAGAGTCAGTTTGCAACTGATGCTTAACCGAGTAAGAAAACCACCAAAGTATCTATGCTGCCCCTGCTAGCGCAAGCGTCACGCTTGTGCCGTCATAAGTAAGTCTCCATTAACAACCTTTTACAACTTATCCCCCGCTACCGCCAACTTGCAGCTGGTTCGGTTACAAGTCAACTACTAGTTAAATTAAAAAGCCACGCTTTCGAAATTTGAAAGCGTGGCTTTTTGTGTAGTTGATTAGTACAATTCAAACCCTGTAAAAATCTGGTCTCCAATTTTTTATCAGCATTTTTATTTCTTTATTGGTTAAGTTTTCCTTAACTGCTTTTTCCACTAAGGGTAAAAACTCTTCATCACTTGCAAAACGCAGGGCTATGATTTGGGATATGTTTAGTTTTTTGGGGAATAATTTGCCCGTTAGTACATAATACCTCAAATTTTCCTCTGCTTTTATGGCTCTGTCCTGGGCTTTTAAAGGAAAGCTACGAACATACCATGCCATAATCAAAAATATAATAGCGATCAGTACTACCAAAGAGGCCAAATACAGGTTGTCACTACTGCTACGAATAAGATTGTTTACAGCCCCGATCAATAAAGCAAGTATCCCAATAAACAAGAGTCCATGAAACCCTTTAACGAGTTTACCATGATTTTTAAAATTCTGTTCTTTCATTTTTAAAGTTTGAGTTAAAGATAATGGTAATAATAACAAGTGCGTATCTAACAACTAGGGAAATCAAAAAACTGGTATACCTGCTAGTGGTCTTTACTTGGTTCACGAGAATTCGGGGTATTTGAAATTAAATTTAGAATGCTCTGCGCTACCTGAGATATATGCCCAGTAGGACATCCAGAAACCAGCGGCTGTAAAATAGAAGAAAAGAAATAGAATAAGTTAATACTTGTCTACGCTCAAAATTGGTCGTATAACAACGGTAATTTCTACGTATTCAAACCTAGTAATTATGAAGTTAAAGTAATAGGGTAACTAAGATTGTTTGGCTCTGTCAATCTCGTTGAGAATGGCTATAATTATTAAAACCATTACTACAAATGACATTACTATTTCTGAAACACTTAATGTGAATATGTCCATTAGTTAAATATTGTTCAATGAAAACGCCCTAATTCATGGCTTATTATACAGCTATTTAAAAAAATGGTTTTAAGTTTTATTCATTTCATAAGATGCTTGCCCTTTTAAAATAGCGAGACAATAAATGCTATGAAATAATGAGCGTTACAATACCAAATGTTAAGGCTAAGTTGCACAATTCCGATAAGGGTCGGCATATATGCCACGTTTTTGGTACATTAGATTCCCCAACGCTCTGGCATCTTCAAGCAAGCGTTTTCAAATAGGTAGACTATTTATATTTTAATAGCTATACTAAGCAAAACCCCATGCGCGGTAGTAGGCTAATCTGATACCAACTTTACTCGAGGTTTTAAAAATTGTTTTGGTTTTGGAAGGGATTGTTAATTTAGTCCAACAACTCCCATTCTTCTTTGGTGGCTCTGGTTTTTTGGTATTCCATGACCATCAGCCAAGTGGTACCACGTTTTACGAGTAGTGCATCAAAATGTATATATTGTTTTGGACTTTCGGTACCGGTGCCATCGTTGGATCGGAAGGCAAAAATCCCTGTTTCATGCGCTGTAGTTTCATCACCTACCCGCTGCAAAAATCGAAACTCCACGCTATTCTGTGTTTTGCCTGATTTGGTGTCAATGAAATCTTGCTTCCAATTTACTAGTGCTTTGGTGATGGACATAGATAATTTTTTTTCACCGGTAGTAAATACAACGACCGCATCTTCATGGTAAGTAGCCTTATACCCTTCAAAATCTCCCTCGTGTACAGTTCGAGAAACCTCATTCCAAAAGGTGTTCAGTTCTACTAGCCGCAATGAGTCGTTTAGGATTTGTGTTTCAGCCCTTGGAGCGCCATTAGGGTTGCTTGCGTAGGAATATGTAATTAACAGTATAAAAACTAGACTAAAAATTGTTATGTTTTTTTTCATGGGTATGGTTTACTGGGAACACGTCTATTTTTTGGTTTCCGTTAGTTGATTTTAAAACCTCTTTTAAAAATTGGTATTTGCTTTCTTTAGGTTTAGCTCTTTGATCCAAATATTCCGGTACAGTACATCATGCCCTTCGGCCTGTAATTTTATACCGCCTGGAGCATCCGTTAGTTCAACACCACCGTCCAAACCGGAGTTAACGCCGCCCCACACCTTATCAATGGGGAAATTTTCATGTACTTTTTTACCGTTAAAGTAAACGGTTGCCCTGGCCTTTTCGGTGCGGATCCCATTTTTAAACCGCGCTGCGCGAAACCTAACGTCGTAGGCGTTCCATTTACCAAGGCCGTTGTACGCATGGTAGGGCGATTCGGATTCATTGATAATGGCGCCCATACCGTGTTTGGTGCTGTCGCCGTCCAACACTTGAATTTCATATCGGTTTTGTAGGTAAACGCCACTATTTCCTCCTTCGTTGACAATCAAGAATTCTACGTGAAGCCTAAAATCGCGGTATTTGGTTTTGGTAACGATATCCGCCGCGCCGTACTTTCCATCGGCTGCGGCCGGGTCGTTGCTATTGACCGCGTTGCCGTCATCTACCGGGTCTTTTTCTATTTGCCATTTAATAGGTAAGGTAGCGGCCAATCTTGGTCCTTCCCAATAGGTCCAGTTTTCATCCAAAAGAGCTCTAGAACCATCAAATAGAATAGAGGCATCTTTAGGTACTTGGGCGGCCACACCTATATGTTTAGCCTTTTGGCCGTGTACGCCAATAGTTAATAACATAAATGTAAGGATGCCTGGGATACATGGTACTTTTTTTAAAAATTGCTTCATGTTTTTGTAAGTATTTGTGGAAGTTGTTTTGTGATGCTAGGAATATAAAAAATTGATTTTAAAATGCTTACGTGGTAATACTGGAACAAGGTAGTCAATTATCCCTTATTTTGGTTTAAGAAAAAGAGGAGTTTTAGTCTGGTATAATCTTGTTTTTAAGGTAAAAAAGAAGTGTATGCCATAACCACAAAATAGGGTGCCGCAACATGGATAGTGCTATCCAAGTCATTTTTGCCTTGAAGTGTAAAGTAATTGGATATATGAATCCACTGCGTTATTCATGATACTATATGCCGAAGTAAAATCTGACTTTTAATGAACGATACCCACGTATTGAAAAGGTTTTGTTATCTTAACGCTACAAAGTATGAAAGCATTGGTCGGTTTATACCAATTTAAGTTTTGAATCTCGTATTGAAAATTTGAATTATTTTTTTCTCAGTTTAGGAATGAAATCCAAGCATGGCATTAGCTATGGTTCTATTTTAAGACGATAAATGAGTAAAAAAGAAACTTGTTTTGTGCGACATCTAGAATTTAAATTGGTAATACCCCAACAACTCAAAAATTGATGTACTGATGCTACCAGCGATTAAAAAAAACCACCCATCATGAAAAAACATATTTTATTTGTACTGCTATGTACCATTACTTGTACTCTTTTTGCCCAAAGCAAGGTATTGGAAAGCTTACCTATGAAAAGCGAACTATTGAGCACGGATATTCATTACTCGGTCTATTTACCAGATGGTTATGCACATTCTGAACGCCATTATCCGGTGGTATATCTTCTAAATGGCTATACCGGTAACGAAACGGACTGGATAGAATCCGGAGGTATGCAACACATCGTAGACCATGAAATTGCAGAAGGAAACATCCAAAAAATGATCATTGTAATGCCAGACGGGGATGATAGGCTGTATATGAACAGAACGGACGGCACCTATCCTTATGAGGATATGTTGATCAAGGAGTTGCTGCCCTATATTAAAAGTACTTACCGTGTTCGTGAGGGGAAACGCTATACGGGCATTAGTGGTCTCTCCATGGGAGGCGCTGGTTCTTTAAAATTGGCTTTAAAGTACGATAAAATCTTTGGTGCTTGTGCCGCATTCAGTTCTGCCGTGTTTACCGAGGAAGAGGTAACGGATTCCGAACAAGAGGGTATGGATGGTTATGTAGCTAAAGCAATGCCGGATATGGTGGGTAAAAAAGGTAAAAAAAGACTGAACAAAAGCTATGAGGCTTATGACGTGCTCCACCTGGTGAAAACCAAAGATCCAGCACTCTTAAAAACGGTAAAACTCTATTTTGACTGTGGAGACGATGATTTTCTTACCTTGGGAAATGCCGAATTGCATAAAGAACTTACCCTAAGAAAAATACCGCATGAATATCGCGTTCGAGATGGTGCGCACACGTGGCCTTTTTGGCGCGAGTCGTTACCCATTGGATTAAAGTTTATCAGTGATTCTTTTTGGAAATAGCATTGTGCTAGGCAATCAGTATCTAAATCCTGCACGGAGATTGCCAAAGGGAGCGCTATCTAGCTAAGTAGATCTCTTAAAGTGCTAATACATTTGTTAAAAATGATTTGTATCGCTACGCTTCGCCCAAGGTCGTCATTAGCAAGTTAAGATTATCCCATTACTTTTCGCAAGGCTTTGTCAAAAAGAGCCATATCGTCCATTGTGCCGGTACTTATGCGTGCCCATTCGTAAAATGGGGGGAATGGTCTTCCGATCTGTACGTTTTCCTTTTCCATTTCGGGTATTAGTTCATCGATATGCCTTCCTGTTTTAAAGAAAACAAAATTGGTATGCGACTCAATGTACTCTAAGCCTAGGTCTTTCAAGGTTTTATAAACAGCACTTTTTGCCTCCATATTTTTAGCGATGCTAAACTTGTAAAACTCATCATCTATTAGGGCTTCCTTTGCCGCTTCTATAGCGAGGATATTGGTCATGGCCATGATGTTTTTCCTAAGCCTTGCCGCTATATCCGGTCTAGCGATCAAATACCCTATCCGTATTCCGGCCAAGCCATATACCTTGGAAAATGTTTTGGAGACGATTACGTTCATATTCTCCTTTACCAGGCTTACCATGGAAGGATAATCGGGGTCCGTAATAAAATCGTAATAGGCCTCATCGCTAAAAACCATGGTTTTCTTGCTTACCGATTGGCAAAAATCCTTGAGTTTGTTTTTGTCCAATAAAGTGCCTGTCGGATTGTTTGGATTACAAATGAACACCAATCCAGTTTTGGAGCTAATTCTGCGTTCCATCTCATCCAGGTCATGTCCCATCTGTTCATCAACCGGAACACGATGTATGTGTGCCCCAAAATTTTCTGCATAGGTCATCAAGGATTGAAACGTAGGCTCCGCAGCAACGATTTCTCCGCCGTGAAGGCCATAAGTCAACCCCGCAGCTTTAAGACCTTCTGTAGACCCTCCTGTAACAACGATATGTTTGGTGGAGACTCCTTCTTTTTCCGCAATCTGCTCCAATAAAGGCTTGAAAACCATTGACGGATATCTGCATGCGATATCAAATGCCTCCGTAATTTTTTTACGTACCGCTTTGGATGGGCCAAAGGGATTTTCGTTGGAATTTAATTTGGCCATTGGTTCCAAGGCAGTCTTATTATTGCTAGGCAGGTCCATGGCCATGGTACTTAATCCCCCTAAAAAAGTAAAACCGCTGGAAAGTCCTGCAGTTTTTAGCCATTGTCTACGATCAAAATTGTTCATATTAACTGAATTTTGGTTTAAGATACGATAATCTGGAATAAAGCGTGGTAATTAAAAAATACCTGACCATTGGTCATGAGTTTGCATTTCTATAACGTTTGCGCTACAATTTTGAGTCAAATCCGTGTCCGAAATCCATGAATTAGTTAGAAAACATCCTTATTTTTAGGGCATTGCCCATAACCAACTAAACATATCTAATTTTGGGAACACTCACCATTGCCTCTTTTTTAGGATTTACACTTTTTGTTGCCATTGTCGCTTGGTATGCCACGCGTAAAACGGATGAAAAATCTGCCGACGGCTATTATTTGGGTGGTCGTAGCCTTGGTGCGGTAACCATTGCAGGATCATTATTATTAACCAACCTTTCAGCGGAGCAAATCGTAGGACTTAACGGTCAGGCCTTCACTGAAGGGCTAATGGTCATGGCTTGGGAAACCTTGGCCGCCATTGCCATGATATTTACGGCTATTTATCTCTTGCCAAAATACATGAAAAAAGGAATTACCACGATTCCCGAATTCATAGAAAAACGATTCGACAAAGAAACAAAGGCACTATTATCCTTGTTGTTCCTATTTGCTTATGGCATTGTTTTATTACCTACCATTTTATATTCGGGTTCTCTGGCATTTAGTACCATGTTCGATTTACCCGAACTGATGGGCGTAGAACCATGGACCGTCATTTGGATCTGTGTATTGACCATAGGAAGTATAGGTATGGTCTATGCCATTTTTGGAGGATTAAAAGCGGTAGCGGTGTCTGATCTGATCAATGCGATCGGACTGTTGATCGGCGGACTCCTCATCCCTATTTTTGGCTTACTACTGATAGGCGACGGCGATCTAGGAAAAGGTTTGGGAATTCTTTGGGACACCAATCCCGATAAATTTCAAATGAAAGGCGCGGTGGATTCTTCCATACCCTTTGGTACCGTGTTTACAGGAATGATGTTGGCACAGATTTATTACTGGGGAACCAACCAATCTATATTACAGCGTGTTTTTGGGGCCAAAAGCCTTAAGGAAGGGCAAAAGGGAATGTTGCTTGCGGCTTTTATTAAGGTAGTCATACCTATTATCGTGGTATTACCGGGTATTATTTCGTGGCATGTGTTCGGGGGAGAGTTGGACAATCCCGACCAAGCCTATCCCGCTTTGGTGGCCAAGGTCTTACCGGGCGCTTTTACGGGCTTTTTTGCAGCCGTGCTCTTTGGAGCCGTGCTTAGTTCCTTCAATAGTTTGCTGAACAGTAGCGCTACACTCTTTGGTTTTGATCTGTACCGTATGTATTTTAATAAGCAGGCATCCGATATTCAAACGGTAAAAGCGGGGAAAACATTTGGTTTTGTACTCGGTGTGATTTCCATGGTAATTGCACCATTTATTGCCTTTGCACCGGACGGTTTGTTCAGCTATATACAACAATCGCTCGGTAGTCTAAGTGTTCCTATATTGGCGGTAGTAATGACCGGGATCCTAACCAAAAAAGTACCGGCGATAGGGGCAAAGGTTGTCATGATCGGTGGCGTGCTATTGTACTTGTCCAGCCTGCTCTTTTTTGAGCCTTACTTTAGAGAAGCGGCGCTAGAACTGGCACAATCACAAGGAATCACCAATGCCAAGGAACTAAGTGTCGTAGTAGCTGAGGCTTATCCACATTACCTGCATGTGATGGGTATTCTTTTTGTTTTTAATATCATCGTGATGCTGGTTTTCGGCAAATTGAAGCCTAAAACCGAGGTGCTGGAAGAAAAATCCACGGATGTAATAGACATCACCCCGTGGAAATATGCGTTTGTAATCGGTACCATTATTACCGTGTTGGTGTTTAGCACTTATTTTATTTTCTCTTAAATTTTAAAGGATTGTAACGAACATGAAGAAAACGTGGTGGAAAGAGAGTGTGGTATATCAGATATACCCTCGTTCGTTCAAGGATACTACAGGTAATGGAATTGGGGATATTTATGGTATCATAGAAAAGTTGGACCATATTAAATCACTAGGCGTAGATGTCATTTGGTTATGCCCGGTGTACGAATCCCCGAACGATGACAATGGTTATGATATTAGTGATTACAGAAAGATTTCGGAAGATTTTGGTGGTCAGCCGGCTTTTGACCAACTGCTGAAAAAAGTACATGAAAAGGGATTGAAACTCGTAATGGACCTTGTAGCGAACCACACTTCCGACGAGCATTATTGGTTTACGGAATCCAAAAAATCAAAGGATAATCCTTATCGGGACTATTACATTTGGAAGGATGGAAAGAACGGAGGGCCACCAAACAATTGGGAGTCTTTTTTTAACGGTAGTACTTGGGAGTACGAGCCCAATACGCAACAGTACTATCTGCATTACTTTACCAAAAAACAGCCCGATTTAAACTGGGAGAATCCCAAGGTGCGAAAAGAAATTTTTGATGTGCTCGAATACTGGTTTCAACAAGGGGTAGACGGTTTTCGGATGGATGTCATTTCCTTAATTTCCAAGAATCTTGACTATCCGTATACCGGGTTCGAAAAACTTCAGGATACCATTGTCAACTACTACGCAAACGGCCCTAAAATTCATGATTACCTACATGAAATGAATCAAGAGGTGTTGCGTAAGTATGATATCATGACCGTAGGCGAGGGCCCAGGAATCGATTTAAAGAACGGACCGCTTTATGTCGACGCTGCCAGACAGGAATTGGACATGGTATTTCATTTTGACCACATGTTTATCGACTGTGGCCTTGGCGGAAAGTACGATCCGGTTCCGGTCGATTTTCAAACCTTTAAAAATGTTTTTGGCCAATGGGACGCAGCACTCAAAAATGGAGGTTGGGGCAGTATTTTTTTAGGCAATCACGACTTTAGCAGAATGGTATCTCGCTTTGGTAACGATAAGGAATACAGAGAAGCATCCGCAAAACTTTTGGCAGCCCTGTTGTTCACCTTACGCGGAACGGTATATGTATACCAAGGTGATGAAATAGGGATGACCAATGTCGCTTATGACAGTATAGACGATTACAACGATGTGGAGACATGTAACGCTTGGAAAGCGGCAAAAGCAGCCGGACAGGATATGGATAAGTTTCTGGATATTGTGCACTCCCAAAGCAGGGATAATGCCAGAACGCCCATGCAGTGGGATTCGGGCTTATATTCGGGCTTTTCTGCGGTCAAACCTTGGCTTGGGGTACATCCCAATTACAAAACGGTAAACGTAGCGGCACAAGATAAGGATGCGGATTCCATTTTAAATTTTTACCGCGATATGATTGCGTTTAGAAAAGAGCATAGAACCCTTGTTTACGGCGACTACGAATGTCTTGATGAGGGTCATGCTTCTATCTTTGCCTATAGGCGTTGGGATACCGACCATGAGTTTTTAGTACTTCATAATTTTTCCGATGCCACCGTATCTTTTTCAAGTGATTTGGATGGCGAGGCCTATGTCCTCCTAAAATCAAATCTAGCGCTACAACAACAGCATCAGTTTGAGTTAGCTCCTTGGCAAACCAAAATACTAAAGTTGACATAGGACAAACGATTTCCTTTACAGGCTGTGTAAGTGGTTTTTCATTGGCACAGCCAATGGGTTTGATACTCCGAGGCTCGCCCCCAGGTAGTTTACTTTGACGTACCTAGGTAATGCAAGGCAACCAACGCAAAATTCGGTTTTTGGGAGCTAAAGTCTTCCATGCATCGAAATAATAAGAATTAATTTATCATTATTTAGAACGAATAAAAATTGTATCGTATTTTTACGCAAATTTAAATACGCTCCTTTTGCATTTTGCAAGGTGTTTGGCTTAGGTGCGAAAAAATATACCTAGTTAACTTAATATGTAAAAAGGGGGGTGGCAAAACAAAAGAATACGATGAAAAAACTATTTTTAGTATGCTTGGGCGTCTTAGCCATAGTCTCATGCAAGGAAAACACAAAGGATAAGCCAGAATCGGCAACCGAAACAAATGCCGAAGTGCAGGAAGTAAATGTATACACACACAGACACTATCCTGCAGATCAGGAACTGTTCGCCAGTTTTGAGAAGCAGACGGGTATCAAGGTAAATGTTGTAAACGCCAGTGCCGATGAACTTATTCAAAAAATGACGGAGGAAGGAAAGCAGTCCCCTGCCGATGTGCTAATTACGGTAGATGCCGGTCGGTTGGTGCGCGCTAAGGACAAAGGATTGTTGCAATCCATAGAATCCGAAGTACTGAGCAGTAAAATTCCACCCCACCTTAGGGACGTAGACAACCAATGGTTCGCTATTACAAAGCGCGCTAGGATTATTGCGTATGCCAAGGATAGGGTAAACCCAGAGCAGCTTTCTACCTACGAAGACTTGGCCAGTGCTAGGTGGAAGGATAAAATACTGGTTCGTTCATCGGGCAATATTTATAACCAGTCTCTAATGGCATCCATTATTGCGCATACCGATGAGGCCACGGCCAAGGATTGGGCGGGAAAAGTCTTGAACAATATGGCACGGGACCCCAAAGGGAACGACCGTGATCAAGTAAAGGCCGTCGTGGCCGGAGAAGGGGATATAGCAATCGTAAATACCTACTATATCGGAAAATTGCTAAATTCCGAAGATGCCGAGGAAGTAAAGGCCGGAGAAGGTGTAGGCATCTTTTTTCCAAACCAAGGAGATCGCGGAACACACATAAACGTAAGTGGCGCAGGTGTTGCCAAATACGCACCAAACAAAGCAAATGCAACTAAGTTTTTGGAGTTTTTGATCGGTAAGGAAGCGCAAGATGTCTTTGCGAACAGTAACTATGAATATCCGGTGAATCCAGAAGTTCCCGCATCCGAACTCCTTCAATCATGGGGTTTTTTTAAGGAGGATCAACTCAATTTGTCTGCCCTAGGGGACAATAATAAGAAAGCGGTCCTAGTTTTTGATGAGGTGGGTTGGAAGTAAAAAAATGGGTGGTATGTTCAACCTCACCAAAGTGCTAGCATCATAAAATTGGTCTTATAAGATTTGAAAGATATAAAACCAGTATACCTGAAAAGGGATTTTAACAAATGGTCAATGGCTACATTGACCATTGTTGTGTTTATGGGGCTACCCATTTACACCATAGCCCTACGTTTATTTTCAGGGCCTGGCGAGACATGGCAGCACCTGGTAGACCATGTTCTATTTGATTATCTCCTTAATTCCTTTTGGCTTTTATTGGGATGCATATTATTAACCTTGGCCATGGGCGTTTCCGCTGCCTGGATAGTTAGCCGCTATCGTTTATTCGGCCATAAATGGCTGGAATGGCTATTGATTTTACCCTTGGCCTTTCCGTCATATATTACTGCGTACGCCTATGCAGGCTTTTTTGATTATGGAGGCACGTTAATGCGAATAACCCAGGTTCTTGGACTCGGTTCCCTGCGTATTGATATTATGAACGTGCCCGGCCTTATTTTTGTCCTGAGTGTTTCGTTGTTTCCCTATGTGTATGTAGCGTCGCGTGCTGTTTTTGTATATCAATCGGGACGCTTAATAGAGGCGTCCAAACTATTGGGTGCCAATGAAGCCAAAACGTTTTTTAAGATTGTATTGCCCATGGCTAGACCCGGTATTATAGCCGGACTGGTATTGGTGATTATGGAAGTGCTCAACGATTACGGTGCTGCAAAATATTATGGTGTCAGTACTTTTACAACAGGTATTTTTAGAGCTTGGTTTGCCCTGGAAGAACCTGCTACGGCCATCTATTTGTCCGCCATCCTATTGCTTATTGTTTTTGCCTTTATTTTCTTGGAACGGTGGCAGCGCGGAAACAAAAGTTACGAACTGGCCTCGAAAAGCAAAATAAGGCTTCCACAAATTGAAGCTACCAAAAGTATCCGATTTATTTTTTTATTGCTCGTTTTTTTACCCATACTTTTCGGTTTTCTGCTACCGGTATTACAATTGGGATATTGGAGTATCCTGACGTTTGACAAAGTAGCCTCTACCGAATTTTTTACCACTGCGCTGCAGAGTTTAGGAATTGCTTTATTAACGGCACTCTTTACGGTACTTGTGGCATTGATGACCTTGTATTTCCCCGTTTGGAACCGATTAAAATTTCTTAAAAAAAGTGGAAGTCTTGCCATTTTGGGCTATGCCGTTCCCGGAGCTGTGTTGGCCATTGGCGTTATGATTCCTACCTTACAATTGGACCGTTGGTTCATTTCCATAGGGGAGCGGCTTTTTAATATGGAGCTAGGGCTGTTGCTCAATGGAACCCTGTCCGTGCTTTTGTACGCTTATATTATCCGGTTTCTGGCAGTTGCGGCGAACCCCGTTCTCTCGAACCAACTCAAACTTAAAAAATCGTTTTCAGATGCGTCAAGGCTTCTGGGAAGAGGGCCTTTTAAAACCTTTTTGGCAATAGATCTTCCACTTTTGAAGCCAAGCCTATTGGCGGCATTTATTCTTGTTTTTGTCGATACGATGAAAGAATTACCGCTAACCTTGATCCTAAAGCCCTACGATTTTAATACCTTGGCGGTAAAAGCCTACGAATATGCCAGTGACGAACAGATAATGGAAGCTTCCTTACCTGCATTGTGTATCGTTTTAACAGGCGTAGTGCCCATCATTTTATTGAACAGATTTATCCTCAATGACAAGCACAATTAACATGAATCCCTTACTGGAAATTGCGTCCCTACGTAAATCGTTCAACGGGGGAAAGGATTTTGTCGTAGATGTGGAAAGGTTGTCCTTGAATAAAGGAAAAATATTGGCGCTTGTAGGGGAGAGCGGCAGCGGTAAAACAACTTTGGTGCGGTTGATTGCAGGACTGGAAACATCCGATTCGGGATCAATTTCGATTGGGGGACAAACCGTGACCTCAAAAGACATTTTTGTTCCGCCCGAACAGCGTAAAATTGGGATGGTCTTTCAAGATTATGCACTTTTCCCGCACCTAACGGTGTATGAAAACATTACTTATGGCTGCAAGCATATCAAAAAGGAACAGTTAACGGAACTGCTGCAATTGGTGGGCCTTGTTGGGTATGAAAAGCGTTACCCACATCAACTATCGGGAGGTCAGCAACAACGCGTGGCTCTGGCCCGCGCATTGGCACCCAGACCTCAATTGCTGATTTTGGACGAACCTTTTAGCAATCTGGATATTGCATTAAAACTACAGCTACGAAATGAGATTTTTGATATCATACAACAATTGGGCATAACTGCAATTTTTGTAACGCACGACACTCAAGATGCGATCATGATTGCGGACGATATCGCAGTATTGCGAAAAGGCGCCATTATACAGCAGGGCAATGCAAGCACCTTGTATAGATCGCCCAATAGGTTGTATGTGGCAGCGCTCTTTGGACCGGTGGTTCCTTTGACTATCGAAGAACTGTCCTTTTTTGGGTATCCCTATAAAAAAGGAGAAAACTGTGCCATAAGAATGGAACAGTTTCAGGTAAATAAAAATAGTCCTTATAGCGTTAGGGTCCATGTAGAAAGAAGCCTTTTTTTTGGTCAACAGTACTTGAACACCTGTAAATTACCCAATGGGAAGCTGGTCAGTTTTACATCGGTACAAGGGTTGCACGATGAAATTGAGCTTGGATTTGGGCAAGGTTCTGTGCTTACTTTTCCAGATAATATCACTTGACAGTTGGGAATAGGATACTTCTTTAACTTTTTTGATTTTGGCCTAACTAAACTGTTATGGATTTTAATTCCATAGGTCTTAATGAAGCATTGAAATTGCGAATGGTTATTGTGGTAATAGGTTTTTCGGTTATTTACTTCCAATTACAGAATAACCCGTTAATCACTAACCCAGTAACCAAAGCGGCTAAAATAGTTATAGAAACTAGAGTTGTTGCACTAAAATTTAAGGGTTGGAACCTTTAATGGAAAAATAAAAAAAGCTGCTGGAAATTCCAACAGCTTCTCGCCATTCTCTTTGCTCTAGATCCTTCGTCAAGTGAGTACTTAAGTCACCTTAAAAGGACTAGAAAAGTAGGTAATTAAAGATTCTGGGATTATTGTTCTACGCGTAATTCTTTATTATGTTCATCGGGAGCTATTTCCTTGCTAGGGCTAAAAACATCTTTTAGGATATAAGCCGTAACAATGGTTAGGCCAACGGTTAAGGTAGTTATGGAGTATTCCCATTCCATGAGGTGCATTAGCCCACCACCTATAATGATGAGTACACCTACGACCATCGTGAAATTCCAAAAGATTTCTATGACGCTGTTTCTTGCTTTTCGGTCTTCATCCATAAAATAAGCGGTGCCTTCCATTGCAAACCAGGTAACAAAGGTAATGGCAGTTCCAATTTGAAATATAAGGGTATAAGGGAAATCCATAATACGTAATAATCCGTTTGTGGTCCAAAAAAGAACCAACATCATTTTTACGTATGCCACCGGTTTTTTATTATCCTTTTTGGAAAATCGTATGGCGTAGAGGGTTCCTAGAGCTAGAAAAGATGTAAATAGCACTCCAGCTGCATAAGGCCAGTCCAGTATACGCATTACCATACCGATCAAAAGGGCAACAAGTGAGACACGCAAGGGGGTTTTAAGTATTTTTTTATTGGGTTCCATGAGCTTGTGTTTAAATCATCTTTATGTTGGCTTTGAGACCTTCCATAATACCCACAATGTTTTTTACAGTCTCGTTTAGGTAATACCGTACTACAATGTGGGGAATACGGATTGTCGTAAATCCGTTTTTAAAGGAATGCATGGCCTGTTCCAAGTTATTGATGGCCTGTTCCTCCGTTAGTTTTTCGTATTCGGAGTCGATTTCAATATTCAACTTTACCCGAGAAATGGCAATATCGATAGACTTATGACCGTCCCACCATTCTAGCATGGCATTTACTCCGGCTTCTTTTAGTCCATAATACAGTTGTATGGCTTCTAACGGGGTATCGTTTTTCACTATTAAGGCTTTCATGCGCTTATGGTGTTCAAAACAAAGTTCAACACCTAGGCTGTCCATTGCATTTTTATGGTCTACGTAGCCTAATTCTTTTTTACATTCTAAACAAATCATTAAGTAGGTTAATTTTGGTTTGGGGATTATTATAACCTTAGAATTTTTGGATTAGTATGATTGATCGATGTATGGTACCCAACTTTTAGACGAACTGCATTTTTTTAGATGAACGGCACTCCAAGATGTTAAAACTGTGGTGAAAATGCCTATCTCGTTTTTGTTATTTTTCACATTTTGCATCTATATTTACAAAAATCCAAACGGGTATGTTCAAAAATAGTGGTCCCGGTGTTTTAATTGCCGCAGCTTTCATTGGTCCAGGTACCGTAACGGCATGTATACTTGCCGGTGTCGGTTTTGGGTATGCATTGCTCTGGGCAATGGTATTATCTATATTAGCTACCATTGTATTGCAAGGCATGGCAGCTAGACTTGGTATAGTTACGCAGCAAGGTCTTGCAGATGTTATAAAGCAGGAATTACGAACAAAATGGTTGCGTGTTGCGGTGGTTGGGGTAATTTTGGCCGCTATCGTAGTCGGGAATGCCGCTTATGAAGCGGGCAACCTAGGCGGTGCCGTACTGGGAATGCAGGCCTTGTTCGGACATGAGAATAGTGGGGTATATCCTTATATAATAGGAATGGTAGCATTTGTTTTGCTATATCTAGGCAACTATAAAGTTTTGGAAAAGGTATTTGTTGCCTTGGTTTTGGTAATGAGTATCTCTTTTGTTCTTACCGCAATACTTACAGGGCCCGATTTGGCGGCCGTGGTAAAAGGACTCTTTATTCCTAATGTTCCTGAGGAAAGTATACTCTCTATAATTGCCTTGGTAGGTACTACGGTAGTTCCGTACAATTTATTTTTACATGCCTCTTTGGTAAGCGAAAAATGGAAAACAATTGATGGGCTACCGGCGGCAAAAAGAGATACTGTCCTTGCTGTAGTGCTTGGAGGTTTTGTTTCTATCTGTATTATTGTATCGGCATCCGCGATAACGAATACCGAGGTTGCTAACGTTATGGACATGGCCCAAGCCTTGGAACCACTTTATGGTGCAGGCGCTACCTACTTTATGGGAGCCGGACTTTTTTCGGCAGGGATTACATCTGCCATTACCGCACCGTTGGCGGCCGCTTACGTAGCCAATAGTTGTTTTGGTTGGAAAGCGGGCCTAAAGGACAAACGGTTTAAATCTGTTTGGATGCTTATTTTAGGTTTGGGGATATTCTTCTTGTCCTTTAATATAAAACCGATTGAAGTTATAAAATTTGCCCAAATTGCAAATGGCATCCTACTTCCCGTGATTGCCATATTCTTACTATGGGTCGTGAATAGAAAATCGGTCATGGGGAAGTATAGCAACACAAAATTTCAAAATATATTGGGAATCGGTATTATTGCCTTAGCTATAGTATTGGGTATGAAAAGTATATTTACGGTACTTGGATTTAGCTTTTAGCCCTGCTATAACGGGCAGACCTAGAACTAGAAACCTTGAAACCTTGAATCTGAAACTATGAACCAGCAAATCGACATAAATTGTGACCTAGGGGAAGGCGTTGGCAATGAGGCCGAGGTACTCCCATTAGTATCGTCTTGTAATATTGCCTGTGGCGGACATGCCGGAGATGAAGCTACAATGCAATGGGTGGTTTCGCTCGCCAAAAAGCATCAGGTAAACATAGGTGCACATCCCTCATATCCGGATATGGCTAATTTTGGTAGGGTTTCAATGGAGTTGACTCCAAACGAATTGATAGCCACTGTTCGTGAGCAAATAGACAGGTTGGTTTTGGTTTGTGCCCACGAAGGAGTAAAGCTACATCATGTTAAAGCACACGGAGCCTTGTACAACGATATCGCAAAAGGAGGTGGCTTGGCCCAAGTATTTTTGGAGGCAATTGAACCCTATAAGTCCGATATATATCTTTACGTTCCTGCAGAATCCGAACTAGAAAAATTAGCGGTGCAAACTGGTTTCAAAACAAAAAGAGAGGCCTTTGGAGACAGGAATTATAATCCCGATCTAAGTCTCGTCTCAAGAAACGAGGCCAATGCACTTATCGTTTCTCCCAAATCGGTTTTGGAACATCTGCTACGAATGGTAAAAGAGGGCAAGGTACTTACGGTTGCAAATACGCTAATTGAAATACAAGCAGATACATATTGCATACACGGAGATACGCCCAATGCTTTGCAAATATTAACGTATCTTTCAAACGAATTACCAAAGTAAAACAACAGGTTACCATAGTGATATTTACTAAAATTCATACAAAACCCTTTGGCCCGCACGCAGTTTTGGTAGTGTGGCCCTCCGAGGTCAGTGAACTTATCTTGAACAGGATTCTACAGTTTGAGAATTTTTTAAAGAACCAATGTTTAGAAGGTTCGGATTGGGAATATGTTCCAGCCTATAATTCCCTCTTGGTCGTAAATAAAAAAGTGACGTTGGATTATCTTTCCTTTAGCGAAAAACTGCGAAATTGGTATCTGAACATGGGAGAGATAGAACCCTACGAACGATACTTATGGCGACTTCCGGTATCCTACGAAAAGGAATTTGGAATAGATTTAGAGGAACTCTCGTCTCAATTGAAGATTGATGTGGATGAAATCATTGCATTGCATACGAATCACATATACACAGTTTACGGCATTGGTTTTTTACCAGGTTTCATGTATTTGGGGGGATTACCAAAATTATTGGAAACAACCCGTAAGGACACACCACGTATGGTCGTAGAAAAGGGAGCGGTAGGGATTGCCGGGAAACAGACAGGTATATATCCGCAAGAATCGCCTGGTGGTTGGAATATTATCGGAAACTGTCCTGTACCTATTTTTGATACCACTAAAAAGGAACCTTGTTTTGTATCGGTTGGTGACCAAATTCAGTTTTACGAGGTGTCCAGGGCAAAATACAACCTTCATCGGATAGAGGTTGAGGTAGGGATATTTCAACCGGAAAAAATAAAAATTGATGCTTAAAGTACTAAAATCAGGCTTTTTTACCTCGGTTCAGGACTTGGGTCGGTTCCATTACCGAAATAAAGGGGTGCCTGTTTCTGGAGCAATGGACCAGTTATCGGTCTTTAAGGCAAATACACTCTTAGAGAATGATCCTACCGACGCGGTATTGGAGATTACGATGACCGGACCTACTTTGTTGTTCGAAGAGCCAACGTATATTGCAATGTCTGGTTCGGAAATGTCGGTAACGCTGAACAATGAACCTGTAAAAAATTACAAAGTATATCAAATTGATGTTGGGGATATCTTGTCCTACGGAAATCTGGAGGCTGGTTTTAGAGGGTATTTAGCCGTTAAAGGTGGCTTTAAATCAAAATCCGTTTACGGAAGCCGCTCGTTTTACAAACCGTTAACATCTGCCAATAGGTTGATGGACGGAGATGTGGTTCCCTTTGAGTACAATAACGTGTTCAAACCAAAAATTTCTGAAATAAAAGTCGATTCCTTTTTAAACGAAACGGTTTTGGAAGTGCATAAAGCCCCGGAATTTGATTTGCTGACCAATAAGCAGTTAGAACGGTTGTTTTCCGGTGAATTTCCGGTTGCCAAGGAGAACAATAGGATGGCGTATCAACTTAATGAACTCATTACAGGACATCAGATAAGTATGCTTACCTCTGCAACATTGCCGGGTACCGTGCAGTTTACTCCGGCCGGTAAGTTGATCATTCTCATGAAGGACGGACAAACAACCGGCGGTTATCCCAGAATATTACAATTATCGGATAAGGCGATTGCTATTTTGGCCCAGAAAAGGGCTGGTGCCGTCGTTTCCTTTAAATTGGTTTAATCCAACTTATAATAGACTTCTTCAAACGGAACTCTAAAACGTGGCCCGTATATACCATTCTCTGCTCTAATACCACAGGCAACGACCATATTGATTTCCGCACCTCGTGGCAGTTTTAAAATCGATTTCACCAGCTTGGTGTCACTTCCTTCCATGGGACAGGTATCATAGCCTATTGCGGCCATACCGGTCATAAAATTCTGTGCTGCTAAACCAGCACTTTTATGTGCTACTATCCGCATATCCGAATTTCGCACTTGGCGGTATATAGGCTTAAACAGGCCAATAGCTTGGAAAACAATAAATTTTAAACCTCCAAGAATTCCAAGGAAATCAAAGTAGATAGAGGGTATCAGTTTTTCATAATAATTTAAGGCGAACTTTTCCCTTTTGGTGTATTCGGTTTTGTCTTTGCTTCCGTATTGCGATTTTAAAAAATCGACATTGGCTTTGGCACGTTTTCGCCACAAATCTTTTCGCGTTACGATAACTACCAATTGTTGCGCTGTTTTTGCAGCATTTTGCCCCAAACAGGCCTTGGTCATTTTCTTTAAAAGTTCCTCGTTTGTTATTTGGTAGAACTCCCATAACTGCATATTGCTACTTGTAGGTGCCAATACAGCATTGGCAATACAGTCTTTTACTTTGTTGTCGTCGAGAGGGGTGTCCGGTTTAAATACACGAACAGACCTTCTAAATTTTATCGCCTCCGATACTGTTTTTTCCATGGTTGCTCCAGTTTGTTTGACCTAACTGCGAAATTAATGAATATGTATCCTAAGTTTTTTGCATACTGGCCATTTTTATCTATTATTGCGGTATGAAATTAAACTGCAACAGTATACTTTCTGTCATTATTATTCCGGAGATGGAATGATATAGCTTTTTAATTACGTTAAAAAACCTGTATCAGATAAATTTGATACAGGTTTTTTTTGTGTTAAAATTAAAATTTGAAGAAGATGATTTTTTATTGAATATGATAAAAGTACAATTATTATATGCTTGATTATTAGTGGTTTAAATCTATTTTGATAAAACTGAATTTGAACCATCGTTGGGGAATAGAAGAATTAGGGGATATAAACTTTTATCTTTGATAATTAGGTCTAAAACAAGCTATAAACCACGCATACCAGAATATAAAAATGGAATTGAACAAACACAGTAAAAACGTAACCCAAGACCCAACACAACCAGCGGCCCAAGCCATGCTTTATGCCATTGGTTTAACCGAGGAAGATTTGAAAAAACCATTGATCGGTGTTGCCAGTACGGGTTATGAAGGAAACCCCTGTAACATGCACCTGAACGATTTGGCACTAGAGGTCAAAAAAGGGATAAACGAGTCCGGTGCTGTAGGGCTCGTGTTCAATACGATTGGCGTTAGCGACGGAATTTCAATGGGAACCTACGGTATGCGGTATTCCCTGCCATCAAGGGATATTATTGCGGACTCTATGGAGACCGTGGTACAGGCCATGAACTATGATGGTTTGGCTACCGTTGTGGGATGTGATAAGAATATGCCCGGTGCCTTGATCGCCATGATCCGGTTGAACAGGCCCTCTGTTTTGGTCTATGGCGGTACAATTGCTTCAGGTTGTTTTAAGGATAAAAAACTGGATGTTGTCTCTGCTTTTGAGGCATGGGGAGAAAAAGTGGCCGGAACCATGAACGATGAGGATTACAAAGGTGTAATACAAAATGCATGTCCGGGAGCCGGTGCCTGCGGTGGCATGTATACGGCCAATACTATGGCATCTGCCATTGAGGCCTTGGGTATGGCCATGCCGTATAATTCCTCCAACCCTGCGGTAGGTCCGGCAAAACAGAACGACGCTATAAATTCAGGTAGGGCTTTACAACAGTTGTTGGAGAAAGATATCAAACCAAGCGATATTATCACTAGGAAATCAATGGAAAATGCCGTGCGGTTATTGACCTTGCTAGGAGGTTCGACTAACGCGGTACTTCACTTTTTAGCAATAGCCAAGGCAGCTGATGTTGAATTTACCTTGGATGATTTTCAACGCATTAGCGATACTACGCCGTTTTTGGCCGATTTAAAGCCAAGCGGAAAGTATTTGATGGAAGATCTGCATAGAGCAGGAGGTGTACCGGCGGTTATGAAATTTATGCTGGAGAATGGAATGTTACATGGTGATTGTTTAACGGTAACAGGAAAAACGATAGCCGAAAACTTAGCTGAATTGCCTGGATTAAAGGAAGGACAAAAGATAATGAAACCTTTGAGTGCGCCTATAAAACCAACAGGACATTTGAGGATTCTTTACGGTAATCTGGCAGAAAAAGGTTCGGTAGCCAAGATTACCGGGAAAGAGGGAACCTACTTCTCCGGACCCGCTAAAGTATATGAAGATGAGTTCTTTGCGAATGCGGGTATAGGTAAAGGAGAAGTGAAAAAAGGAAACGTGGTCGTTATACGTTACGAAGGTCCCAAAGGGGGACCTGGAATGCCAGAAATGTTAAAGCCAACTTCGGCAATTATGGGCGCAGGTCTAGGTAAGGAAGTCGCTTTGATAACAGATGGTCGCTTTTCTGGCGGAACGCACGGGTTTGTAGTGGGCCATGTATGTCCCGAGGCACAGGAAGGTGGATTGATCGGACTCGTAAAAGACGGGGATATCATTACCATAGACGCAGAGAAAAATCAAATTACGGTTGATTTGACCGATGAAGAAATTGCGGAACGAAAAGCAAATTGGGTGCAGCCCGACCTAAAAGTAAAACGAGGAAGTTTGTACAAATACGCTAGAACGGTATCTGAGGCATCCAGTGGATGTGTAACGGACGAATTTTAAACAACAGTCGACACCAGTGGCGTTTAGCTGCTTGGTGATAATAAAGGGATCGGGCTTTTTTCTGCTTGTGAACTATTTAGAAGTGGAAGTATGGAAACAGTAAAAGAGAAAAAAGCAGTGTCCAAAACTAAAGAAACAATAACGATTTCAGGCGCGGAGGCTATTATCCATTGCCTTCTGGAAGAAGGAGTCGATTTATTATTCGGTTACCCTGGTGGCGCCATTATGCCGGTCTATGACGAATTATACAAATTTCAGGATAGGCTTACCCATATTTTAACCCGTCATGAGCAAGGTGCAACCCATGCAGCGCAAGGATATGCGCGCGTTTCTGGTAGAGTAGGAGTAGCCATGGCAACTTCGGGTCCGGGAGCTACCAACTTGGTAACAGGTTTGGCAGATGCGCAAATAGATTCTACACCAATGGTCTGTATCACCGGCCAGGTACCCAGACATTTGTTAGGTTCAGATGCTTTTCAAGAGACCGATATCATAGGGATATCTACTCCGGTCACCAAATGGAACTGTCAGGTTACAGAGGCATCCCAGATTCCAGAGGCCATGGCCAAAGCTTTCTATATTGCCAGATCGGGTCGGCCTGGACCGGTTTTGGTAGACATAACAAAAAATGCCCAGTTCGAGGAATTGGAATTCTCTTATGAAAAATGTACGGGAGTCCGAAGTTATAATCCTAGGCCAACACCAAGGACAGATGCAATTTCGGAGGCGGCCGAACTTATAAACTCGGCCAAAAAGCCATTTATCGTCTGGGGGCAAGGTGTTATCCTCGGAAAAGCCGAGGAAGACTTAAAAGCCTTTGTTGAGAAAGCCGGAATACCAGCGGCATGGACCATTATGGGCGCATCCGCGCTCGATACGGCACATCCGTTAAACGTAGGTATGGTAGGGATGCATGGAAATTATGGACCTAATATACTAACGAACGAATGCGATGTATTAATCGCCATAGGCATGCGTTTTGATGACCGGGTAACGGGTAGATTGGAGGACTATGCCAAACAGGCCAAGGTCATCCACTTTGAGATCGACCCTGCCGAAATAAACAAAAATGTACATGCAGATGTCGCGGTTTTAGGCGATGCCAAGGAGTCTTTGGAACTTTTACTTCCTTTGATAAATGCAAATTCCCACGAGGCTTGGCACAATCTATTTAAGGAAAAGTACAAGATTGAATTTGATACGGTAATTAAAAACGATATTCATCCCACCAAAGAAGGCTTGACCATGGGCGAGGTTGTCGAGGAAATAAATATTGCCTCGGGGAATAAAGCGGTTATTGTTACAGATGTGGGGCAACACCAGATGATCGGTTGCAGGTACGCAAAGTTTAAGGAATCAAAAAGTAACATTACCTCTGGTGGATTAGGAACTATGGGCTTTGCCCTTCCGGCCGCGATTGGTGCCAAGATGGGTGCTATGGATCGTGAAGTGGTCGCTATTATTGGAGACGGAGGTTACCAGATGACCATACAGGAACTTGGTGTTATTTTTCAACATAATGTGCCCGTAAAAATTGTGGTATTGAATAATGATCACTTGGGTATGGTGCGGCAATGGCAAGAGTTGTTTTTTGAGAAACGTTATGCATCTACCGTTATGGTAAATCCTGATTTTGTTAAAATCGCTGAAGGCTACCATATTGAAGCAACATGCGTAAGTGAACGTAAAAATCTAAAGGATGCGGTACAAAAAATGATGGCATCCGATAAGCCCTTCTTTTTAGAAGTAAAGGTGGAGCAGGAAGACAATGTGTTTCCAATGATTCCGTCAGGAGCATCGGTTTCTGAGATTCGATTGAAATAGTAAATAGGTTTACGAGTGTAAAACAGTATGAACGATACCAAAATACAGGATATTCCCGGTATTCATCCAGAAATAGAGCGTAGATCCAAAGAAATTGGCTTTACGATGCCTTCGGATGTACTAATTGGCACATTCTTAAAAACCTTGATTTCGAGTAAACCCGGAGGACGATTTTTAGAGTTGGGAACAGGAATTGGTCTGTCGCTTTCTTGGATGATAGATGGTATGGGGAGCGATTCCACTTTGGTTACAGTAGATAATGATCCAGAACTTGTTGAAATAGCGGGGCAGTATTTTGGAACCGATAGTAGGGTAAGCATTATCTGCGAAGATGGTACAAGCTGGATCAAAACGTATAAAGGCAAGCATTTCGATTTGATTTTTGCAGATGCTTGGCCAGGAAAGTATAGTGAAATAGATGAAGTTTTGGATTTGGTCAACATTGGAGGGTTTTATGTTATAGATGATATGAAACCCCAACCCAATTGGCCGGAGGGCCATGATAAACATGTAGATAGGTTGGTATCTTATCTGGAAAATAGAAAAGATTTTAATCTGACCAAGATGAACTGGTCTACAGGGTTGATTGTGGCGGTAAGGGTTTCTGATTAGGTCGGAGAGCGATACAATGACTGTATTGACTGAAAATTGAACAAAGTAGTAAATAAAAATTAATCTTAGAATAATGTCATCCTGAGGGCAGTATGAGGACTTTATATCAAAAATGTCTTCGACTGCGCTCAAACTGGCAACAGGAACAGCATAAAATGGAAAAAAAATGGTTCACCATGTCGGTGTATTCGGAAAACAATGTTGGTTTACTGAATAGGATATCTGGAATATTTTTAAAGCGACACATCAATATAGAAAGCTTAAATGTTTCAAAATCGGAAATCGATAACGTCTCTAAATTTACCATTGTAGTCCACACGACAGATAAATGGGTAAAGAATATTGTAGGGCAGATAGAGAAACAAATAGAGGTGATAAAAGCCTTTTATCATACGGACGATGAGACTATATATCAAGAATCTGCCTTATTTAAAATTGCCTCGGACCTCTTATTCGATGAGCGTCAGATACAGAATATCATCAAAGAAAGTAATTCTCAAATCGTTACTGTGGCCAGGGACTTTTTCGTGCTCGCAAAAAGCGGTAGAAGACATGAAATCGATGAAATGTACGAGGAATTAAAACCTTTTGGTATTATGCAGTTTGTTCGCTCTGGTCGTATTGCCGTCTCAAAAGAGGAGATGCAGATATCGGCTATGTTAAAAGAATTTCAACATCAATAAACATAAATAAATACGTAAATCGAATGCTGAATATTTTCGGCGAATAAATTAAAACAGAACAGAAAAATGGCGAATTATTTTAATACACTATCGTTAAGGGACCAATTGACGCAATTAGGAAAATGTAGGTTTATGGAGTCTTCGGAATTCTCCGATGGTGTAACTGCCCTAAAAGGAAAAAAAATAGTAATTATTGGATGTGGTGCACAAGGGCTGAACCAAGGACTTAACATGAGAGATTCCGGTCTTGATATATCCTACACGTTAAGAGATGCAGCCATAAAGGAGAAAAGACAATCGTTTTTAAATGCCACTGAAAACGGATTTACCGTAGGAACCTATGAAGAATTGATTCCGAGTGCCGATTTGGTCATCAATTTAACTCCGGATAAACAGCATACTGCAGTTGTTGGTGCCGTGATGCCCCTGATGAAGAAGGGAGCAACACTGTCCTATTCCCATGGATTTAATATTGTGGAAGAAGGAACGCAGGTGCGTGAGGATTTAACGGTAATCATGGTAGCCCCTAAAAGTCCCGGTTCCGAGGTACGGGAGGAATATAAAAGGGGGTTTGGAGTACCTACGTTAATTGCGGTACACCCGGAAAATGACCCCGAAGGTAAAGGTCTTGCACAAGCTAAAGCTTATGCTGCCGGTACAGGAGGCCATAAAGCAGGTGTGTTGGAATCCTCATTTGTTGCAGAGGTAAAGTCCGATTTAATGGGAGAACAGACGATCCTGTGCGGCTTGTTGCAAACCGGTTCTATCCTTTGTTTTGATAAAATGATCGAAAAGGGAATAGATGCGGGCTACGCCTCAAAGTTGATACAGTACGGTTGGGAAACCATAACGGAGGGCATGAAATACGGTGGTATTACCAATATGATGGACCGTTTGTCCAACCCGGCTAAACTAAAGGCGTTTGAGCTTTCCGAAGAGTTGAAAGAGATCATGCGACCGTTGTTCCATAAACACATGGACGATATTATGACCGGACATTTTTCCAAGACCATGATGGAAGATTGGGCCAATGATGATAAAAATTTATTGCAATGGCGTGCAGCAACCGGGGAAACCGCATTTGAGAAAACTCCTGCCGGAGACCAAGAGATTACAGAGCAAGAGTTTTACGACAATGGTGTTTTAATGATCGCCATGGTACGAGCCGGCGTGGAACTGGCCTTTGAATCTATGACGGAATCCGGTATAATTGCAGAATCTGCCTACTATGAGTCGCTACATGAAACACCGTTGATCGCGAATACGATTGCCAGAAAAAAACTGTTTGAAATGAACCGTGTAATTTCCGATACGGCTGAATACGGTTGCTACTTGTTCGATCATGCCTGCAAGCCTTTGTTAACGGACTTTATGAAAACCATAGATACCGATGTAATAGGTACAAAGTTCGGAGCCGGAAGCGACAATGGCGCTGATAACGCAACTTTAATTGCCGTGAACGCAGCTTTAAGGGAGCATCCGGTAGAAATCGTTGGCGCAAGATTACGGGCCTCAATGACGGCTATGAAACCTATTGTATAATGAAATTTTAAATTTAGGTTGAAGGATTCTTCAACCGTACTGGATGGATTATTTTCCCAACGTAGCAGCTATTAAAAAAGCGGTGTTAACCATAAGGCAAGTTGCCGAGGTAACACCGCTTATGCATAGTATTCGGTTGTCCAAACAATATCATGCCGAGATATTATTAAAACGTGAGGACCTGCACAGGGTACGTTCGTATAAAATACGTGGGGCCTTCAACAAAATTAGCTCTTTGACCACAGAGGAACGTAGTCGGGGTGTGGTTTGTGCAAGTGCCGGAAACCATGCCCAAGGTGTTGCGTTCGCTTGCAACTATCTCGGGATAAAAGCTACCATTTTTATGCCGGTGGTAACTCCTAAGCAAAAAGTAGAACAAACGAAAATGTTCGGAGATGCTTGGGTAACGGTTGTTTTGGAAGGAGATACTTTCGATGATTCGTATACCGCGGCGATGGCCTATTGCAATGATAAAGACGCATCGTTTATTCACCCTTTTGACGACCCAAAGGTAATAGAAGGACAGGCTACCGTAGGTTTGGAGCTTTTGGATCAAATAAAAAAACCGCTCGACTATATTTTTGTTGCTGTTGGCGGTGGCGGATTGGCTTCTGGGCTAATCGGTGTTTTTAGTCAGTTATCGCCACATACCAAAATTATAGGTGTAGAGCCCCAAGGGGCACCCTCTATGCTTACCTCTATTACAAATGATAAAAACACGAGTTTGCAAACTATAGATAAGTTTATAGACGGAGCTGCCGTAAAACGCGTTGGCGATCTCACCTTTGCTATTTGTAAGGACAATCTACATAAAATGGTTACCGTACCCGAAGGCAAGGTGTGTCAGACGATATTGGATTTGTACAACAGGGACGCCATAGTGGTAGAACCGGCCGGCGCACTTAGTATTTCGGCACTGGATATGTTTGCGGAGGAAATCAAAGGAAAGCAGGTCGCCTGTATTATTGGTGGTAGTAACAATGACATCACAAGAACGGCCGAAATAAAGGAAAGAGCGCTGCTGTACGGACAGTTAAAACATTACTTTATAGTCCGTTTTCCGCAGCGCCCGGGAGCATTAAAGCAATTTGTGGCGGAAATACTTGGCCCTAACGATGATATCACCCATTTTGAGTACAGTAAAAAATCCAGTAAAGAAAATGCACCTGCTATTGTGGGAATAGAATTAAAACATCCATCCGATCTGGTCCCATTAATGCAACGGATGAAAGGGAATAATTTTTTTGGAGACTATTTAAACGATAAACCAGACCTGTTTCAATACTTGGTCTAAAATAGAACAACATGAGCAAAACAGATACTTCAATACCAGCGGAATACGCAATCAACGAAACTATCCATCAAAAACATTATTTGGTGAATGGGGAATTGAAAACATGGCAGGGTGAAACCACCGAGGTCTATTCTACCATTTCTTCCACGGAAGTATATAAGCCTACATTATTGGGTAGTATTCCGGATATGCAAGAGGTCGAAGCTTTGGATGCCCTTGATGCCGCTGTGAAAGCTTACGGTAAAGGTCAAGGTATTTGGCCAACCATGCATGTTAAAGATCGTATAGAATGCATGGAGGTCTTTGTAGAGAAGATGAAGTCCAAACGGACACAGATTGTTAAGTTGCTAATGTGGGAAATTGGAAAATCCCTGCCCGATTCACAAAAAGAATTTGACAGAACGGTCGATTATATTTTGGATACCATAGAGGATTACAAGCAGTTGGACAGGGATGCGGCCAAGTTTCAAAAGCACGATGGGGTTTACGCACATATCAAAAGAGGACCCCTGGGTGTGGTACTCTGTCTTGGCCCTTACAATTATCCTTTAAACGAAACTTTTGCCCTGTTGATTCCTGCGATAATTATGGGGAATACTACCATATTTAAGCCGGCAAAACACGGGGTTTTGTTGATTACTCCGTTGTTGGAGGCGTTTCAGTCCAGTTTTCCAAAAGGTGTGGTCAATATTATTTTTGGAAGGGGTAGAGCCGTAGCGGCACCGATTATGAAAACAGGAAAAGTAGATGTACTTGCTTTAATAGGCAACAGTAAATCTGCCAATGCGCTACAGGAACAACATCCAAAAAGTAACCGTTTACGCTTGGTATTAGGTTTAGAGGCTAAAAATCCTGCCATCATCTTACCCGATGCGGATATGGAGTTGACCATCAACGAATGTATTGCCGGAACGCTTTCTTTTAATGGACAGCGTTGTACCGCCCTAAAAGTGGTCTATGTACATGAAGATATTCAAAAGAAATTCAATGAACGTTTTGCGGCCGCTGTAGATGACCTGAAATTTGGAAACCCTTGGGACGATGGCGTGAAACTAACGCCCCTGCCAGAACCTCAAAAACCGGCGTACATACAAGAGCTTATCGACGATGCGGTTTCGAAAGGTGCCAGTATTTTGAACAAAAAAGGCGGAAAACATTTTAACAATTATATTTGGCCTGCGGTATTGTATCCTGTAACAAAGGATATGCGGGTATATCAAGAAGAGCAATTTGGCCCCATTATTCCTATTGTTCCCTTTACGGATATTGAGGAGCCTTTAGATGATATGGCCGAAAGTAATTACGGACAGCAAGTGAGTCTGTTCGGAAAGGACGTCTATGCGCTCGCCCCATTAATAGATACGTTGGTCAACCTAGTATGTAGAGTGAACTTAAACAGCTCCTGTCAAAGAGGACCGGATGTTTACCCATTCACTGGGAGAAAGGATTCCGCACAGGCTACTTTGAGTGTCCATGATGCGTTGCGTTCCTTCTCAATAAGGACATTCGTAGCCTTTAAGGATAACGACCTTAATAATCAAACCATACAGCAGCTTTTGGAAACCAAACTTTCTAATTTTGTGAGTACGGATTATATACTGTAAATGTTTGGTGCGTTAAGAAGTGGTGGTCCTTGCTTGCTTGTTTTATTGTTCGATTGCGAACTAAAAAACGGCGTGCAAGTAGGTATTTGAAAGAAAATCCCCCTAGGTTATACCAATTTAAGTTTTGAATGTCGTATTGAAAATTTGAATTATTTTTTTCTCAGTTTAGGAATGAAATCTAAGCATAGCATTAGCTATGGTTCTATTTTATGACGACAAATGAGTAAAAAAGAAACTTGTTTTATGCGACATCTAGAAGTTAAATTGGTATTAAAAGGAATACGTATTTTTAATGGAGGCTTATACTGCTGTACTACTACATTATGGTTAAGGGATAAAACATTTTAAAAATTGAAACGTTACTGTATGGTGTAAACCGTAAGGGAATTTTTTTATACCAATCAAAATTAAATCTAAATCCGTGAAGTATCTCAAAATTTTGTCAGTTAGTTTGGTTATTGGCATCATCTTCAGTATCACCACGGCGTTTATAAAAGCTTCTACTACAGTTAACGAAACTGTTACCGTGGAGGATTTGGTTATGGATAGTATCCGTAAGGAAAAATTAAAGATTTATAAGGAACGTAAGTTAGCACTGCAAGAGGCATTGGAGCTATATTTCCATAAGGCGATAAGTGCCGGGGATATTGTTGGTGCTGGAGTTAGTATCGTGCAAGGGGATTCCATTGTTATTTCCGACGGATTTGGAAAACGAAGTATAAAAGAGAATGCCAAAGTTGATGGTGAGACCGTATTTAGATTAGGATCGTTATCCAAAGGATTTGGAGGTGTTTTAGCGACCAGTTTACAGGCTGATGGCAGTCTTAGTTTTGATGATGAAATAGTAAGATATTTGCCCGATTTTAAGTTTGGGGATGTAAATAATACCCAAAAAATAAAAATAGAACACATCCTTTCCCATACTTCCGGTACCCCATACCACAGTTTTACCAATTTGGTAGAGGCAGGAATCTCAGTAGCTAAAATAGCCAATAGGTTCAAGGAGGTTACGCCTATAAGTGCTCCGGGATTACAGTATAGCTACCAAAACGCAATGTTTTCTTTAGGTCAGGAAGTCATGCGGAAAGCTACAGGTAAAGACGTTAAGACCTTATTGACCAATACGTTTTTCAAACCATTGAACATGTCGCACATCTCTATGGACCATAGCGATTTGCTAAAGGAAGAAAACATAGCCCTTCCACATAGAAGAAGCGGTAAAAGCTGGCAGACTACCCCATTAACAGACAAATATTATAATGCGGTATTAGCGGGTGGAATCAACGCGAGTTCTTTGGATATGGCAAAATGGATGCGGTTTCTGCTCGGTCATAATCCAGATGTATTGGAACCTGTTGTGATGAAGCAGGCTTTTGAGCCCTTTATAACCCTTGGAAACAATAATAAATATTACCAACGATGGGAGGGTCATGTGAAATCCTCCTACGGTTTTGGATGGCGAATTCATGAATATATGAGAACAGCCGATACCACGGAAACCGTTTGGCACCATGGTGGAAGCGTAAATAACTACAGAAACGAGATTGCCATCTATCCAGATGCAGACCTAGGGATTTGTGTGCTGATTAACGGGAATTCTAAACTTGCTAGAAACGTAATTCCCGACTTACGCGCCATTGTAGAAAAAGAATTCCAAGTGAAGGAAGTAGTTGGTATTGCTGAAAAGGGATAATTTTTCGGTCCTATTCACATTTTAAAGCTTGCTAACTTAACCTTAGCTGCCGATTACACCTGTATTTCACTAAGTTTTTTTGCACTGCTTTCAACCCAATAATCATTGGGTATTTGAGATAAGAACAGCTTTTTTCGGTAAGGGTATCAAAAGTTATAAGCCTTGCTAATCGTTGGTTTTACTAATTTTGCCAAGGAGTTAAGGCATGGGTATACGATACACCTAACTTACTTGGACTATAGCATAGCATCCTCACAGTCACCTGTTTGAAATCAGATTTAAAGTGAAACAGCGCTAGTACGGAGCAAAGTCACATACAAGCGCTGTTTCATAAAAAGGCTATTCGTAGTTATCCGTAATATTTTTAGCTACGGTACCTTATTTGGACATTATTTAAGAGTAAACATCTTTATGTTCTTAAAAGGAGAACTATCCAATTTTTCCATATCCTCCGTATACCCGCTCCATTTCGTGTTAAAAAACGAATTGGTTTTTTCCAGGGCCTCTTTAAGTTCCGCCTCCGCATATTGGATAAGATCGCGCTCTGTTTTTGTTATACCTGTTTTTCGTGTATTTGTATAATAGTTGGCAGTCCTGATACGTTGCATTACCGTAACTTCTGGATTACGGGTAATCCCTTGGCGTTTGTCTACCTTGCCCAAGTACAAAGCAATAATGGAATCTACCTGTTTCATCATATCCTTGGAAGCTTTGATCTGATCTTTGTATTTCTTTTCATCTAGGGCTTTTAGGTCTTTGCTGTATTTTTCAGCAACATTTTTGCTCTCTACCAATTGTTTAACGGCATCTGCCGCTGTTTGGGTCATTTTTTCTATACTTTTCCCCGTTTCGTAAACTTCGTTTATGGCAGTGGTATTTAAAGGTAGTCTTGGGTCCGGCTTTACGGTTATCTCAGTCTCGTCCGTAAGAGTTCCATAACGCATTTTTATGGTATAGGTACCCGGTTTTACATCCATTCCTCCAGATTCCCGTTTGTTTTTTTGAATGGTTCTAGAAGGCCTGTCCGGTCCTTTTTCATCCATTTCCCAATAGATTCTATGAAACCCTGCTTTTTCCGGTGTTTTAAATTTTAAGGTACGTATCAAACGTTCACCATCATAAAAATCGAACTGTATGGAATCCTTTTTTTGCACGCCCGTTAGCTTTGTGCTGCTAGCTGCAGCACGGCTACCGCTATCGTTATTGGCTTCCTCGGTGCTGTCGTCTTCTTTATCACCTATGTTTGATTCGCCGTTTTTCTTTTTTCCTTCTTTTAGGAAATAGGTAATCATAGCACCTTCTTTTCTGTTTTCGGCGTTGTACATGGCATCCGCACCAAATCGGCTTCCTGTGGGTTGTTGGTAGGCAGCTTGGTACGCTGTTGGCGGGGTAAAGAGTTTGGCATCTTTTTCTAAAATGGATTTGTCCGCCGCCAACGCACGCAGTGGTCTAATATCGTCAAGTACCCATGCCGCACGTCCAAAGGTGCCAATGACCAAATCGTGCTCCCTAGGGTGTATTACCAAGTCTTTTGTAGAAACAGTGGGGTAGCCCTCTGTCCATTTTTGCCAATTCGCTGCGCCATCAAAGGAAATATAAAGTCCATCATCGGTTCCCAAGAACAGCAGATTCGGATTTTCAAGATCTTCTATGATACTAAGTGTGTAGCTTTCTACGTCATTACCGTCTACGATTCGCTCCCAGGTCTTACCATAGTCCTTGGTGCGGTAGGCATAGGGCGTATAATTAAACCTGCGGTAATCATTGGCCAGCAAAAGGGCTTCGCCCTTATTTTTGTTGGAGGCTTTTATTTGGGGAATCCAGCTGCCGGCGGGTAAGCCTTTTATGTTTTGCGTTACTTCTGTCCAGCTTTTCCCACCGTTTTGTGTATAATGTACTTTGCCGTCATCCGTTCCTACCCAAAGCATATCCTTTTCTACCGGTGAAGGCTCTATAACCAAAATAGTAGTGTGGTTTTCGGCTCCGGTGGCATCCATACTTAATCCGCCACTTTCGCTTTGTTTTTGCTTTTCCGGGTCGTTGGTGGTCAAATCCGGTGAAATAATGGACCATGTAAGTCCCTTGTCCGGTGTTTTATGTACGAACTGACTCCCAAAATAAGCGGTACTGTTGTCAAATGGGTCTTGTCCAATGGCCGCGTTCCAATTGAATCGAAGCTTGGTGTCGGCATCCGGTGGAGTAGGTTTTACCGTGTAATTGTTGCCCGTAATATGGTCGTAACGTGATACATTTCCCTGCTGGCTCATGGTATATCCAAATTGTGAATTGTCCAGATCGGGTACTACGTCGAAACCATCGCCAAAACTGATTTCCTGCCAATAGCTGTTTCGAATTCCTTGATCGCGCCAAACATAAGCCGGTCCTCGCCAGGAACCGTTATCCTGCATGCCGCCATACACATTGTAGGGAAATTCATGGTCTACGTTAATATGGTAGAACTGCGCCACAGGAATATTACCCACAAAACGCCATGATTTTCCGCCATCCCTGGTAATGTTCATTCCACCATCGTTCCCGTCCATCATAAACTGTCCGTTCTCCGGGTGTATCCACCAGGCATGGTGGTCCGGATGCACTCCGTTATCCACTCGGTACGCTGGCATAAGTTCTGTGAAGTTCTTACCGCCATCCTCTGAAACATTGACGTAAGTAAAAACCGAATACACGCGATTTTCGTTTTGGGGGTCTACGTAGATTTCTGAATAGTAGAATGGTCTGTTTCCGATGTCGGATTTGTTGTTGATCATCTTCCAAGTAAAGCCTCCATCCTCGGATTTGTAGAGCGCATTCTTTTTTGCTTCTACCAATGCATATACAATATCTGGTTTTCCGGGGGCAATAGCAATACCAATACGGCCTAGGTCACCTTTTGGAAGTCCGTCTTCCTCCATAATTTGTTTCCAGTTTTTTCCACCATCATGCGTCATGTACAAGCCGCTGCCTTTTCCACCTGAAGTAAAGAACCAAGGTTCGCGCTTGTGTTCCCACATGGCCACAATGAGTTTGTTTGGATTGGAGGGGTCCATAACCATATCGGCCACGCCGGTTTTGTTGTTTACAAAGAGAATATTCTTCCAAGTTTCTCCGCCATCCGTACTCTTGTACACACCACGTTCCGGGTGCTCGCCCCACGGCGAACCAATAGCACCCACATAGATGGTGTTGGGGTCTGTTGGGTCTATTTTTATGCGATGGATATGTCTGGTTTTCTCCAAGCCCATGGCCTTCCAGCTTTTACCTCCGTCTAAGGATCGGTATATGCCGTAACCACCATTAAGGCTGTTACGAGGGTTTCCTTCGCCCGTGCCCACCCATATCACCGACGGATTGGATTGCTGTATGGCCACCGCACCGATTGATGCCGTAAGTTCGTTATCGAAAATAGGGTCCCATTTGATGCCTCCGGAATTTGATTTCCAAAGTCCGCCAGAAGCAGTACCCACATAAATGATTTCAGGATTGTCCAATACCACGTCAATGGCCGTAACCCTGCCGCTCATGCCGCCCGGACCAATGTTTCTTGGTTTGAGGTCTTGCATTAATTTCATGTCTAAATTCTGTGCAAGTGCGGCACTGATACTAAAAAGAAAAACTAGGGGTCGTAAGAGGTACTTCATCGGATAATGGTATTTATTGGTTTATGGTAACTATGGATTTATAATTATTTAGCACATATTTTAAGTTCTGAGCATGCACGGGAGTGTTTCGTTTTAAGTAGTGAAAGTGTAGTGTCAACAGTACCTGAATGCGGTTGGTCTCAAGAAGAAAAAAGTAAATAGGGTCGCTTTTTTTTTGATTTTGCAAGTAAATACGGTTTTTTCTAACATCTAACATCTAACATCTAACATCTAACATCTAACATCTAACATCTAACATCTAACATCTAACATCTAACATCTAACATCTAACATCTAACATCTAACATCTAACATCCAACATCCAACATCCAACATCCAACATCTAAATTAATCGTGCCCCAAATCGCATCCACAACCCGGTCTTGTAAAGCTTTGGGCTGCTTGGTGCCAGGGGAATGCTTCGTTGTACTTGTTGTTTTCCCACCAGAACTCACTTCTTTCGGTCTCTATGTTGCCTATTTCGTTCATGGTTTCGGTATCATACAGCCTGCCGTTGACCATAGTATGGGTAACCGTCTCGGTGTTCCGGATGTCTTCGAGTGGATTTTTGTCCATGACGATAAGGTCTGCCAGTTTCCCTTCCTTTAGCGATCCTATTTCGTTGCCGGCTCCTATGTAATGTGCACCATTGATGGTGGCGGCTTCCAAGGCTTCCATATTGCTCATGCCACCTTGATGCAACAACCAGAGTTCCCAATGTGCCCCTAAACCTTGTAATTGGCCGTGTGCGCCAAGGTTCACCTTTACACCCTTGTCCGTCAATGCCTTAGCTGTTTTGGATACCAGTATATGTCCGTTTTCATATTCTTCGTCCGGAATCATGGTGCGGTATCGGGAGCGCGCATCTACAATTCCCCTTGGGGTATATTTTAGCAATTTTTCATTCTCCCAAACATTATCCTTTTGGTAGAAAAAATATTCTCCATTGATACCGCCAAAAGTAACGATCAAGGTTGGTGTGTAGCCTGTTTTACTGGTTTTCCAAAGTTCAAGCACGTCCTTATAAACCGGAGCTACGGGGATGTTGTGTTCAATTCCTGTATGGCCGTCCATGATCATGCTCATGTTATGGTAGAAGGTAGAACCGCCTTCTGGTACCACGTTAATGCCCAGTTCGCGTGCCGCTTGCATCACCTGCTGCCGCTGTTCCCGTCTAGGCTGATTATAGCTTTTGACCGATTGTGCCCCGTATGCTTTTGTTCTGCGGATAGAGGAGCGTGCATCTTCCAAACGGTTGATGGGTGCCTTAAAATCGCCATCCGCACCATATAGGATGATGCCCGTGGAATAGAGCCTAGGCCCCACCATTTGTCCGCTTTTAATGAGTTCGGACATGGCGAAGATAGATTCCGTATTGGCGGACGGGTCGTGCGCTGTAGTTACCCCAAAGGCCAGGTTGGCATAAAACTGCCAATGTTTTTGTGTGGTAAGTCCGTACCGGAAACCGCCAATATGTGCATGGGCATCTACGATGCCGGGCATAATCGTTTTGCCGGTCGCATCTATTACGTTGGCATTGTTGGGGACGCTAATATCCGAAGCATTTCCCATGGCCTCTATTTTATTGCCGTTAACCACCAAGGTTCCGTTTTCAATAACCGTTCCGTTCTCCATGGTAAGGATACGGGCGTTGGTAAAGGCTATCCTCCCTTTGGGCTTGTCCATTTTTGCCGTGAGTCCTACAGCCACACCAACGGTATCCATGGCAGGTACCGTTTCTGGGGAACCTTCTAAAAAGGTATACCTGTCCTTAATGTCATTTGAAAAATAACGATTTCCCAAGGTCCAGTGCACCGTTTTACTATCCTTGGACCAATGTAGGTTTATACCGGCATCTTTGGCAATTTGTGAAACGGGTACGAAGGTTGATTTGTCATCCAAATCCAACGTTTTTCCGTTCAGTACCAAAGGCGCTATATAAGCCTTATGCAGGTTGGTAAAGGCGATCCATTTGTTGTCCGGACTGGGCACCAACCGGTTCGCGTATTTGGATTTGATGTGTGTGCGTTCGTCCGAGCCGTTTAGGTCAACAGATTTTAGTTCCTTGGTAAGACTTCCAAAATAGGTACCTCCTGTTTGGTAGAAGATGCGGCTACCGTCTGCCGTATATTGTGGATATTCTCCCTCTTTCGTAAGTCTTTTTAGGGCACTTCCATCGTTTTTCATGGTGTAAATACCCGAATTTTTGCCAAAACTCAGTCCTTGGTCCGTATTGCCTCCTTCTTTATGAAATACGATTGCCGTCCCGGACGGACTAAAGGCAGGATTTCTGTAGATACCCTTTTCCGTTGTTAGTTTTTTAGAGGTTCCGCCTTGTGTGGGGATGGTACGAACGGCACCCAATTGCGTGTCGTTCCAGGTAACGTATACCAGTTTTTTCCCATCGGGCGAAAAGGCAGGTTCCGCTTCAAAGTCGGTCGCATCCGTTAATCGTTTTGGGGTGCCATTGGGCAATCTTTTGGTCCATAAATGACCCAGCGCATTGAATACCATAGTTTTGCCATCGGGCGAGGTGACCGCATGGCGAATCACTTTGGGGTCAAAAGTATCCATGTCTACCGGGTTGTTAAAATGCACGGTCTCCGCTATGGGAATTCTTGCATCTACCGTAAAGGGAATGTTGGTAACGGCGAGGGTTTCAATGTTAATTTTATGAATTTTCCCCTTGCTCCAAAATAGGAGTTCTTTGTTTCCGGGCATCCAACTGTAATTGGGATAGACCCCAAAGATGGCCCAAGCTTCTTTTTGGTCCTTGTTTAAATCGTCAAATAGCGGCCATTCTTCACCGGTGGTCAAATCGTGTAGATAGAGCACTGTTTTGGTGCGAACCCGCTTTACAAAAGCGAGAAGTTTTCCGTCCCTTGAAATTTGCGGTCTTGCCGCGCCGCCCGGCCCACCCGTTACCGTTGTGGTCTCACCTGTCTCAAATTCATATCTTTTTATGGTGTAAATCTGCTTATTGGGGTCCTTATTGTATTGAAAGAAGCCTCCGGGATATACATCTTCACTGTAATACAAATACATCCCATCTGGCGATACTGTAGGCTCGTTAACATCTTGTTGGTCGTTTTTACGTTTGGTGAGCTGCAACCCTGAACCTCCCGTCTTGTGATATTGCCATATTTCCCCTGCACCCAAGGAACGCGTCCCTGTAAAGTGTTTTCTGGCAACGATATAATTCCCGTCAGGCATCCAGTAGGGGTTGTTCAATAGGCGGAAGTTTTCTTTCGTTATGGCCTTGGCGTCCGCACCATCGGCCTTCATTATCCATATATTGTCCCCACCACCGGCATCGCTGGTAAATGCGATATGCTTGCCATCGGGACTAAAACGTGGTTGTACCTCAAAGGGGATTCCGCTGCGCAGGGCTTTTGCCTTACCACCGGTGATAGGCATGGTGTAGATATCGCCCAATAGGTCGAATACGATTGTTTTTCCATCGGGACTCACATCCAAGTTCATCCACGTACCTTCATCCGTGGTAAAGGCGTGGTCCTTGTAATTGAACTCGCTTCCAGGGTTGTATACGTCCCATGTTTTGGTGTCTTTTTTGTTTTCTTGGGAATAGGTAAAAAGGCATGTAGATAGCAGTGCTGTGAGCAGTAGTTTTCTGGTCATTTATGGTACGTTTTTTAGTCGGTTAAATATAGTGAAAAGGAAGGGTGTATTTCTTAAAAACGTGTTAACAGTACTTCCAGTGTCATAGTTGTTTTTTCAAGTTACTTAGCATTAAATCGGTTGGATTTGTAGCAAAGTCGGTAACGTCCGTAACAAACGGTGTAAAACTGCGTCCTACTTAGTACATCAATCAAATCAAAACCTATGAAAAATCAATTCTCTCAAAACCTTAGAATTTTAATTACCACAGTAGTTACTTTACTGGTATGGGGACATATCGCTTGGGACTACTTTCATGAAGGCATCCCTACGCATTATATATTTCAAAGCGACGATATGCCCGGCCTACCTAATTGGTGGGGCGGTATCGTTTTGCCTTTCTTTACGTATTTTTTATTGTTCCGTATTTCAAAAAGGCTAAATCAACCTGAAAATGGAGAATCGTTACAACTAATTGGTTTACGTTTTTTTTTGGGTGTTTTATTTGCAATGAGTATCTCCGTTGCATTTATGAACGGTATTGACATTACCGATTACATTATGGGATCGATATTTCTATTGGCGTTTGTTTTTCCTTTGTATAAATCCGAATATTTTTTGGGCTGGGTTCTTGGTAGCTCATTTACTTTTGGGGCAATAATCCCCATACTGTTTGGAAGTATGCTCTGCTTGATTTTCTTTTTAAGCTACCAATTGGTACGTGTGATTAAAAAGCTGTTAAGGCCTAAAATGAATTAGCACTTAATTTTTTTTAAATATCCCAAAAAGTTCCTTTCCCTCTCTTGGTCCGATAGAGTTGTAACACCTTTCAAAAGTAATGGTTTCAAAATAGAGGCTTAAGTATTTAATATATAGGGATTTGTTTCCTCCAAAAGGACGTTTTTCCATATCGCCGGTCAAGGGGAAATCGAACCAAAGGCCTACTAATTTTCCATTTTGTTTTAAAAGTGAGGCCATCTGTTTGGCATATCTATTACGGTTCTCGTCCGTGGGAACAAAGGAACAAAAGAAGGTCTGTTCTAGAATAAGGTCATATCTTCCTTTATGTTCAAAAAAGTTCCCATGGATCACCTGCTTGTCCGGAAAATCCGGATTTCTTTTTTTGAAAGTTGAAAGGGGCAAGTGTGCAATATCGATAAGCGTTACGTTGTTAAACCCTTGGCTCCAAAGATATTCCGCCTCATAACCGTTGCCTGCACCCGGAATCAAAATACGGATGGCTTTATCCTCCAGTTGGTCAATATAGGTTTTTAAGGGAGTGGACGGGTATCCGATGTCCCAACCTGTACTTTTATTTTTGTAACGCGCTGTCCAATATCCTTTTTCCGTGTCGGTATCCAAGTTGCTTTTGTTTAGTGTTCAAGACAAAGATAAGCGTATGCAGTTAACAGTAATCAGTTTTAAGTAGGCAGTAATCAGTAAGTAGTATTCAGTAAGCAGTAGACAGTAACTTGAAGGCTACTTTGACTGGCAGGCTAGACTTTTGTATTTGTACTTGTCTAGGTATTTGAGCGTAGACTCGAACTTGATTTAGCTTAGCTTCAACCTTGAACTTGGTTTTGTATTTGAACCCTCCTGCGGCGGGCAGGCTTGACACTTGAACTTTAGCTTCAATTGGTACAATACCCGCAATTCCCTATCTTGGAACACTTTTAATCGTCATGAAAAACATAAAATGAAAAACCAACTCTTTACTACTATTTGTATCCTATTCGTTAGTGCACTCCAAGCGCAGGTAACACCGCAATGGGCTAGGTATTCCGCAGTTTCTCCAGATGGGGAGATCATTGCGTTTACCTATAAGGGCGATATTTACAGTGTACCCACGCAGGGAGGGATTGCTACGCAACTTACCTTCCATACCGCACACGATTATGGAGTAGTTTGGAACAACGATGGTACGGCTTTGGCTTTTGCCTCTAATCGCTTTGGTAATTTTGATGTGTTTACGATGGATGCCAAGGGCGGTTCGGAGAAACGGCTCACTTTTCATAGCACGGATGAGATGCCCTATACCTTTTCCGCGGATGATACATCGGTTCTGTTCAAAGCGGCCCGGCAAGATGCCGTTACGCACCGGCAATATCCAATAAGCAGGCAAGCGGAACTGTACAGTGTTCCGGTATCGGGCGGTAGGGTAGATCAGGTGCTCACCGTTCCTGCCGAGGAAGTGGATATAAATGCGGATGGCACACAGATGGTGTATCAGGATATGAAGGGGTTTGAAGATCCTTTTAGAAAACATCACGTGTCGGCCATCACTAGGGATATTTGGAAGTATGACATGGTTTCGGGAAAACATACCATGCTCACCTCGTTTAAAGGGGAGGATAGAGATCCGGTATTCGCGCCCGATCAACAAAGTATCTATTATTTAAGCGAGGCCAGTGGCTCGTTCAACGTGCATAAACTACGTTTGGGTAATCCATCCGAAACCGAGCAATTGACCTCGTTCAAAACACATCCCATTCGTTTTTTAAGTATTGGCGGGGATACCATGGTATTCAGTTATGATGGGGAAATATACCGATTTAAAGAAGGGTCGCAGCCTGAAAAAGTAGACATCCTCATTCGTACCCAAAATGCCAAGAATATGGTGGAATACGTTAGCGTCAATGGCGGTGTTCGGGAAATGGATATTGCTCCCAACGGCAAGGAAATTGCATTTATAAGCAGGGGCGAGGTATTCGTGACTTCGGTGGACGGTACCCTTACAAAAAGGTTGACCAACACGCCGGAACAAGAACGGTTCGTGAAGTTTACACCCGATGGTACCTCTGTGGCCTATGCCAGCGAAAGAGGTGGTAAGTGGGCAATTTACAAGTCTTCAAAAACACGATCGGAAGAGCCCTATTTCTTTGCGGCTACGCTGATACAGGAAGATACCTTATTGGCAAAACCAACCGATGTCTATCTACCTGAATTTTCCCCGGATGGCGAATCTATGGCGTATATAGAAGGGCGTAGGACATTAAAAGTCAGAAACTTAAAAACAAAGGCTGAAGTTACCTTATTAACGCCAAAGGAATTATATCACTTTTCGGACGGAGATAAAAATTTTAAATGGAGTCCGGACAGCAAATGGTTGTTGGTAGATTGGGGCGTTACCTTAAGCAACAATGAAATTTTGTTAATTTCCGCCGATGGCAAAACACGCATGAACCTGACCGAAAGCGGTTATGCGGATACTTCCCCAAAATGGGTGAACGACGGAAAGCAATTGATTTGGTTCGCCAACCGCGAGGGACTTAAAAGTTATGCCACCAGCGGCAGAACGGAATATGATGTGTACAGCATGTTCTTGACCCAAGATGGCTGGGATAAATTCAACATGTCCAAAGAGGAATATGATTTGATGAAACTGATCCAAGAGGGCGATACTACGGAAGATGACGAATCCGATGACAAAGCGGACAAGAAGAAAAAGAAAAATGCCGATGCTACAGCTAAAGAAAAGGTGAAGCCGCTACGATTTGATATGGAAAACCTACGCGAGCGCAAGGCCAGACTCACCATTCACTCTTCTAAACTTAGTGATGCCGTCTTGTCCAAAGATGGGGAAAAACTGTATTATTTAACGCGATTTGAAAAGGGCCTAAATCTATGGGAAACCGAAATCCGGACCAAAAGCACCAAGATGCTAATTGGGCTAGATGCGAAATCTGGTAGTTTGTCCTGGGACAAGAAGCAGGAGAACCTCTTTTTATTGGCTGATGGAAAAATATCCAAAATTGATACCAAGGCAGCAAAAAACGAACCTGTAAAGATCAAAGCGGAAATGATTTTGGATGCCGATGCCGAACGCCAGCACATGTTCGATCATGTTTGGTTACGGACCAATGGCATTTTTTACACCTCCGATTTTCATGGTGTGGATTGGGAGGCAATGCGAACGGAATACCAAAAATACATTCCGCATATTGGTAATTCCTATGAGTTTGCGGAGCTCTTATCGGAGATGTTGGGGGAATTAAATGTATCCCACGCCGGCGGAAGGTTCAATGATGATATTAAAAATGGGGATAAAACCGCATCCTTAGGCATTTTTAGGGATTATGCGCACCAAGGGAACGGTATAAAAATCGCCGAGGTGATAAAAGGAGGACCGTTGGACAAAGCTGGTTTTGACTTAAAACCAGGGATGGTCATCGAGAAAATCAATGGAGAAACGGTATTGCCTTCGCGCGATATCGCTAGTTATCTGAACCGGATGGAGGGTACCTTTATGTTGTTGGATATTTTGGATGCCGATGCTAAAAGAAAGCAGGTTACCGTAAAACCGATTAGCCTGCAAGAAGAAGGAAGGCTGTTGTACAAACGTTGGGTAAAACGGAACGAAGCAGAGGTAGCCAAAGCTAGCGATGGTAAATTGGGCTATGTACATATTCCGGGTATGAGCGATGGTCCTTACCGTACAATTTACGACCGTATGATGGGTAAATTCTCCGATACCAAAGCCGTAATCGTAGACACCCGTTTTAACGGTGGAGGCGATTTGGTGGCCGATCTGGCCATGTTCTTCACGGGTATTCCTTTTTTAAGTTATGAGACGGAGGATAGAAAAGTAGGTGGGGAACCCACCTCACGATGGACCAAACCTACCTTGGCCATGTTCAACGAGTCCATGTACAGCGATGGTTCTTGTTTTGCCAGTGGCTATGTGGATTTAAAAATTGGAAAAACAGTGGGTATGCCGGTTCCTGGAACCTGTAGTTTTGCGGGTTGGGAGCGCCTGCCCAATGGAGGTAGGTGGGGCGTAGTTCCCGTTAGCGCCAAGAACAAAGCGGGGGAGTGGCTGGAAAACAACGAGACCGATCCTGAGATTTTGGTCAAAAATCAACCGGAACTCATTGCAAAAGGTCGGGATGAGCAACTGGAACGCTCCATTGAGGTGTTGTTGAAGGAGGTGGAGTAGCTTTTAAAGGTCGATCTGATGATCTGGTTTTTTGACGCACTTGAAATTTTTGATTTGTCGGTCTAAGGTGGATATCTATGTCCGTGCATCCTTTAATGACAAGGAACTGTATTCCAAAAAAATAGCATTTACCTTCATAACAATACCCTTTAAATTGCGTTGTACGCACATCGTTTATGTTGAATAAGGGCCATTTTCCCTGTTTTCGGGGATAGGCTCCTTTAACCAAGGCAATATCTTTGAACGCAAATGATGTATTGGAATTACGTCATAAAGCACCGTAATACCATTCAGATGGCTTTTTGTCTATTTGGACACCGCATCACAATGGTAAATTCGAAAAAAGTTGCACAACGATACTAATTATAACAACGCGGAGCTGTAGACGTATTTCTGATGGGTAATTTGGATTGTATACTATTTAGTTTGTGAATCGAAGTGTACGGGCAATAAACAATTTTTAAAATAAATAATATGTCAAGTTTTAACGAAATGGATACCATAGTACTTACCGCATTGGGAGCAACTACGGAACAAGTAAGTCGATTGGCGGCTATGGGCATTAACACAAAACAGGCCGTTGCCGCTTTAGGGAATGGAGCGACCTTAACGGCCATGGCGGGTATCGATACTACCGCGGCCACTAATATCCTAGCTTGGGCGTCCATCGATTTAGAAGGTGACGATGATGGTGGGGCGCAACAAACCGCTGACGCATACACACCACAACAAATAGCGTTTGAAATTGCACCTTTGGAAGATTATACAAGCTTGATCAACGGGGCAAGAAGCGAGAACGAAATTAATTCCGCACACGAAGCGGCTGTTTCCGAAATTTATGGCAGACTAAGTGTAACGCCATCGGACACCAACGAAATCTATAATTTTGGAAGAAGTTTGTCCATAATGCTAGAACCTGCATTGGACAAAATCAATACTGGGGAAGCCGTCAGTGCAGAAGCGGCACAGTTACTGTCCATAACCGAATCCTATTTTAAGAAAGCGATCGAGATGTTCAACGGTTTTGGTAGGGCACGGATCATGTATGCCTATCTGCTGTGTATGCAAAAACGATTTCAAGAGACCATAGACATTGTGGAGCCTGCCTTAACCTTGCAGGAAGGTGGCCAGGATTGGATGACCGCGGCATATTGGTATTTATTTGCCAAAGCCTCCGTGGGCGATACCTATGCGAATGCCTCGGAAGTATATCTGAAATTTAAAGCGTATGCCGCTCCGGGAAGTCGTGAAGAGCGCTTTGTGGAAAATACCTTGGTCCATTACTTTGAGTAGGGCGTAAACCACAGGTTTTTACTTTCAAAAATCCAGCTTTTGGCTTGTATTCCAAACAATTAAACACGGGGTTCTGTTTATATAATAAGAATCTTTTTTCCAATTATTTCGAAATTGGAAAAACAGCCCCGTTCAGAAAGTGTATTGTTAAAAGGGGTTAGTTTTTATTGAACGGCTTATAAATCACCCCATCCTTCATCACAAAACTGACATCCTTCATGGCCGAAATATCCTGTAGGGGATTGCCTTGTACGGCAATAATATCGGCCAGAAAACCTTTTTCCAATTTTCCTAGGGAATCCAAATGAAACATATCGGCGTTGCCCGAAGTGGCGGAGATAAGGACGTCCAAAGGCTTCATGCCGTATTCCACCATTAATTCCATTTCCCGGTAGTTCTCTCCATGGGTAAAAACACCAACATCACCTCCAAAAACAATGGGAACACCCGATGCTAAGGCCAATTTAAAAGAAGCTTTCTTTTTTGAAATACGTTCCGGATCTGGTTCTTTTCCTTTTTTCCAGCCACGGTATTGCGTAATGGCATCTCCTGCTGCCAAGGTAGGGCAGTAGCCTATGCCTTTTTCCTTCATCAATTCAAATAGTTCCAAGCTGCCGCCATCCCCGTGTTCAATGGTTTCCACACCGGCATTTATGGCTCGTTTCATACCTTCAGGGGTACTTGCATGTGCTACTGCGTATTTTCCTGCACTGGTTGCGGTCGCTACCATGGCGTCCAGTTCTTCCTGTAAAAAGGTAGGCTGGGAGGCCGCTCCGGGCGTCCATCGATAATCGGCATATATTTTGATAAGATCGGCACCGTTGCCCATTTGCCGCCGAACAGCCTCGATGACATTGGAAACCCCACTAACGGGCTCCGCGCCCAAAGGAACGCTTACCCCGTCATGAAAACCTTTTGGTCCGTAGGCGCCGGTGGCCACAATTGCAGGTCCGGCTACCAATAATCTTGGGCCGGGAATAATACCTTGGTCAATCGTTTTTTTCAGGTATACGTCGGTATAGCCCGCTCCTTCGGCTCCTAAGTCGCGCATGGTGGTCACTCCTGCAAGAAGGGAGTTTCGTGCATGTACGGTTCCCCGTATGGCACGCTCTGCTGGCGATTCTTTTAACACTTGATCGTTCCAAGACGTTTCGTTGTAGGGATGTAACAATACGTGGGAGTGGCCTTCAATAATTCCGGGCATTAAAGTGTTTCCCTCCAATAGTATGGTTTTTGCATTTTTGGGTATTTTAAAACCTGCTGATGGCCCTGCATAACGAATACTGTTCTGTTCTACCAGAACAATCCAATCTGTATGCATTTCCATACCATCAAATACGCGCGAAGGTTGTAAAATAGTCTGTCCATGCGATAGTTGCAAGACCAATAGTGTGGATAGTAGCAGTAGTTTGTTCATTTGTTTACTTGGTATTGTTCCGTAACGCTTCTAACTTGTCGTTAAGTACTTTTTGCTCCCAGGCCTTCCCTTGTTTAATGACCATACTTATGTTTTGTGTTTGGGAGATATCCTGTAGCGGATTTCCTTTTAGTATAACGATATCCGCAATTTTACCTGCAGCGATATTTCCGTAATCACTGTCTTTTTTAAGAAACCGGGCACCATTATAGGCCGATGTTTTTAAGGCTTCCAAAGGTGATATTCCAAGCCTTACCATTTGGGCCAATTCTTCATGTAGCGAAATACCCGGATAGGTGTAGGAATTAAAGGCCCCACTGTCCGAACCTGCCAAGAGACCCACGCCGGAATCGTGAAGGGATTTGGCCAGTTCACCAAAAAAGCGCTGCAATGCCTTACGGTCTTTTGTTTGCTGTTCGCTGGCGTTCAAGGCACGTTGTACGCGTCCGTTATAGGTTGCTACGATGCCGTCGTCCATAAAGCTTAAATAAGGGTCGTTTTCATGATTCACTTCGTCCAAATAACTCAATATTTCACCAATATGAAGTGTGGGAACGACGTAAATAGCATTTGTTTTCAACTTGGTAAAAGTCTTTTGGGCCGTGGTATCGGCATAGCTTTCCATGAGCAAAGGCATGGCATCCCAAAACCCGATTTCCTTTTTGGCCAAGCGTTCGGTAATTTCTTTTTCGTTGGCGGAACAGCCTTTCATGATATAGTACAAATGCTCCACGGCATCTACCCCGGCATCAATGGTTTCATCTAAAGTGACGGTAAAGGGCATGTGACCGGAGCTTATCAGGTTTCGTTTTTCGGCCGCCTTTAAGGTGTTCAAGTAATGCTCACCCGTAATTCGGCTATCGTATAGTTTTATGAAGTCTACCGGTATGCTTTCAAGGGAATCCAAGGCGATTTCAATGTCAGTTATATCGGACACTTCCAAAGATCCGGCCCAAGTACTGTTTGGCCCGTCTATTTTAGGTCCGGAAGTGTATATGGTAGGCCCTAGGAGTGCACCGGAAGCAATACTGGCTTTCCATTCCATGACCGAGGTGGTAAGGTCTCCACCGGCATCTCGAACCGTAGTAATGCCATTGGCCATAAATAGGGTTAAAAAATCTTTATTGGCTTCGATCACGGAATCACCGCCTCTAAAATGCACGTGATTGTCCCAAAAACCGGGAAGTATAAATTGGTCGGTCGCATCTATCGTTTGCATAGCGGACACCGTAGTTAGATCTTCCGGTGGTAGTAATTTTAAAATCTTACCATCGGTAATCAGCACGTTCTGGACTGCAATCGTACCCGTTTCCAAGTCGATCACATTCCCGTTTTTTAGAAGGATGTCGTAGCTTACTTTTTCATCGACCTTACAACCAACAACAACTAAGGATGCAAATACGAAACACATAGGTAAAAAGAAACAACCCCTCATAAACATGAATTTAGAATGGAGGGAAGGTAAAAAATAATTAGCGATTTATAACTCTTCTTATCCCGATAAAGATTAAGATAAAAGCTGAATATCCTATAAAGAAAGGGATAATATACTGGTCTAAACCAAGTACCAACATGCAACCAATAAGTAACAATTGAAACCCGAGTCCAAAGGTAGAAACCGCTGTCATGAACCACCTGGGCAGGTGTTCGCTATGTGCCGCTTTACGATCCAGTTGGTAAATGATGCGGTCAAAAATACCGTATAGTAAGGTATAAAGGGAAAAAAGAATGTTTACGTTACGTTGGCTTTCGTTGCCTATAGCCCTTGGCGTATCCGTTTCAAAGACCCTACTGGTGGTATCCCCGTTATGTTTGTTTCGCAGGATTACGTAGTAGTAGTTGTAGAGCGTGCCTTGCAGTTGAATACCGAAAAAAGCAGTGAGGGTAAGCAACAAAGAACCGTTGGTGACATACCAAATGGTGATTAGAATGAGTAGGTTTAGGATGATATCCGAAACCGAATCCAAGTATCTTCCGGTGTGGGACGGTGTGTTTTTTTCCCGTGCCAATTCCCCGTCGGCAGCATCTAAAACCGACTTTAAGACAAGAAAGAACAAGGTGGCCCAGTAGTATTGGTTCAAGAGACAGGCAATAGCGATAAGGCCTGCCACTACGAACATAATGGTTACATGTACGGGCGTAAACGATGTGTGTTTTAAGGACTTTGCAATAACTTTTGCAACAGGTCTACCGTAATCCGATAAATCCAAGAATTGATGTTCCTTGGGCAATTTTGACATATACCTTGGACGAAAAAGGAAAACCAATAACGGAAACACGCTGGCTTGGTACACCTTTAAACATCCAAAAACAAAAGTAAACTTAATTCTAATATCTGCTAGCTTCCTTTCTTAGGAATTTGATTTTTTCAAACCAGGATTTTTTTAAGTCAACAGGTTTCCATACGTTAAAATTACAGGAATACCATTGAAATACTATTGTGAGATCTGTTTCCAATGGCTAACTTTAAAACTTTAATAGTTATATCCACATCCATTTTACATGAAAAAAACCACTTTTTTACTCGTTACGATCCTAGCTTTTGCTTTTTTCTCCTGCAGCACCAAAAGAGAGGGGCCGCCTAAAGTGCTGGTTTTTTCAAAGACCATGGGATTCAAACACAGTTCCATACCTGCCGGAATGGATGCCATGCTAAAGCTTGGTGCAACACATGGCTTTGCCGTAGACACCACAAAGAACGCAGCCCTTTTTACCGAAGATAATTTAAAGCAGTATTCCGCGGTCGTTTTTCTAAGTACGACCGGGAATGTGTTAAACCATTATCAAGAGGCCGCTTTTGAACGCTATATCCAAGCGGGAGGTGGTTTTGTAGGCGTGCATGCGGCCGCGGATACGGAGTATGATTGGGGCTGGTACACCAAATTGGTAGGCGCACAGTTTTTGAGTCACCCTGCAGGAACGCCGGAGGCCGATTTCCATATCAAGGACAACAGCTTTCTGGCGACCGAACATTTTACGGATACAGTTTGGCACAGAGCGGATGAAATTTACAATTACAAAAAGATAAATCCGGATGTAAGGGTTGTCATGACCGTTGATGAAACCAGTTACGAGGGCGGTGAAAACGGGGAGAACCATCCCTTTGCTTGGTATCACGAGTTTGATGGTGGAAGGGCTTTTTACACAGGAGCGGGCCATACGGAGGCCAGTTATTCGGAAGAACTTTTTCTACAGCATCTCTTAGGCGGAATACAATATGCCATAGGCGATAACGAGCAGTTGGATTACGCAAAGGCATCTTCGCAAATTCCGCCAGAGGTAGACCGATTTTCAAAAATAACCTTGACCGAGGGAGAATTTTTTGAACCTACGGAAATGACCATTTTACCCAATAACAATGTCCTTATTGCGCAACGCAGGGGAGAAGTGTTGCTTTACAATGCGGAGACCAAAGAGGTTACTGAGGTAGCCAAACTGGATGTGTATCACAAAACTTTGAATACCCCCGGAGTAAATGCAGAGGAAGGACTTATGGGCATACAAAAAGACCCTAACTATGCCACAAACCACTGGATATATCTGTTTTATGCCCCTACGGGTGATGAAGAGGTAAATCGCTTATCCCGATTTAAATTTACCGAGGGTGTTTTTGACATGGCTTCGGAACAAGTGATCTTGGATGTAGCGAGCGATCGTGAAATCTGCTGCCATACCGGGGGCTCTATTGCCTTTGGGCCGGACGACCTTTTGTATTTGTCCACCGGAGATAATTCCACACCATTCAATCAAAAGGGCGTAAAATACATCAACAGTGGTTATGCACCTTTGAACGACTTGCCCGGTAGCGAGCAATATGATGCCCGCAGATCGTCTGCAAACACCAATGATCTTAGGGGTAAAATCCTAAGAATAAAAGTGAACGAAGATGGCAGTTACGATATTCCGGAAGGGAACCTATTTCCGGTAGGAACGGACAAAACACGACCTGAGATATATACCATGGGACACCGTAACCCCTACCGTATATCCGTGGATAAGAAACGGGGTTATGTGTATTGGGGAGATGTAGGTCCGGATGCCAGAGCGGATAGTTTGGAAACAAGAGGCCCTCGGGGTTATGATGAAATGAACCAAGCGCGGGAGGCCGGAAATTTTGGTTGGCCTTTGTTTATCGGAGATAATAAACCCTATCGGGAATACGATTATAGTACGGGGGAATCCGGCGGGCTCTTTGATCCGGAAAATCCAGTTAATAATTCGAGAAACAATACAGGGTTGACCAACTTGCCTAAAGCAATGCCCGCTTATGCCTTTTATCCGTACGCCGAATCCCAGGATTTTCCTCAATTGGGCACGGGCGGCAGAAACGCGATGGCGGGTCCTACGTACTATTCGGACCTATATGAAGGCACGGAAAAGCTTCCAAGCTATTATGATGGCAAGGTCATTATTTACGACTGGATGCGCGGTTGGATGAAGGCCATCCATCTGAACGAGGACGGCAGTTACTCCAAAATGGAGCCCTTTGCCTCGGATATAGTCGTAAACAATCTCATAGATATTGAGGTGGGACCCGACGGAAAAGTCTATCTCTTGGAATATGGCAGTGGTTGGTTTTCAAAAAATGCAAATGCCGGGCTAGGCTATATCGAATATAACGGCGGAAATAGACCACCCTTAATAGATGCTTTGATTGTTGACAAAACCTCGGGTCAGTTGCCCTTGTCCATTACGGCTACCGTAAGCGCAAGAGATCGCGAGAACGATAGCATGACCTATGTTTGGGATTTAGGGAATGGGGAGACAAAGGAAACGACAACGCCTGAAATCTCACACTCCTATGCCGTTGCCGGAGATTACAGGGTTTCGGTAGAAGTAAAGGATACCGCTGGTGAGTCGGCAAAAAGTAGCCCCGTTACGGTGGTGGCCGGTAATTCGAGACCGGAACTAAAGATTAATATCACAGGAGGAAACGCTTCGTTTTTTATCCCTGGCCAAGATGTACAGTACGCCGTAAGTGTAACGGATGCCGACGGTGCCATCAACGAGGATAATATCTTTGTAAGTGTAGATTATATCGAAGGTATGGATAAAGTAGCAATGTCCCTTGGGCATCAGCAAGTTTCTGCGGCGGTAACCGGTAAGGCACTTACGCAAGCTATGGACTGTAAGACCTGTCATAAGGAGTTAAAGGCTTCCATTGGCCCAAATTATATGGAAATTGCCCAAAAATATAAAGACCAAAAAGATGCCATAACCTATTTGCAAAAGAAAATAGTTGAAGGAGGTACGGGTGTATGGGGCGAAGTTATGATGCCTGCACACCCCGACGTTACCTCGGACGAATCTAGGCAAATAGCCCTTTATATTCAATCCTTAGCTTCCGACGGTGTTAAAGTACCATCGTTACCGGTAAAAGGAAAGGTACGCCCGGAGACCAAAAATCCCAGTGAATTAATGGTCATTACCGCAAGTTACACCGACGAAGGCGCAGAAGGAGCCATACCCTTGACTGGTTCTACTTCCGTTGCATTATCAAGTAACACTATTGGCTTTTCAGAGTCCACAAAAACCAATAATATGACAGCAATGACTTTTGGTGGAATAGATTTATTGGTGCTTACAGGCGAAAAAGGATGGTTTGAAATTGAGGATATTGACCTCTCCGGAGTGCAGATGGTGGTACTTGGAGCCGGATGGCAGGAAGCCCCAAAAGTTGTTTATCATTTTGATGTACGTGTAGACGCACCGGACGGTAAGATCATTGGTAAGGGTTCTTTACCGGTTCAACCGGAGGGTACGCAGGGCGGTGCCATAGTTCTTCCTTTCACGGAAAAACCAAATGGAAAACATAAGCTTTACATTACGGGAGCCGTAGCAGAAGGTGAAACCCCGGCCATGCTCGCCGTGGTGAACGCTACCTTCAAGTAATAATTTTTTTTTCAATAGAAAAGTCCGTTCAACGCGGGCTTTTTTTGTTTTTTCCCTTGTAGGATGCAATTTATGGGTTATGCCTCCTGTGTTATTTAAACTTTGTGTGCTTAACCGCATAGCTTTAATGACTTACAAAAGGTCATTGGTCGAATTTTAAGGGTTTTTAGTTGATTTTGTTTTTAATTTTAAGAGGTACTAAAAGATTGTCTATGGCTATGAAAATCAATACGTTTATCAAAACATACGTACGTGTAGGGATCATTCTTTGTTTGGTTCTGGTGTTAGGTAGCGCGTACCATTCCTGCAAAGAAAATCCCTCGGTTTCCGAAAAAGGCATTGCAGCGGCCGACATGGGTGCCATACCGGATAAAATAGATTTTACTTTTGATGTGAAGCCGATCTTATCGGACCGTTGTTTTATTTGCCATGGACCGGATAAAAATGCTATTGAAGGAAACCTTTCTTTACATAAGGCGGAAGATGCCTACGCCGCGTTGGGGGAGTTAAAGGATAGGTTTGCCATTGTTCCCAATAAACCGGAGAAAAGTGAATTGGTGAAACGTTTGCATACCGAAGATCCCAACTTGGTAATGCCTCCACCGGAGTCCAATCTCATCTTAACGGAAAGGGAGAAGGCGATTCTTGAAAAGTGGATCGAGCAAGGTGCGGAGTATAAGGACCACTGGGCCTTTATACCACCCGTAAAACCTGAAGTGCCAGAAGTAAAGGAGGCCGATTGGGGCGTTAATGAAATAGACATTTTTGTGTTGGATAAAATACAGAAAAACGGCTTAATGCCTTCGCCCGTGGCATCGAAGGAAAAATTGTTGAGAAGGGTTAGTTTTGACCTGACCGGACTGCCGCCTACACCAGAACAGATAGAAGCCTTTGTTAGCGATACATCCGAAGAAGCTTATGAGCGCATGATAGATACCCTGCTTGCATCTAAGGACTATGCGGAACACATGGCCTCGGAATGGATGGATATTTCCCGCTATGCGGATACCCACGGCTATCAAGACGATTTTGAACGCACCATGTGGCCTTGGCGCGATTGGGTCATCCATGCATTCGATAAAAACATGCCCTACGATAAATTTGTGACCTACCAATTAGCAGGTGATCTTATGCCGGATACGGACTTGGAAAAATTGTTGGCCACAGGGTTTAACCGTAATCATAAAATCACATTTGAAGGTGGTATAATTCCCCAAGAATATTACATAGAGTATGTAGAAGATCGTTTAACGACCTTTGGAACCACATTCCTAGGCTTGACCATGGAATGTGCTCGCTGTCACGACCATAAGTACGATCCCCTTAGCCAAAAAGAACATTTTGAACTTTTTAGTTTTTTCAACAACAATAAAGAGAAGTTGGAAGTCCCGGCTATAGGTACCACCCCTGAACCTTTTATGACCATCTCCGAGAAGGATACCGAGGGCGTGCTGAGTTTTGTGAACATGCAAAATTCTCCGAAAAAAGAGTTGGAAGTAATGGTCATGTACGAACGGGAAGAAACAAGGCCGGCCTTTATTTTAAATAGGGGAGCTTACGATCAACCTACAGATGAGGTAAATCCCAATACGCCTAGCTCCGTACTGGAATTCCCAGAAAGTTACCCGAGGAATAGACTGGGGCTTTCCAAATGGTTGTTCAATGAAGAAAATCCCCTTACGGCAAGGGTTACCGTGAACAGAATGTGGCAGCGCATGTTCGGTACCGGCTTAGTGAGCTCTTCCTACGATTTTGGAAATCAGGGAGCCTTACCTACACATCCGGAGCTATTGGATTTCTTAGCGATTAAATTTAGGGACGAAGGGTGGAATACAAAGGAAATGTTGAAGTATATGGCCATGTCCGACACGTATAAACAGCGTGCGGTCACTACTCCGGAACTATTGGAACTGGATCCAGAGAATAAGTTATTGGCTCGGGCTTCCAGGCTTAGGCTTACGGCTGAAATGATACGGGACCAAGCCTTGGCCATAAGTGGCCTATTGGTGAAAGAAGTCGGGGGCCCAAGTGTGAAACCTTATCAACCGGACGGTTTATGGGAGGAAACCACCGGTGGAGGTGGCGGTAGTACAGCGAATTATATACAGGGTACTGGTGCGGATTTATACCGTAAAAGCCTTTACACGTTTTGGAAAAGAACCGTTCCGCCACCAAGTATGATGACCTTTGATAGCGCTTCAAGGGACTTATGCTCGGTAAAACGGCAGGAAACGAATACACCATTACAAGCTTTGGTGCTGTTGAACGACCCACAAATGGTAGAGGCTGCTAGGGCCTTGGCCGTAAATACCGTTAAAAAATATCCGCAGAATATCGAAAAGCAATTAGACCATGTTTTTCAAAGAGCTACCTCTAGGTCTCCGGATACCGAGGAGGCTATAATGCTCATGGAACACTACAAGGATATGCGCGCCAAGATGGATACCGGCGTATTCACGGCATCGGAGTATTTAGCTATCGGCGAGTTTAATGCGGAGGTGGAGAGCGGGGAAAAAGACTTGGCTTCCTTGGCGTTGGTGGTGCATACCGTTCTTAATTTGGATGAAACAATTACAAGGGGATAATTATGAGTGAAAAAAAAATATTAGAAGACCGTTCACTTTTTTTAAACAGAAGATCTTTTCTGGGCAAGGCTGCCTTAGGTGCAGGTTCGGTCGCATTGGCTTCTCTTTTGGGGAGTCAGTTTTTTAGAAAGGACAAAAACGGTATTATTACCAAAGCAGATGATTTTGGAGGCAACAATGGAATGTTGAACGCGCTCCATCACGCATCAAAAGCCAAAAGGGTTATTTATCTTTTTCAAAGTGGTGGTCCCTCGCAATTGGAATTGTTCGACTATAAGCCTACGTTGATCAAACGTAGGGGGCAAGAACTACCCGATTCCATTAGGCAGGGACAACGGTTAACGGGAATGACCTCCGGTCAGTCTAGCTTTCCCTTGGCGGGCTCCGTTTTCGATTTTAAACAATATGGCCAAAATGGCACTTATATTAGCGACTTATTGCCCTACACGGCAAAAATGGTAGACGAGCTGTGTATAATTAAATCCATGTACACGGAGGCCATTAACCATGATCCCGCGGTCACTTTTTTCCAAACTGGCTCCCAGCAGCCGGGCAGGCCTAGTATAGGGTCCTGGTTGAGTTATGGCTTGGGTAGCGAAAACAAAAATTTACCGGCTTTTAGTGTGTTGCTGTCCAGAGGTTCCGGTAGGCCAAGTGGTCAACCCTTATATACACGATTGTGGGGTAACGGGTTCTTGCACTCGCTTCACCAAGGCGTGCAGTTCAGGGCCGCTAAAGACCCTGTACTTTATCTTAACGACCCTAAAGGAATGACTAAGGAAGGGAAGCGTGCAATACTGGATAAGTTGGCCGAAATGAATGAAAAGCAATTCGATGATTTTGGAAATCCAGAAATACAAAGTAGGATTGCGCAGTATGAGATGGCCTATAAAATGCAAACCTCCGTGCCCGATGTAATGAAGACCGATGATGAACCGGACTATATTTATAAGATGTACGGGGCAGATGCCAAAATCCCTGGAACCTATGCGGCTAATTGCCTTTTAGCGAGAAGGCTGGCAGAGCAGGATGTACGCTTTATACAATTGTACCACATGGGATGGGATCAACACGATAACTTGCCAGGTGCCATTGAAAAGCAGGCCAAGGATGTGGACCAGGCTTCGGCGGCCCTTGTGGCGGATCTTAAACAACGCGGTCTTTTGGAGGATACACTGGTGATTTGGGGCGGGGAGTTTGGAAGAACAAACTATTCCCAGGGATTGCTTACCGATACAAATTATGGTAGGGACCACCATCCCAGATGCTTTACCATGTGGATGGCCGGTGGCGGTATTAAACCAGGTGTTGTCTACGGCGAGACCGATGAATTTGGGTATAATATTGTTAAGAATCCTGTTCATGTGCACGATTTCCAAGCGACCATGTTGCACTTATTGGGTATAGACCATGAAAAGCTAACCTATAAGTACCAAGGTAGACGATTCCGGCTAACCGATGTAGAAGGCCACGTTTTAAAAGATGTACTCGTATAATGGAGCGACGTAAATTTATTAGAAACAGCAGTCTGTTCGTTGGCGGAATGGTTTGTGGCGTTGCACAGGCAGGTATTTTCGAGACCTACAAGGATACCATAATCGGTCACAATTCGCATCGGTATAAAATCGACTTGCAGTGGGGCGCATTAAATTCCAATTTTTATCCCGTAAACGATTGTCACGAGATGGTGCAGGATTCCAAAGGGAGAATTATACTGCTTACCAATCACACCAAAAACAATGTTATCGTTTATGATCGTTCCGGTAAATTGATCGAGGTATGGGGAACGGAATATCCGGGTGCCCACGGTCTTACCTTGAACGTGGAGAATGGGGAAGACATGCTCTATATCGCTGATAATAACCGCCACGAAGTCATAAAAACGAATCTAAAAGGACAAGTAATTCAGGTGTTTACGTATCCAAAGGAATCCGGTAAATACAAAACAAAGGAAAGTTATGTCCCCACGGAAACCGCTATTGCTCCTAATGGAGACGTTTACATAGCCGATGGTTATGGAGAGCAGTACATTATGCATTACAATGCCAAAGGAGCGCTTTTGAACGTATTTGGTGGTAGGGGAGAAGAAGATCATCTTTTTAACAATGCCCATGGAATATGTTTGGATACAAGGGATGCTGCGAATCCTACCTTACTCATCACGGCAAGACAACAGAACAAATTAAAACGGTTTTCGCTTGCGGGAGAATACCTGAGTACCATAGATTTACCGGGTGCTTATATCTGTAGACCGGTAATTCACGGTAAAGATATTTACCTAGCAACGATCTGGTCCGGTGATGGGTCCGAAGGAACAGGTTTTGTAAGTATACTTAACGAAAAGAACGAACTCATATCTGCTCCGGGCGGTTCTACCCCAATATATGAAGATGGTAAATTACATCCAATGAGCCAAACCCTAAAGGTATTTCACCATCCACATGATGTATGTGTGGACGATGACGAAAATATATATGTTGCACAATGGAATTCGGGAAAAACCTATCCCATTAAACTATACCGGGTATAATGCGCAGTACTCTCTATGCTATTGTATGCTTTTGTGTCGTTCTTTCATCTTGTAAGGAAAAGGAAGTGGTCGTTTATGCCGATTCCAATATCTTTGAGCTGGCACCACCTAAAATTTCGGTAGACTCGCTATTGTTTAAAAGTAACGCTCGGTTAAATGCCATTTTTAATATGGAGGGTTCCGAAATTAGGTATACTACAGATGGTAGTGAGGTAACTCGTAAATCCCCGTTATATCAACAACCTATAGCCGTAACAGAACCGTCCGAGTTTAAGTTTCGCTCCTTTCATCCCCATTATTTGCCGAGCAAATCGGTGGGTACGCGTTTATTAAAGGTGCAAAAAGATGTGTCCACGGCCAAAGTGACCCTTACGCCCCAACCAGATGTAAACTATAAAGGTTCCGGTGCCAAAGGCTTGGTAGATTTGCGGAAAGGAACAACACAATTTAGGGCGGGCGATTATTGGATGGGTTTTCAAGGGAAACAGATTCGGGTTTTGCTAGACTTCGAAAAGGAAACATTCCTTACCAAACTTATTGTAAGCTCCTTAAAGGATCATGGTTCTTGGATTTTTCTGCCAAGATCGATTCGTGTATTCGCGAACAAAAAAGAGGAAATAGGAATGGTATCCGTTTCTGTACCAACAACTACCGAACCAAAAGGTATTTCCCTACTTGATGTTCCTGTAACGGCTGGAAACTATAAAAGTATAGAAGTACATTTTGATTTAATGGAAACGATTCCCGAATGGCACCAAGGAAAAGGTACCGCACCTTTCTTTTTTATAGATGAAATCCTAGTAGAGTAATATGACCTATTTATTTATCAATCTTGGTAATTTCCATCCCGTTTTGGTGCACATGCCCATTGGGATTTTAATGTTTGCGTTTATCCTTGAAATATATCAACGTATAAAACCTAAGGAGAATTTGACTACAAGTATTAAACTCGCCCTTGGTGTTGGTGTCTTAAGCGCCCTGTTTTCTATTGGAACCGGACTGTTGTTGGAGGAGAACGGTGCCTATGATGAAGACCTGTTGTTCCGTCATAAGTGGATGGCCATTGCCCTTACCGTGTTTTCCATTATCATATTCTTTGCCAAGGATGCCAAACAACAACTTTTGCAAAAGTTATATTTTCCTTTGTTTGTAGCGGTAAATATAATGTTAGTGCTAGCCGGCCACTGGGGAGGAAGCATGACCCATGGTACGGATTTTTTAACCAAAGAGAACACCGCCAAAAAGAAAGGAATCGATAATATAGAAGAAGCCATTGTATACCACGACATTGTACAGCCCATTTTGGATACCAAATGCGTAAGCTGCCACAATCCCGAAAAGGCGGAAGGGAATCTATTGTTGACCTCCCAAAACGAGATTATGGCCGGTGGCGATACCGGCAACCCTCTGGATTCCGTTGCTGGTTTTGGAAAGTCTTTATTGGTGCATCGTATCGAACTTCCCGCGGAGGATGAAGCGCACATGCCACCAACGGGAAAAGTACAATTAACGCCCAACGAAATTGCCTTGTTGAATTGGTGGATGGAGAATAAAAATTGTTTTGAATGTAAAACGGCCGACTTGGATCGTTCAAAAACCATTGAGGGCTATTTGAAGGATTTGGAAGAGGATACGTCTACACGGGGCGTACTTGCCAAAACCCTGGAGCCAGCCCCGGAAGATTGGTTGAACAACCTACGCAATGCGGGAATTTCCATAGCACCTTTAGCGGAGGGTAGTCCACTTTACAGTGTTTATCTTGGCAATAACAAGAAGCTAGAGCAAGGTTTGTTCCGCGCTTTGAAAGCCTATGGCGAAAACATAGTGGAACTAAACCTGGCCAACTCCAATTTCAGCGATACCTTGGTTTCAGTGCTTTCCTCTTTTGAGAACCTTACCAAATTGCAATTGCAGAATACCGCGATTACCGATGCCGGAATTGAAGATGTAATAGAGCTTGAAAAGTTGGAGACCTTAAACCTTTACGGTACTGCAATTACCGACACGGCGCTAGAAGGATTAAAGAACTTACCAAATCTAAGCGACCTATATCTTTGGCAAACTGATATTACCGAGGAAGGAATGAATGCATATCTTGTGTCCAATCCCAATACCACCATTCATACGATTGATATGGATATGTTCGGCGCTACGGAGTTATTGCCCCCCACCATTTTAGCGGACAACTTTTTTATAAAAGACGAGATGCAGGTACAGATCACGTACCCCTTTGACGATACAGCAATTTATTATACCTTGGATGGTAGTGAACCGGATACAACCTCGATCCGGTACACGGAACCTATTACCATTTCTAAAACAATGAATTTAAAAGCGGTAACGGCAAAGGAAGGATGGGGTATTAGTGAGACGGCTTTGGCCTCTTTTAAGAAAAGTACTGTTGATTATGCCAGTGTACGACTTAATAAGCCCCCTTCAGAAAAATATACCGGTGCCGGAGGAGCAACACTGGGCGATTTACAAAGGGGTTCTGCTAATTTTGTAGATGGAAAATGGTTGGGCTATGAAGGCACCCATTTTAATGCGACGTTTGAACTGGATCAAGTACAGGAAATAAGTTCGGTATCGGTTGGTGCTTTATCCGCACCTCCAAGTTGGATATTTTTCCCGACCGGTTTTACTATATCGGTATCACAGGACGGAAAGCACTTTACCCAATTGCATAAGGAAAATATGGGAGAGCCCGCACCAGATTCCAGTATTCAGCTTAAATTTTTCGATGCCCAATTTGCTAAAACAACCGCAAAATATGTAAGGGTAGAGGTGAAGAGCGTCCTCAAAAACCCCGATTGGCACCAGAACCCCGGTGGTAATAGTTGGTTGTTCGTAGACGAGGTCGTTATCAACTAGTAGTTGTATTTTCATTAATTACTATAGGCTTTTTGTTTCATTTTCATTTGGCAATTGTTTATTATATTTAAATGGCGCATGCTTTCACTAAAGGGAAATATGGCAAACGGTAAACAAAGACCAAAAAAGCCCTGGCCTACCAAAGATGCTATGGAACAGGTCTATGCCATGAAGCTGTGGGGCAGCGATTCATCTCCCTTTTATTCTGGGGAGGGTTCGCACGCGCCTAATATCATAAATCCTTATATAGGGGCTATAACTTCATTTTTAGGTTCTTTTGATTCTCCACTAGTTGTTTGTGATTTGGGTTGTGGGGATTTTAATGTAGGAAAGGAACTGGTGCAGCACACTAAAAAGTATATTGCAGTCGATATTGTGAGTGAACTAATTTCCTATAATAAATCGGTATTCAAAATAGAGAATTTAGAATTCGTTTGTTCGGATATTGCCGTAGATGCCTTACCCAAAGCCGATTGTGTTTTCGTGAGACAAGTGCTGCAACACCTATCCAATGCCGAAATACAACGGATACTGCCAAAATTGAACGCTTTTAAATACGTAATCCTAACGGAGCATCTACCGCTAGGAAATTTTGAGCCCAATGTGGATATTATCTCCGGACAAGGAACTCGACTCAAAAAAAATAGCGGGGTAGACCTGCTTGCTCCGCCATTTCATTTGAAGGTAATGGAGGAAAAACAGTTGATTTCTATAAGGTTGGTAACTACTAAAAGTGTTATTGTAACGAAGTTGTTTACTCTTTTTTGAGTGCTTGTAATTTATCTATTGATTAGGCACTTAGCTACTAAATGTTAAGCCCTACGTTTATTGGATTTCAGTAGTTTATTAAGCTTGCTTTACCGTCATACCTGTTAAATGTCGGTTTACGGTTACACCATGTATGCATATTTTTTTTGCTCCCCTCTTTAGAAAAGAGGGGCGGCAGCTTTGCTGACGGGGAGATATGACCGCAAAATTGCCCATGTATGGGGCGTTACCGCATAATCCGGGGAGGTTTGGTGTCTTCTTTCAGCTTGGCGCCGGTAACGGCATGTGTGTCAAGAACCAAGCTGGCGTGAGCAAGTTTGCGGGTCAAACCCTCCGTCTACCTTTGGCGGACACCTGTGCCTTCCTCTCACTCATACTTCGTTCGTCGGAGGCAGGAATCTCAAGAGAGGAGCCTTTAACGGTCCTTTCCATGAAAACATGGAACGGACCTGAACTTGGAAATCGGGCAACTAAATGACATTGGGCTTAGCCCATGCTTAACAAAGAGTATTGATTAAGTGCCTAAGTCAATTTATCTAAAGGGAACGATAGAGGGCCAAGTAAAGAGATAGGCACCTACATTACCAGAACCTTGAACTAAAAATTAAGGAAGAATTTAGGTGTTTTTTACCGCCGTTCTTTTTCGCCAGATGCTCAATGCCCTATACTGAGACCTACTAGTACTGAAAAACGCATAAGCAAAAGAAGTTATCAAAGTATGCTAGCGTACTATTTTTTGCGTAAAGTTCCGATACAACCAACTGCCGTTTAGGATAGGCGTGCGCACGATGGTTTGAGAGGCGCTGTCAGTTCCTTACTACGGGCGGATCCGTCTACTCGATTAGAAATAGTTATTTTTCGAAAACAATTTTTCCTTCCTTGATAGTTTTTAAAACTTGGATGCCTTTTATTTCGCTAGAATTTACCTTTAAAGGGTTTTTATCTAAAATCACTAGGTCGGCCAACTTCCCTTTTTCTAAACTTCCTTTTTTATCTTCCTCGAAGTGTTGATATGCAGACCAAATTGTGATTGCTTGTAATGCTTCATATGGTGTTAAGCGTTCATCTTCACCAATGATTTTCCCAGAACGTGAAGAGCGCTCTACAGCAGTCCACAATACACGCATTAGATTAGGTAAAGCAACAGGTGCATCTGTATGAATGGTAATATCCATACCTTTATTTAATGCTGTTTTTACAGGACTGATATTTTGAACTAGAGAATCACCTATCAACTGTGTATGCCAGTCTCCCCAATAAAATGTATGAAGTGGAAATAGGGAAGCAATCATTTTCATTTCTTTTGCATCATCCAGTTGGTCTTCTCTAATGTATTGTCCGTGTATTATGACATCACGTCTGTTTTCCTTTCCGTATTTTTCTTGTAGTGGTTTCATTGTTCTAATAAACTGGTCAATTGCAGCATCACCGTTTGTATGAGCTAAAATCTGCCAATTGTTTTTAAAACCTTTTTCAAATATTGAAATAACAACGCTATCATTGGGTATGGCTGGATAACCGCTATAATCGTGTGGCATTCCTGTAGGTGGAATAAGGTAGGGTTCTGTTCTCCAAGCAGTTCTGCCTTGTGGCGAACCATCCAAAGTCACTTTCATACCACCAATGCGGTAACCATTAGTGTATTCTTTACTGTTCCATTTACTATCCATATATTGGTCTACAAAAGCGTAGTCTATGTAGCTTACAACATCAATTTTGTTTTTATTCTTTTCTGCCATTGCAACTAGCATTTCGTGATTCTGCATAGCTCTACCTTCTTGTGCTGTCGTATAACCATAAGATAAAGCCATTTCTTGTCCAGCTTCAAAGAACTTGATTATTGCCTCCTCTGATTTGGGCGCTATAGCTCTGAGCATGTAAGGGATTGCTGCAAGTTCTTCCAAAACACCGTTTGGTTCTGTAGAGTTGTCCTCACGTCGTATAATGCCGCCTTCGGGATCAATACTTTTTTCATCTATACCCAACTCTTCTAATCCCTTTGAGTTTACTACTGCAAAATGACCAGAAATATGTGTTATCATTAATGGAAATTCGGTACTAACTCTATCCAAATCGTGCTTTGTAGGAAATCTTTTTTCTTTTAAGATGGAATCATCAAAACCAGTCCCAAAAATCCATCCTGTTAATGCTCGGTTCTCTGGTGTATTCCAGTCTTTCAATACTGATATCAGAGTTTCCATATCATCAACATTGGCATCTGGTGAAGCCAATAATTGAGCACCTATAGCCTGTGCTCCAAAGTTTGCAAAATGAGCGTGACCATCAATTAACCCAGGAACAAGTGTTTTTCCTTCCAAATCAATCATTTTGTGGCCTTTTCCAGCAATTTCCATAGCCTCATTACTTGCTCCAGTAAAAACAATAACTCCATTTTTTTCTACTAAAGCTTCAACATAATTTGGGGATTCACCAACCATAGTGATTATTTCGCCATTGAAATAAACAGTAGAGGTATTTGGATCTTGAGTTTTTTCGCAGGAAAACAAAAGAGTTATTCCGAATAATAAAAGAAAGATTTTTTTTGTCATTATTTTGGTTTTAATGTTTGGTAACTAGAGTCTGTACAGCCACTCAGTTTAGATCAAAACTAATGAATCGTTTGGGATATAAGGCGTATCTAAAGCAGTTTTCTCTATTCTAGCTGAATGTAGGTGTTGAATCCGAGACAGAAAAAAGTCTGCCCTGATACCGGATATTTCCTCTAACAGGGCAAAGAATATGGTTACATGCCTTTTTAGCCTGTCTTTCAACACTTTTAGGCCAACAATTGAGACAAGTCTTTTTAGGTTGTAACAAATCATTATCAGATTGACCTCCGCGAGCACGTGGTTTTTTCCCTCATCAATGTATGGGTCAAACCCTCCCGAAGCTTCGGAACCTTTTAGGGGTTCCAAATTGGTGTTCGGTGAATTGTTGCCCGAGCCTTTAATACTCTGGATTTTGTTCTACTGTCTTTTGGTTTTCTTCCAATGCCTCTTGGTAAATGAAACGTTCTATGAAGCTTCCGTTCTTGTTCTTGGTACACAGGTGCTTTACAGGTCATATTTAGCACTTCCTGTTCTTATAATGCTTGACCCTGTGGATGGCCTTGTAGTAAACGGTCCCAAGGGTGACCAATATTTGGCCGTCGGGGCAGATATAGTAGTCCCGCTCCGGGTCGTATTGGAAATCTACCATGGGGTAAAGCAGGTGAATAAGGTAATGCACCTCTCGGCCATGCCTTCAACCTTAAGACCTGCCTGCCGGCAGGCAGGAGTACCCGAAATTCGAACAAAAACTGGTGCAAAGTGAGATGGGAACACTTGCTTTTGCAACATGGGTCAAAAGTATCCTTGAATTATCGTCAAGTGCTTCTGAAAATACCAAAAATTAGCTTTCCATTTCTAAAGCGACAAGAAAAAAGCCCCTAGAGCCCCTTACATGCATCCGTTTTTTTTTTTTTGCGATTAATGATTTGTGCAACGGTTACCAATGTTAGCCACCGGTTTTATTCCGTTTTGCAAGTAAATTTAATGTTCAAACCCCTGATAAATTCGAAATCGTCAATCCACTTAACATTCATATTATCGCAAACGTGTGGGATTTTAATCTTGGTTTGTTTCTTAAAATAGTCTTTCGTTTCCTTTGTAACTACAATTGCATTTTCTTTAATTGCGTGGGCAATTACCCAAGGGTCAGCTTTTGAGTGAATTCCGTTACTTGAAACTAAATATTTATGACTTGGATTAGATGTATATATTTCTTTTAAACAGTTTGTTACTGCTCCGTCAATTTTTCTAATCGGAATATCGCTGTTTTTTAGCCACTCAAATAAATTGTCCTCGCCTTTCTCTATTTCTTCATAAACTAATTCTGGAATAAAAATCACGCCTTTTTTACCTAAATCGTTTAAAACCTCCCAATAAGAAGGACAAATTTCTGGGGAATAATATTTTTGCCAAGCTTGAATAAGAATATTGGCATCAATACAGTAAACTACTTTTTCATCTTCGAACATTAGGCAAGCAGTTTTTCAAATTTTTGGAATTTATTAATCTGCGTGTTAAGAAGATTACTTGCAATTGATGGTGACAACGAACCGTTATTAAAAGAATCCATCACAATTCTCGTGAATAGTTTACTGTTTTTATTTAGGCGAAGAAGGTAAGCGTCTGGTCCGCCTTTTCTTTCTCTTTGTTTTTCCTTTTTCATCTTTTCTCTTTCCAAAAACTTCTCAAATTCATCTTGAGCGTCTTGTTTTAGAGTTTTATATTTTGAATGCGAAATTAAATTTAAGTTTAAAGCGCGAACTAATAACGCGAAAGAACTTATGCCTAGTTCTTTTGCTTGTTTGAAAATTAAATCATTTGAATCGAATGTATCCGCTCCCAATTGGTTAATTAATTCCGTTGGCATTAGTGCATTGGCGGCAACTTGGTTACAAAACAATTCTACTGGATGAAATTTTGATTTAGGATTATCTGTAAAATCAATATCTATTTCATTTGAGATACCCGATTTAGCTATCCAAATATGTGCTAATTCGTGGACTAATGTAAAGAGTTGTGGTGCATTCCAATTTTTGGAATTTACAAACACAAAAGGGGCGAATTTGTCTGCAATCGCAAAACCTTGAATCAATTCTCTATCTAGTACTAAATGTGAATGCAAGTTGCTGGCACGAGATATAAATATTCCCGCAGTTTCTGCTTTATCAATCCATTCGTTTATTGGTGTTTTCTGATAATTACTTGGACTAATTTTTAAGGTGTCCAATATATCTCTAGCAACAATTTCTGGATTATCATTGATAGAATATTTGCCAACAAAAGGAAGCTTGTCTTCTCCAATTTCTTCGTATAATTCACTTATCCAATTCTGTTTCTCCTGAACATCACGAATTATAAATAATGATGCTGTATCTAACTTCTGCGCATCATCTCTTCGATAATCTTGTAGTGGTTGAAAATCTTTTGGTATTTCCGGTAAAAAGAAAAGTGAAAATGGTCTTCTAAAGCTTTTTGCCAATATTTGCGCTTGTCGAATTGTCGGAAAATCATTGCCATCCTCCCAAATCTGGTATCTTTCAGGCGAGACAGAAACTTTTTTGGCAGCATCTTCCACAGAGATATTAGCAGACTCTCTTGCCCACTTTAAAATCTCGGATGTTATAAATGCTTTATCCGCCATTAGTTTTTTTCAAAGGTAAAATTTTAATTCAGAACTTGATTTTTATTAGCTTGCTCACAACAATTCGCTAAACGTAACGTCATTGGTACGTTTACTCCATTTTCACTGAGTCTAATACCAATGATTTTTGCAATCGTTCTAATTAGTATCGGTTAACTTTTAGTGTTTAGTATCCACATAAAAATTAGCATCCACTTTAACACGGGCATCGGTTTTAAAGTCGGTTAAGGTTTGCCATTCCGCCGTAGGGGATAACCATACGGGTTCGGCATCTACGAAAACCCGCAACGGCATGCTAAAACCAGCTACCACATTCGTGTATCGGTAGCTTAGTACGTCATTTTCCGTTTTATATTCGAAGGCGGGTATATTGGACGTTCTTAAATATTGGTCAAAAACCTTGGAAAGGTCCATTCCCGATTTTTCGGAAATGTAGTCCTCTACTTGTGCCGTAGTAACGGTTTGGTGGTAGAAATCCTTATTGAGTCCGCGGAGAATTTGGCGCCATTTTTCGTCATCGTTTATCAATTGCCGTATGGTGTGCAGCATATTGGAACCCTTGTAGTACATGTCCTTACTACCTTCTTGGTTTACGTTATAGGGGCCAATGATGGGGATATCATTAACAATGTTCTGGCGCAGGCCTATGACGTATTCCTCCGAGGCTTTGGTACCGTAGTGATAATCCAAGTACAGATTTTCGGAGTAGGAGGTAAAGCCTTCGTGTACCCACATATCGGCAATGTCCTTATTGGTTATGTTATTGGCAAACCATTCGTGTCCTGCCTCATGTATAATGATAAAGTCGAACTTTAGTCCCCAACCGGTTCCGGAAAGGTCGCGCCCCAGGTAGCCTTGCTGAAATTGATTGCCGTAGGTAACCGAGCTTTGGTGTTCCATACCCAGATAGGGTACCTGCACCAGTTTAAAGCTGTCTTCGTAAAAAGGGTAGGGGCCAAACCAATGCTCAAAGGCTTCAATAGTTTTGGGAGCGTCCTTGAACTGTTTTTTGGCTTTTTCCAGATCATCGCGCAGCACCCAATAATCCATATCCAAGGTCCCATTTTCCCCTTCGTACTTTTCTCCAAAGTGGACATAATCGCCAATATTTACGTTTACACCATAGTTGTTAATGGGGTTGGAAACGAACCAATGGGAAGTGTTGGTCAGGGTATCCAACTTTCGTAGTCTGCCGTTCGCTACGTTGGTGAGTCCCTTAGGAACTTTTACGCTGATGAGCATACTGTCTACTTCGTCATACATGTGGTCTTTGTTGGGCCACCAAACGCTAGCGCCCAAGCCTTGGCAAGATGTAGCTATGAAATGTTTGCCGTTGTCATCCTTTTTCCACGAAAACCCACCGTCCCAAGGGGCACGAACGGCCTCTTTTGGGTTTCCGGAATAGTGAACTATTACCTCGTTAAAATCACCGGTACGCTGTTTTTTGGTCAAGTTTACAAAATGGGCATTTCCGTTGGATGTAACGCTTAGGTCTTCTCCATCTTGTGTAACCTTTTCGATTTTTAAGGGCGGTTGCAAATCGACCTGTAGCACTTGGTGGCTTTCTAATACTTTATAGCGAATGGTGTTTTTACCCGCAATGTACTTTTTGTCCGGTTGTACTTCTATATCAAGGTGGTAATAATTTAAGTCCCACCAAGCACGTTCTGGTGTTATGCTCCCTCTTAAGGTGTCTTGCTCCGTAAACACTTCCTTGATCTGTTGTAGTTGCGCTTGTGCCGAAAAGCTTAGGCAACATAGCAGGGCTGCAAGGATGACTGTTTTATTCATGTTGTATGTATTTGTACGTTGGTTTATATTTATATTATTCTCGGGACTCTTGTGTCCTGCTAAATGCTTACTTACTTGGTCGTGCTCACCACTGTTGGTCTTAGGTCATCTGTCCCAAAATGGTTAATTTAATTATCAACCTTTCCTACTATCTGAAAATCCCGTTAGGAAAAACTACTTGACTTTCGAATCCATCTTTTCCTACAGCAGAAACACCGAAAAAATAGTTGTCGATTACAATTCCTTTTAAGGTAAACTCGTTTATATCGCCTACAAATCGACTATGGTCCCAAGTTGGGGAGGTGGTATCCCTCCAGTAGATTTTATAGCCTATGGCACCGTTTACCTTACTCCATTTGAATTTGGCGGATGGTTCTACGATTCCCCCAATTTCAACTGTTTTTGGAGCTGGCGGTGCCCAGGCCAATGAGGCCATAGTGATCGCATTTACCGCAGTAAGTTTGGCGGCATAGTCAAAATCTACATGCTCCAGTACATCGCCATAGGCAACCCCATCTTCTACCCGAATATCTTGATGCTGTTGCGTGTAATTTTCGTGGGCCTCCATAATTCTGATGCCTGCAAAACCAGCGTCGTTAAAAGGCCTATGGTGCCCGCCACGTCCAAAACGGTCCAAACGGTAAATGAGCATGGGGTTCATTTCTGGCATGTAGGTTTTGGTGGTCTTGTGCACATAGCGCGCCAATTGTCTGGAAATACCGTCGACCTCGCCGCCGTAGAAGCGTCTTGCGTTGCGTTCCTTTTCGGTTTCCGTTGGGGGCACGGGCTCGGAAAAAATTCTAAAATCCGTGCTGCTGGTAATGCCGTCTACACCGGTTATGTTTCCGATCATGTCATTGTTCAATACCCCAATAATTTCCCACCCCTGTTTCTTGGCATAAGCGGCCACTCCGGCACCACCGAACAGGCCTTGTTCCTCGCCGGAAAGCCCCATGTAAATGATGCTGTTCTCAAACTTGTATTTGGAAAGTACACGTGCCGCCTCTATGGCACCGGCCATGCCACTGGCATTGTCGTTCGCTCCAGGGGAATCGTCCATGAAATTGGTGGGGTCGCTTACGCGGGAATCGATATCGCCGCTCATGATGATAAATCGATTGGGGTATTTGGTACCGCGCTGAATGGCCAGGACATTTACGATTTCCACGTCTTTAGTGATGCGTTGGTTCGTGCCTTTTTTGACCAAATCTTTTTGGTAAAATACTTCTAGGCACTCGTTGCACGCGGTGGAGGTCTTTTCGAACTCCGATTTTATCCAGCGTCGTGCGGCGCCAATACCCCGTGTTTGCGATACCGTATCGCTTAGGGTGTGCCGCGTGCCGAAATTGGCCAGGGTGGTAATGTCCTTTTCAATGCGTTCTGCGGAAACTGCTTCTATGATATCATAAATGCGTTGGTCTGTTTGGGCGGAAATTGTACAAAAGGAAAGCACTATGCCTAAGCGTAGTATTTTTTTCATATTTAACTGGTTTTATATTTTTTATAAAAGAAATAACTGTGTAGCGCACAAAATGGACCTAAAAGACTGTAAAGAATACCCGGTAGTCCAAAATTTATGCCAATTTGGGTGTAGGCCGTTAGAATTGAAATGATACCAACTCCAGTGAAAATTGCAAAGTGTCTGGCATAAAAAAGTAAATTCCATCTGTCATCCAATTCTATTTCTTTTTTATACGCTCTAAGATAGATTAACGAAAAACAAAGAAAGATTAAGGCGAATCCTAATCCATATAGTTCAAATAGTCCTGCTAATTTATCAGGGGTCATTCCCTGGGTAACAAACCAAGAATTTATCAATGATTTCAGTGGAAATACATAGTATAGGACTACGAAGAGTAAGACTCCGTTCAAGGCAATAATCCAATTGTCCATGTGAGTAGTTCTTCGGAAAAAATTGTAATGCAGAAACCAGAAGGTCAACAGCACAAAAAAACTAATTGCAAAACCAGCAAACACTTTTACATCAATATCAATGACAGAATCTGAGGCATCTGTTCCCATACTTACCACTAGTAAAGTGGCAGCAAAAGCAAAAACAGCATCGCTTAAAGCTTCTATTCTCCCAATATTGTGAGGTCGTATCATGGTTCTCAAATGTATTAAAAATTAATCGTTTTTATGTCCGGATAGCTGCCATAATCCTACCAAAGGGCCTAGTGCTAAAATTAAAAAGCAAAGAGGTGCTGGAAGAACTGTGGTTAGGCTTGCCAACAATTGAATGCTGGCAATGGTAATCGCAAATCCGATACAGTTTACCAAGGTAAGTGCCGTACCTTTTACCTGTGCATCTACTGCCGAGGCCACAAGATTGGAAAATTGTGGGGAGTCTGCCGTAACGGCCATGCCCCAAATACACCAACCGCCTAAAAATAGGACTGAATTACATTGAAATAACAGGGGAGAGGCTAAACAGCAAATACCGGATAATAACAAGGATGTGAAAGCTACTTTTTTGCTACCATAGCGCTGCGATAGTAATCCACCAAGGGCACAGGAGATAGCACCTAATGTAATCACGATACCTGTCCACAAGGGTACGGAAACCTGATTACTTGTAAGCTGATTAAAACTTTGTATGGCAAATGGCGTAAAGGCCCAAAAAGCATAGAGTTCCCACATGTGGCCAAAATAACCGAATGCGGCCCGTCTAAAACCAGGGATTTTAAACAATTGGAATCCAGCTGATAATTGTAGCTCAGAACTTTTTTTCCGAAAAGGACCGTTTGGAACGAATAGAAACAGCAGTAATCCTCCAAATACCGTAAGTACGGATGTAGTGGCAATTATTAACCTAGGGTCGTTACCAAATTCCGTACCATTGAGTAAAAATGGAAAAGCCGTTCCCAAAACCAATGCACCTACCAAAAACCCCAAAGCTTTTCCCAATCCTTTTTCGTAGTAATCCGCAGCAATTTTCATCCCCACGGGGTAGATACCTGCCAGAAAAAAACCGGTTCCGAAACGTGCCAACAACAAGCCCCATCCTGTGATGGACTCCGCTAGCAAGTACATGTTGCATGCAGCTGCCAATAGCGCACAGACCAAAAATACCCTGGAAGGCGAATAGCGATCGGCTAACATAAACAATGCAAAAACCAACGTGCCCGTTATAAAACCGAATTGCACGGACGAAATTACATAGCCCAAAAGTTCTGTACCCAGACCCGTTTTAGAAATGAGTTCGTTTATGATGGAATTTCCCGCGAACCAAGGTGAAGTGCAAGCGAACTGCGAAAGGATGATTACCGGAAGTATGTAGGATTTTTGTTTCAAACGCTGTTATTCTCTCACAAAGGTAACTTTGGAAATTTTTCCGTTGACCACTTCATAAATGGCAACTGCGCTAAATTTGGTTCCATTAGCGGTTACTTCTTCATGGTCTATCACTATATTTCCAATTACTATCCTATTTTTTATTTCGGCATGTAAGTCTGGGGTAGATTCAAAATATTCGCCGTAACCTTTTCGCATTGCCAGTTGGCCTTGTGTACGGAGTTGCGCCGGAAAATTATACAAAGCGATGTTTTCTGAATAGGTGTCCATAAATCCGTCAATATCTCTTGCGTTGTAGGCATCCAATTGTTTTTGTACGATGGTTTCCGAACTTTCATCTACCTTTTTATCCCGAATAAAACGCATGGATTTTATGCGTCCGTCTATCTCATAAACTGCCACTTGTAGATTTTGTTTGTCATTGATGGTAACTACTTCGTGGTCTATCACCGTGGTGCCTAGTACCATCCTGTTCGCCACCTTCACTTCTACCTTCGGTGTTTTTTCGTAAAATTTCCGGTAGCCTTCTTTCATTGGTTGCCTGCCCACGGAAATTGTATCCGTTGGGAAATTGGTGACCAGCACATCATTGGTGTAGCAGTTCACAAAACCATCCAAATCCCTGGCATTAAAACGTTCTAGTTGTTTTTGTACGATTTTATTAGGACTAGGTTCTGCTACTACGGCCAATTTTTTACCATCTGGACTTATGGCCATCCGCGACATTTTGTATAGTTCCGATGCATCAGGTTGATGAAAAACATGCCAAATGCCAGTGGTATCCGCCGGAACTTGTACAATCGCTTTATCATTAGTCGCCAGTATGGTATGTGGGGATAACCAAGCGATATCGTCCCTACCGTTCCAGATAGCATTGAGTTTTTTGATAGTTCCTTTGATAGGGTCAAGTGATTTTATCTTAAAAGTTTTATCGGCCTTACTGATATAACTGACCAAATTGGTATTCGGGATTTTGTGCAAGGATCTGCCTACATATTGGGCCACGGTAGTATTGGCTCCTTTTTTTAAATCCACTACAACCAAATCCATCCGGTTGGCTACTAGCACGGTACACACGATAATATGGTCATTGTACCATACATGATAACCGACTTTCAAATCCTTGATGAGTTCATTGAATTCCCCAGTTTGCAAATCATACTCATATAGTCTTTGGAGTCCATCCGAGTCCAATCGAATCGCTGACACGGCAGCCTTTCCCGGGATTTTTAAGGGAGAATATTCACTACCTCCGGGCGTATCCGAAATCCAAGTTTTCTTACCTGTACTTATATTGTACACCGCGATATCCGTCTGATTGTTTCTGGTGGAAGCATATAGAATGTTGTCATTGTCCAAAAATGAAGGCTGATTATCGTAGCCCTCATTGTTCGAAATATTCAATGGTGGACCCAATCTCTTGGCGATTTCATGGGGTGATTCTAAACTTTTGAAAACCTCTTCTGGAGTTAAGGTCATTTCTTTTTCAGTGGATCGTACATCCATCAAAAACACTTCTGTATTTTGCTGCGCCAACAGCACTGCCGGCGTTAAACTGAGAGTCAACGCGCTTAGTATATATTTTTTCATACAAGAGTCCTTGGTTTAAAGTTCCAGTAAATTAGCGTTTCTTCGCAAAGCGTGCTAAAATATCCCGTACGTTTTTGGTGTTGTCCACAAAATACTTTGCCGTTGTCTTTTGACGGCCCACCTTTACCGTAACGGAATCGTCCGGTAATTCCTGGAACATAAATTCATCTGTCCAGTCGTCTCCTATGGCAAATACGAAATCATAGTCTTGTTCTGCATACACCCGCATAGCGGCCCTGCCCTTGTTTACGTTACTACTTTTTATTTCCATGACTTTGTTACCGTTTAGGACACTTAAATCGTCATTTGCGATGAGGCTGGTTAACACGGTATTGAGCTCTACCGAGCGTTTCTGACCAAAATCCGGGTCGGTATTACGATAGTGCCAAGCGAGGGAATAGTTTTTTTCTTCTATAAAACTACCCGGTGTCCGATCCACGAACGACTCTAGTACGGGCAGTATTTTCGCCATCCAATCTTTCTTCACGTTCTCTAACATGTGAAAATCTTTTCCATTTTGAGAAAGCCAAACCCCATGTTCCACGATCATATTGTATTTTTTAGGAAGGAACCATTTGGTAAAGGTTTCCTTATCGCGACCGCTTATGAGATACATATCCGTATTGGGTTGTGCCGATATTTCATCGAGCAGTTTATACAATGCTTCATCCGGACTCGCTTTTTGCGGGTCGTTGTGAAAACCGGCCAAGGTGCCGTCATAGTCCAAGAACACCAATCGCTTTTTCGCATCTATGTAACTGTTCATGACCGTATTCATCAAATCAACCGATAGTCTTCGCGACACGTATACATCCTCTTTTTCTTTTTGGTTGACCAAGGAGGTCATAAAATCATTGGCCCATTTTTCTACGTTATAGCGTTCCAGTCGTTTTTGTAAGATGCCGTTGCGTTCCTGTTGCTCTTTTTTTGGCATGTTGATGGCTTGGTACAAGGTATCCGCAATTTGCTCAAAATTGTTCGGGTTTATAAGCAGGGATTCGTTCATTTCGTTGGCAGAGCCTGCCATTTCACTTAAAATAAGCACCCCGGTCTTATCGGTTCGGGTGGCGATGTATTCTTTGGCGACTAAATTCATTCCGTCTCGTATGGGTGTCAACCAGGCGATATCGCAAGAGGTGTAAAGATCAATTAGGTTTTCAAAGGGCATCGACCTATAAAAATACCATATCGGCGTCCAGCTTACAGTAGATAGTTCTCCATTGATACGGCCTACCAGTTCATCAATTTCTTTCTTCAGCAGTTTATATTGCGGTACATTGGAGCGGGAGGGAACGGCTAGAATGATCAACCGTACCTTTTCTTTATATTCCGGATACTTGTTTAAAAAGTACTCAAAGGCTTTTAATCGATTTGCGATTCCTTTGGAGTAATCCAAGCGATCTATGGACAAAAAGAACTTGGCATCCGGGGCCGATTTTTTATGGGTGTCCAGTCGTTTTTGCAGCTCCGATTTTTGGGATTCGTTCCGTTGTGCATGTTCATGCGCTGCCTCATGGAATTTTTTGTAATCGATGCCCATAGGAAAAGAATCCACTTTGATCACCCTATCGTCTAGGTAAATGTCGTTAAAACTAACTTCTAAGCCCAATAGTCTTCTAACGGAACTTAAGAAATGCCTTTCGTAATCATAGGTGTGAAAACCAATAAGGTCCGATCCCAGTAAGCCTTGTAATATTTCTCGCCGCCAAGGGAGGGTTCTAAAGATTTCATAGGAAGGGAAGGGGATGTGTAAAAAGAAACCAATGGAAATATTGGGACGTTTTTCCCGTACCATTTGTGGCACTAACATCAGCTGATAGTCATGAACCCAAATGGTATCGTCTTCACCTGCTTTCTCCAAAATGGCGTCTGCAAATTTTTGATTTACTGTCTTGTAGGTTTCCCAATAGGAAAGTTCAAACTCCGAATACTCCAAAAAATAATGAAATAAAGGCCATATAGTTCTATTGCTGAATCCAAAGTAAAATCCATTTACCTCCTCTTTGGTCAATCGTACTTTAGAGGAACCGTGTTCTGCCAAGGCTTTATCGATTTTAGGTGCCAAAACATCCGGTATTTCTTCATCTGTTAGTCCGCTCCAACCGATCCATAAACTGTCTCCACCCGAGTGAACAGATTTCATTCCCGTTGCCAATCCCCCTACACTTGGTATGGCGGTGATGTCTCCATTGCTAATTTGCAATTGTACAGGTAGTCTATTTGAGATTATGATAGTTTTGGACATAAATAGCCGATTTTGTTTTGTTTTGAACTTAATTTCTCTCAATTTCGGGAAAAACATGGGCAATACCAATTGAAAGACGATTTGAATTAAAATTTTTAGCGAAACCGCATTTTAAGCCCTTGTTTAAAATGATATTGGTTGATAGCGATGAGCAATCGCGTATATGCGCAAAGCGTTGAATTCCGAATAAACAGAAAAGTATACATGGATAATTTAGATTACGGAATAATAGGAAATTGTAGAAGTGCGGCCTTGGTGTCCAAAACAGGATCTATCGACTGGTGTTGTTTGCCGGAGTTTGATTCTTCTTCTGTGTTTGCAAAATTGCTGGATGATACCATAGGCGGTAGCTTTGAGATCCAGGTAGATGATTCTTATGTGATTACACAGCGCTATAAAAAGCATACCGCTATCTTGATTACCCGTTTTACTTCTGGTGACGCTAGTTTTGAAATACGGGATTTTATGCCACGTTACCGTAAGGAAGAGGGGTATAACTCCCCTCCGGAATTGGTTCGGTTTTTTAAACATATTTCGGGGAAACCGGTGTTTAAAGTACACTATGACCCTAAGTTGGAATACGCCATGGGCAAAACCGAAACCTACGTTAAGAAGAATTTTATAGTAAGCCTTACCCATGGAGAAAAGTTCGATACCTGTTTTCTATACACGTCCTTTAACAAAAACGCCGTTTTGGAAGGAAGGGAAATTACCTTGAAAAAGGACGGGTACTTCCTAATGGGCTATAACGAGAAACTGTTTCTCCCTACCGTTAGAAAAATGTATATGGAGTTGGAGCGTACAAAGGTGTATTGGTTAAATTGGAGCGATAAGACCCCGAACTATAAAAAATACAACGCACAAATTAGTAGAAGTGCCATTACACTTAAGTTATTAAGTTACGATAAAACGGGGGCCGTATTGGCTGCGGCGACTACCTCATTGCCCGAGACCATTGGAGAAGTTCGCAACTGGGATTATCGTTTTTGTTGGATACGGGATGCCTCTATGGCCATAAAGGTTATCGGTGATCTAGGGCATAGAAACGTAGCGAAACGCTACTTACAGTTTATTGTGGATTTGATTCCGGATAAAGATGAGAAACTACAAATTATGTACGGTATCAACAAAGAAAAGAAACTCACCGAACTTACCTTGGAGCATCTCGATGGTTATAAGGGTTCGGCCCCTGTTCGCATAGGAAATGCTGCCTACAAACAAAAGCAGAACGATATTTATGGTATTCTCATGGATGTAATTTACCAACAGTTGTCCAAATATCATAACGATACGGAAAACGGCGAAGAGCTTTGGGGGATTACCAAAGGCATTGTTTGGATCGTTTCCAACCACTGGAAAGAGGCGGATAAAGGAATTTGGGAGTTTAGAGCGGAAGACCGTCACTTTACCTTTTCCAAAGTACTGTGCTGGGTGGCAATTGATAGGGCCATAAAAGTGGCCAGACTCTTTAAAAAGACCGCCAAAATTGAAAAATGGACGGCTTTGGAGCAAGAAATTAAACGTGATATTCATGAAAATGCATGGAACCCGGAGGTAAATGCATTTACACAATCGTATGGTAGTCCAGATATGGACGCATCGGTTTTGTTAATGGAGTCCTACGGATTTATCCACGCCAAGGACCCAAAATTTGTAAGTACCGTAAAAGCAATTGAGAAGGAGCTAAGTAATGACGGTCTGCTCTATAGATATAAAAATGAAGACGATTTTGGACTACCATCTTCCTCGTTTACGATTTGCACGTTCTGGTTTATCAATAGCTTGTTCAAAATAGGGGAACAGGAGAAAGCCATGAAACAATTTGACAAACTTTTATCCTATAGTAATCATTTAGGTCTTTTTAGTGAAGATATTGATTTTAAAACCAAGCGCTTGTTAGGAAACTTTCCTCAGGCCTACTCACATTTGGCGTTGATCGAATGTGCCATCTTGTTTTCCAACAAAGAAACCGAGGAGCAGGTTTTGGAGTCGATCAGTTAAACATTTTATGCCAATTTAACTTCTAGATGTCGCATAAAACAAGTTTCTTTTTTAGTCAGTTGTCGTCATAAAATAGGACCATAGCTAATGCTATGCTTAGATTTCATTCCTAAACTGAGAAAAAAATAATTTAAATTTTCAATACGACATTCAAAACTTAAATTGGAATTAGCCGCTTTAGTTATTGGGTTATTGATAAATAGGTTGCGCTGTAATTCGAAGTAAATAACGCAATAACATCGCTGCAAACGACGTAAAAAACATCGGTCTCAGCGCCCGCCTGAATTGCAAGCAAGGCAGGCAGTCGACGACCTAGACACCCAGAATTTTATTGGCACCGCCAAACGGTATAATACCCCGAGGCTTGCCTCGAAATTAAAGGTTCGTTTCCTTCGAATGCCTCGCGGGCTTGCCCCGAGGTAGTTTACTAGTATTTCGACTGCGCTCAAAATAAGACAATTCGCTCTAAATTAATGTTTGTCACGTACCGAGGAATAACATAGTAACACAATAACCATTTACAATTTCAGTGCTTGATTAAAACCTATGGCTTTCCAAACCCTAGTGGTTTCATCTTTTTATCAAAATAAAAATATACCATATTCTTAAACCCAAATTATGTATTGGAACTTCGTTATAAAGCTTGTAGAAACAATGAATACTGGGGTTGCATCGATTTTAGCATAGCACCGTTATGGTTACAACGTAAAAAAGTAGCGAGCGGTAGTATTCGCAGCAGCACGGGGCGGTAATAGTTTGTCTAATGCATATTTTGGGTTTAAAGAAGTGCATACAAGCTTCGTAATTTAAGAGTTCCACTACCGGTACCCTTTGTAGTATACCGTACGATTGGTAGATGGTTTTCCGTTTAATATAGCGTGTCTCGTGGTTTCTACCACTAAAGTAGGTTCCCAAGGAGAACGTGTAGCAGGTTGTAGCCAAAGTGTTTGCGTTATACTACTGTTGCCCAATTCTTTCGTTTTTGGACGTATAAAAGAGTACACGGTGGTAATTACCAATCGATCTCCGTCCCATTTGGTTGTAGATTTTGGTGCTGGCCAGGAACGACCGATGTGGACCGGGTTTTCAGTGGTTTTCCCATTTAGGTCAAATCGATAACGAACCGGGGACTGTTTCTCCCTTGGCACAAAGACTACCCGTTCAACCTCAAGGGTATCCGGTTCATGTACGATGGCAATTTCATCTCCCCAACCACTACCAAGCGTCGGCATAGGTTCTGGTTTAATTCCTCTCCTTGGAGGAGTCGAAACAATTTCCTTTGTGGACCATGCTCCCGAAAAGTTTGGATTTTCCAATGCCTTGGACCTTGGTCCCAGTGTTTCCCTATCGGACCGTTCGTACACCTGAACCGGTTCACCGGAACCTAGGGCGGGAGGAATGTAAGGGTCGGGAGCCGTACCCGAAATTCGAGGATGTTTTATGAGAGAGGCTTCATAATCACCCATAATACTGTCCATAACAGGAATTACCCAAGGATAAAAATCCTTCATATCAAATTCCTCCCTTGGATCCACGTTTAAATCAAAGAGCCGAACTAAATTATCCGGATCAGGATCATATTCTTCGGTACTGTAATAATACCAAAGTTTCCAATTTTCCCATTTAACCGCCATGGCATAGCCTTGTCTTGCCAAGAAGATGGCACTTTCCCTATTGGACCGTGTTTGTTTTCCCTTTAGAAAATCCAATTGGTTTACACCGTCAAAAGCACGGTCTGTTGGTATGGGGTCGGACAGTCCCGCGGCAGCCGTTATGGTAGGAAAAATATCTATCTCATGCATCATTTCGTTGGAAACCTGTCCCGGTTTTATTTTTCCGGGCCACATGGCTACAAAGGGCGTACGAACGCCTCCTTCCATAGCAGAGTTATAATAGCCTCGCCATGGTCCTGCCGCACCACGCCACGGTCTTCTCATTTCGGCACCGTTATCCGTACACCAAATCACTAAGGTATTTTTTTCAATTCCCAATTTTTTGATTTCCGCCAAAATAAGTCCCACATTATGGTCTACATCGGCCATGGCATCCGCTATGTCACCGGCTCCGGTAGCACCTATTTTATCAGGATGGGTAAGCGTAGGGAAATGAATTTGAGTCATTGGGTAGTAAAGGAAGAAGGGTTTCTTTTTCTTTACATTCCGTTTCATGAACATAATCCCTTTTTGGGCAGCCTCCCGATCAATGGTTCGCCGGGTATCTATATCATAGGGTTTTACTTTTTTTGAAGGTGACCCTTTTTCACCTTCCCAGATATAGGATGTTTCATATAGTTTTGGGTCAAACCCATCGAACATGGTATTTTGAGCAGTGGTACTGGTGCCAGGTATACCCCACCATTCATCAAATCCCTGGTGTGTAGGTTCTCGTTTACCTTCCCAGGCTGGTCCACCTACATGCCACTTGCCAAATAAGGCGGTAGCATAACCGGCCGTTTTTAAACGCTCGGCCATGGTCTCTTCATATAAGGTCATTCCATTACCGGCAGCACCCTCTCCTGCACGTACGGCATATCTTCCGGTAAGAATCGCAATTCTGGATACGACACAAGAATATTCCACATTAAAATTATTGAGCCGAATACCCTCCTCTCCAATACGGTCGATATTGGGTGTTGTTATCCCTCGGGGGCTTCCATAAGCACTCACCTCTCCAACACCTAGGTTATCAGGAAATATAAGCACAATGTTCGGCCGTTCCTGAGCTATCCCATATAATGAGTGCAAAAGTAGCAGCATGCCGATAATGGCTTGCGCCGAATGTTTTGATGTAGAAGCCTTCATGGGGTTAATGGAATTTGATTTGATTTCGAAAATACAAAACTATAAGCATATCAAAGTAAATGACCGCCCTAAGGTAAACTGGTTATCGGAAAACACAATTTGATGTAAGTTTATCCTATACATGAACAAGATTTCGATTAACAATCGATTCAAATGGGCAAGCAAACAAAAATTATCAGTATCTTTTTACATCTAATTGTTAGGTACAATCTTATGCCAAAAAAATTAATTCTATTCATATTTCTAAATTTTGGTCTTTTAATGTTCGGACAAAAAGAGAAAACGGATTTGACCAATTTTTTTACAAAATCTGAGATTGAGGACTTAAATCTGATTGCAGACTTTTTTCAAACGGAACTTTGCGGAAATGCGGACTGGACAAAATTTGGTTCTTGTATTGCCGAGTCCAAAGAGGACTTAGCGGACTGGAAACAAAATTACCTTGAAAAGAAAATTAGTTGGAGAAAACATAAAAAACTGTATTCTGAAATTTCAGATTCGACTTTTAATAAAATTTGGAGCCTTTGCAAGACGTGGAGGACAATTGAACCTAAATACGAGTACAATAGCCTATGCTTTGGACAGAACAAAAAATTCATCGGATTTGTCAACTTTTTAGCAGAATCAAACCCCTCTCTAAAAGGTTATGGAGATAAATTAGAAACCGTAGGTCGCTTCACACGCACGGATGAAATATTATATAACTTGCACAATTTCCCAGATGAAACGGATTTGGACGACAGAGGAGTTCAGATTTTGTTGGCAATTCATTTTCTGACCGAAAATGACCAGGCGAAAAGGGACAAAAAAGTAATTCGTCTTGAAAAACGGGACTTAAAAAAGAGGGAGCGGGACTACAAACGGAAAAGAAAAAAGACTCTACCTAACAAAACCTAAACGTAATGCGGACTTTAGGGCAAAACCGAAAGATCTCTGTATATTTATAAAGCCGCTAAATCTTTGGGATTTAGTTTTGGACAAAAAAAGAAAGAGCGAAACCCAAAGGTTTAGCTTAGCGCGAGAGAGGAAATTCGGTGGATTTCCGCCCCGCACTAAGCGAGCCGAACCGTTATGTGCAAGACGACCAACCAACATCACTAAATGGAATTTCTACAAATACATTACTTCCTTAAAGATGATTTCCATTCAATGGACGCTTATCTGAAAAATAAAGCAGAATTTGAAGTACTTCGCATCTTTAAAGAAGTTACTGAAATTCTTGAACTGGATGGAGATTTACTATTTGAATCAATTGCAATTGGAGAAGGCGGAATAAAAGCCTACTACAAATTACTAAAGAAAAAGAAGGTAAAAAGGAGTGTAAAAAATGCGCTCATATTTTTAGGTGGTATTCTGTCTGCTATTATTACCGAGGTTGTAGTTAACGAAATAACAACAGATGGAGAATATGAAAAAATGAAAAAGGAAGAGGTTAGACTTCATATTGAAAAGTTAAAAAAAGACTTAGAATCCGATGATAAAACAACAGAAGAACAAACCTTAATAATTGAAAACTTATCAATTTATATTGGAGAAACAAATAAGGTAAAATTGTTCAAATCTAATTTTTATTCTAACCTTCTGAAAGAAGAAAAAATTGAAAAAGTTTCAACTCAACGGCTAGACGAAAATTTAGAACCTATTACCAAAGAAAACATAATTCCTAGAGAACATTTTGAAAAATTTATTATACATACGATTGAGATTGAGTCTGAATATAAAGAAAGTGAAATAATAGAAATTGTTGCGCCAGTTCTTAAAAAAGGAAATATGAAATGGAAAGGCATTTTCAATGGCAAACCTATCAATTTTTATATGCGAGATGCTGAATTTAGAACGTCTGTAATTAATAAAGAAATAAGTTTCTCGAACGGGACAAATATCATTGCTGACATTGAGATGGAGCAAACGATGGATGATGATGGAGAAATTCAAATCGGAACAATAAGCGTTTTTAATGTAACTGACGTATTTGAAGATTCTAAGCGTATCGAAACGAAACGAAAACAAAGAAATCGAGAATTAGAGAATCAAACGAAAATGGATTTTAATCTGGAATAAAGTCCTGCACATAACGTATATAGCTCATAGCTAGTTAGTTTCTTAATCGAAAGTTCAGGTATATCTGCAAGTCCGCCAAATTTTTTAATTTGACTTATTGAGAAAAAAAGATAATAAGAAAATCAAAAAATTCGGCTCGTGCTTAACCGAAAAATAATCGCTAATTTGCACGCTACGAGCCATATAGGACCGATAACCAAATATTCCAACCAATGAGAACAACACTTGGCATTTTTCTTTTAACATTTGTTATTACGTCTTGCCTACATGCGCAACGTACAAAAAACACTGGCACTTCAACGATTACGGAAAACCTGTACGAATCGATGGAGTATCGAATGATAGGTCCCTTTAGAGGTGGGCGCTCAACCACTGTTTCAGGAGTTCCAAATGATATTTTCACCTATTACATGGGGGCTACCGGTGGCGGTGTTTGGAAGACTATGGATGGCGGAAATACTTGGAACAATATTTCAGATGGCTTTTTTAATACCACAGGTATCGGCGATATTACTCCGGCACCTTCAAATCCCAATATTATTTACGTGGGTACTGGCGAGTCTCCCGTGCGCGGTGTAAAGACGTCACATGGCGATGGTATGTATAAATCTACCGATGCCGGCAAAACTTGGAAACATATTGGGCTAGAAAAAACCAGACACATCAGTGACGTTTATGTGCACCCGGACAATCCCGATAAAGTATACGTGGCCGCACAAGGAAATCCTTGGGGTCCAAATGAGGAAAGGGGCATTTATCTTTCCGAAGACGGTGGTGTTACATGGGATAAAATTCTTTATGTCAACGAGGATTCGGGATTTGTTGATATGACCGTAGATCCAAATAATCCGGATTTTATGATGGTTGCCTCTTGGGAGTTTTGGCGCAAGCCATGGGTGGTTCATAGTGGTGGCCCGGGAAGTAAAATATTCAAAACTACCGATGGTGGTGCAACTTGGAAAGAGATCAACAAAGGCTTGCCCCAATTAAAAGGCAAAATGGGTGTTGCTATTTCACCGGCAAATCCAAAGGTAGTCTATATTGCTATTGATGCATTAGGAGCAAAAGCAGGTGTGTATCGCTCCGATGATGCAGGGGAAAGCTTTAAACAGATGACAAATGATGCGACGACTTACGCACGTTCTTGGTATTACATGCATATTATTGCCGACCCGAACGATGAAGATGAAGTATGGGTGATGAACAGTTTTGCCATGAAATCTATAGACGGAGGGAAAACCTTTACAGGAATGAAAGGAAGCCATGTAGACCATCATGACCTTTGGATAAACCCCGATAATAGCGACATCATGGTAAATGCTAATGATGGCGGTGGTTCTGTTACTTTTAATGGAGGGGAAACATGGTCTACGATGTATAACCAACCCACCGGACAATTCTACAGACTCATTACGGATAACGGATATCCGTACAGAATATATTCCGGCCAGCAAGATAACAGCACCATCGCTATTGATAGCCGTGTAGCGGATAATGGTATAGGCGAAATGCATTGGGACGTAATGCGTGCCGGCGAATCTTCAACAGTAGCTTTAGACCCCGATAATCCAAGATTTGTCTATTCTACGTATTTTGCCAGTAATTTTGTGGAATGGGATCGGGATATCGATAATACGCGTATGGTGATGCCTTATCCTACCCGCGTTACCGGGGAACAACCAAAGAACTTAAAATATAGGGCCAATTGGAACGGACCTGTAATTGTGTCTCCCCATAATCCCAACGTTATTTATTACGGGTCACAATACGTTATGAAATCCACGGACAGGGGCACCACTTGGGAGGAAATTAGTAAAGATTTGACGCGAAATGACAAAAGCCGCCAAGGAAAAGGAGGAGAACCAATAAGCAACGAGCAAATAACCGCCGAGAGTTACAACAATTTATTTAATATCGAGGAATCCCCTCTAAAACAGGGTGTAATTTGGGTAGGATCGGATGATGGCTTGGTTCACGTAACCCAAGATGGTGGAAATACATGGTCCAACGTTACTCCAAATGGACTTAAAGAAAGTATCATTAACGTAGTAGAACCGTCTCCTCATGATCCTGCAACCGCTTACATCGCAGTTACTGGATATAAATTCAATGATTTCACCCCATATATTTTTAAAACAAATGATTACGGAGTTTCGTGGACGAAAATAGTAAACGGCATACCCGTGGATACCTTTGCAAGAACGGTTCGGGAAGACCCCGATCGAAAAGGGCTGTTATACGCGGGCACCGAAACAGGGGTATTTGTTTCTTTTAACGACGGTTTGCAGTGGCTCTCCCTACAGAACAACTTACCGGAGGTGCCAATCACCGATTTAAGGGTAAAGCGGAAAGATTTGGTCGTGGCAACCCAGGGCAGGGCTTTATGGATATTAGATGATCTTACACCTTTGCACCAAATGACGGACGCTATCGCTAAAGCGGACTACCATTTATTTGAACCTAATGATGTACACACGGAACTTTCCGTTGCCTACAGTATCGATGGCGGACTTGGTAAAAATCCTCCACAGGGCGTACAGATACATTATGTAGTGAACAAAGAGGTTCCGGTAAGTACACCAATGTCCTTGGAAATACTAGATAGTTCCGGAACAGTTGTTCATTCGGAATTTACCGGTGTTTCCAAAGTGGAATGTGATACGCTGATAAAATCGCAATTAAAAAAATCAAAAGGAGCCCATAGGTATTCTTGGAATATGAAAGTTGGACGTTTTGATTGTTTGACCGAACTGTATACCACAAATCGAGATTTAACTGCCTATAACGCCGCACCTGGAAACTACAAAGCACGTTTAACAATTGGTGATTTTATTCAGGTTCAAGAGTTCGAAATTAAAATTGACCCCCGAATAGCGAGTAGTGTAGAAAACGCAGCTGCAGCATATAAGGAAAGGGATAAGTTGTCCAAATCGATTTATCAAGGGGCGACGGAAATGGCCAAAGGAGTACGGGATTTAAGAAAGATAAAACAACAGTTGGATTTTGTTTTAGGGGTTACGGAAGATGATAACTTAAGAACCAAGGGACTTGAACTGAATAAAAGTATAGATGCTTGGATTGCGCAGATCTTGCAAAAAGAAATGAGGACTTTTCAAAGTAACTATATGTTCGAAGCACGTCTTTTGATCAAGTTTAAAGATTTTTTAAATTCCATTGGAAAGGGAAATTTACCGGTTACACAAGGAACTAGGGAAGTAACAAAAGATTATTTGTCGCAATGGTCTAAGCTAAAATCAACTTTAATGGATTTGAAAACCAAAGAGGTCAGGGCTTATAATCAGATGTTAGATGATTCGGGCCTACCTATTTTGTATTGGCCAAAATAGCTGAGGTTGTTTTCCCTTCACTTTAATTTGTTTAATCTTTTGTTAAATATATTAAACAAATATTATTACTGCGTACCTTTGATTTAAATAAACTAAAGAATTGATATGAAAACTTTAAAAACGTTAAGTCTTTGCGCATTATCGGCCTTATTATTTGTGTCTTGCGGAGAGAAAAAGAAAGAGATGCAAGAAGAAGCTACAGAAGCTGTAACAGCGGTAGAGGAAGCTGTTGTTGAAGCTGTAACGCCCAACATAGTTGGAGTTGCGGCAGGGAATGATAATTTTACAACATTAGTAGCCGCGGTACAGGCAGCGGGACTGGTAGAAACTTTGAGCGGTGAAGGTCCGTTTACCGTATTCGCCCCAACAAATGATGCGTTTGCCAAGTTACCGGAAGGAACTGTAGAAAGTTTATTGAAGCCGGAAAGCAAAGATGCCTTAACCGGTATCTTGACTTATCATGTAGTGGCAGGAAAATTTGAAGCTGCCGCTGTAATCGAGGCAATCAATACGAACAATGGTTCGTTTACTGTAGAAACAGTTCAAGGTGGAAGCATTGACTTGAGTCTAAAAGATGGTAATGTAATGCTAACCGATGCTAAAGGAGCAATGTCCACAGTAGTAATTGCAGATGTTGCAGCTTCCAATGGTGTAATTCATGCGATAGATACGGTAGTGATGCCGGAGTAACAATATTATGATTGAGAAAAGTAAAGCCATCACATTTTTTTGTGATGGCTTTTATTTTTGATTTTCTTAAGCGTTTTATTGAACAAAATCTAAGGGAATTACAGATAGCTTTGCAACACCTGGTTGTGTGATTTGTTTCTAAGTCTTCTAATTGCCTTTTCCCTTATTTGCCGTACACGTTCTCTGGTCAGGTCAAAAAGCTCTCCAATTTCGCCAAGGCTTTTTGCTGCTCCTTCACCAAGCCCGTAATATAAACGGATTACTTCACGCTCCCTTTCCGGAAGCGATTTTAAAGCCTGGTTCATATCAGTATTGAGCGAATCCCGCATTAAATTAGCATCCGGTCTTGGTGCATCTTTCGATTGGATTACTTGATAGAGGTTGGAAGTCTCTCCTGTTTCAAAAGGCGCATCCATGGATACATGTTTACCTGAATTTTTCATGGCCAATTTTACTTGAGCAGTATTCATATCAAGCTCTCCAGCAATTTCCAATGCATTTGGGGCTCTTTGGTAGAATTGTTCCAAGGCGGTGGAAGCTTTCTTAATTTTACTTATTTCCCCAATTTTATTCAAAGGTAAGCGAACCATTCGCGACTGTTCGGAAATGGCTTGTAAGATAGCTTGACGAATCCACCAAACCGCGTAGGATATAAATTTGAAACCTCTGGTTTCATCAAAACGCTTGGCAGCTTTAACCAAACCAATATTTCCTTCATTGATTAAATCGGAAAGTCTGATTCCGCTACCTTGGTATTGCTTCGCAGTAGATACCACAAAACGTAGATTGGCGTTTACTAGGGTGTTGAGGGCAATTTGGTCTCCATCACGTATTTTTTTTGCTAACTCTACTTCTTCATCTGCCGTAATCAAATCGAGTTTCGATATTTCTTGAAAGTATTTTTCTAATGACTTGGTGTCTCTATTGGTAATTTGCTTCGTGATTTTAAGTTGCCTCATATATGTATTTAAGTTAAAATTTCTCTTTATAAGATAGCATTTTTTACTAGAATTCCTAACGAATCCACTATTATTAAAGGGGTTTGGCCGCATTGAGCTATTCTTGCTATTTCATTTTTGTTTGAACAGTGTAGCAACCCGGTATAACCTAACCATTAACTATTCTCTCTACAAAACCATAAAATATCGTGAGGCTTGGTCCAAACTATGGGGTCAACAGTGTCCTATTTGTTATAAGGGAATCCAAAATAGTGGCTTAAAATAATGAGAGCAGTTCCTATGGAAAACAGCATTAGGTATAGTTTATGAAACTGAAAGCGTCCAAATCAGTAAGGTTTAAAAAGGTATAATTTCTGTATTCCGTTATACCATTTTCATTATCTTTAAGTGATATAAGTTGTTAATGACACACCAATGCGATTAATCTCATACCTTATTTTGGTTCTCTTGGTTTGCAACTGCAAAGGGAACGGTAAAGCGGAACAAGAGGTGGATAAGTCGGTTCCTGAACGCGCTGCCTTAAGCAAAGATTCCCAGATTTTTTTAGGAAATAGATTGTTTTCAGAAAAAACCTGTGTTACGTGCCATGACATAAATAAGGAAAAAGTTGGGCCTTCCATAAAGAAAATAATGCAAGTATATACAGAACAAAACGGTGATATTGTAGCCTTTTTAAAGGGAGAAACAAAACCTATAGTAGATACCAAACCTCGCCAGGTCGCGATAATGCAAGCCAATATCGATGGTTTTTTAAAAAACATCTCCGATGAAGAATTAGGTGCTATTGCAACCTACATGATGCACGTGGACCAATTAAATCCGAATTAAAAGCCCCGTAAATTATTTCACTAGTTGTTTAAAGCGATCTATGTTTTGAAACGAGGTTAAACATCTTCAATCCTTTTAGAATAGTGGAAGGAATAAAAAAACCAAATAGCTGCATTGCTTCTTCGCTCATAACAGCACAATTGGATATCCAAGTGGTTTCCACATCAAAAAAAAATAATCTTAATTGTATTGTTTTTATAATCGATAATAAGGGGAATTAAATCCAAATTATGCATTGGAGCTTCGTTAAGAAGCTTCGAGATGCAATAAATACTGGGGTTGCATCGATTTCAGCATAGCACCGCTACATTGAAATTGAAAAAAGTAGCGCAGCCGTAGTATTTGCAGTAGCTCGGAGCTACAATAGCATGCCCATTGCATATTTTGGGTCAAAATGGTTTCGCATCCCTTTTTTTATAACAAAAAATAATACTTGAAACCCAAAATAATCGTTGTCAGCCTTAATAAAAACCAGTCTTCAGCTATTTTTAAGTGTTTTTTTGCCTTAGAACAGGTTTGTTTATCGGACGCTAGCTGCTTTTTGTCTTAATCATTAGTAAAAAGCTACTTAAGATCGTATCTTTGGCCACCTCCGAAAAAGATATGATGCAAGAGACTACTTTTGAATTACAAGAGCGCAAGACCGATAAGGAACTTTATAGTTATCAACAAGGCGCCCTTCAGAATATTTTTGAAAAATTTGATAACGAACGGGAAGACTTTCATCTACTATACCAGCTGCCTACCGGTGGTGGTAAAACCGTTATTTTCTCCGAAATTGTAAGGCAATACCTTAAGAACCATAACAAAAAGGTTTTGGTGATGACGCATAGGGTAGAGCTCTGCAACCAGACCTCTGCCATGCTTACCAGTTTTGGAGTTGTCAATAAAATAGTAAACAGTAAGGCCAATTTGGACGACCAAGAACGCTACAGTTGTTATGTGGCTATGGTAGAAACCTTGAACAATAGGCTAAACGATGATAAATTGGATATTTCCGATGTTGGGCTGGTGATTATCGATGAGGCACATTACAATTCTTTTACTAAACTGTTCAAGTTTTTTGAAAATGCTTTTATATTGGGTGTAACGGCAACACCACTAAGCTCAAATAAGGATTTGCCAATGAACGGTAACTATGACGAACTCATTACGGGCGAATCCATAGAGAATCTTATAGAGAACGAATTTTTGGCAAGGGCAGAGACCTTTCAGTACGATATGGGCCTTACTTCTTTGGAAGTTGGTTCTAACGGAGATTACACCGTTAAATCATCGGCCGATCTGTACACGAGTCCGTCTATGTTGAACAAGCTTTTGGAAGCCTATTTGAAACATTCAAAGGATAAGAAAACCTTGATTTTCAACAATGGTATAGAAACATCCATCCAAGTGTATTATACATTTCAGAATGCCGGTCTGCCCATTATGCATTTGGACAATACGGCAACAAAAAAGCAACGGAAACAAATATTGAAATGGTTTCGGGAAACGCCCAATGCCATTTTATCCTCTGTTAGTATTTTAACAACCGGTTTTGATGAACCTACGATAGACACCATTATTCTAAATAGGGCAACAAAATCCCTGACACTGTACTACCAGATGATAGGAAGGGGGTCTAGGGTACTCAACAATAAATCCAAGTTTACCGTTATCGATTTAGGGAACAATATGTATCGATTTGGTCCTTGGGGCGCGGATTTGGACTGGCAGGCCATTTTTAAATCGCCCAATTTTTATATTGATCGTATTAAGGACGATGAGGAGATAGAAGGGGTGTTTAAACACGATCTTTCCGATGAAATCAAAGCCGAGTTCTCAAAGTCGGACAATACTTATTTTGATATAAAATCCACCTACAAGGACGCCACCTTTGCGGGAGAATCTTCCAAGGTTGTGTTGGAAAAATCCATTGCCCATCACGCCTATATATGTATAGAGAATAGCGAAGATGTTTATGATGCACTCGCCTTGGCAAAGTTGTTGAAAGAGGATATTGATAATCGTATTCAGGTGTATGCCAAATGTATCAGTAAAAGTACCTATAACTTTTTAAGCTGGTTAAAGGACGATTACCAGAAGAAATTGAACGCATATCTCAGAGAAAATTTTGACACCGTTTTTGAGGATATTCATGGGCATCCACCGGAGGATTGAGATTTCAGGAGATAAGTTCAAGTGCAAGCAGCAAGCTTGCCCGCCGCCGCAGGGTTCAAATACAAACTAAAGTTCAATAACACTGCCCTTAAAGAACTACTAGCTACCAACAAAAAGGGCTTACTTCGTACCGGTTGCTGCTCAAGCACCTTTGTAAATAAGTATCGCTCCTGGTAAAAACGTTATACTGGTTATTTACTTTGACCGTGAACTCGTTACTATCAACTGCAACTGCCTAATTTGTCATTACCCACTACCTACCTCCCAATAACCACCTCCCACCAGTATTTATACCAATTTAAATTCTAGATGTCGCATAAAATAAGTTTCTTTTTTACTCATTTGTCGTCATAAAATAGAACCATAGCTAATGCTATGCTTAGATTTCATTCCTAAACTGAGAAAAAAATAATTCAAATTTTCAATACGACATTCAAAACTTAAATTGGTATTACTTTCTTTTCTACATCAAAAACAATACTTTCCTTATTTTTACAGCTATGAACAAGGAATTAAAAATTGCTATTGTTGGAGCAGGGGTAAGCGGACTGATTGCCGCAAAAGTATTGGAGGCCCAAGGCTACCAACCAACTATTTATGAAGCCTCCGATAGCGTAGGAGGCCGCGTTAAAACCGACGTAAAAAATGGCTATCAGTTGGATCACGGTTTTCAGGTCTTGTTGGATGCCTATCCTATGGCGCAGCGGTATTTGGATTATGCCAACTTAGAATTGGGCACGTTTCTGCCAGGTGCTACCCTGTTTAAGAACGGAAAACAGGTAATCCTAGGCGATCCGTTACGCAATCTTTCCCTGTTGGTTCCAACACTTACTAGCGGAATAGGGACGTTTGGCGATAAGTGGAAGATTTTTAAACTGAACAAGGAACTAAAGGCTAAATCACTGGACACCATCTTCAATGAGCCTGAAACCACAACTCGTGACTATTTAAAATCGAAAGGTTTTAGCAATGAAATTATAGCCGACTTTTTCGCTCCTTTTTTTAGCGGGATTTTTTTGGAGCCGGATTTGAATATCTCATCCAGAATGTTTCAATTTGTGTACAAAATGTTCGGTACAGGAAATGCGGTATTGCCCAAAGCGGGTATAGCAGCCATTCCAAGACAATTAGCCGCTGGATTAACAAAGACAAACTTTGTATTTCATAGTCCGGTTGCGAGCGTTACTGACGGAACCTTGGTATTTTCCGATGGAAAAGAAGAAACCGTAGACTACACCATCATCGCCACCGAAGCCTCACAATTGGTGCCGAACCTAAGAAATCAGGAAACTAGGTGGAAATCTTGTGACACCCTATATTTTACAACGAAGGAAAAAACCATTCAAAAACCTTTGATAGGACTTGTAACCGATTCGGAAGCCTTAGTCAACAATGTATTTTACCATTCGGCATTACCTATGGAACATAGTGGTACCGATAATCTCCTTTCGGTAACCGTAGTAAAAAAACATAATTTGTCCGAAACGGAATTGATAAACACCGTACAAGAAGAATTGAATGCCTTATGCGGTATTACCGGAACTACGTTTTTAAAACGATATTATATAAAAAAGGCCTTACCAAATTTGTCTAATATTCAGTATGACATGGTGCCTACAGAAACCCGCTTAACGGCCAAAACATTTTTAGCGGGAGATCAGATGTTAAATGGCTCTTTGAACGCAGCCATGCTTAGTGGTGAACTCGCGGCAAATGCTGTATTACAGTCTATCAACGATTCTATTGTTTCCTGATAGTATACTAGAAACCTTATATTTCAATCTATGAAAAGAAGAACTTTTGTTAAAAATTCAGGTTTGGCGTTTACTGCTGGATTCCTACCTATACCAATGTTTAGTATTAAACAAAAAAAACAGTATAAAATGGGACTTCAGGCATTCACCATTCGCGATGCTATGGCCAAAGATCTGCTAGGAAGTCTTAAAACAGTAAAATCCTTGGGTTATGAGGATTTGGAGCTCTATGGGTTCGATTCGGGCAAAATAGCCTATTATGGTCATACGGCAACGGATTTTAAAGCGATTTTAGACGATTTTGGGCTGTCATCCTCTAGCTGTCACTATGGTTTTTCGGATTATTTAAATGCTCCAAAGGATACCCTAAGGAAATTCGTTGACACTTGTATCAAGGGTGCCCATGCTTTAAAACATAGTTATATCACATGGCCTTGGATGGCTCCGGAGCAAAGGACCTTGGAGACTTTTGAACGTTTACCGGATTTGCTTAATACCATTGGTGAACAAGTGAACCAAGCAGGTTTGGGATTTGCGTATCACAATCATGATTTTGAATTTCATACCTATGGAGAAAACACTGGGTTTGACATGATTCTTAAGGGTACGGACCCTTCGCTTGTGAAAATTCAGTTAGACTTATATTGGGCAGTACACTCGGCCAGCAAAACACCTAAGGAATTAATTGCTACGGCACCGGAACGTTTTGTGATGTGGCATATTAAGGATATGGACAAAATTACCCGTGATTATACCGAACTAGGCAATGGGTCCATAGACTATAGCGAAATGATTCCCGCCTTGGATACCTCTGCTTTGGAATTTTACTATTTGGAACAAGGGGGTAATTTTGCCGAAAATTCGATACAGAGTATTACGGATAGTGCTGATTTTTTTAAGAGGAACCTTAAACAACTATTTTAACGGAATCATGCATTAAAATCGTAGTTTCGTGCAATAACTAAATGGTGTTTGTTGCCCTTTAACACTAGGTGTAATTGTATTGGAATGGATGAGAATTTAAAGGAAGAAATAAAGGGGATAAGCGTTAAGGAGGTCGGTCGTTCCCTTGCCCTCTTGGAAGACTTGGTAGCCAATACCGATAAAATATTCGAAATACCTAAAGAGTTACGAATAGCACTCATTAAAGCAGCTGGACAACTATCAAGGCCAAGCCGTGAAGAATTTTCCAGACGTACCAAGGATGCTAAAAAGGCTGCCAAACGAAAGCAAGCAGCAAAAGATAAAAGTGCGCGAAACCAGACAGGAATTAGATATGCGCGAGAGAATCCCATTTTTGAAGCTCCAAAATTGTTGAGTGCTGCCCAACTAAAGGAAAAAGAAACCTTAAAACTAGAGTCGGAACGGGATTGTTATGTTTGTAAGGTAAAGTTTGACACCTTACATCACTTTTATGATACCATGTGCACCGAATGCGGAGATCTTAATTATTTAAAACGATTTCAAACGGCCAATGTAAAAGGCCAAGTAGCCGTTATTACGGGCTCTCGATTAAAAATAGGCTATCATATAACTCTAATGCTATTACGGGGTGGTGCAACCGTTATAGCTACCACACGTTTCCCTGTGGATTCCGCTTTACGCTTTTCAAAAGAGGCCGATTTTATGGAATGGGGGCACCGTTTGCATATACATGGCTTAGATTTAAGACACATTCCAAGTGTAGAGATTTTCTGTAATTATGTGGAGCAGCATTATGATAAGCTGGACATCCTCATTAACAATGCGGCCCAGACTGTGCGCAGACCTTCCGGATTCTATGCGCACATGATGGCAAACGAGGAACTACCCTTTGAAAAATTACCTGAATTCGCCAAAATTGTTTTAGCTAATCATGATAGTTGCCTTCAAGAGTTAAAAGGGGCAACGGCAGCAGTATCATCTCAAAAAAATATGCCTGTTTCCTGGCATGGCCCCGAACCTGGTATAGGTTTGAGTGCTTCTGCTAAACTATCCCAGATTCCATATAGTTTTGATGCTAGTTTGGTGCCACAAGAAGTTTTCCCGGAAGGGGAACTGGATGCCGACCTACAACAGGTCGACCTAAGAAAAACCAACAGCTGGCGCTTAAAACTGGGTGCCATAGAAACTACTGAAATGGTAGAGGTGCAGTTGGTAAATGCTGTTGCACCATTTGTCCTCTGTAACCGACTTTCCGAATTGATGAAAAAAGAAAATACGGGTCAAAAACATATCATTAACGTATCTGCCATGGAAGGGAAATTTCACCGATTTTTCAAAGAAGCACGGCATCCTCATACGAATATGGCAAAAGCGGCCTTGAACATGTTAACCCATACGTCGGCCGGGGAATTGGCAAAATTCGGAATCTATATGAATGCCGTAGATACCGGTTGGGTTACGGATGAAGACCCTGCAGCATTGGCCAAAATGAAACAAGAAGTTCACGATTTTCAACCTCCGTTGGATATTGTAGATGGTGCCGCTCGGGTTATGGACCCCTTATTCGATGGAATAAATACCGGTAAACACTGGTGTGGCAAATTCCTAAAGGATTATTTTCCAATCTCTTGGTAAACTTTCGTTTTAAAGTATATGACAGGCAATTTCTAAAATTTGTTTTTATAGACTATTTCGAGAGTATATTTCATTCCGCAACAATGATTTTTTTGTAAACTTTAACAGCACAACAGCATTGATTTAGGATGGTTAACATTTATTTTTGTTTTAGATTTATTTTAAACAATTAAACAAAAATATGTTCGGAAGCCTTAAATCGATTATTCTTGCTGTATTTCTTACGGTGACTATAGGTACCAGCGCTCAAGTAACTGTAAGTATTTACGGTAATGTAACCGATAACTTAGGAGTGCCCATTGGCGGTGCCTCCGTCTTTTTGGAGGGAACGGAACTAGGTGCCCAGACCGATTTTGATGGCTATTATGAAATTCGGGGCGTGGCACCGGGATCTTACAATTTAATAGCCAGTTATTTGGGGTATGGCTCACAAACACAATTTAACATCATCGTACGTTCCAAAGGAACACCCAATTATGATTTTTTACTGGAGGAATCCGCTGAGCAATTGGACGAGGTAGTACTTTCCAACGCAAATGTAATCAGCAGACCTAAAGAAACACCCTTGTCTACACAGACCCTATCTGCGGTAGAAATTGCGACCTACCCGGGTAGTAATAACGATGTGGTTCAGGTTGCCCAAACCCTCCCGGGCGTATCTCCGTCCATAGGGGGTTTTCGAAACGATCTGATCATACGTGGTGGTGCACCAAACGAGACCGTTTACTACTTGGACGGTATGGAAATTCCCAACATCAACCACTTTGCGACACAGGGTAGTGCCGGTGGGCCGGTAGGACTTATCAACGTATCCTTTATTGACAATGTAACCCTTTCAACGTCGGCATTTAACGCGCGGTATGATAATCCTTTGTCCGGTGTGCTGCAGTTTCAGCAACGGAATGGAAACAATCGGAATTTTGCAGGGAATTTTAGATTAAGTGCTAGTGAAGCTGCGCTCACCTTGGAAGGTCCCTTGTTCAAAAAAGAAGGGGAGGTGTCCAAAACCACTTTTTTGGCGTCCGTTCGCAGAAGTTACTTGCAGTTTTTGTTTCAGGCTATCGGACTGCCCATACGACCAGACTATTGGGATTATCAATTTAAACTGAACCATGAGTTGGATGATTACAACACCCTAACATTTTTGGGACTGGGCTCCATTGATGATTTTTCCGTAAATCCGCCCGATGAATTTGACGAGGAACAGCAAGCCCAAGTGGATCAAGTTCCTTTTATTCAGCAGCGCACCAACACAATGGGCGTAACTTGGCGTAACCGTTTTAAGAACAGTAACGGTTTTATGCTAAGTACGTTAAGTAATAACACGCTCTCAAACGACTTTACCCGGTATTCCGACCCTATAAATGAAACCGGTGTTATTTTTGGGAACGATGCCCGTGAATCGGAAACAAAACTACGCTACGAGCTCACCCAGTTTTTTGATGGATGGAAGTTGAGTGCAGGATTGAACCTGCAACACTCCGATTATAGCAACACGACTAGCGATGTTAGGAACAACCTTGTTTTTAATACGGAAATAGATTTCATCAAGTATGGGCTCTTTGCCAACGTAACACAGTCGTTCTTGGAGGACAAGTTGGACGTATCCGTAGGATTCCGAATGGATGATGATACCTTTACAGCGAACGACAACCTCCTAAGTACCTTTTCTCCAAGGATGTCCGCCTCATACGAATTTGCCCCGGACTGGCGATTGAACGGTTCTGTAGGACGTTATTTTAAGATTCCACCGTACACGATCCTAGGTTTTAGAAATAATGCCAACGAGCTGATCAATCAAGATGTAGATTATACCCTAAGTGATCATGTCGTTTTAGGCCTACAACACTATTTTACGCCATCTTCGAGTATTTCCTTGGAAGGTTTTTACAAACGTTATGAGGATTACCCGGTATCCGTCCGTGATGGAGTTTCCTTGGCAAATAAAGGAGGCGGATTTGAAGTTTTGGGTAGTGAACCTATAGAGACTGTTGGAAAGGGGAGGAGTTATGGTGCCGAGTTGCAGTTTCAGCAAAAACTGTCCAATAATTTCTATGGTATCTTTGCCTACACTTGGTTTTACAGCGAGTTTACAGGATTTGACACGAGCAACTACATTCCATCGGTTTGGGACAGTAGGCATTTGGTCTCTTTTGTGGGAGGTTACAAGTTTAACAGGAACTGGGAATTGAGCTCCAGATATCGGTTTGCTGGAAGAACCCCCTTCGTCCCAGCGAATTTAGACGCTACTTTAGCCAATTACCCTGAAGTAATTTTGGATTATCAGCGTTTGGGGGAGGAAAAGTTGGATATTTTTAGCGCCTTGGATGTACGCTTGGACAAAAAATGGAACTTTGAGAAGTTTGCCTTGAACCTCTTTGTCGAGGCACAGAACATTCTGGGACAGAACAATCCTAGTCCCCCGGAATACGGCTTAAACAGGGATGCAAGCGGAACGATTGCACAGCCTAGAAGTTTGGTGACCATAGCGCAGGGAGAGGGTTCGGTTATTCCAGGTATTGGTGTCGTAATAGATTTTTAGTCTAAATAAGCGATTTTTGATGGTATTGGTTCTTAGAATTAAGCTTTTTTATCATCAAATAAATTAGCGTATCCTCCCAAATTGTAATGAATACGGGCTTTTTGGGACATGGGTTGTTCCATCGTAGTTTTGCGATGCTAGAATCGTTTCGTTTCTTTTTAGTGCTAATTTTCTTAAGCTACAAGTGGTTGGCGTTACCTTTTGGTCCGTAGTTATTTAAGTTCATCTATTTTTTCTAACTTTGGGTAGATGAACAGGTTGTTTTCCATACTATTATCTTCCGTAATCCTGCTGCAAAGCTTTGGATTGCATATAGATGATTTGGTGCAAATAGACGAGTTCATTGAACATGCGCAATTTCACAGCGAGCAATATGGCGACAATGTATTCGTGTTTATTTCCAAGCATTACGGGGAGCTTAAAGCGGCTCATGATGAAGAGCATCAGGAGGAAAGGGAAGAGCACGAGCAATTGCCCTTTCAACATAATTCCCAAACCCTAACGATTACGGATTTTACATTTAACAACACTGTTCTGGCCATGGAAACCATGCTTTTTCCAGCACCACGGACCTTTAATTTTTACTATAAGGCACCCTCGTCCTCCCTTCACACGGATGGGATTCTTCAGCCGCCTCGCAAAGCATAATAGCATTACGAACTTTATTTTTTGGTACTAATCGTTCACAAACGTTACGTGCTGTTCACACTTATTATTCTATGCTGCTATGCTTTCCTATATTATCAATTTCAGTCTAAAGAACAAGTTTCTTATTTTCTTGTTTACGAGTGCCATTACTGGGTTTGGATTATATGCCCTATCGCAAATCCCCATTGGTGCGGTACCCGATGTTACCAACAATCAGGTGCAGGTCATCACCACCTCCAAAAATCTCGCTACCGAGGATATGGAGCAGTTCATTACCTATCCGGTAGAGCTGGAAATGGCCAATTTGCCCGGTGTTCTCGAAATCAGGTCCATTTCTAAATTTGGCCTATCCGTAGTGACCATAGTTTTTGAGGACGATATGGGCACCTACCTGCCCAGACAATTGATTGCCGAAAAAATAAAGTCCGCCAGCGAGAAAATACCCGAAGGTTTTGGAACTCCGGAAATGGGACCTATCACTACCGGATTAGGCGAAATATACCAATACATTTTGGATGTTGAGCCAGCATATAAGGATACCTATAGTGCCGAAGATTTAAGAACCATACAGGACTGGATCGTAAAAAGACAATTGTCCGGAATTCCAGGGGTAGTAGAGGTCAATACCTGGGGCGGGTTCCTTAAACAGTATGAAGTCGCTATCAACACCAACAAGCTTAACGCCATGGATATTACGGCTTCTGCGGTTTTCCAGGCCTTGGAGCAAAATAATAGCGTCGCCGGTGGCGGGTATATAGAGAAGGTGAACCAAGCATATTTTATACGTGGTGAAGGCCTGATTTCCTCCCTTAAAGATATCGAGGACATAGTGGTGGTGAACAGAAACGGGATTCCCGTGTACATAAAGGATGTAGCGCTAGTAGGTTATGGCAATGCGATTCGTTTCGGAGCCATAACCGGCAACGGGGAAGGTGAAAAGGTATTGGGACAGGTAATGATGCTCAAGGATGCCAACTCAATAAAGGTTATAGATGCTGTAAAGGAACGCGTAGCCGAAATATCTAAATCTCTGCCTAATGGCGTATATATTAATGCCTTTTTAGACCGTAGCGAACTCATTGGAAAAACCACCTTTACGGTCTCGGAAAACTTGATTTTAGGATGTTTGATCGTCATTTTTGTGGTCGTATTGCTTTTAGGGAACTGGCGTTCCGGGTTATTGGTAGCCTCGGTTATTCCCCTAAGTTTTCTTTTTGCCATTTCCCTCATGTATATCTTTGGTGTGGATGCCAATTTAATGAGTCTTGGTGCTATCGATTTTGGTATTATTATAGACGGTGCGGTAATCGTGGTGGAATTCATCGCTTTTAAGATTGCACGAAAACATGACGAAATATTGGCACTGGGGAAGGCCGAACAACAGAAATTTAAAGATTCCATAGTGTTCTCCGGAGCATCCAAAATGATGAATTCTGCCATATTTGGTCAGCTTATCATCCTCATCGTATTTATACCCATACTAACCCTTAGCGGCGTGGAGGGTAAAATGTTCCGGCCAATGGCACTCACCTTTTGTTTTACACTGTTAGGTGCCATGGTCTTGGGATTTACCTTTGTACCGGTAGCGGCATCCTTGTTTTTAAAGCCATCGAAAACCACGGATAAAAATATAGCGGTACGCATAATGAAAGGTATAGAACGGGGTTACGAACCCATAATCGATTGGGCATTGCGGAGCAAAAAATTGGTCATGACCATTGCAGTAGTTCTACTAGGTGTATCGATTTATGTCTACACTACTATAGGAGCGGAATTTGTACCTACTTTGGATGAGGGCGACTTTGTAATCCAGCCCGTATTAAAAACGGGGACTTCTTTGACAAAGACGGTAGAAATAACAACGAAAATAGAAGAAATCCTTCTAAAACAATTTCCTGAGGTAAAACAGGTGGTCACCCGAATTGGTGCGGCGGAAGTACCTACGGACCCCATGTCCATGGAAGAAAGCGATGTTATTATTACCTTAAAACCTAAGGGGGAATGGACATCGGCAAGCTCAAAAGATGAATTGGCGGAAAAATTCAAGACGGCCTTGGCCGTGATTCCAGGAATGGAAGTAGAGTTTACCCAACCCATTGAAATGCGTTTTAACGAACTGATTACAGGTGTGCGTGCCGATATCGCCATAAAGATTTTTGGTGAAGACTTGGAGGTTCTCGCCAAAAAAGGGAACGAAATCGGAAATTTGATTGCAGATGTGCCAGGTGCGGCAGACATTACGGTGGAGAAAATAGACGGACTACCGGAAATGAACGTACGCTATGACCGTTCTAAAATTGCGCGATACGGACTCAATATCCAAGAACTCAATGATATGGTTTCGATGGGTTTTGCTGGAAAAAAGGCCGGTAGTGTTTTTGAGGGCGAAAAACGATTTGATCTCGTGGTTCGTTTGGATAAGGACAAACGAAAGAATATCGACAACCTTAAAAATCTGTTCATAGATCTACCGAACGGCGGAAAAGTGCCTCTCTCGGAATTGGCGGTGATCGATCTTAAGACCGGAGCGGCGAAGATTTCTAGGGATGATACCAGGCGTAGGATCGTGGTTGGTGTGAACGTTCGGGGGCGCGACCTGCAATCTGTCGTAACCGATGTTCAAGGACTAATAGACCAAAACATACAGTTACCTGTAGGCTATACCATTGCCTATGGCGGACAGTTCGAGAATTTGGAAAGTGCCAAATCGCGTCTACTGGTAGCCGTTCCCATTGCCTTGGTACTGATATTCGTACTCTTGTATTTTGCTTTAGCTTCTATCCGGGAAGCCTTAATGATTTACTCGGCCATTCCTTTGGCGGCGGTAGGCGGTGTTTTTTTATTATGGCTACGGGATATGCCGTTCAGTATTTCTGCAGGGGTAGGGTTTATTGCCCTCTTCGGGGTGGTCGTCCTTAATGGTATCATCTTGATCGAACATTTTAAGGAACTAAAAGGGAAGGCCCATGAAAACATCGAGGCCTTGGTAAAACAAGGAACGCTAGATCGTTTACGTGCGGTGATGTTAACGGCCTCCTCAACCGCCTTAGGTTTTTTGCCCATGGCAATTTCTACCAGTGCCGGTGCAGAAGTACAGCGCCCTTTGGCTACGGTCGTTATTGGTGGTCTCCTCAGTGCAACCGTCCTTACCCTGGTGGTACTGCCCGTGCTATTTGCCTACCTGAACCGAAAAAGACCGGAACAACCAAAACTATGGGCAAAAGTTCCAAGTATTATGTTAACGGTACTTTTCTTGATTTGCTCGATCCCGATTATGGGGCAGCAGGCACCTAAAAATTTACAGGAACTGCTCCCGATAGCATTACAGAACAACGCCGGACTGAAAGCTAGCAGTTTACAGGTAGATAGGTCCGATGCTTTGATGCAAACGGCCTATAGTTTTGACAAGACCCAAGTCTATTATCATTTTGATGAAAACAACCTTACGCTACTGGATGCCCCTTTACGCGTATTCGGGATACAGCAGGACTTCCGTTTTCCGACCGTTTATTTTTCTGAACGAAAGCTGAACAGGGCAAAGTATGCCCTCTCCGAAAACAGCTATAAAATTGAGGAAAAGGGGCTGGAAAGAAGACTTACGGCAACGTATTACAGCTTTCAGGTAGCACGGGAAAAAGAACGGGTCTATAAAAGGTTGGACAGTATGTATGCAAATTTCGCCAGTATTGCCGCCAGGCGTTTTGAATTGGGCGAAACCAATTACTTGGAGAAAATTACCGCAGCCTCTAAACAACAGCAGGTACATCTCAATTACAAAGGCGCGCAAAAAGAGGTTCAAATGGCTTATGCAGAGGTGCTAAAGAGCTTACAGATGAATGATAGCATAACTATAGCCAACGAGCCTACCTTAAAGGTAATGGTAACGAACAACACTATAGAAACAAGTCCGGAAATCGATTTTTACCGGAACCGAATAGCGGTTACCGAGGCGGAGAGACGTTTTGAAAGGCAGCAACTACTACCGGATATCGGTTTGGAATATTTTAGCGGTACCACGGCGGCCACCAACGAACGCTTGTCCGGGTATCAAATAGGATTAAAGATTCCCTTGCTTTTTGGAGGTACTTCCTCACGGATAAAAGCGGCCGGCTTCGCCGCCCATATCGCCCAGGCCGAAGCCAAGGAATATACCGTTCAGCTGAGTACCAAGCTCCATAGGTTGAAAACGGAACTTTCCCAGCTTCAGGAAACACTGGATTATTATGAAAACGAAGGCAGTAGCTTGTCCGAGGAAATCCTAAAAACGGCACGTAGTAGTTTTAGGAACGGGGAAATCGATTTTTATCAATACATCCAAAGCTTGGAAAGTGCCTACGGAATAACCTTGGATTATCTGGACAAGCTCCAAATGTACAATCAGACCGCCATTGCCATTAATTTCTTAACCTTATAAACATCCTATCATGAATCGTTCTATATTAAAAGTTATATATGTTGTTCTAATCATTGTCATCTCGTCTTGTGGCGATAAAGCACAATCCTTACATCCGGAAACGACAGTAACCGATGACGGACTTATTCAAATTACCGAAACACAGTTTAAGACAAACGACATGCAGTTAGGTAAATTAGAGGAAAAACCATTTCCCGTAACCGTAACCGTAAACGGGATGATAGACGTACCGCCGGAAAATAAGGCTGTTGTAAGTGCCATTATGGGCGGTTACATAAAAACAGCGCCATTATTGCAAGGTGATGTGGTGAAAAAAGGTCAGGCTTTGGTCACGATCGAAAACCCGGAATTTGTAACCCTACAGCAAGAGTATATGGAGGTACATCAACAATTGACCTTTTTAAAGTCCGAGTTCGATAGGCAGCAAACCATGAAGGCTGAAAACATAACCTCACAAAAGCGTTTTTTACAAGCGGAAAGTGCGTATAAGTCGGCCGTAGCCAAACATACGGGCCTGTCCAGACAATTGCAGTTGCTCCATATTTCACCTTCAAAAGTAGAAAATGGAACGATCAGTTCTGTTGTTACCATTCATGCGCCCATCTCCGGTACCATTAGCAAAGTCAATATAACTAGGGGAACGTACGTATCTCCTGCAGCTTCCATCTTAGAAATTATAGATAACGACCACATACATTTAGAACTTTCTGTTTTTGAAAAGGATATTATGAAGATCAAAAAAGGACACCATATCAACTTTAAGATTCCCGAAGCTTCAACGGAAACTTTTAAAGCCGAAGTGTATTTGGTAGGTGCCGCCATGGAGGAAAACCGGACCATAAAGGTACATGGGCATTTGATGGATGAATCCGAGAACAACTTTCTTACGGGCATGTTCGTGGAGGCCGCAATTACTACCAGCACAAAAAGTGGAATGGCCTTGCCCAACGACGCCGTGGTAATGGTAGATGGAACACCGTATGTTTTGGTATTGGATAAATACGAGGGGGATTACTATTATTTTCGAGCTCAGGAGGTGAAAATTAGTGCCAATGACAAGGAATATACCGCTATTGAACCGACGGACAACTTTAGTCCGAAGACACAATTTCTGACAAAAGGGGCCTTTGGGTTGTTGGGTATTTAATCGTTGCTGTATAGAATAAGCGCTACGCCGATCATTATTCCCGCTAACGGGACAAGTTTTCGGCGTTTGTTCTGTTCTTTAAAAATGATACCTCCAAGAACAACGGCAATAAGTATCTGACTGCTTATCACGAGATATAATAGACAACACCAATACTATAAAAACCAGTTTCTGAATATGCCTGTAAAAGCACATAACATCTACATTGTTTCGTACAACTAACCTATTAAGAAATGGGAATCGTAATAGATTCGATCCCATAACAGGGAAAGGTGGATTGTATTCAGACTTTTCTGCAGGGTTACAAGACGGAAGGGGTGGAGCGCAAACATTTAGACGGATACCAACCTGGAAACTAAGAACTTGCTATACATGATCAATTGGAATGCTCAACTGGAACACATAATTGATGAAAACTTCACTTATTTATTTAAGCTAGTTCAGTCTACTTTCCTAAAATAAAGGTAACTTGTAGGTTAAAGGTGCGCTATTGTTTATTAAATGATCAGTTAAACGAACCACCTTATACCAATTTAAATTCTAGATGTCGCATAAAACAAGTTTCTTTTTTACTCATTTGTCGTCATAAAATAGAACTATAGCTAATGCTATGCTTAGATTTCATTCCTAAACTGAGAAAAAAATAATTCAAACTTTCAATACGACATTCAAAACTGAAATTGGTATTACATACTTCATAAATCAAAGTCTATTGTATGCGTAACTTTCTATCCATTTTAAGTCTTCTTTTTTTTGCAACCTTAAATGCACAAGAATCTAATTTAAAATTAGAATCATACGAATTGGAAAACGGTCTTAAAGTTTATCTAAACCAAGATACCGAGGCAAGTACCATTTATGGTTCTGTATGGGTGAATGCAGGAGGTAAGGACGACCCTGCCGATGCTACGGGAATTGCCCATTATTTGGAACACATGCTTTTTAAGGGTACCCAAATGCTGGGAACCCAAGATTTTGAAGCAGAGAAACCCCATTTGGATAAAATTAGAGAGCTATATGATGAATTGGCGGAAGAAAGTGAGGAAAACAAAAAAACTGCCATTCAGCAAGAAATTAACGCCGAGGAGCGCAAAGCTTCTGAATTTGCCATTCCTAACGAATTTGATCGCTTAATAAAATCAATTGGTAGTACGGCCGTTAACGCCACTACCAGTAATGATTATACAAACTACTATAATATCTTCCCGCCCAATCAGCTCGCTAAATGGTTGGATATTTATGCTCACCGTTTTAAGAAACCCGTTTTTAGACTTTTTCAGAGCGAACTAGAGGCGGTCTATGAAGAAAAGAATAGGGCGGGCGATGATCTTCAAAGAAGAATTTATGAGAAATTCAATTCCTACATTTATGGTAATCATCCATATAATACACAAACCGTGTTGGGCAGTGTGGAACATTTGAAAAATCCATCATTAAAAAAGATGTATGCGTTTTTCCAAACCTACTATGTACCCAACAACATGGCCTTGGTGCTGAGCGGTAATTTTGACAGTAATGAGGTTAAGCCACTTATTGCAGCTGCCTTTGGGCAACTGGTAAGAGGTCCAGAACCAGACTTTAATACCCGTAAATTGAACAGTTTTAAGGGTAGGGAGGTTCAAAAGGTACGCATGACTCCCATTAAAGTTGGGTTTATGGGGTATAAATTGGTTCCGTTTGGCCATAAGGACCGTGCAGCTTTAGAGGTAGTGGGTCAAATGATGTCTAATAGTAACGAGACTGGATTTTTGGATATATGGAATTCAGAGAACAAGGCACTATATGCCGGCGGCGAGCAAGAGTTCTTAGAGGAAGACGGGAGTGCTTTTATCTTTTTTGTGCCAAAAATTTTTGGTAAATCCTTGAAACACTATGAAGAGGAGATACAAGCTTCCTTTCGTTCTATTGCAAATGGTGAGTTTGAGGATACCTACTTTGAGGCCATTAAAAATGGTATGTACCGAGAGTATAGCCGTTCTCTTGAAGATTTGGAAATCCGTAGTGACTATATTGGGCTCAGTTTTATCTATGATATGAATCCCGATGAGCTACTTTCCTACTCTAAAAACATAAAAGAACTTACCAAGGAAGATATTCAGAAAGCTGCCGATACGTATTTTGGTGAGGACTATTTTACTTTACAATCAAGAACCGGTTTTCCCAAAAAAACAAAATTAAAAAAGCCGGCATATAAGCCCATTACGGCACGTACCGAGGAAACATCGCTATATGCGAAGGCTTTTGAGCAGCTCCCTGAACAGGTCCTTTCTCCAAGTTTTATAGATGTTGATAAAGATGTTAAGGTAATTGATGAGTATCTGTACTATACCAAGAATCCTCAAAACGATATTTTTACGTTCAGGGCAACAATTGCCAAGGGAATTTTGGAAGATCTGTTGTATCCAGAACTGGCGTTAGCAATGAACAATAGCGGAACCTCTACATATACTGCCAACGAACTTAAAAACAAGTTTGCAAGACTTGGTGCTAATTTCAGTTTTACGGCTAACTATAATTCTTTTGATGTTAACTTAACGGGAATCGATAAGAATTTTAAGGAATCGGTGTTATTATTAGAACACTTGTTAACCCATTTTAAACCTGATGACAAAACAATAGATTATTTGGCCAACCAGCGAAAAACTTCAAATAAACTAGCAAAAAACGACCCAAGTACTGCAGGTCGTATGTTATATGTATATGGTCTTTTTGGTGAAAATTCGGGTTATTTAAATAGAATGTCGGCCAAACAGCTTAAAAAGTTAGATCCTGAAAGACTGCTTTCAGCTTCCAAAAACCTCCTTAAAAATGGGTTCAATAGTATACATTATGTAGGTGGCCAAACACCAAAGGAAAGCATAGGGCTTATTGCATCCAAAAATATGTTCAAAAAAAATCAAACGGACAGCTACACCTTCCAAGAAGCTAACCGTGTCAATGAAACTACTTTTTACGTAGTACATGACAAAAAAGCAATACAGAGCTATGTGTATTATGTAGTTAATGGTGAAGCTTTGAATAAAGAACACGATTTTAAGAAAGAAGCCTTTAATGCTTATTACACCAATGGGCTGTCCGGTCTTCTTTTTCAAGAAGTACGCGAGTTTCGATCTTTGGCCTATGCCGTAGGCGGTAACTATATCAACCCGTTATACGAACCAACTAAAAAAGGGCGACTAGTATTGTTTACGGGTTCTCAGGCCGATAAGACTGCAGATGCCGTAAACGTAGTAATGGACCTCTTAAATGATATGCCTACGTATGAAGAGCGATTACCTTCCTTAAAAAATGGATTGTTATTGGAAGCCAGTTCCAACAGACCTAATTTTAGACAGCTCTCGACCACAGTAGAAAATTTTTTGAACACCGAATACGAAAGTGACCCAAACGAACTAAATTATGCTAAATTTCCCGATCTGACTTTTGAAGATATTCAGTCGTTCTATGAAACCAATGTGAAAGGAAAACCAGCGGTAATTACCATTTATGGAGATACCTCCGAGTTTGAATTGGAACAACTTCGTAAATATGGTAATGTAATAGAGTTAAAGATAACGGATATTTGGACGAAATAACGGGTTACCGTTATATTCTATAAGACACTCTATTTGTAATTTTTTAATCAAGCTACACCTACGAAAGTGGCTATTTACCTAACCGTTGCTATATAGAATAAGCGCTACGCCGATCATTATTCCCGCTAACGGGATAAGTTTTCGGCGTTTGTTCTGTTCTTTAAAAATGATACCTCCAAGGACAACGGCAATAAGTATCTGACTCCTTTTGATGGCCGATAAAAGCATAATAAGAGCGTCAGGGTCTTGGAGTGCCTTAAAATAGAAGTAGTCGGCAAACACTAACAGTATGCCCACTGCAGGTATAGACCAACGCCAAATAAAGGCTTTTCGCTTATCCGCATAGGGAAACCAATTAATGGATAGGATTACGAGAAGTATCAGCACCGTATACCAAGAAAACCAAAACTGAAGTGTTTGAGGGTTTAATTGAAGGTTCTGAATTAAGAATTTATCATACAAACCGCTTGAAGCACCCAAAAACGTAGCAGCGATAATGGCAAATATCCATTTGTTGTTCTTAAAGTTGATCCCTTCCTTTTTACCGATGCGCGAATACAGAAACACGGAAAAAATAATCAAGAAAAACCCGACCCATTGCCAACCTGTTGGCGACTCCCTGTAGATAAAAATAGCACCGATAAACGTAAAGAATGGACCAGCGGAGCGTATGGGCGTTACAATGGTTATGGGCAAATGCTTTAGAGCCTGATAGGCCAACACCCAAGAACCGGCCATCAGCATGGACTTAATAACGATAAAACCATGATTGGACCATGGGATTCGTGTAATTGTGAGTCCCAAATTATCCATATACTCCGGCGCGTACAACGAAGCGAAATACAGCGGCAAAAGCAAAAGAAAACCGGTAGTAATAGTTCCTAGAAGTACTGGAAATACTTCGTTCCCCCGTACGGCATGCTTTTTACACAGATTGTGTAACCCTAAAAATAGCGCGGCCAAAAGGCCCGAATACATCCACATGGGCGCGAAGATAGTTTTTCGATAAATTCTCTTTGGTTAAAACCAGTAAAAATTACTTGATAATAGCGATTTAAATGTTGTCGTAATCTTTTAGGCAGAATCTTTACGAATGCCGCGCAAATTTGCCCCTTGGTAGTTTACTGAACGGGCGGTGTTGCTAGGAATTAACAACACTTAGCCAATACAGCTTCTGTAATATTAGCCCTTTACGCTTTTGGCCCGCTCCATAAAATAGGATTCAAAACGCTGTAGTTTTGGATGTGTTTGTTCCGAGTATAGCACATATTGACATTTTTGAATACTCTGGGTTACCGAAAGTATGGCACTGGATTCCGTTTTCTGAATAAGAAAATCGGCATCGTCTACGCTAAAAATCTTTAATTGTGATGTACTTACCCCGTTCAATAAAAATAACTTGTTCATGGTCTTAGGGGTAGAGATCAAAATATCCACGCCTTCGAATATTTCCGACTTTTGAATATCGATATGCAATTCCTCATAACCTACGTATACCCTTATGTCACTATGCTTGGTGAATTTTAAAAAGGTATCGTAAAGTTCTAACGCTTTTGTTTTATTCTCCACGAGTACCACTGCCCTAGGGGCGTTTCCTTCTGCTTTAAACCCTATTTTTTGTAAGGTGGTAAGAACTAAACTTGTTGTTTTTCCGCTATCCTTTGCTGCAACACCATACGTATTGGCACCGCTTTTTACCACCGGGATTAGCTTTTTTTGGAATGCTGTTGGTTCTGCAATGGCCAATCTTTCCATCGCTTCACGTAGTTCTGGGTGTAATTTTTTAAAGGGCATAGGCTTAATTACTATATAATTTGATGCTGTAATAGCGCATTGATTACTGCTTGCAAAGATACTAAGTTGGTACGGTTGTGAACATGGCGTAGGGTATTTTAAGCATGTAAACATTTTTTAGCCATGATGCTAAGCATAGTCTTGCTATCTCTAATGGATGATACCCTCATTGGTTCCATAGCTTGGACACTTGTTAGCACATGATTTAGAAGGTTTAAAATCAATTTAATCAGCTTAAAATTCTTGGAATTTAGTTACTTTTAAAGACAACTTAAAACCGGAACACCTTATGAAAAATCTCTATGTATGCATTTGTCTTTTGATGTGCAGTGTTTTGTTAATCGCTCAAGAAGACAATGACATTCTTAAACGAATGGAGGAAATAGCCATCATTGACCAAAAAGTGATGATGCCCATGCGGGACGGTATCCGATTGGCAACGGATATTTATCGTCCCAAAACCGATGAAAAAGTGCCCATTATTTTCTCAAGAACACCCTATAATTTTAATTCGTGGGGCGATGGGGAACAAAAAACACGAACGGTACAAAGAGCTTATGAAGCGGTAAAACGCGGATATGCCTACGTTGTACAGAACGAAAGGGGTCGTTATTTTTCCGAAGGGGAATGGGATATTTTAGGGGTTCCACTGACCGACGGTTACGATGCCTTTAGTTGGATGAAAGACCAAGAATGGTCCAACGGTAAAATAGGAACTTATGGCTGTTCTAGCACAGCGGAATGGCAAATGGCCGTAGCTGCCTTGGACCATCCGTCACATGCCGCAATGGTGCCCCAAGGTTTTGGCGCCGGTGTAGGCAGTGTTGGTGATATTGTAGAGCAGGGCAACTGGTATCGCGGAGGCGCGGAACAGTTATTGTTCTTTTCATGGTTGTACGGTGTAGAACACGATAAATTCAAACCAAGGATACCGGCAGGCGCTACACAGGAGGATTTGATCCGTATCTCTAGATTTTATGATTTGGCACCTGAAAATCCGCCCATAGATATGGCGGAAGCGCTAAAACACTTGCCCTTGCAGGATATATTAAAGAACATCAATGGAAAAAAGGAAATCTTTGATAAAATGGTACGTCGCAAGCCCAATGATCCGGATTGGTATACCGGGGGACTTTACCATGACACTATGGAAATCCCAATGCCGAGTTTCTGGTTTGCTTCTTGGTATGATGTGAGCATTACGCCCAACATCAGTCTCTTTAACCATGTACACCACAATGCCGAAGATCCCGAGGTGCGGGACAATCAGTATTTAGTAATTTCCCCTACCTTACATTGTGCATTTACTAGAGCTACGGAAAATACGATTGTTGGAGAGCGCAGCGTTGGGGATGCCCGTTTAAATTACGACGAGCAAATTTATGCATGGTGGGATCTCTGGCTAAAAGGGGCAACGAACGATTTTAAGGAAAAAACACCGCGAGTACAATATTATACCATGGGTAGTAACAAGTGGCAGGCGGCAGAACAATGGCCACCCAAGGACAGTAAAATGACCACCTACTATTTGAACAGTGATGGAAAGGCCAACACGCTGAACGGAACCGGCACCTTATCGACCAAGAGGCCATCTAAGGATAATCCAGATACTATTGTGTACGACCCTATGAACCCTGTTACCTCCTACGGCGGTAATGTATGCTGTACAGGCAATGCGGTAAAAGGTGGTGCCTTTGACCAGCAAGTAATGGAAGAACGTGATGATATTCTGGTCTACACTACCGATGTTTTAAAAGAAGGGGTAGAAGTAACCGGATTTATTGAGTCGACCTTGTTTCTTTCTTCGGATGCAAATGATACCGATGTAACCATTAAGCTCATCGATGTGTATCCTGATGGCCGTGCCTACAACTTGGACGAAACCATACAACGCGTGCGCTACCGTGAAGGCTACGATAAAGAGGTGTTTATGGAAGATGGAAAAGTGTATAAGGTGGACCTAACACCCATGGCTACGAGTAATTACTTTAAAAAGGGACATCGCATCCGAATAGAAGTATCCAGTAGTAATTTTCCAAGATTTGCTCGAAACCTGAATACAGGTGGTAACAATTACGATGAAACCGAGGGTGTTGTGGCTACGAACAAGATTCATCATTCAAAAGCCTATCCGTCGCAGATTAGGCTGCCTATAATGAGATAGTACTTGTAGAATAGACAATAAAAAGCCCTGTTTTCTCTGGAAAACAGGGCTTTTTTATTTTTTAGTCAATGTTTAAAATCCTGCGATTTTATAGCAGCTGCCTTAGTTTTTATAAACATTTTAGCCCCTTTAGTTATTGGGTTATTGATGAAAAGGTTGTGCTGTAATCCGAAGTAAATAACGCAATAACAGCTCTGCATACGACGCAAAAAATATCAATCTCAGCACCGCCTGAATTGCAAGCAAGGCAGGCAGTCGACGACTTAGAAACCAAGAATTTTATTGGCACCGCCAAAGGGTATAATACCCCGAGGCTTGCCTCGAAATTAAAGGTTCGTTTCCTTCGAATGCCTCGCGGGCTTGCCCCCTAAAGAGGTAGTTTACTAGTATTTCGACTGCGCTCAAAATAGGACAATTCGCTCTAAATTAACGTTTGTCACGTACCGAGGAATAACATAGTAACACAATAACCATTTACAATTTTAGTGCTTGATTAAAACCTATGGCTTTCCAATCCGTAATGATTTAGTTCAAGCTCATGTTAAGCGTGGGGTTGCCTGCAATAAAGCGCAGTATCCAATGAAGAAAGCTAATTGAATAAGTCGGAAGACAGATACCGATCTCCACGATCACAAATAATGGAAACGATGACCCCTTTCTCCAAATGTTCGGCCAGGCGAAGTGCTACGGTGGTGGCCCCACCGCTGCTCATCCCGGAGAAAATACCTTCTTCTTTCGCCAACCTTCTTGCCATTATCCGCGCATCGTTTTCGCTCACTTCCATCACGGTGTCCACTTTTTTTGCATCGAATATTTTGGGTAAATATTTCTTGGGCCATTTACGGATACCTGGAATTCTGGACTCATCCGTAGGTTGCACCCCTACAATCTGTACCTTGGGGTTCTGCTCCTTTAAAAAAGTAGACGTTCCCATGATTGTTCCTGTTGTTCCCATAGAACTTACAAAATGGGTAACGCTGCCATTGGTATCCCTCCATATTTCCGGTCCCGTTGTTTTGTAGTGCGCTTTCCAATTGTCGGGATTGGCGAACTGGTTCAGTAAAATAAAGCCGTCATTTACCACTTTTGCCTCTGCATAGTCCCGAGCACCTTCAATTCCTATATCAGCTGGGGTAAGGGTAACTTTGGCACCATAGGCACGCATGGTTTGTACACGCTCTATAGTAGCGTTTTCCGGCATTACCAGTTCTATATCCAAACCATAAACACCGGCGATCATAGCCAGTGCTATTCCCGTGTTTCCGCTGGTTGCCTCAATTAACCTATCGGTTGTTTTAATACGTCCGCTTTCTATACCACTTTTGATCATATTCAATGCCGCACGATCTTTTACGCTACCTCCGGGGTTGTGCCCTTCCATTTTAAAGAACAAGGTAACGTTTGGATTTGTATTGAGAACACGGGAAGCCACTAAGGGTGTATTTCCAATTAAATCAATTAGGGTATTAGGCATTTGAAAGCGTTTTAATTTTTATTTCAGGCGTATGAAAAACCGTGGAATCCGACGGCACGGAAGCCGTCAACCATGCATTACCACCAATAATGCTATTCGCCCCAATAACGGTATTTCCGCCCAAAATGGTCGCGTTAGCGTATATGGTTACGTTGTCTTCGATAGTAGGGTGGCGTTTGGTCTTTTGCAAGTGCTTTGCTACGTAAAGGCCGCCCAAGGTTACCCCTTGATAAATTTTTACATGATCTTTTATGATAGCCGTTTCGCCGATAACCACGCCGGTACCATGGTCTATATGAAAGGAATTGCCAATTTGCGCTCCCGGATTTATGTCTACGCCGGTTTGCCTGTGCGCGTACTCGGTCATTAACCTAGGGACCAAAGGAAATCCGATTGTGTAAAGTTCATGGGCCAGCCTGTATATGGCAATGGCATAAAAACCGGGATAGGCCATGTATACCTCTTCAATGGACAAGGAAGCGGGGTCGCAGTTAACGGTGGCCTCTGCATCCTTATTCAGTTTTTCTAAGATTCCGGGTAGTTTTTCCACATAGTTTTTCCACACCTTTTTACAAGGTTTTTCGCTTTCCCAGCAGGCAAGATCCACCAGTTCCTCGAACATGGCTTCCAGTACGTGCAAGTTATCTTCCACTGGTGTCTCTATATCAAAAAGGGTGTAAAAGAGGGTGTCCGTAAATGTTTCCGTTCTGTTTTTTAGTCGAAACCTTAGATTAGGCTGTTTTTTATGCTTATTTATTTTAGCTATGATAGCTTTATGGTCCATGGTACTGGTTTAAGGTTTAAAATTAACCAATAATTCAAAATTGCTTTAGTACAAATGGTTAACTTTAGCTTAAAATAATACTATTTAAGTCGTATGCCACAACCCGTAATTACAAAAAGCACCCTACAATTTTTAAACAAGCTAAAGCAGAATAACAATAGGGATTGGTTTACAGAGAACAAAGCAAGTTTCAAGGTGCATGAAACCGAAGTGAAAATATTTTTAAATGCACTCACCGAGCTTGTGCGCACGCACGATGAGATTGAAAAGTTGAAGGTTTTTCGAATTTACAGGGATATTCGATTTTCGAAGGACAAGACGCCGTACAAATACAATTTTTCGGGGTCTATGACCCGTGCGGGCAAGGAACGTAGAGGTGGATATTACGTCCATATACAACCGCAGGGAAGTTTCATTGCAACGGGGTTCTGGAATCCGGAGAAAGAAGATCTGCTCAGAATACGAAAAGAGTGGGAGGTAGACGCTTCTGAATTACGGTCCATACTGAACGATACAACCTTTAAAAGCGTATGGGGAGAAATGGCAGGCGAAGAGTTAAAAACCGCTCCCAAAGGCTTTGACAAAGAGGACCCGAACATAGATCTGATACGCAAGAAGCAGTTCATTTTCGTTAAGAACTTTACAGATGCGCAAGTGACCTCAACCGATTTTGCACATACCGTGAACAATTGTTTTAGTGCTATCCGACCTTATTTTGACCTCATGAGCAACGTGCTTACCACCAATCTTAACGGAGAGTCCCTACTGGATTAGACCGGCATCCTCAAAAACCTGTAATTGATCTTGCAAGCGTTTTATGGCCATACTCGTTATACGTTTGTTAAAGGCCGAAGCATCTGCACTATACGCGGAATATTCCTCTAAGGTAAATTGTCCCAAAATCATACCTTTTACCGTGTTTCTGTATTTAAGGTCCTTTTTTAAGGCATTGCTTATATAATCCAATCGCGCTTCTTTTTTTAGTTCATGGAACTTGTTTTTACCTTTTACAATATAATTTTGAAAGGATGCTATCAGCAAATCGTTCTGTAACTTTAAAATTGGGCGCAGGGTTTGGTTTTGAAAACGTTCTTCTGTACCGATATCCGGCAGTATTCTAGCGGCACCGACTAAAGGTCTTATTTCTAACAGCTTAAGGGATCGTTGATTCATAGTTGTATTTTTTATAAAGATACCTATTCGGGTTAGCCTTTTTTCTGTATCCGTTCAAAGTTTTAAAAGGATTGTACACATCCCATTCTTAACGTTGATATGTTCTAAACCATCAATTCTAAGGAAGTGTTAGTTTAAATGCTCTAAAACATACTAGTATAGCAATTTGTTAGGTTCAAATCTCTAAAAATTAGGTCTGTAGATTGGCAAATCAATACTAATTATATACGTTGTTTTTGTTTTTGGTAAATATGTAAATAAAGAAGACAAAGGATGGCTCGTACTTTTCTTTTAGGTTTAATTTTACTTTTTTAAATAAGATGATTATGAAGTTTCACACAAGAAAACTGGTAAAACCTGAAGACCTGAATTCCAACGGAACACTTTTTGGTGGCAAAGTGTTGGCTTGGATAGACGAAGAAGCAGCCTTGTATGCCATAGTTCAATTGGAGAATGCGAAAATTGTTACCAAATATATTTCGGAAATAAATTTTATGAGTGCCGCAAAGCAAGGCGATGTGGTTGAAATAGGTATTGAAGTGGTTAAATTTGGTAAAACATCCCTTACTGTAAACTGCGAAGTCCGCAATAAAATGAACCATGAGACCATTGTTACGGTAGACAATATTATCATGGTAAACCTAGGAATCGATGGCAAACCACACCCTCATGGCAAAACAAAGATCGAATTTGTAAAGGACCGCTTGGCTGCAGCAAACGAGGCTTAGCCTTGTGCCATGGTTTTAGCTACTGCCTGCACTTCATCCAATACCCTTAGTAAATTTCCAGACCACAGTTTTTCGATTTCTTCTTCCGTATAACCGCGCTTTACAAGCTCTAGGGTTACATTGAAAGTTTCGGAAGCATCAGACCATCCTTCAATACCTCCGCCGCCATCAAAATCCGAGCTGATGCCGACATGATCAATACCGATTAAATCAACCATATAATCAATATGATTTACTAAGTCTACTACGGAAACTCCTTCTGGTGCCTTTGGATCTTTTGCAGCGATATCTTTTGCAATTTTTGTAACCTTTGGATAGTTTTCCATAAAAGCCTCCTTTTGTATATCCGTTAGGCTAGCAAATTGCGATCTTTCAAACCATTCTATACTTAGGGAATCTGCCACTGTTTGATAAATATTTTTCATGTAGTCCGCTTTGGCCTCATGTTTTTCGGTATTTAAATACGAAGTAAAGGCCACTGTTTGCACTACGCCACCATTTTCTTTCATGAGCATCAGCTGCTCGTCATCTAAGTTTCTGCTATGGTCACATAAGGCGCGTGCCGAGGAGTGTGATGCTATTATGGGGGCCTTAGACAGTGCGATCATTTGTTTCATGGCCTCTTTGGATGGATGGGAAACATCGATCATGATACCTAATCGGTTCATTTCTTCCACCGCTTTTTTTCCCAGGTCACTGAGTCCGTTATGCAGCCAAACAGAATCTTTCTCTCCGGTGTTGGAATCACAGAACTGACTATGACCATTGTGGGAAAGTGAAATATAGCGTGCACCTAAATCGTGGTATTGCTTAAAACCGGCTAAATCTTCCCCTATCGGATAGGCGTTTTCTACCCCTATCATGGCTACTTTTTTCCCGGCGGCAACAATACGTCTTACGTCATCTGAAGAATAGGCAAGTTCTATTTTATCCGGTGCATACTCCTCGCACAGCCTACGAATGGCCGCAAACTTATCCATTGCATTTTCTTTTGCTTTTGCATAGCCTTCGGCATTTAAGGAATCTTGTCCCGTATACACAATTAACCATGCCACATCCAGTCCGCCTTCTTCCATTTTTGGAAGGTTTATTTGTGTTTCCAAGCGTTGGGTATAGTTGATGGAATCCGTGAAATTTTTTGTATTGATATCATCATGTGTATCCAACGTGATGGTGTTTTCATGGATTCTTTGTGCTCGTTCCTCTGTGGTTTCAGTTACTTTGGTTTTCTTCTCATTACAGGAAAATAGGGTGAATGCGATAAATATGTAGCCAATTACTTTCATTTGTGATTTTTTTAGACCTACAAATATGGTGGTTTCACAACAAAAAATGAAGCCTTGCAAACATTTAATTGTCTACCGCAGCCTAAAAAGGGAATTTTAGGTTCAATAAAAGTGTAAAAACCCCGAAAACCAAGGAACATTAACCTATGTCCAAACTAAAAACTAAAGATCTGTTAGGCCAGCTTTCCGATCTGGAAGCTTCCTTAAATGGTTTTTCATTTGAAGAACTCAAAATGGAAGAAGCCAAGAACTTAAAAGAATCTTTCAATAGGTTCAAATCCCAGCTAAATGATCAACTATTTGGAGCGGAAGAAACCCAGGAAAAAACTCATGCTCCAATTAAAAAAATAGCTTCAAAACAAATAGGACAAGACAAAAAGCTTATTGCCCATGTAAGCCATGAAATACGCACGCCCTTGAACGGTATCATTGGCTTTGCTAATTTGTTAAGAGAAGAGAACCTTACCGAAAGCCAGTCGCAAAAAGTACAAGCCATACAATCTGCTTCTTACAACCTAATGGAGATAATAAACGAGGTTTTGGAATACTCTAAACTATCTACCGGTATAGCCAATTTTGATGCAGTAGACTTTAATGTACACGGTTTGATAAAGGATGTTATGTTCCTGTGCCAAACACTTATTGTAGATAAATCGGTTGCCTTGAAAATTAACATTACTCCTAATGTTCCCAAGGTACTTGTAGGGGATCCATCCAAACTATCTCAGGTATTACTCAACTTACTAGGGAATGCGATCAAATTTGTAGAAAAAGGACATATAAAACTTTCAGTTGACTTAAAGGAACAAAAAAATGAAACCTATATGTTGCAGTTCACCGTAGAGGATACCGGTATTGGTATATCCCAAGAGCAACTAGGACATATATTCGAAAGTTACAAACAAGCAGCGCAGGATACGTTTAGGAAGTATGGTGGCTCTGGATTGGGCCTGAGTATCGTGAAGGAAATTATTGAAAAACAAGGTGGTTCTATTTCTGTTAGCAGTAAACTGGGAGAAGGTACTACGTTTAAATTTGAGATTCCTTTTGGTAAAGGCAACATACATAATATTCCCAAAACCAAACCTAAATCTGTTAGCACCGCTAAGGGAAAGAAGCTTTTAGGAGGAACAAAAATCTTGATTTTTGAAGATAACGAGCTCAATCAACACCTCATTAGCGAACAATTGAACAAATGGGATTGTATCACTTATGTTACCGAAGATCCAAAAGAAGGTCTTTCCATTTTAAGAACAGAGCAAATAGATATTGTGTTAATGGATCTTAAAATGCCCCGAATGAGCGGCTTTGAGATTACTAAAAATATCCGTGCCTTAGCGGAAAATAAAATAAGTAATGTTCCCATAATTGCATTTAGCGCAGATTTTACGGCAAAAGATGAGGAACGTTGTTATGAGTCCGGAATAAACGATTTTTTATTAAAACCATATACGCTGAACGAGCTGATGATCAAATTATTAAAAAGAAAGAAAGAACGGAGCCTTACACAAGAAAGTCTTAAGCTACTAAAAACGGAGACCATTATATACACAGATCAAAAAAAGGAAACCGTTGATCTTACCGCCTTGTTAAAAGAGTGCTATGGAGAATTGGACATGCTTCAAGAGCTTATCAGGCTTTTTAAGCAAAACATATACGAATTCATAGGATCGGTAAAAATTGGCATATCCAACCATGCCTTTGAGGAAATTCAGATGGCCGCACATAAAATTAAGGCAGGGTTGGCACTTATGAACACCACTGATCTAAAACAGCTAGTTGTGGGTATTGAGGGTTATGCGAAAAAATCGGAAATGATGAATTTGGAACCGCTTTTTAATCAATTCTTAAGAGAATATCCCTTAATAGAGACGCTTATAGATTTGGAATTGGCCAAATTGAAAAAGAGCTAAGCATGAAGGAAAAGATTGTTCTTTTGGCCGATGACGATGAGCTTTTGGCCTCCTTACTAAACTTTAGGCTAAAGAAAGCCGGGTATAAAGTAGACCACGTAATAGACGGGAAAGAGGTGAAGGAATACCTGTCCCATTCCATACCGGACATTATCGTGAGCGACATCATGATGCCCTATTTTTCTGGAATAGAGCTTATTAACCACGTTAGAAAAGAATTAAAATCCAATACGCCAATTATCATTATTTCTTCTGCAGGTAATGAAGAAAATGTACTTAGCGCCTTTGAACTCGGCGCCAACGATTTTATTTCCAAACCGGTAAGTCCATCGGAACTACTGGTGAGAATCGCAAGAGAAGTAAACAAAACCAATATTTGAATTTTTATTTAAATACATACACCAACAACGTTTTGATTAGCGCCCCAAAAATCCCAACAGAATTTTTATGGGCGCTTTCCCTATTCTTTGTAGTTGTTGCACTTATATATTTTGGTTCGGTATTCTTTTTTAGAAATAGACTTTCTAGACTTGGGAAACAAGTTATAGCAAAACGAAAGGTGTTTTCTCCAATGATTTGTGAATTCCTGTTTTTTGAGGAAGATGGGGAAAAGAAAGAAAAGATCAACTATATCGATTTAAAAATCCAAATACGTGAACTTATTAAGAATAGCTTTGATAGAGCGGTGCTTATAGAAGTATTAATGGATCTAAAAAAGGATGTCACTGGTAAAACAAGAACCGACTTGCTTCATATTTATCAGGATTTAGAACTTCATAAAGACGCTTACAAAAAGTTGAACAGCTGGCGATGGGAGTTAATATCCAAAGGTATTCATGAACTTACCCAAATGGAGGTAAAGGATTCATACGGTTTAATTACCCGTTTCATCAACGACAAGAGAACAACAATTCGAAAACAGGCAGAAATTGCAACGGTTAGTCTCAAAGAAGAGGGAATTAACTATTTCCTCGATCACACTAAATACAAAATATCCGAGTGGCAGCAGTTGAAACTTTTAGACGTAGTTCGAAACAAAACAGACTATGAACCACCTGCATTCAGGCTTTGGCTTACTTCTAAAAACAACGATGTTGTACTCTTTTCGTTAAGGCTAATTAAATATTACAACCAAAACGATGCAAGCGCTTCGCTGATTCAACTCCTCAGGCACAAAAGTGACGCGATCAAAAAAGAGGCGATTTTTTGTATCAGGGATTTTAATGTTACCGATGCGGTACCCGTGTTAAAAACCATATTCTGGAAATGTACTACCGATGTTAAAATGTATCTGCTTGAAGCCTTATCTCAGCTTGGCACCGAAGAGGATATTGGTTTTCTAGAAGATTTAATAACAAAAGAAGTGGCTTTTACCGTTAAGGGAAAAGCCATTAGTGCGTTAAATACGATACGGCCAGAAGGGGTGCTTCCAACACAGGATATTGTTCCGAAGGAGGATTTTGAACCTTTGGAGCCAACAGCATCTTCTTTGGCTATTTCAAGTGATGAAAACGTAGTTTTAAGCGACAAAAAGGGAGAAGAAATGAACGAAAAAGATATTTCCGTATCTAAGGATAGCTTGAATTTTGATGCTGAAGGACTTAGCAAGCCTTCATTGGAAATATTACCCGCCGAAATCAGTTTTTTGCCCATTGTAACGGCAGATGCTCCTAATGAGGTATTAGAACCACTTGAAGATATCGTGAAAAACGAAAAAGTGGAAACGAACGTAAAGGACCTAAAAGTATATGTCGAAACCGTGCTACCTCCTAGTCCTATAGATCAGCTACATTATGAATTCCTTCCCATAGTCACTGCCGAAACTGTCCATGACGAAAAACAAACATGTAACGACTTACCCGTTTGTTTTGAAGAAGTGAAGTCAGCGTATACATCGAAAACTGAGCAGGATAAATCAGCAGAACCTATAACCAATGAAATTTGGGTGTGGTATGAGGAATTAACGGTGTCCAAAAAATCTGAGGCAAAAACCGAGGAGATTGAGAACGATTCGAAAACTGAGCTAAGCAAAAGTAACCAAGAACCAAAAATTGGATTTTCAGACAACATAGCAAGGGCAGAGGTATCACAAATAACCGTGATATACGATGTTTTGGAACATGCAAAAGCTTCAACTTCAAAAGACGAAATACCGGAAATTGATTGGTGCCGTGCTTTTGACATGCAAAAACCAACAGATCAACAAGAGGATAGTATAGAAATCAATATAGAAAACGATATGGAGAAAGAGCTGGGCAATATTCCCAAACCTTTGTTTTATGATGATGCGGCACTTAATACCGCAGCCCTACTGGAAGATATTGCCGAGCTTGGTGACCATAGGGAAATACCACACTTAAAAATGTTGCTGGATAAAGAAAGTAATGCAGCGTTGCGAGGAAGAATAAAAGAGTTAATAGCTTCATTTTCGATTAGCGATGAAATACAGATAACTTTTGAACCAACACTGGTGCAAGAACGTCAAAGCGTTTTTCAAAGTCTGTTTGAAGTAAGCGATACGGAGGCAAAAATAATTCTCCTTGATGAAATTGCCGATATAGGCGATGAACAGGAAATACCGTTATTGGAAAGCTTGATTTTGAACGAAGACAAGCAATTGCAAAAAGCTGCTAAACGTGCTTTGGATGCCATTTCGGTAAGGCTTACCAGTATTGCCGTACCGGATAATTTTGAAGAGCGGAAGAAAGCCAAGGAAAAAACAGTAACGGATGAATCAGATATGGATTCACTGTTTATTGTAGATTTTGATTTCATAAGTCCTGCAAAGACCGGTGTTAAAGAAAAAGATGCACCAACAAATCAAATGGACGGCAATACCATGTTCGATCATTTATGCGCTATGTCCACTAAATTATATCAGAAAAAATAGTGAGCAGTGGGGCCTTTAATATCATCCTAGAGTATATAAACATTGTTTTTTTCATGTTTACCCTAATTCTATTCCTGTTGTTTATAGGAATGGGGTATTTTTCTACAAGAAATTCTATTCATTACAAGAACAAAAATAGTTTTGGAGACATGTCAAAATTAATGGCATCCCCGTTGGCTCCAAGTATCACCATAGTAGCCCCAGCATACAACGAAGGACTCACCATAGTTGAAAATATCCGTTCCTTGATGTCTCTTAGATATGTAAATTACGAAGTAATGGTGGTCAATGATGGCAGCAAGGACGATACGCTCCAAAAAATGATCGATGCTTATGATCTAATAAAAATAGAGCAGGAGATAGACCCTAATTGGCAGTCCAAGACCATACGGGGAATTTACAAATCGCCACATAAGGCATTTTCAAAACTTACCGTGATAGATAAGGATAATGGAGGAAAATCAGATGCCTTGAATACGGGAATGGCCTTGTCTACCAATCAGTATGTAGGTTGCATAGATGTAGATTGTCTTTTATTGCCCGATGCACTTTTACACGTGGTCAAATCTTTTTTTCAGCGCTCGGAGAAACGGGTGATCGCTGTTGGGGGTGTTATACGTGTTGCCAATTCCTGTATCATTCAAGGGGGGCAATTGGAAGAGATTAAACTACCTTCCAATTGGTTGGCCCGTTTCCAGCTACTGGAATACACGCGTTCTTTTATTCTTGGTCGTATGGCATGGGGAAGAATAGATAGTCTGCTAATTATTTCAGGAGCATTTGGTTTTTTTGATAGGGAAATTGCCTTGGCGGTAGGAGGTTATGACACTAATACCGTAGGCGAGGACATGGAAATTGTTTTTAAAATGAGGCGGTATATGCACGAAAGAAAACTGCCGTATACCATTGAATATATTCCGGATCCCCTTTGTTGGACAGAGGTACCCGAAGACCCCAAAATATTAATAAATCAACGAGATCGCTGGGCCCGGGGCAACCTTGAGACCCTGTTCAAGCACAAGGATATGTTTTTTAACCCAAAGTTCGGTAGGTTGGGTATGCTCAGCTACCCCTATTGGTTTTTTTATGAATGGCTAGCGCCCATTTTGGAGTTTTTTGGTTTTTTTACCATTATACTATTTTATTGGTTGGGCATATTAAATTGGGATTTCTTTTTGGCGATTACGGCAACGGTCTATATTTTTTCCGTCATGTTCTCTTTTTACGCTATTCTGTGGGACGTTTATTCCTATAACGAATATAATAAAACCAAGGATATTTTAATTCTGATGCTTTGCGCCCTTATAGAACCTTTTGTATACCATCCATTTATGGTTTGGGCCGCGATAAGGGGCAATTACAAAAAATTGTTCAAGATAAAGTCGGGTTGGGGCACCCAGGTCCGTAAGGGGTTTGCAAAAGCCACATAGTTATGCAGGTAGAAACAAATAGTATAGTAAAAAAAGAGAGAACACTTAAGGATTATATTCCTTTGGTGATCACTTTTTTTGTAGGCTTATTACTCTTATCGATCTATCAAAACACGGTGCTTTATATTACCGGCGTACTGGACAGTGTTGTAAATAAAAGTCTATTTCTCCACATCCTGCACCATCTTGGTTTTGCGGCGGTTTGTTCCGTAGTATTTGCATTTTTATTTAATTTATTAGAGAATAAAAAACCGAGTCTTGGGTTCAATACCGTACGTTTGATTTTTGCATTGCTCCTGTTTATCGAGGGGCTGTTAATTACTTATTTCATTGATAATTATGAACTATTGGATGTTTACGGACTGTTTGGTGAAACTGAAGGCTACGTTAGATTTGGGTTACTAAAAGCACTTATGGCAATAGCTATCATTTTGCTTGCTTGTCATTTTTTATATCGATATACCGCACCGTTCTACAAGGTGATCAGCAGAATGTACCCGTTTACGATTATTCTGTTCAGTATGTTTTTGGCAATCTTGTACTCTGATCGCAAGCCTATTAATGAAAACAAGACCCAGCATCTTTTGGAAAGTGTTTATGCAGCTATTTTTGAAGAAGACACCTATAATGGTAGCGAAGAATATCCATTGGCAAGGGCGTATGTCCCTACAACGGACTTACAAGCTTATTTTGACCTAGCCGAAAAAAAGCCCAATATTAAAATCCTGATAATAGACGGACTAGGAACCGATTTTGTCGATGCCCAAGGGATATATAGCGGAATCATGCCCTATTTACAAAAAATGGCTCTGTCATCTTTATATTTGCCAAATTTTATTAGTAATACGGGAGATGGGTCCGGTGCCGTTGCAACCGTAGTCGGTTCTTTACCCTATGGTAAACATGGATTTACAAATCTAGATGGTTTTACACATAGGCATACCTTATATAGTATTTTAAAGGAGAATGGTTATCAAACGGCGTTTAATTATGGCGGAAACAGTGCACTAAATAGTTATGACCGATTTTTGGTACAGGAAGGAGTAGACCGTATTCTGGATAAAACCGTATTTGGTAAAGAATACACTTTGCAAAACCAAGATGCTGCGGGAATAACCTTGGGCTATCCGGATCACGAACTGTTCCAGCGCTATTTCGAAACCTATGAGTTCTCGAATGAAATACCAAGTTTAGAAGTCTTTAAGACGCTAAGCACCAAAGCACCTTATGCTATTCCTTACTTTGAAAAATACGAAGGTGAAATTGAAAAACTCCTCAAACGTTCCTCGTTTAACGAAAAAACCGCAAGGTTTATAAATCATAATAGAAAACTTTTTGCCAGTTACAGTTACACAGATGAGGCTATAGCTCAATTTTTTAAAGCAGAAAGAAGATATAAAGGATACGATAATACGATTTACATTATAACAGGAAGTCATTTGAATAGTAATATCCCATCTGAAAATCAATTGAAACGCTATCAGGTTCCGTTGTTAATCTATAGTCCTTTGTTAAAGAGTCCAACAGAAATTTCGAAGCTCGCGTCACACGCGGATATTGCTCCGGCAATACTTTCCTTGCTGGACAATAGGTATGGTTTTAAAGCGCCACATACGGTAGCCTGGTTAGCCAATGGGCAATTAACAAAAAACGCAGCCGATTTAGACAAGGAGATACCCTTGTTCAGGGGGCCGAACAAGATTCAGGATTATGTTTATAACTCCTTTTTTTTATCAGATGGGAATATTAGTGAATTAAACAATGATCTCAGTTTTTCGGATAACCATATCGCGGACGAGCAAGTTGCCGCGATAAAAAGTAGTTTTAGCTACAATAAATCCGTTAACAACTATGTGACCCAAAACGATAAGTTATTGCCCAAGGAAGTATCAACCGTGCTTAGTGATGAACGAAAATTTTCCAAGTCCGAAACGCTTTGGCTTCAAAGTGTTTTTAATGGTAAGGACTTTGATGACGCCTACACAACCGCTAGGAAATTAGCTTTTAATAAGGATTGGGACAGGGCATTGTTATTATCGGATTACATTCTAACCGAAATACCAAGACATGCGGATACGGAAATATTAAAAGGACGTATTTATTCATGGAAAAAAGAATATGGGAAATCTATTGCTACCTTAAAAGAAGTAATACGTAAATATCCCGAATATATAGACGGCTATTGTGCACTTTTGGATACCTATTATTGGGCGAACCCCGAACAGGATATACGTCAGGTTTTGTATCAAATAACGGCACATGGATTAAATGACGATATACTGAACAAAAAGATACAGCGCGCAAACGAACAAAAACCGATGTTGGAGAATTCAACAGCTAAATTGGATATGCCATGAAGCTGAATCAAATTGCTATTTTCATTCTATTTTTACTGTTCTTAAGCGCTGTTAAGGGGCAGGAGTATACCTATAATGGCGACCCGGACACTTCTTACTTTACAGCTCGGGAGCTGGCTTTTGCTGGTAATAGAAGTGATGCCAGGGATACGCTTAAACTTGTCCTTTCCCGTTATCCCGAGTACGTAGATGTACGCAGTCTTTTGGCCAAGACCTACAGTTGGGACCAAGAATTTGATAAAGCCAGGGCAGAGTTCAATGCAATAACGAGCAAGGAAAGAAAAAACAAGGAAGTTTGGATAGGTGCTATAAAAAACGAGCAGTATGCCAATAATTTACATATTGCATTGGGCATGGCCAATAAAGCGTTGGTTTTTCTGGAAGATGACATGGATATCCTTCAAATTAAAACAGAAATAGTAAAGCAAATAGCCGACACCCAGCTTTTACAGAACAAACTTAAAGCAACAAAGATCGCCGAAGAAAAAAAACAAGCATTTACGGTGTATACAGAAGGTGAAGTCTTTGACCAGGTTTTGGATCCAATGTATTACGGTGCCATAGAATACCGAAAAGAAACAAAATGGGGTGTGTTGTTGCCACGTATCAACTTTAATAGGCGGTTTAACCTTAATGGACTTCAGGCAGAAATAGATGCGTATCCTAAAATCTCAAAATCACTGAGCGGGTATTTTAATTATGGTTTTTCAAATTCAGAAATTTTCCCAAGACATAGAGTAGGGGCAGAAATAGTAAAAGAACTACCGAACGCACTGGAGGCTTCCTTAGGATTGAGACACTTGTCCTTTGCCACGGACGAAGCCACGATATTAACAGGTAGTTTTGGATTGTACAGAGGTAATTATTACGCATCCTTAAGACCTTTTGTGGTTCCAGATGCGGTAAAAGGCCTTGGTGTATCCGGAAGCTTGTTGGTACGCCGTTATTTTAAGGATGGAAACAATTGGCTGGGTATGAACCTCGGCTATGGGTTCGATACCGAAATGAACCAGTTTATCGTTGACGGAGAATTGCTGGCACAGACCTTACTGTATTTAGAGGCGCAGCGGGTGCGGTTGGAGTATCAATTTACAAGGGCGAACAATAGTAATCAGTATAAGGTAAATGTTGGTGTAAACCGCCAGGAACTAGCTTTTAGTTCCGGGAACTTCTTTTTATCGGTTACTGCTGGGTTATCTTATCAGGTTAAATTTAAATAGTTCTATGGTTTTCCGACCAACGGATATTCATTGGGGACCAGGAACATAAACTAATAGGGTGCCCAGTAAATTCCTTTACCGACGCCAATCACTGTTTTTACAACAAAAATTAGCAGCTACACCACAATTAATTGTGCAAAATATACGTTTATTTTATGTTTACTATGTAATTCAGCAGCGCCCAAATCTAATTACTAATCAATAAAAAAACCTATGCTTTACGACACCTACGGAGAGGAATATTTAGTGTTCCTTCAAGATTTAAACGAAATTTTAAGCCTTAACGAATTAGTGGAATTGGATTATATGTAATCCCTTTCAAATTAACCCAAAATCTTTATGTATGGCCTATCAAAATCAAGACAACAATTCGTATCAAAATTTTATACAAGACTTAAACGACATTCTTGTAGATTTCAATATCAGCAAGCTATCGTATTCTTAGTTTAGTGTTCAGTGTTTATCAAAGAAAAAGCACCTTCCAAAAGAAGGTGCTTTTTTTATCCTGAAAAAATGTTTGGGTTACCCTAAATACGTTTTCAACAATTTGCTTCTAGAGTTATGCCTTAATTTACGAATGGCCTTTTCCCTTATCTGTCTTACGCGTTCTCTTGTAAGGTCAAAAGTTTGTCCTATCTCGGCCAAGGTCATGGATTGTTGGTCGCCAATACCATAGTACAGTTTTACCACATCCGCCTCCCTTGGCGATAAAGTGTCCAACGCCCTATTGATTTCCGTGTTCAAGGATTGTTGCAATAACTGATTATCCGGTTTTGGAGACTCTCCCGAACGTAATACGTCGTAAAGGTTGGAGTCTTCCCCTTCGCGCAAAGGTGCATCCATGGACACATGTCTACCCGAGTTTTTTAACGATTGTTTTACTTCCGTAACCGTCATTTCCAATTCACTTGCTATCTCCTCTGCAGAGGGCGGCCGCTCATGTGCTTGTTCCAAGTAAGAAAATGTTTTCTTTATCTTATTTATGGAGCCAATTTTATTCAAGGGCAAACGTACCACACGTGACTGTTCGGCCAATGCTTGCAGAATAGATTGGCGTATCCACCACACGGCATAGGAAATAAACTTAAAGCCTCTGGTTTCGTCAAAACGTTTGGCCGCCTTAACGAGTCCAAGATTTCCCTCATTTATTAAATCGGGTAATTTTAACCCTTGGTTTTGATATTGTTTTGCCACGGATACTACGAACCGTAAGTTGGCGGTGGTTAACTTTTCAAGTGCAATCTGATCTCCTTTACGAATGCGTTGCGCTAATTCTACTTCCTCGTTAGCCGTTATTAAATCTATCTTACTAATATCTTGCAGGTATTTGTCCAATGACTTGGATTCTCTATTCGTTACCTGCTTGATGATTTTAAGTTGCCTCATATATATGGATGTCTCTGTGTTAGTAATTCTACCAAGGAACATAATACATTTTTATTGGCTCTTTTCCAAAGAGATGGGTACTTAATTATACATATTTTATGAGCCTTACAGTTTATTTTACGAGAATCTATTGTTTTTTCGATGCAAACCTTATTTTTGGGAGTAACTTACAACATGAGTAAAAGATCCTTTAAAAAATACCTGAACGAGTTGCCCCAAGAGGAGCTACGTATGCAGCTATTGGATTTATACGAAAGGTTTCCAGAGGTAAAGACCTACTACGACTTCATCTTTAATCCTAAAGAGGATAGGCTGGTGCAAGAGGCTAAGACCAAAATCTCGAATGAATATTTTCCATTAAAACGTAAACGCCCTAAAGCAAGGCGCTCCGTGGCTCAAAAATTAATTAAACAATTTATTACATTAGGAATGGAACCTAGCCTAATAGCGGATGTCATGTGTTTTAATCTTGAAATAGGGCAAACCTTTACCATGAATAGAAACGCCCCTGACTCCTTTTATAAGAGTATGGGCAACTCATTTGCCCAAATGACGCAATTTGTATCGCAAAATGGACTTTTTGGAGAATTTAAGGAACGTATAGTGACGTTTTACCAACAAACACAAAACGAAAACTGGCCCTATGGAGAAGAATTTTCCAAGGCCCTGGATATATTGGATTAAATGGCAATAGTAGTAATTAGACAGGATAATAAGATCGATGCTTGGAAGCATGCTTTGCTAAAAGCGAATTCACAACTCAAGGTATACAACTACCTAGAAGAGCATCCAAAGGAAGAAATAACCATGGCGCTCATCTGGAAGCATCCGAAAGGCAGCTTAAAGGATTACCCGAATTTAAAATGCATTGCATCCGCAGGAGCAGGGGTAGACTATATTTTTGATGATGCCTCTGTACCGGAACATATTCCCATTACCAGGGTAGTAGACCCTTATTTGGCAAGCGATATGTCCGAACACGTATTGGCCGCCATTGTTGCAGAGCTTAAAAATTTTAACACCTACAAGGTGCAACAAACACAAGCAGTTTGGAAGACGACAGCGTACCGCAGAATTGCTGATGTTACCGTGGGCATTATGGGCCTGGGAGAATTGGGTGCACTTACGGGCAAAGACTTGGTCAAAGCCGGTTTTAAGGTTCAAGGCTGGTCCAAAAATAAAAAATCGATTGAAGGCATTACTACTTTTGTCGGAGATTCGGGTCTAGGTACGTTTTTATCCGGAACCAATTTCTTGGTATGTCTCCTACCATTAACACCCGAAACCACTGGTATTCTAAATACGCCACTTTTTGAGCAACTGCCCAAAGGTGCTTATATTATCAATGTGGCAAGAGGTGGTCATTTGGTAGATGCCGACCTTATTGCCCAATTGGATAGCAACCACCTGTCCGGAGCCTGTTTGGATGTATACCACGAGGAGCCTTTGCCAAGTGCTCACCCGTTCTGGAAGCATCCTAAAATCTTTATGACACCTCATTATGCAAGTGTGTCGGACACTAATTCCGTTGTTCCCCAAATTTTGGAAAATTATGAAAACCTTCAAAAAGGGAAAAAATTGAACAATGTAGTGCATCGAGAAAAGGGGTATTGATTTCAGCAATTTTAGATGTTTAACCCTGGCTTTCAGGTTCAGATCTCGCTTAAGCCTTGAACATACCACTTTAAAACCTTTTTGCAGGTTTGGTCTTGAAACCTTAAACCTTACAATATTGCATCTTTTTTGCACCTTAATATTTCATTTACCCATAAAAATCTTCTAATTTCGTAAGGTTTTTGTTTATTTATTCAACTCTAAACTTGTGCCTACTTTTTGAAATCATCAAAAGATACTACCGAAAAGACCTTGTACGATTACCAGGAAGAAGACCTCAATACTATTTTCAAGTATTTGGACAATAATCCTGCTGGTTCAAATTTGTTGTATCAATTGCCAACCGGAGGTGGAAAAACCGTTGTCTTTTCTGAAATCGCTAGGAGGTATATCGAAAAAACCAATAAAAAGGTCGTAGTGCTTACGCACAGGGTAGAATTAAGTGCGCAGACTTCCAAGATGTTGCATGGATTTGGCGTTAATAATAAAATTATAAATAGTGATGTAAAAGAGCTTATAGATCAAGACGAGTTCATGTGTTTTGTTGCCATGGTCGAAACCTTGAACAATAGGCTACAGGAAGAAAAAGTAGAAATTAATAATATTGGTCTGGTAATTATAGATGAAGCGCACTATAATTCTTTTCGAAAACTGTTCAAATATTTTGAGGAAGCCGCGATAATAGGGGTAACCGCCACACCCTTAAGCTCCAATATTAAACTTCCCATGAAGGACAACTACAAGAAGTTGATCGTTGGGGAAAGTATAGGGTCACTTATAGAAAAAAAGTTTTTGGCAAAGGCCAACATGTACAATTACGATGTTAGCCTGCAGAGCTTAAAACTGGGAATAAACGGTGATTATACGGTTAAATCATCAGATGAGCTCTACGGCAACCATAGTATGTTGGGCAAGTTGCTAACAGCATATTCAGAAATTGCCTTAGGAACTAAAACCCTGATTTTTAATAATGGTATAAATACCTCTCGCTATGTATATGAGACCTTTAAAAAAGCGGGGTATAATATTCAACATCTAGACAATAAGAATACCGCAGCGGAACGAAAAGAAATCTTAAAATGGTTTTCTGAAACACCGGATGCTATTTTAACCTCGGTAAGCATTCTTACGACCGGGTTTGATGAACCCTCGGTTGAAACGATAATCCTTAACCGTGCCACAAGATCACTTACCCTGTATTTTCAAATGATTGGTCGTGGCTCGCGCTATTTGCCGCATAAAGAAGAATTTACCGTGGTTGATATGGGCAATAATATTGCGCGCTTTGGTATGTGGGACGCAGCCGTAGATTGGCAGGAAATTTTTCATTTCCCGGATTTTTACTTGGAGAATATTAAAAACGATGAGGAAATAGAGCGGGAATTCGTTTATGAAATGCCACAAGAACTTAGAAATGAGTTTGCGAAATCAAAAAATATTGAGTTTGATATAAAGGCAGAGTATAAAAAAAGCTTTGCCAACGGTGAAAAGTCTAAATTGGTTTTGGAACGCAGTATTGAGCAACATGCCCAAATCTGTTTGGAAAATGCCGAGGATGTATTCGATGCCCGTATCCTGGCCAAAAAATTAAAAGAAGAAATTTCGTATCGGGTGCGTCAATATTCCTATTGTATAATGAACAATACCAAAAACTACAAAGAGTGGCTGGAAGAAGATTACGAACGAAAGTTACGCAGCAAGATTTCCAAGAAGTTTGCAGCTAGAATGTAGGCGGACAGTTCTGCTTGGCCATTATTAGAAATCTAAATAAAAATTCATAATCGAAGCACTTCAGAAACCGTACGGTCAAAAGATTCTGTTTATTGGCTGGGGATGGCCGGAGGCCAATGCCACTGCCGCCGGTGTACGTATTTTACAACTGCTACAGTTCTTTTTAGATGCGCATCATGAAGTTATATTTGTTGCAACTACGGCTAGCAACGAGCATAGCCTGCATCTTGAATCATTGGGCGTACATACAGAAAGAGTTGTTTTGAATTGTGATTCCTTCAATGACTTTATACTAGAAGTACAGCCCAATATCGTACTTTTTGACAGGTTTCTGACCGAAGAACAATTCGGATGGAGAATTGCGGAACATGCCCCAAATGCCCTACGGATTTTAGATACCGAAGATTTACATTCCTTACGACATTTAAGGGAGCAATGTCATAAAAAGCAGATTCCGTTCGCTACGGACATCTGGATACGGGATACTAAAACAAAACGTGAAATAGCAAGTATCTATCGTTGTGATCTTTCCCTTATTATTTCCGATTTTGAAATGGAATTGCTCATCAAAACCCTGAGAATAGATGAAAACCTATTGTTGCACCTTCCTTTTATGGTAGATGCGTCGGATATACCCAAGCAAACAAAACTATTTGAGGAGCGGAAGGATTTTATATTTATCGGAGGAGGAAAACATCTACCTAATTTAGCAGCAATAAAACGGCTAAAAAAAGCGATATGGCCTAAGTTAAGAAAGCAATTGCCTAATGTAAATCTTACTGTTTATGGTGCCTATCTACCAGAAGAGATTTTAGATCTGAATCAGGACCTAAACGGTTTTAAGGTCTTTGGAAGGGCCAAGGATGTATCCGAGGTAATGCAAGATGCTAGGGTTTGTCTTGCACCCTTATCCTTTGGTGCGGGTATCAAGGGCAAATTGCTTCATGCCATGCAATTTGGAACACCTAGCATAACAACCACTATCGGGGCGGAAGGTATGCATGGCGACTTGGAGTGGAATGGAGCAATTACCGACAAGGAATCGGATTTTGTAAAAGCGGCAATTGAATTATACCAAAATAGAATTCAGTGGCTAGAAGCACAAAACAATGGCTACAAAATCTTGAGAAATCGTTATCAAAAGAATATACTGGTTAAAAAGTTCAGCTCCAAAATTAATAGTATACGTAAGAATCTAACAGCGCATAGAAATGAAAATTTCATAGGAAGTATGCTGTTGCATCAAACAATGGCAAGTACCAAGTATATGAGCAAATGGATTCAGGAAAAAAATAAAAACAAGTAGGATGCTTAGCGGGTAAAGCTTTTTACTGTAACTGGTTTTTTATTTTTTGAGTTCTCGCTTCATCAAAATTTCCAAATATGCCACCGTATTCAATAGGTATTTTCGATCATGGGTAACCGTGGCCATTGCTATAGCCCCTTGAATCATGGTAAACATCTGTTTTGCAAATTGAAGCGGTGTTACCGGAATTTTTAGTTCCCCGTTATTAAGTCCAGTTTCCAACACTAAGGCTATTTTACCTTCGATCTCTTTAATGGTTTCCTTTGATGCCGCAGCCAGTAGTTTGTTATTATGCTGTGCATCTACACCTACATTAAGTACGGGACAACCTCCCATGCTTGAACTAAAAGCGTCGTATTTCTTATAAAAATCCATTAAGTTGGACAATTTCTCCAGCGCGGAACCGGGGCTATTTAACCTATCATCGATAGCAGCCAACAATAGATCTCTATTATGTTTGAAGGCGGAAAGTGCCAAAGCTTCTTTGTTTTCAAAATTACCATAGAGTGCCCCCTTGGTAAGACCGGTAGCCTCTGTTAAATCGCTCATGCTGGTTCCAACATAACCGTGTTTGTTAAATATTGGGGCAACGGTCTCAATAATAAAGTTGGTGGTTCTTTCGGCTTTCTTGGACATTGATACGGTTTTATACGAAGATAAAAAAATCTATACTGTACGGTATAAATTATTACAAAAAAATAACAAATTTCCTATCATAAATAAAAATGGAGTCGAGCCATATTACACCTTTTGAGGTTACTATATCTCGACTCCATTACTTTAGTCACGCAAGGCTACTACGAACAATTATTTTCTAATTAAAGCTTAGCACCCTGTTACTTTATTGTAGCTACTTTAGTTTCTTTAAATAGTTTAGCCAATTTGGTTATGGGGTTATGTGGTTATGTGGTTATTGGGTTATTGGGTCATTGGGTTATTGGGTTATTGGGTTATTGATTTATGGGTTGTTCCATAATTCGAAGTAACTAACTGAATTGACTTAGGCACTTAATCAATACTCATTATTAAGATTGGGCTAAGCCCAATGTCATTTAGCTGCCCGATTTCTAAGCCTAGGTCCGTTCCATGTTTTCATGGGAAGGACCGTTAAAGGCTCCTCTCTTGAGATCAAGGGAGGTGTCCGCCAAAGGTGGACGGAGGGTTTGACCCGCAAACTTGCTCACGCCAGCTTGGTTCTTGACACGAATGCCGTTACCCACGCCAAGCTGAAAGAAGACACCAAACTTCCCCGGATTATGCGGTGGCGCCCCATACGTGAGCAATTTTGCGGTCATATCTCCCCGTCAGCAAAGCTGCCGCCCCTCTTTTCTAAAGAGGGGAGCAAAAAAAATATGCGTACACGATATAACCGTAAGACGAAATTTAACAGATATGATGGTAAAGCAAGCTTAATAAATTACTGAAATCCAATAAACGTAGGGCTTAACATTTAGTAGCTAAGTGCCTAAGTAAATAACTGAATAACCAAGTAACATAACCTATTGACACAATATCCATTTGCAATTTCATTGCTAATCCAAATCTATGGATTTTAAATCCACAGCGGTTTACTCACTAACCAGATTATTCTGGTTTCTAAATACCAATTGGTTGTCAAAAGCATCCAACAATATAATGCTGTCGGCTTTTATTTCGCCACTTAATAGCGATTTTGACATGTTGTTCAGTACTTCCTTTTGTATCGTTCGTTTTACCGGCCTAGCTCCAAATTGAGGCTCGTATCCCTTTTCTGCCAAGAAACTGATGGCCTCCTCCGTAGCGTCCAGAGTTATGTTCTGTTTGTCCAGCATCTTTTTCAATCCATCTAATTGCAACTTTACAATTTCATTAATATTTTCCTTATTCAAAGGCGTAAACATAATGATATCATCTATCCTGTTCAAGAATTCGGGTCGTATGGTTTTGTTCAATAGACCCAAGACTTCAACCCTGGCAGCTTCCGCAGCACTATACGTATCATTGGAATTCTCAAATTTCTCTAAAATTATCTGACTTCCCATATTACTGGTCATGATAATGATGGTGTTCTTAAAATCCGCCACACGGCCTTTGTTATCCGTCAACCTTCCTTCATCCAATACTTGCAACAAAATATTAAACGTATCCGGATGTGCTTTTTCTATCTCATCCAAAAGCACAACGGAGTAGGGACGTCTGCGCACGGCTTCGGTTAACTGTCCGCCTTCATCATATCCTACATATCCTGGAGGTGCTCCCACCAACCTACTTACAGAGTGTCTTTCTTGATACTCGCTCATGTCTATTCTGGTCATGGCGTTTTCATCGTCAAAAAGATAGGAAGCCAAGGTCTTGGCCAATTCTGTCTTACCAACACCTGTAGTACCCAGGAAAAGAAAGGAACCAATAGGCTTTTTCATATCCTGCAACCCGGCCCTACTTCTTCTAATGGCATCGGAAACCGCTTGAATAGCTTCGTCCTGTCCTACGACACGTTTATGCAATACATTTTCCAGACGCAATAACTTTTCGCGCTCGCTCTGTAGCATTTTGGTGACGGGAATCCCGGTCCATTTTGCTACTACTTCTGCTATATCCTCACTAGTGACTTCTTCTTTAATGAGCGTTCCTGCGTCTTGCTGTTGCTCCAACTCTTCCTCAAGTACCGTAAGGGTTTCTTGAGCATCCTTTATTTTACCATAGCGTAATTCCGCTACTTTGCCATAATCTCCGTTACGTTCGGCACGCTCGGCTTCGGCCTTGAAGTTTTCAATATCCAATTTGGTTTTTTGGATGTTATCCACTACCGATTTTTCACTCTCCCATTTTGCGAATAGTTCGTTTCTATCTTCCTTTACGTTTGCAAGGTCTAGATTAAGAACTTTAAGCTTAGAGGTATCGTTTTCACGCTTTATGGCCTCTATCTCAATCTCCAATTGCATAATTTTCCGATCCAGCACATCCAATTCTTCCGGTTTGGAATTAATTTCCATACGCAACTTGGAAGCCGCTTCGTCCATTAGGTCAATAGCCTTATCTGGTAAAAATCTGTTGGTAATGTAACGTTGAGACAGTTCTACCGCCGCAATCACCGCTTCATCCTTAATCCGAACCTTATGGTGTGCTTCATATTTTTCTTTAATACCCCTTAGAATAGAAATAGCGCTTTCTGTATCCGGTTGGTCCACCACAATTTTTTGAAAACGTCTTTCCAATGCCTTGTCCTTTTCAAAATACTTCTGGTATTCATCTAAAGTAGTGGCCCCTATAGCTCTAAGTTCTCCTCTTGCCAAGGCAGGTTTAAGTATGTTTGCCGCATCCATAGCGCCCTCACCACCGCCTGCACCTACAAGCGTGTGGATTTCATCAATAAACAAAATGATGTCGCCATCCGCACTGGTCACTTCTTTAATTACCGCTTTTAAACGCTCCTCAAACTCCCCTTTGTACTTGGCACCAGCTATGAGCGCACCCATATCCAGAGAATAAATGGTCTTGTCCTTTAAATTTTCAGGAATATCCCCTTGCACGATCCTATGTGCCAAACCCTCTGCAATAGCAGTTTTACCTACCCCCGGTTCTCCAACCAACATAGGGTTGTTCTTTGTTCGCCTGGAAAGAATCTGGAGTACCCTTCTTATTTCTTCGTCCCTTCCAATAACCGGATCTAATTTTCCGTTATCGGCCATTTCGTTAAGGTTCTTTGCGTATTTATTCAGGGAATTATAGGTTTCCTCTGCACTTTGCGAGGTTACTTTTGCACCGTTTCGCAGTTCTGTAATTGCCGCTAGAATGTTTTTTTCCGTTACTCCTTGGTCCTTTAAGATCTGTGCAATCTTACTTTTGGATTTAAAGATGGATAAAAAGAGATGTTCTATGGAAACATACTCATCGCCCATATTTTTGGCTACAATACTGGCATCGTTCAAGGTTTTGCCGGCTTCTCTAGAAAATTGTAGATCACCTCCTTCAACCTTGGGGAAGGTGTTCATTTCCTTTTCAAGAATTTGCGCAATTAGATTGGAGTTTAGGCCTAACTTTTTGATTAAAAAAGGAATTGCATTTTCATCTACTTCTGTAATTGCCTTAAAAAGATGCTCGTTCTCTATTTGCTGATGTCCCAAACCTTGGGCGATCAACTGGGCCTTTTGTATGGCCTCCTGTGATTTTATGGTGAAATTATTAATATTCATGTCCGTATAAGTTTAAATTCTAGTGTTATTTTTGTAACATAAGTCAATAACCCTACCAAGACCGGTTGGGTGACAAAATGTCTACAAATCACCTAATCATCAAGACATTACGTCAGTTTTGTAAGGAGTAAATAAGTTGGTTGACAAACACAAAAAAAGTATGGGATTATTCAATAAAATGTTCAGTGGTAAAAATGAGGAAAATCAGCCTAAGAGAGCTAAAATACAGTGGATTCCGCTTGCTTCAATAGGACAACTAGATGAAATAGCAGCTGCCTCTACGGGGAAAACACAGGTCATTTTCAAACATTCCACTACATGTGGGATAAGCCGCATGGTGCTTAACATGTTCACCAGCTCCTATGCTTTAGAAGTAGGTAAGGTAGATATGTATTTTTTAGATTTGCTGGCCAATAGGGATGTATCCAATGCCGTTGCGGAAAAGTTTCAAGTAATGCACCAATCTCCACAGATGCTCATCATTAAAAATGGGGTAGTGGTAGCCCATGACTCACATGGTGCAATAAATGAGTTACTATTAGACAACTATGTTTAAGTTGAGCTAGCGCCTATACAGGCAAAAAAAGTAAGGCAGATGTACTTTTTTAATCGTACATCTGCCTTACAACATTAGAATAAAATGTAGTGAAATTAATTAAACCGTTGTCTTCCTAAAATATTCTTCAGGTTGTTTTTTAAATCTTCCCCGGCATCATATACCATTTGTTCGTTACTAGGAAACGGTACGCGAGCCAATTGCAACAAGGAAAGTAGTTCATTGTCCAATGCACGTTTATCACCGTCATAATTGGCATAAATGTGCTCGAAGACAAAATTACTTGCCAACGGATATTGATTTAACTGCTGCTGTTTTCTTAAATCGGTAAAGACAACAACACCGGTTACCTGTGCACTTTTAAATTGTGTGAATTGATAAAAATCTGCCCGGACGGTTTTAAAATTATCGGTTTTGATTTTGTTTCCAAGGCTATCTTTTACAATATTGCCCCGCACATCTTTTACATAGGTAAAACCGTCTTTGACCTGTCTTTCCTTTATAATCTGTTTCTCACTGATTTGTTCTGGAGAAATACTGATATCCTGAAAAGAAACCTCCATTTGATAGTCATAGTCTAAATTGCCCAACTTATTGGTATGATACTCGGTCCAAAGATTATTTAATCCGTATGTATTAAAGTTCAATAGTTCCTCTTCCAATCGCGCTGGGATAACCTTGTCGGTATTATTAAAAATTTCTACGATAACATAATCCAAACCTTTCTGGTAGGCCTCATCCATTTTTTGTCTTGCATCCTTATAATTTGGTGTAATCTCTTGTAAATATTTCAAATCATCGTAAGCTTGTCTAAAGTCTGGTTTGGTTATGCCCGATTCCAACAATCCCACAGCATTTGTATACAAATAATTAGACAGCATTTCCTTGGATGCTATAATCTGCGCATCATAATTTTTGAAATTAAACTGTGCCTTTCTGTTTTCATCCGTTATCCGTAGTGGTAACAACGGCCGAATTTGTTGTTGTACAGCCTTTAATCGCTCATACGTCTTAAAGATTGTTTCGTAATTCGCAGGATTACCTTCTTTTTTAAGAAAATTGATATGTTGTAGTTCGCGCTCCGTATTTTTTTTGAAGGCATCTTCAAGCATAACAATGAACGGCTGGTTGCTTTTTTTAGCTTTATTATCCGCAATGTTACTTACGGCTTTGTTGATGGCGGTCCAGTAATTTCCGGAATTTAAAGCTTCCTGTGTCCTTTTAACTCCACTACAGGAAAATAGAAAAGCTAAGGTGCTGTAAAGTAGAATTTTCTTCATGACTATAATTTTTATTGTTGGTGTTATTATTTCAAACGCTATGCCATAAAGACACAAGACGATAACGCAAAAGAATCCGAATTAGTGTAAACGCTGTATTTATATAGACTCTCGCGGTATTTAAATAATTATATTTTTAGTATTATTTGGCTTGAGTTGTTAACTATTTAGTGATAAATACCAAAATTTATAACCTTTATATTCCATAAAAAATCCCTCGCTATTCGTATTTTTACATCCTTAATCTAATTATTGAAAAATATGCAAAGGGATAACCGCATTTTTGAGTTGATCGAAGAGGAAAAACAACGCCAGATAAACGGTATAGAGCTTATAGCTTCGGAGAATTTTACGAGTCCACAGGTAATGGAGGCGTCCGGTTCCGTTTTAACGAACAAATATGCGGAGGGATATCCAGGCAAACGGTATTATGGTGGTTGCGAGGTGGTAGACAAAGTAGAGCAGCTTGCCATAGATAGGGCCAAGGAACTTTTTGGTGCCGCGTATGCCAATGTACAGCCGCATTCTGGATCACAAGCAAATGCATCTGTTTTTCATGCATGTTTAAAACCTGGGGATACCATTCTTGGTTTTGACCTTTCCCATGGTGGACATCTTACCCATGGATCTCCGGTTAACTTTTCCGGACGCCTGTATAATCCTGTATTTTACGGGGTTGAGAAGGAAACAGGACTGTTGAACTATGATAAAATCCAGGAAATAGCTCTGGAAGCGCGTCCAAAGCTGATCATAGCCGGTGCATCCGCTTATAGTAGGGACATGGACTTTAAACGTTTCCGCGAAATTGCAGATAGTGTAGATGCCCTATTGTTAGCCGATATTTCTCACCCTTCCGGTTTGATCGCAAAAGGGATATTGAACGATCCAGTTCCACATTGCCATATTATTACTACCACTACTCATAAAACACTTAGAGGACCTCGCGGTGGGCTTATTTTGATGGGAGAGGATTTTGACAACCCATTTGGTATTACCCTAAAGAACGGTAAATTACGTAAAATGTCGGCCTTATTGGATTTGGCGGTCTTTCCCGGAAACCAAGGTGGACCGTTGGAGCATATTATCGCGGCCAAAGCAATTGCCTTTGGGGAAGCACTTAGCGATGAGTTTGCTGATTATATGTGGCAGGTAAAGAAAAATGCGGATGCGATGGCAAATGCATTTGTTGCTCTTGATTATCATATTATTTCCGGTGGAACGGACAATCACATGATGCTTATAGATTTAAGAAACAAGAATATTTCTGGTAAAGACGCTGAAAAAGCCTTGGTATTGGCGGATATTACAGCAAATAAGAATATGGTGCCTTTTGATGATAAATCACCATTTGTAACTTCCGGAATACGATTTGGTACAGCTGCGATAACCACGAGAGGGCTCGTGGAAGAAGATATGAAAACCATTGTTGGCTTAATTGACAGGGTCGTCAACAATCCGGATAATCATGTTATCATTGAAGCGGTTAAAAAAGAAGTCAACGCCATGATGAATACTCGACCTATTTTTACTGGTGCTCCCGTAAAATCATAAAAGTGATGTATTTTTTAGATATAAAAATCTAAATCCGCAGGGATATACATGTTTCTGGCTACATCATAAATAAATGCATCATCCTGAGACTCCAAATAAACACCCCAGAATTCGTAATAACTCTTGGGTGTTTTTTTATTTATATCTGATAAGCTAGTGCTATCCGTGATATTTTTTGGAATGGTGTCTTCGAATACCGGAATAAAAATCTCATACGGTTTTTCGGTTAGCCCCTTTGTAAAATAGACATAGTGACTAGCAATTTCAGAAAGTACTTCATCTAATAACTCAGGAATACTACGGTCATGAATCCTTTTAATTATAATACTTGTATCGGTAAGGAACAATGTAAGCTCTTCAATATCCAATTGTAAGGTGCTGTTCTTTTTTGCAAGAACATCCAGGCTTTTCTTCAAAGGAGAACTATCTCCATTAATTACTCCCCATCTACTTTGATTATGAAAACCTAACACCTCGAGCAGTTTCATATTACAACGCATGTCAATGGTCATGTCAAGAGTGCCATTAGCTGCGGTATAACTGCGTAAGGATACTTCTGAGAAGTAGTGTCTTTCTAAGGATTTTAAATATGTATCTAGTCCTAACACTCCAGAATTCTCGTCCAATTTAGTTGGGGGCGTCAATTTAAAATTCTTCATGTAGTTTAACTTTTTATGGAAACAATTTCTTTTAGAATATAAAGATATTCTTAATCGTTACATTAAGACACTAGGAAAACCTTAGAATTTTGGAGGACATTGTGTTTAATTTAGTTGATAGCTATTAATTACATCAAATATCAACAATTAAGATAGATTTGTTAGATTCTTTTTGTTACTCTGGTAACCTGATTTTAATATATCGCGCTCCTTCTTTTACACACGACTAAAAATGGGAAGATTTATAAAGCGTTTGGCTCTAGCTCTGGAAAGGGTAGTTACATATATTGGTGGGTACAATTGATCAGCTACCGCATTTTTTACAGAAAACCTCTTTTTCTGGCTTCTTCCATCAGTGCCAGATCATTTCCGTTTTTAACGCCAAAAATAGCTTTTAATTGACGCTTTCTTGCTTCTACAGTAGTGTTCGTAGAAGCTATAAGGGGTGCTATATCCCTTGTATTTACCCCTAAGGACAAATGATATAAAATTTTAAGGTCTTGGTCATCAAGAACGATATCGCTAGACATTCTGCGTCTTACCGCGGCCAATGCACCGGCAGTATAGTATGGCGGTCTAAACAGCACGGTCTCTACCATGGTCCTTAAAGATTGCTCATCAATTTCGGATTTTACCATGTATCCTTCTGGATCTACGGTCTTAAATATGTTGTTAATCCTATAATTGTCGCTGTAAGAGGACATGAACACAAGTTTGGACTTGGGTACCAACTGTCTTGCCAATATGCCCAGATCCACTCCTGTTCGAGGATCTTTGGATTGTGGAGGAAATAACTGAATATCCAATAAAATAATATCGTACCGTAACGAACGGGAAGAAAATTCTATCTTTTGCTTACCAATCTCATAGCTCTTTGCAATTTCAACCCTGACCTGGAAGTTTTCGAACTCGGAACCCTCAAGAATATATTTGTAGCCCAAGGTGGTCATCTCATGGTCATCTACGGCCAAAATACGTATGGTTTCTAAATTCTCCATTGGTAATACCTTTTAAATTGTTCTTTGGTACTCATTTTCCATATCGCTCTTCGGTATACTGCTATAGCACGCCGGAATGGATATTTTCATTACCGTACCTTTATTCGGTGCGGTATCTACGGTCCAAGTTCCATTCATTTTTTGAACCCTAGAACTAATATTCCGCATGCCAATACCTTTACTGTCCTTTTCATAAACAAAGCCTTTTCCATCATCGCCTATCGTGACCAAGAATAGTTTGTCCTTCAATTCAAAGTTAACAAAGAAATTGGAGCAACCGGAATGTTTTATGGCATTTTGTAAATTTTCTTGTATAATACGGTATACATTTATTTTTATATCACCAATAAGATCGTCCCAATCTTCATCTTCGTTATAGTTGAATATGGTGTTCATATCTGCTTTATTCTCCACAGACGCTAAAAGGGTATCGATAGAGTTCGCAAAATTATTTATTTTTTGATAGGCGGTATGGCTTAGCTCATGGGAAATGGACCGTAGTTCACTTTCAATATTTTTTAGGGCGGTAATGGCTTCGTACCGTTCTCCAATGGCTTCCTCATCTGCTTTTTTGTTCAAGCCGGTAAGCACCATTCTGGCACCCAGCATTTTACCCAATACCCCGTCATGGAGTTCCTCGGAAATTCTTTTCTGTTCCAGGCGTTTTACCTCATCTACCTTTTGTTTCTGTGCCAACATAAGGTTAAATATTTCCTGATTGTTGGACTGCTGCTGCTGCTGAAACCGTAGTTTTTGATTTTTAGCTCGTTGATCTACAATAATGTAAATAGCCAACCCTAGGAGAAAAAATCCGGCTGCAACCGCTGCCCAGATCTGTTTTTCTTTGGACAGTATTTCCTTTTCTTCGGAAAGTACCTCGTTCTGTGCAATAAACTCATCGGTCTCAAAACGAATACGCGCAAATTTATTCCGGGCCTGCCGCTCCTCGTTTTGCAAGCGTTCGTTCAAGGCAATGTACGCTTGACCATGTTCGGAGGCATTTTCCCGGTCTATTTTTGTCAACAAGGCAAGCGTCTCCAGTATCCGCTCGTTATTGCTTGTTTCCGCTGCAAGGCTTTTTGACCTTTCTGCCGCTTGTACCGCTTTCGCGGTATCCTTTGCAACCAAATAATATTCTGCCAAAGTGGAATAGGAATACGCCAAAGAACTTTGTAAACCTAGGCTGTCCCTTATTTTTACTGATTCGTTGATCAATGACTTAGAACCAAGAGTGTCATTCAGTTTTATTTTACTAAGCGCAAGATTATTGAGGATTTTCGCATATAAAGCATTATTTTTCATTTTAATACTATCGATAGCCAAAAGAGTTTCAAAAATTTCAGCAGCCTTTAAAAAATCCTGTTTGGCAGTATATACAACGCCAATATTGTTTTTAATCCTGCCCTCCTTGTCGCTGTCATTGTTTAGTTTATTCGCATAATAAAGTGCTTCGTTATAATAGTCGATCGCTTTATCATATTCCCCAAGGTCCTTGGCTACGATGCCCAGTTGGTTGTAACACTTATATAGGTACTCAAATTCATCCAACGGTTTTAACCGTTCTATGGCAGAAATAGTGGTGGATTCACTGCCCAAGTAATCCTTGACCGCTTCTTGTTGTGCAGCCATGTTGATAAGTATGCGGCTCGATAACAAAAAATCTTCCTTTGACTCGTATAGTTTTTGTGCTTGGGAGTAGCTGTAATATGCACTGTCCGGCACGGAAAATTTTCGAAAAAAATCGCCCAGGTCCCAATAGGCTTCTGCCAGCACGATAGAATCCTTTATCTTTTCTGCCAAGGAAATAGCAATGCGATTGACTTTTCTAAACTGAATGGAATCACCTTGCCGATTAAAGGCATAGGAAAGCCGCGAGAACGCTTTTGATTTTAAAGAGTCTTCTTCAATGTTTTTTGAATATGCTAAGGCTTTTAGAAGATAATCAAACCGATCGGAAGCTGAGATAACATCATTCCTACTTTTGGCAATGTAGTTGCTAACACTATCAAGCAGGTCTTGCTTAGGTGATATCTTTTCTATTGCGTTAGCCCTAGCCCTAGCGGTAGTATTACAGGTAAATAACATGGTTAGCACCAGTGTAGTACTTGTAAGTCTCCAGATCTGTAGAAAATAGTTTCTATCGAACATTTCCTACAAGATAGCAAAAAGCCTTAAACAAGAGGTTTAAGGCCGTATTTTTTTGTGTAATAAATAATTAAGTTAACGGTTTTGGCGGGTCACGATCGGAATGGGATTGAGAACAATTACCACAGGCCAACATACTGTTCAAATCTTTCATGAACTCAAATTCGTCTCCGGTATTTTCGGCCACGGATGCTGTTAATCCCAGTGCCATTACCAATAGTACTACAATACTTCCTAATTTTTTCATCTTATATCGGGTTTTTGATTACACTTATGATTTATGTTGTGACCAAGGTAGTACCCTTCTTACAAGATGCGGTTGAATTTAAAGTGGTTTAAGGAATTGAATGAGATCTATGAGTAAACGACCCACTTTTGCGAGTATTTGATCAATTAAGGTTGGAGACCGTTTTTTTGGACAAAATTTGCTTTAGATGATCCATATTATCGCGGTACGATTTTGAAAAGGGGAGCGGTCTTTTAACGGATTTTAGGGCACAGTTGTTCTTGCCAAAATTAATACGGGATATATAATCCATGTTTACGATATAGCTTTGGTGTATGCGCACAAAGTTCTTGGGAAGTTTGTCCTCAAACGTTTTAAGGGTCTTATAGGCATTGTTTACCGTACCATCTGCCATATAGAATTCGGTCGTATTGTTGTCCGCTTGTAAATAGAGGATTTCATTGGTATCTAAAAAGTGAAAGTCCTTATAGGATTTAAGGCATAGGGTGCTTTGCACTTCTTCTTTTTCCGGAAGCGATTTTTTAAGCCGTAAAATAGACTTGCGAATATCGAACTCATTATAAGGTTGCAGCCAGTAATCAAAAAAACTATGCTTTATAGCTTCGTAGGCATAGTCTTTTGTTTTTGCAAGTCCTATAAAAATAGGAAGGCTTGTCATATATTGATGCATTTCGGTTACCATACGGAAAACATGGGAAGCTTCGCTATTTAAGTGGACAAAAACAATATTCGGGGTATACTTTAATATATGGTTAAGACCTTCTTCCGAAGTTTTTGAAAATCCTGTACACACAAAGTCGCCGTATTCTTCCAAAAACGACTGAAGCTGTAATTTGGAAGTTGCGTCTGAATCTATAATAGTGTAAGAGTATTCCAAAATAATAGTCTTATGACAGCAATTTACCAATACCCTTTAAAAGTTGTTATTAGAATGTCCTTATAAAAATGGAGGTTTTTGTTATAATCGACCTAAAATTAGGTAGTTTGAAAGAAAAAACTTTCAAAATTTTTAGCTTTTCAAACAGGTTTATTCCTTATCTGTAGCTTGGTAGGTTCCAATATCCGGTGATGCGGTGCGATCCTTACCAAAAATATCCAATGGGACTTCTTGGGCAAATTCTAGTGCACCTTTACTAAGGGCGCCGGACGCTTGCCCGATCCTAAAATCGTTTCTGGCGGGGAAGAAAAAATCGGGATCCATATTAAGCACCATATTCCTGTAGTTGCTATTATTCTCAAAATTATATAAAGGATCAGCTAGGTGTTGATTATTGAAGTCATCGAACTTTAATAGACAATGTGAAAAATTATAATTGAACGCATTTCCTTCGTAAAATCCTAAAGCAAGTTCTATTCGTGAGTTACCGTCAATAATACAATTTTTAAAATCGGCCTGTATTAAATCTCCCGTAAGCATGTTTGTTTCCGAAATTTGAATGAAATTGTCTATCTCCAAAGCTGCACGGGTTCGAAAGCCTTTGTTCCAATAGTTTGCAATGGTGCAATGGGTAAAACTATAGTTTCCTCCAAGATTGCAGTATAAAGAAGCGCTTCCGGCACTGCCAAGTACCACATTTTTAGCTTCTATAAACGCGCTTCTGCCCCAAACGTTATAACGGGAATTATTGAAAATACGACTGTTCTTTATGACTAAAGTAGGAGAGAGGAGTTGGTTGTCTCCTTCTATAAAAAGACCTATACTCCCGTTTTTGATCGTTAAATAGTCAATAGTGTTATTTACGCTACCACTTTTTAACCAAATACTGCCCCATTGCCCCGGCGTTTCGGAAAACGCGGGTTCTAAGCGGTCTCCTTCAAAAATTACCTCGCCCTCCATTAATTCCGTGTCCAAACTAAGTTCCCCGTTAATACTGATGGAGGCTTCCTCTTGTACCAACAAACCGGAATCTTTATGAAAATGAACCCTAGCGCCTGCATCTATTATCAATTTCCTATTTGGGGGAACGGCTGCATAGCCATAGATAACGTAGGGCTTATCGTTGGTAAATCGCAGCTGGTCATCCCTTAGTTCAAAACCTTCGGTGCGTATTTCGTTGCCCTCGTCATCCAAGGACAAGACTATGGTTTCCTTCGTACCATCTGTGTTTGTGGATGGGTAAAGAAAAACGGCGTCCTTTACCAAGGTTACCAAGGCCACTTCTTGCTGGTCTATACCGGAATCAAACACAATCGCATCGGTGTATAAAAGACTGTTTTCAGGATTTTCATCAATATTCGCGGTCGTTTCGATAAATACGAACATGCTGTCACGGGCCTTCATGGGTATATTCTGAAACGATTTCCCTGCCACACCGTCTACATTTAATCTATAAAAACTGCTGGGACCATTGGAAAGTCTGATAGAAGGTATGGCAACATCATCTCGGGTTTCATTATAAATCTTCAATGCATAGGTACTGCTTCCAATAGTGTTGAAAACAGTGTCCAAAAAAACAGTATCCCTGGAAAATGAAAGGTTACCGGCGCTAGGCGCATATTCAAAGTTTTTACGACAAGAACTGCTCCAGAGCACTATTCCTAGGAGAATTACGACCGTAAGGCTTGTTGTGCGCAATGGGCTGGTATTTAAATTTAGCACAGATTATAAAAAAATGTTTTCTATTCTTTCCGATATTCTCATAGGTCTAAAGGTTGTTCTATTTAACAGACACCACTCGGTACTGGAACGCACCAATAGGGCATTTGTTTTGGCCATGTAAATTTCTACCACTCTAGTGCATTTGGCACCTTTACTGTTCTTAATGTAAGTTCTTAGGATAATATGGTCGTCCAATACCGCTGCCGCTTTGTATGTTATATGATGCGTCATTACCACCCAGACCACTTCTTCTTGAACATCTTTTGGCGCCATGGTTTGCCAGTGCTCTTTGGAAATATCCTGTATCCACTGTACATAGCGTACATTGTTCACATGGTCTAAATCATCTAGGTCATCTTTGGTGACCGTTATTTCCTTTTCGTAGCTGTTCATCCTATTTCTTATGGATCTGTACTTCAAATAGTTTATCCCATTCCTTTCCGGTTACAAAAAATGTTTTTCTTTGCGGATGGTATGCAATACCGTTGAGCACGTTATCCGTAGCTACCCAATTTTTGGTTTTTGTCACTTTATCGCTTAAACCCCCAAAATTCACAACACCTTCAATAGCTCCTGTGTAACTGTCAATTATCATAACCCCGGCTTTACCATAAACATTGGCATATATTTTACCGTCTACATATTCCAATTCATTTGTTTCATTGAATATTGAGGAGTTGGTGACTATTTCTATATAATCTTCCTCTATTAACGTTTCTGGGTCTAAGGTCCAAATTTTCTCGGACCCATCGCTCTTGAACAATTTTTCACCATTATTGGTAAGTCCCCAGCCTTCCTTACTTTGACCGTACTGGAAATTATCCAATTTCTTCAGTTCTTTGCGATCATAAATAAACCCTATACCACTTTGCCATGTTAATTGATATATCTTTTCCTTTAGTATCGTAATTCCTTCGCCAAAATAGGCCTTGTCCAAATCTACCTGTTGTAGTACTTCCCCTGTTCTATAGTTTACACTCCTAAGAAATGACCTTCCTCGTTTTCCGGTGCCTTCATATAAGGTATCATTGTAAAACTCCAATCCTTGTGTGTAAGCCCTGTTATCGTGTGGAAACTCGTTTATGATGGTATAGGTATAAATTTCGGGAGCCTTTGCGGCAAGAACCTTTATGTTTTTAAAGATTTCTACTGTCTTTTCATCATAAGTAATGGATGCTGTTAGTTTTTTATTTCCTAGTTTTTGAATATTGAACTGAAGCTTGTTCCCATCTGGTTCCAATGTTGTTCCATCGATTTTGTAGGTCACGTTTTGTATCTCCTTATCCGACAGGTTCTTAATACTGACGCCCAGCTTATCCCCATGTTGCAGTGTAGTCTTGTTTCCTTCTAAGGTAATATCAAAAAGCTCGGATGGCTTTTGATTTCCGCTCCCGCAAGAGGCTACAAAAGCAAGAAAGCATAAAACGTATAAGATTTTTAGATGATGCATTGTATAAAATTAATAATTCCAGTTACAAAAGTACTACTTAGAATTGGAAAGCGATTATTGAGTATGAATCCGGCCAACGGAATTCATAAAATTTAGAATGGAAAAGAATTGCCAACTTTATAAAACATTGTATCTTTGCAGCTGGCAAGTCCTACACGACCAGCTCCTGTAGAATCCCCCAGGGTGGGAACGCAGCAAGGGTATATGGTTGTAGCGGTGCGATGTAGGTAGCTTGCCTTTTTTTTGTGTTTTAAAGTCAGCCTTTAAAACCTACTTCATTTTGTTGGTTTTAGGTTTTTCAAGGACGCTTAAAAATCTAAAAAACAGTATCTTACCCCTAGTGTTATAGTGTAATTAAAAATTTGAATGGAATTGAAAACTGTGCTTATTACCGGTGGTTCCTCTGGAATTGGAAAGGCAATTGGCTCGTATTTAACGGCAATTGGACATACGGTGTACGGCACTACCCGAAGTCTTTCCAATTATCCGCATTTTAGTGAATTTCAACTTTTGGAGATGGATGTTAGGGAGCCGAATAGTATTCAGATGGCCGTTTCTAAACTAGTTAAAAAAGAAGGACGTTTGGATGTGCTGATCAATAATGCAGGTGTTGGTATCACAGGACCATTGGAGGAGACGCCCAACCATGAGGTTCTTAGCGCTTTTGACACTAATTTTAATGGACCATTGAACGTAATTAAGGTTGTTTTGCCACAAATGCGGGCACAGAACAGCGGTTTGATTATAAATATTACCTCTATTGCCGGCTATATGGGACTACCATATAGGGGAATTTATTCGGCAACGAAAGGAGCCCTAGCGATTTTAACCGAAAGCCTTCGGCTGGAAACACGTGATTTTGGCATTAAGGTGACCGCCATTGCTCCCGGTGATTTTGCGACAAATATAGCTTCTGGTCGTTACCATGCTCCCGTGAAGACAGACTCCCCTTATGAGGTAGCTTATCAAAAAACCTTAACGACCATAGATAATCAAGTAGATGGTGGGGGAGACCCAACGGAAGTGGCTAAGTTGGTTCATAAAATAATGCAGATCAAAAATCCCAAGGCGCACTACAAGGTAGGACCGTTTCTGCAAAAATTTTCGGTGCTGTTAAAGCGAATGTTACCGGATAGCTGGTATGAATCGTTACTGCTAAACTACAGTAAGTAATACTTGGTTTTGCGTCGAAATTTATAAAGCCGGAACAACCACCTAAAAGTTGGCGTATATATTGGAGAAAGCATCAACGATAAGTGTATCGTTCGTAATTATACATTTGTTCATTGGGTAGATAACCAATTTCCTGTTCGCCTCTTCAAAGTTTACCGCCCTAAACTGTTTGGCAATATCCAATCCTGCACTTTCTACTATTCCCTTCCAACTTGCTTTGTCCGTATGAAAATTGATGCCCACAAAATCAAACTCCGGTTTTGACACGGAAAGCTTATGTATTCGTTTAAAAATATTGCGATAATGAGTTTTGTTTGCAGCCGACCAAAAATAAAAAACCGTTTTTTTGTTTTTCCCTATTTCGGGTAAGGTTATGGATTCATCCGTTGAGGATAATACCGCTATGGAAGGAATAGGGCTGTTGGGCTGTATATTACGAATGCCTTCATAAAGATGTTCTATTTCCGCTATATGCATATTGTTGCCGGAAACGGTTACAAAGTCCTCTAAAAAAATCTTATTATTTTCAGGAGAGTCATGTTCCTTAAGTAAATAATCAAAAGCTACATTTCTAAAAAGATTGTCCCTGAGTTCCTTTTCAACTACTAAACTGTCTATTACGTGCAGCTTGTGTTTGTTAAAATGTAGTTGGTTCCTAGTTGCGGTACTCACATCGTTGCAGGCTTTCTTACAGGTCATAAAAGAAATATTGCCCAGGTGGGATTTCATAAAATCATAATAGGGCCTAAGGTAGTTAAGCTCTTTGTCATTATAATCGATATTTTTTCTATACTCATAAAAGCTACGGTCCATTTCATGCAGACCGTGATCACGTTGTTTTCTTTTATGTTCAAAAGGGTACATTTCCATATAGCGGTAATAGGTGTAATCTACGCTGGCCTTGGCAATTCTAAATGCCTTTTCGGATAGTTTCGATTCTTCCTTTATACTGGCAATACTCTGTAGTTTCTCATTTTTGAGTTGATTTATTTTTTTGGTAAACTCATCGGATTCCAGATTATAATACTCTTTTCTAATTGTTTCCTCTTCCGCTTCATCCGATAAAAAAAGTTCTAACAAAAAGTTGTTTATAGCCTCACTACTTCCAGAAAAAACAAGCGATTCGTCAAAGTATAAGGTATTAAGGCGCATTAATAAGCTATCGCCTTTTTCTAGATAAACGTACTGAAATTCAGGAGCATGGTTAAAATGGTAAAGACCGTCATCAACGGAATTTAATTTGAAGGTAAATCTGTTGGCTTCGTCCAACTTTGCAGAGTCTATTACCTCTGTTCCTTTTAATAATACCACGTAATCGCTACTCGGGTTTACAATTTCCCCAGCGAATAAAACGTGATTTTTTTTTGGTGTTGTATTGCAGCTGACCGCAATGAGTATAATAACAAGAGGTAGAAATCTCTTCATATTAAAAAGGGAATGTTTCGTTTCAAATTTAAGGAACACCTGTATCCCTTGCTGTTAATGGTGCGTTAAATATTAAGTGCCTTGATGATATGAACCGGGAAATGTGATACACCCTTAAGAATGTTAGGGTTCCCGTATAAAATTAGCTATTTTTGCACCGATTTTAAAAGAAAGTGGTTATGTTATCTGTGTCTAATCTATCGGTCCAGTTTGGAAAAAGAGTTTTGTTCGATGAAGTGAACGTTACGTTCGCGAAAGGAAATTGCTATGGTATCATTGGTGCCAATGGTGCTGGTAAATCTACCTTGTTAAAGATTATTTCTGGTCAAATAGACCCAACATCGGGCCATGTGCACTTGGAGCCTAATAAAAGGATGTCCATTTTAGAGCAGAACCACAACTCCTCCGATGCTTTTACTGTTTTGGAAACCGTTGTAAAAGGAAATAAACCCTTATATGAAATCAAAAAAGAGATCGATGCCCTTTATGCGGATTACGATGATAAAAATGCCGATAGGATAGGGGAACTTCAAGTGCAGTTCGAGGAAATGAACGGTTGGAATGCCGATAGCAATGCGGCCTCGTTATTATCCAACCTGGGAATTGGTGCCGAACAGCATTACACGCTCATGTCCGAACTGGATTCTAAATTAAAAGTACGGGTGCTATTGGCCCAGGCACTTTTTGGGAATCCGGATGTTTTGATCATGGACGAACCTACCAATGATCTGGATTACGAGACCATAAATTGGTTGGAAAACTTTTTGGCAGCTTATGAAAATACAGTGATCGTAGTTTCGCACGACCGTCATTTTCTGGATACCGTATGCACCCATATAGGCGATATCGATTTTGGCAAGCTAAACCTGTATTCCGGTAATTACACTTTCTGGTACGAAAGCAGTCAGTTAGCGGCACGGCAACGAGCGCAACAGAATAAGAAATCTGAGGAAAAAGCAAAAGAGCTACAGGAATTTATCATGCGCTTTAGTGCTAACGTAGCAAAAAGCAAGCAGGCCACTTCCAGAAAAAAGATGCTATCCAAATTAAAGATCGACGATATAAAACCATCAAGTAGAAGATATCCTGCTATTATTTTTGATAGGGAACGAGAGGCGGGGGACCAGATCTTGAATATTGAAGGTCTTTCGGCATCAACCGAAGATGGTGAAATTTTGTTCGACAATGTTAACATTAACCTTTCCAAAGGCGATAAGATTGCCATAATTTCGAGAGACTCAAGGGCCACGACCGCTTTTTACGAAATTATAAACAATAAAAGACCAGCTGACAAAGGAAGTTTTCAGTGGGGCGTTACTACTACCCAGTCCTATCTTCCTGCCGATAATTCGCATTACTTTGAGCAAAACATCAATTTGGTAGATTGGTTGCGCCAATGGGCAACAACGGAGGAAGAGCGCGAAGAAGTTTACATCCGAGGTTTTTTGGGCAAAATGTTGTTTAGCGGTGAAGAGGCATTGAAAAAATGCACCGTACTTTCCGGAGGGGAAAAAGTAAGATGTATGTTAAGTAGGATGATGATGTTGAGAGCCAATGTACTTATGTTGGACGAACCAACCAACCACTTGGACCTTGAAAGTATTACGGCGTTCAACAATTCGCTAAAGAATTTTAAGGGCACCGTTCTATTTACTACGCATGACCATGAATTTGCTCAAACAGTGGCAAATAGAATTATAGAGTTGACCCCAAAAGGCAATATTGACCGCTATTCTACGTTTGATGAATACATGTCCGACAAGGCATTAAAGGAGCAGCGGGGCAAGATGTATACTGTTCCGGTTTAGCATTTACGTCTAACCAAATACATACATCATGAAAGTCTGGAGACCAATTGCCAGGGTTGTTTTGGGTGGTTTTTTGCTTGGTTGCAGTGCATCAGATGATGGCTCCCAAGACAATGAAATGGCCCTACGCGCTACGGAATACAATGTGCTATTCTCCAGTGCTTCCGGACCCTATACTAAAAAGATAGCAGCGAATCCTGAAGGTCTCCACCTTAATGATACGGAAAGCATCTCCTTTAGCACCATGGCACCATCGATAACCCATAGGGAAGGGTCTAAAATTATCATGTATCAAAACACCGGCGATTGTGATGGCAACATAGTGTTTTACGATTTTGAAGATACTACTGAATTTTCTACCCCTGTTTTTTCTGACCTCTCTTCTTGCACACTTGGCGTAACCGCGGTTACGCAGCAGGACAATACTGTATTTCTTTCCTATGTTATCGATGTTACCGCTAAGGAACAGGTATTTTTCATAAGAAGTTTTGACTTAAATACCAATACCCACAAGGATTACGTGCTAAACAAAAAACCTGTGAAACTGGCTGTATCCGGAGCAAAATTATTTGTTTTGACTTGGGATGAACATCGCACCGAAAAAAATGCACTTACTATCTTGGATATTAAGGAGAACATCGAAATTCTTGAAATGGATATGGGCTTTAATGTCGGTACCATGTTCAAAAAAACGAATGGAGATATTATTGTAGCCTATCCAGACGCGCACACTACCATAGATGGCAATTCCTTGGCTTCTACCTACACCAAATACACAACGGGAACGGAGCCCCACTTTTTTAATTCCGAGCAAAGAACCTTCGATGCAACCGGCAATATGTATTACCTTAGATCTGTTGCGTTGAATAACCAGCCAAAGGCCAGCCCGGCAATGCACGATTTTGATAAAAACAGTACCGTGCTATATTATTTTGAAAATTTCTTGAACGAAGCGCAGCTGAGGGTAGAATACAATGTAAAACAAGCAACAACAGTTAGTTATGACGATGTAAACAACTTAATTGTTATTGGTTATCAAAAAAATAATTCTGCAGGGGGCGTCATACGAATTACACCTGCTCCTGATTTAAAGCTAGTAGATAACTTTGACTTACAGGATATACCCTTACTAATATTCCCTACTAAATAAGCTTTGTTCGCAGCTATGTTTTAGGCATTAAAATATTTACTGTTCCAAATTGCCGGATTAAAATTTTTGCCCAAGGCAAACCCATAAAAAATAACGACGGAAGCGATACACTTGAACATAAAGAAAAATAGTATCCAAAATTCCGTGGACGAATTGGATTTTGAAAATAAGCCCTCAGGTACCATAAGGGTAACTAAAAAACTAATGGCAAAAACCAATACGGCCAAATTAACAATACTTTTAAAGGGCCACATCATCGCTTTTCTTAGCGCATGTAAATCGTTTCCCCATTGATGAACAAGGTAAAAATAACCATTGCCTATAGGGGCAAAAAGCAAGGGGTCGTCCTTGTCCTCCAGTTTAAACAGTTTAGAAGGTGCAATTATCTTAAATCCCTTTAACGCTATTCCATGCTCTTTTTCGAGCGATTTAATCTTTGAAATACCTTCAACAGGGATCTCGCCTTTGAAATAACGGGAGTCTAGAAAACGCAGGCGGTAATCGATACAGATCTTTTTGATATCGCTAATGTGAAATATCCTTGAACGCTCCAACAAGTCAAATTCAAAGTTATTGCTTAGCGCGCCTCCACCATTGGAAATACTTTTCTTTATCCGTTCATGTTGAACATCTATGTCTTTAAGGATGGCAAATACTTCATCAAGTACTTGCTGTTCGCCAATTGGGTTTTTAGCTTTTTCTCTAGCTAACTTTTGTTGAATGTTTGTTTTTTGTAAGAACATGTTTTCTTTTTTTAGCAATCATCTCAAAGTTACCTAATAAATGATTTCGATGAAATTTTGTTTAACGCTTCAAAATGTTAATATTTTGTTAAAATAATTATTACTTGGATTGGAAATTATGTTGCACAGCACTTAGATTGTATATTGACGAAGAAATTAAACCTTTCACCGGATAATAGAACTATCCGCCCCGAACATAACCACCTATATGAAAAAATGGTCATTCCCCGCCGTGTCTCTTTGTATGCTTTTATCGAGTTTAGTCTCAACAGCTCAGGAGCCGGTAAAAAATACAATACTACCGCTGGTGTCAACTTATGTAATGGACGCGGATAAGTCTATCCTTAACCACGCGGAAACATCGAACCGGCTCAGCTCCCTTAGTAATGCACTGCGTGCCTCCGATTTGGACAAGGTGTTGGAGTACAATGGTCAGTTTACTGTATTTGCACCTTCGGATATGGCTTTTGAAAAGCTGTCCGACCTCACCACGGAGCGCTTACTGGATCCCCAGAACAAAAAAGAGTTGAAGTCAATTCTTTCCTGTCATATCGTAGCGGCCAAGCTTTCTGCCTCCTCTATTTTAAGGTCTATGTCCAGGGGTGGAGGAAAAGCAAGTTTTACCACCATACAGGGGCAAAAGATTACGGCAACCATGAACGGAATCGATATTATCCTTACCGATAAGAACGGCAACAAAGCAAAAATAGTACTTGCTGATGTGAACCAAAGTAATGGTGTAATACATGAAGTAGACAGTGTTTTCCTGCCCGTTGCATCGCTTTAATAAAATATGGGTTTTACCTTAATTCTGCGTTAAGTTCGTTCTCGTAACCCATCTGAAGTTTAGACATTATTTTTTCTATCTGTTTGTCCGTCAACGTTTTTGTATCATCTTGTATGGTAAAACTTACGGCATAGGACTTTTTGCCTTTTGGCAGTTTGTCTCCCTCGTATACGTCAAATAGATTTACGTTTCTTAGTAGCTTACGCTCGTTTTTATAGGCAAGATCATGGACTTGCTTAAAGGTTACCGATTCGTCTAGCAATAAGGCGAAATCCCTTTTCACCTCCGGATATTTGGAAATTTCGGTAAACGTAATTCCCTTTTTGTTCATTAATTTTAAAATGATATCCCAGTTGAAATTTGCGAACAGAACATCCTGTTTGATATCATAGGTTTTTAAAATTGATTTCTTTACGACTCCAAAAGCGACCAAGGTCATTGGACCTTTTACCAAGGAAAGTCCCTCTGTAAATAAGCCTGAGCTATCTGGCCGGCTAGTGCTATCGTTTATTCCCAATTTATGCAATACCGTTTCAACGATCGATTTCAACTGAAAAAATCCGGTAGGAGAAGCAGTGGCTATCCAGCTAGGTTCATGCGTTGCCCCACTTAATAAAATAGATAAATATTTTTCTTCAATTCGGTTGTCATCTACGGTATGATACGTTTTTCCAAATTCAAAGAAATTAAGGTTTTGCCGTTTTCTGTTCATATTATAAGCGGCAACTTCCAGAGCAGAAAAAATAGAAGTCTTTCGTAAAATAGATAAATCGCCACTAAGTGGGTTAACAAGGCGTACCGCTTTCTTTTCGGCAGCTTTATCTTGTAGTAAAGTAAGGTATTCGGGAGAAGTTAAGCTATTCGTCAAAATTTCATAATAACCTTTAGCCGCCAACAAATTACCTACGGAATGCTGCACTTTATGGTCTTCAAAAGCGCTGGTACTTGCAATCGATGCATTTAGCTTTTTGCTGAACGCAACATTGTTGTATCCATATACTCGGAGAATTTCTTCAATAACGTCGACCTGTCTTTGTACATCACCTCTATATGAAGGAACGGAAAGGCCCATTCCGGATTCCGTTACGTTCTTAACCCTTATATCCAATGAGGCCAGGATAGATTTTATGGTGTCCTTAGGAATTTCTTGGCCAATTAGCTTGTTTATTTTTTCAAAAGCCAAGAAAACTTCAAAATCATTTTTCTTGTTTGTATATAAATCTACAATGTCCGAGGTAATATCTCCACCAGCAATTTCTTTTATTAACAATGCAGCCCGCTTTAGGGCATATTCAACATTTTCTATATCGATACCGCGTTCAAACCTAAACGAAGCATCTGTATTCAATCCATGTCTCTTTGCAGATTTACGAACCGATATAGGGTCAAAATATGCACTTTCCAAAAATATAGCCGTCGTATGTTCCGATACCCCTGAATGTATGCCGCCAAATACACCGGCAATACACATGGGTTTTTCCTCGTTGCAGATCATTAAATCTTCTTCGTGCAACTCACGCTCTATACCATCCAAGGTGGTAAACTTTGTGCCTTTTGGCATTTGCTTAACCACAATTTTAGCGCCTTTTATCTTTGCGGCATCAAAGGCATGAAGGGGTTGCCCCAAATCATGAAGCACATAATTGGTAGCATCGACTATATTATTTTTTGGAGCAATACCTATTGCCCTTAACCTGTTCTTTAACCAGTCTGGAGAGGGTTGCACAATTAGATTGCTTAATGTGACCCCGCAATATCTAGGTGCTAGTTCTTTGTCCTCAACGCTTACATCAATTCTAAGGGACCTATTGTCGACATTAAAATGACTTGTTGGTGGTGTAATCAATTCCGATTTAATCTCCTTTTGAAGCAGCCCTGCCTTTAAATCCCTTGCCACACCAAAATGACTCATTGCATCTGCTCTGTTCGGCGTTAATCCAATTTCAAAAACTTCATCGTTCTCTACATCGAACAATGTTGCGCAAGGCGTTCCGGGCTCAAGGCTATCTTCTAGAATCATTATGCCGTCATGACTTTCCCCAAGACCTAGTTCATCTTCGGCACAGATCATTCCATGGCTTTCTTCACCCCTTATCTTTCCTTTTTTAATGGTCCATTCCTCTCCTTCGGGAGTATATAGTTTGGTGCCTATAGTGGCCACTGGAACTTTTTGGCCTGCAGCGACATTTGGAGCCCCGCAAACTATTTGTAAAGACGTTTGGCCACCTATATCTACCAATGTTAATTTCAACTTATCCGCATTGGGATGCTTTACACAAGAAAGCACATGGCCAACAACGATACCTTTGAGTCCGCCCTTAACAGATTCAAATGGCGTAATTCCTTCCACTTCTAAACCAAGATCCGTTAAAAGTTCTCCGGTTTTTTTGGAATCCCAATCAATATGTATAAACTGTTTTAGCCAGTTGTAAGAAATTTTCATCTGTTGGTTTTATAGCGTGTAAAGATAAAACAATGCCATAACACATTCAATATAGAAGTTGTTGAATTGTTTTTAATTTTAGCCTGCTCTATACCTTCGTGCATCGCTGTCTTTAATGTAATACCAATTTAACTTCTAGATGTCGCATAAAACAAGTTTCTTTTTTACTCATTTGTCGTCATAAAATAAAACCATAGCTAATGCTATGCTTAGATTTCATTCCTAAACTGAGAAAAAAATAATTCAAATTTTCAATACGACATTCAAAACTTAAATTGGTATAAGGGCAGACTGTAGGGAAAGTGGATATGTTGGTAGAATTTAAACAGGGCCTTGCCAGTAAGGATTGTTACCTAATTATTTGAGGCGTAATGGTGGTTAAATGATGGTAGATTTTCCTAGATCGATATTTTCATCGTTTATTTTAAAGCTGCCATCCAACTCCATAATGTTATCTGCGATAAAGTCGCCCACATAATTGGTTCCGTACTTGCTACTTCCCATAATGTCCGGAGTAACTATTTTTTTGGAGAACGATTTAAGAACGGCAGCAACTACGGCATCCGATTCTTCCTGCATTTTAAAATGCTGCAAAAGCATTGCGGTACTTAGTATAGATGCTACGGGATTAGCGATATTCTTATCTTTGGCATCGGGATAGGAACCGTGAATGGGTTCGAACATGGCATAATCCGCCCCTACGGAGGCTGAGGGTAGAAGGCCTATAGATCCTGCAATTACACTTCCTTGGTCAGATAGAATATCACCGAACATAATGTCGGTTAAAATTACATCGAATTGACTAGGGTTCAAAATCATTTGTACGGCCGCATTATCAATAAACAAGGAATCCAAAGTAACCTCCGGATAGCTTTCAGCAATGGTATACACCGTTCTTCGCCACAGCCTAGACGTTTCCAGCACATTGGCCTTATCGACTAACGTGAGTTTTTTTCGTCTAGCTTTTGCAGCCTTGAACGCCAGGTGGGTAATCCTACTGATTTCACTTTCTGTGTAGGTACAGGTATCTGTTGCCGAGTTATTATCCTCATTAATACTTTTATGACCATAATAAATACCTCCGGACAATTCCCTGTAAATAACTAAATCTGTATGTTGTACTATTTTTTTTGCAAGAGGTGATTGTTTTACTAGGGTGGGAAAAACTTTAACCGGTCTTATGTTCGCAAAAAGACCTAATTCTTTCCTTAGTCGCAACAGCCCTTGTTCTGGCCATACCTTTGCTTTTGGGTCACTATCAAATTCCGGGGAACCTATTGCCCCAAAAAGAATAGCATCTGAATCCTTGCATGTTTGGAGTGTCCTTTCTGGTAAAGGGTCGCCCGTTGCTTTTATTGCGGCGGCTCCTACCAATTCCTTTCTAAACGTAAAACTATGCCCAAAGGTTTCTTCAACGGATCTTAAGCACTTAATGGATTGCGCCACTACCTCCGGTCCAATACCATCACCTCCTAAAACGGCTATGTTCAATTGCATGGTTAGCTAACCCTTACTAGATTTATATTGCTCATCTCTATGATTTCATGGATGTCACCATCCAAAATCTCCTTTTTCCTATCCGCCAACTTTAGAAACTCACTGTACACTTCGTCCAATTGAATCTTAGTTAACTCGTAACCAACATTTTTCGCACGATATGCCAGAGCAGCTCTACCGCTCCTTGCGGTAAGTACGATTGAGGATTCCGTTACACCTACATCCGCTGGATCCATAATCTCATAGGTTTCCCGGTTCTTAATAACACCGTCCTGGTGTATTCCCGAACTATGTGCAAAAGCGTTTGCACCAACAATGGCCTTATTGGGTTGCACCAGCATACCCATTTTATTGGATACCATCAAACTGGTATCATAAAGCAATTTACTGTTCACAGTAGTATCTAACTTTAAGTCTGGATGTTGCCTTAATATCATCACAACTTCTTCTAAACTTGTATTTCCTGCACGTTCGCCAATACCATTAATGGTGCATTCTATTTGGCGTGCACCGTTGATAACGCCTGCAATGGAATTAGCGGTGGCAAGTCCTAAATCGTTATGGCAGTGGCAAGAAAGTATCGCTTTATGAATACCTTTTACATTCTCCATTAGATACTTCATTTTGGCTCCATATTCTTCTGGAAGGCAATAGCCCGTGGTATCTGGAATATTAAGTACGGTGGCTCCTGCTTTTATAGCGGCTTCACAAACCCTAGCTAAAAAGTCATTATCCGTTCTTCCTGCATCCTCGGCATAAAACTCAACGTCCTCAACAAAAGTCTTGGCATAGCTAACTGCGTCTATCGCTCTTTCTATAATGGCATCCCTGTTCGAATTAAACTTAAATTTGATATGGGAATCGGAGGTGCCAATACCAGTGTGTATTCTTGGTTTTACGGCATATTTTAAAGCTTCGGCAGCAACCTCAATATCCTTTTTAACCGCTCTGGTAAGTCCGCATACAGTTGCATTTTTAACTAGTTTGCCAATGGCTTCCACAGATTTAAAATCTCCGGGACTGGATATAGGAAACCCCGCTTCGATTATATTTACACCGAGTTGGTCCAGACGTTCGGCAATAACTAATTTTTGCTCCATGTCCAGCTTACAGCCAGGGACTTGTTCTCCGTCCCTAAGTGTCGTATCAAAAATTTGTACTATATCTTTGCTCATTATATTTACGTAGTTTTAACCGGTCAAACGAATATATGACCATATACACAAAAGATGTGTATTTTGTTATGTACTTTACAATGTTAAGACACTTTTTTGCATATTCAGTTAATTGATATTCAAACACTTAAACTATTTTTTTTACGATGACAAATGCCCATAAAGACGCACTGTTCATTTTGGTAAAAGCCTTATCAAAATCCGAAAAGCGACAATTTAAGCTTTACGTAGGTCGCCTTGGGGTTAACACCGATGCCAAATTTCTGGCCTTGTTCAATCTTTTGGATAAAATAAAGAAATATGACGAGAAGGTGATTTTAAGTAGTGTTAGCGTTAAAAAAGCACAGTTGTCCAACCTAAAGGCGCATTTATATCGCCAAATCTTGGTGAGCTTACGTTTAAATCCGGTAAATCAGAATATTCGTGTCCAGATTCGGGAGCAACTGGATTTTGCAACCATCTTATATCAAAAGGGATTATACAAGCAAAGTCTTAAGATATTGGATAAGGCAAAATCCGTTGCGATCGATAATGAGGAAAAGAACATTGCCTATGAAATTGTAGAACTGGAAAAAATAATAGAAACCCAATACATAACCCGCAGTATCCCGGATCGTGCGGATGAACTCGCAGTACAAGCAAAGGAATTATCGGGGCAAAATGTAATGACCAGCAAACTTTCCAATCTATCGCTACAGTTGTACGGTATGATGTTAAAGGTAGGTTATGTGCGTAGTGATGATGATCTCAAAAGAGTAAAGGATTACTTTACCAAACACTTACCTAAATACAACTTGGAAAAGCTTGGTTTTAGGGAGAAACTTTGGCTGTACAAAGCACATTTATGGTATAGTTTTTTAATACAGGATTTTCTTTCCTGCTACAAATATTCCAGCAAATGGGTAGATCTTTTTAACGAAAACAAAGAGATGATCTATTTGAACCCCGTGTTTTATCTTAAAGGGAACCATTATCTGTTAGAGTCCTTATTTTACGTAAAATACAGTTCCCTGTTTAAAGAAACACTTCAGCAGTTGGAAATCGTTTTAAAAGACAAGAATTTTCCAAAAAATGACAATATTGCGTCCTTGGCATTTCTATATTTAAATGCCAACAAGCTAAATCTTCATTTTTTGGAAGGTACCTTTGATAAGGGATTATACCTTGTTAAAATTATAGAGTATGGCATCAATAAACATAAGGATCGTATAGATGCACATCATGTAATGGTCTTGTACTATAAAATAGCCTCATTATATTTTGGTATAGGCGATAATAAAACATGTATTGTATACTTGAAAAAAATCATCGATAACAAAAACCTGAAAATGCGAGAGGATTTAATGTGCTTTGCAAGAGTGTTGAGCCTTGTGGCGCATTACGAAGCCGGGATGGATTACCATTTGGAAGTTCAATTAAAAAGCACCTATAAGTTTTTGTTGAAAATGAACGATATGCACGCGGTGCAAAAAGAAATGATCAAGTTTTTAAGGAATCTTGGCGGAATTTATCCAAATGAACTTAAGGCTGAATTTCAAAAACTGCATACCGAGTTTAAAAAGTATGAGGACCACCCTTACGAAAAACGGGCATTTTTATATTTGGATATTATTTCTTGGTTAGAGAGCCATTTGGAAAACAAACCTGTTTCGCAAATAATACGGGAAAAAGCATTGTTGCAAACACGTTAAGGGTTAGGGCATAAATGAGACGATCGCACATTTCAAATTTGTTGGAAATTAATCTCGCTATGCTTTTTATAGGGACCTCGGGCGCCTTGGGAAGATATGTAGACCTTCCGGTTCCCGTTACCATAGCCTCCCGAGGTATTTTAGCTTTTTTTGTACTCGTCCTATTTTGTAAGTGGAAAGGTATTTCGTTGCGAATAAAACCGGTGCATAGGGGCACGGTGCTGCTCAGTGCTATACTTATGGGCTTGCATTGGGTGACCTATTTTTATGCCTTACAATGGTCCAGCGTGGCCATTGGTATGCTTTCTTTGTTTACCTACCCGGTACTTACCGCATTTTTGGAACCACTGTTGTTAAAAACCAAACTACAAAGAATACATTTGTTATTGGGAGCTATGGTCTTGGTTGGGATTTATTTATTGAGCCCCGACCTAAATTTTCAGGATTCCAATACGTTGGCCATCGCAATAGGTGTGTTTTCCGCACTCTGTTATGCGCTAAGAAACTTGGTTCTAAAATCAAAAGTAACCGAGTATCACGGTTCTGCCCTAATGGTATATCAAGCTGGGATCATAGGCTGTTTGTTACTTCCTGCATTTTTTTATACCGATTTTGAGCTGGTTTTGAATCAGTGGCAAGGCCTTGTTGCCTTAGCGGTTATAACTACCGCTATCGGGCATACCTTGTTTTTAATGACTTTCAAACATTTTAGCATTACCACCGTAAGCATTCTAAGTAGCATCCAACCCGTCTATGGTATCCTTATCGGAGCTATATTTTTAAATGAAATTCCCGAATTGACCACAGTTGTAGGTGGCATGTTAATACTGGGTTCGGTTGTGATAGAGAGCTTTAGGTCTTCAAAAAAGCAACATCTTATTCCACAGGACTGATATCTGATGCCCCTCTGCCGGTAAATTGACTGATAATACCATCTCCCAAGACTTTAAAACCATCATCTTTAGCCAGTTGTCTCACTTTAACAGGATCAAAGTTTCCATTGAAGTACAAAAAAGAACCGTTCTGGCCGTTATTATTATAGATCAGTATTTCTTTGACAGCATCCCGCTTTTCCCGTATTGAGACCACGTTTCGCTTTAGGTCATCATTTTTTCGAAACACTTCTATAAACGAGTTTCCTGTTATACCGTTCATTTGTTGATTCAAAAATTGGCTTCTCGCAGGCGTGGCACTAGGAAACTGTATGTATCTTACATCCTTTGTATTCCCAATAAGGGTTTTCATTTCGGGAGAGATTTCACTCAACAATCCCAACATAAATCTAGGGACGCGAACGGCAGTAACTTGATTATCATTTTTATGGGTATTGTAAAAGTTATCTATGGAGTTATAACCGCCACACCCGGTAAGTAGCAAAAAACCCATAAATAGGAGTAAGGGAAATTTCATAAGTAATATTTTGTGCTTAAAAGTAACAAAATTAACGACATGCCTGCCAAATGGTTTCTTTAGGTGGTGGGGCCACTATGGTAATCCCCTCCTTTTTTACAGGATGTATAAACGTTAACTTTCTTGCATGAAGATGTATACTGCCATCGGGATTGCTTCGGTCAAAACCATACTTTAAATCTCCTTTTATGGGACTGCCAATTTTAGATAACTGTGTCCTAATTTGGTGATGCCTGCCTGTTTTGAGATCGATCTCCAATACCGCATAACGGTCTAGTTTTTTTATCAATCGATATTCTAAAATAGCCTTTTTACTATCCAGAACTTCATATGTATGTGCGTAGGATTTATTTTGTTTTGGATTCCTCTTTAGCCAATGCGTTAAGGTATCCGTTGTTTTTTCCGGAATATTCTTCACAATGGCCCAATAGGTCTTTTTTGCTTCTTTTTCTGCAAACAGTTTATTTAGCCTAGGAAGGGCTTTGGAGGTTTTTGCAAAAAGAACGATACCCGAAGTAGGTCTGTCTAGCCGGTGCACTACACCTAAATATACATTTCCGGGTTTGTTATACTTTTCTTTGATATATGCCTTAACGACTTCGCTCAAAGGCATATCTCCGGTCTTATCGCCTTGAACGATATCTCCCGGTCGTTTGTTGATGACAATGATATGATTGTCCTCAAAAAGTATCTGAAGATTTTTAGGGTTGCTATGTTGATGATCTACCACCACGGTGTTGTTGTTTCTATTCGTAATACTACTATAAGGGTATTCAACTGTAAAGAATTCATGCTGGGATAGAGGTAAACGCTACCGGTCATTATAGATTCTGGCAACAAATTGATGCGTCAAGTTCAAATCGTTAATTTTTTACCGGACAAACTCAATAGCAGAATCAAAAGTACACCACAGGTTACCGCAACATCGGCCATATTAAAAATTCCTGTTTTAAAAATACCCAACCGTATTTGAAAAAAGTCGGTTACGGAACCATAGAATATCCGGTCTATTAAATTGCCCATACCTCCACCGATAACGAAAGCAAAAGCGAGTACAAGCCAGGTGTCGGCGGTTTTTTTGCGAAGTACCCGAAATAAAAGCACTATGAGAACCATTACGGGGAGTATCTGTAATAAGATGATTTTTGCAACAGGAGGGAAGTTAGCGCCAAAACCCAGCATTGCCCCGGTATTTTCTACATTGGTAAGGATTAGATGGTCATTCACCAATTCTATATAGTCCCTACTTTTCACATTTTCTCGAACCACTCCTTTTGAGATTTGATCGCAACCAACATTTAATAGCACCAAGGCTATGATATAAAATCGATAAACTGTTAAGTTCCCTTTCAATACATTATTTCTTAATATTGTTCATCGTCATTAGGAAAATCCCTGCTTTTCACATCCTTTACATAACTGGAAATGGCATTGCCCATTTCTTCATAAAGATTCATGTAACGTCTTAAAAACCGTGGATTAAACTCATGTGTCATCCCTAAAAGGTCGTGGATGACCAAAACTTGTCCATCTGCATGCTTTCCACCACCAATACCTATCGTCGGAATCGTTAGACTTTCTGAAACTTCTTTAGTGAGATTAGCGGGAATTTTTTCCAAAACGATACCAAAGCAACCTAGTTTTTCTAGCAGGAGCGCGTCTTGTTTAAGTTTTTCCGCCTCTACATCTTCCTTTGCCCTTACGGTGTAGGTCCCAAATTTGTATATGGACTGTGGCGTAAGTCCAAGATGTCCCATCACCGGTATACCGGCCGCTAAAATTCTTTTTACCGATTCCTTAATTTCCGCGCCACCCTCAACCTTGACGGCATGGGCGCCACTTTCTTTCATAATTCTTATAGCTGAACGCAAGGCCTCTTTTGGATCACTTTGGTAACTTCCAAAGGGAAGGTCTACAACGACCAGGGCACGATCAATAGCCCTGATTACAGAAGATGCATGATAGATCATTTGATCCAATGTTATAGGCAAGGTAGTTTCATGGCCTGCCATAACGTTACTGGCAGAATCCCCTACCAAAATAACATCTACACTGGCATTATCTACAATTTTGGCCATGGAGTAATCGTAAGCCGTTAACATGGAAATTTTTTCGCCGTTTTTCTTCATGTCCACCAAGGACTTTACGGTTACTCTTTTGTACTCTTTTTTTGCTGTGGACATGGATTGTATTTTGTTGGCGATAAAAATAAGGAGTTTTGATGAGAATGACGTGCTAATGTGCCGATGCCTTTTTCCTGTACCAAATTGATGGATTATGTTTACTTTTAACTATTCCAATTCATGTATTATAGTTATGAGACGTCTTTTTACCACCATTCTTTTAGTGTCCTTTCTATGCTCTTTTTCGCAGACCCAGGAGGAAGCCGTTAAAAATACCGTTGATTCGTTTTTTGAATCTTTTCATGGGCGCGATGCAAAAGGTATGCAAAAATGGATTCATAAAGACGCGGTTTTGAGACGTACGGCACCTAATGAAAATGGGATACAAGCTTTAAGAGTACAAAATTTTGATGATCTTATCAACGGAGTCGCATCCATTCCCGAAACTACACTTTTTGAAGAGAAGCTGCTGAGTTATACCGTTCAAGTTGATGGTCCTTTGGCACATGTTTGGACCCCTTATGAATTTTGGATGGATAACAAGTTACATCACGCCGGCGCCAATTCCATTCAGCTGTTCCTAGAGGATGGGGTTTGGAAAATTATTTATTTGGTGGATAGTAGAACTGTAGAAGGTGCTACGGACTAGAGAAACAACCTTGTTATAAAAACTGTATTACTTAGCCCACTTTCTACTGGATGTTTTGCCTTCTGAAGGAAAATCTTCCGGTAGTTCCTGCGTTACCTTACCTGTGGCCGCCCATTCGGCACCACGTTGTAAGGTGGTTATAAAACCGACACATTCCATGGAATAATCAAAATGGCCCATAGCAGTGTGGAATATCCTGCCTTTTCCGTAGTTGATGGTCATGAGCATGGGAACATGCTGACCAAGACCTTTTACATTGGGGTCCCAAGGCGGAGCGTTCTTTTCCACGTCCGAATAGGCCGTTGCCAGGATTGTTGCATTTTCAAAAGGGCCGCGCATACGCTCGTACAATTCGTCTTGCGTGTGTAGCCAAGAATTGGGAATGCCTTTCATGATAGGATGTTCCGGTGCCCTGGTCATGACCTCAAACTCGTACTCGGCTCCGTGGGAACCCGTGACCCCCAAGCTGGTATCGTGTACTAGCTCGCCAGCGTCGTTATAATAAACGTAAGGCCCGGCCCTTTCATCGCGTCCTCCCCAAGCGCCTAGACCGATCATCTTGTTATACGCATCCCAATTCCCCCAAGCATTGTTGGCCGCATGGACTACCACTAGTCCGCCACCATTTTTCATATAGTTTTCAAAACTGTTTCTTGTGGTTTCCGGCCATAGGGCGGCTTCGAACCCCAAATTCGTGACTACTAGGTCATAGGCTTCAAAATCAATATTGAAATCAGAAGTGCGAACCGGTTCATGGGAAATGGCGTAAGAGGCATCGCCAACAGGATATTTTTCAATGAACATGGTATAAGGTTCCGGTCGTTCTTCCTTGTATTTAATTCCTAGCCAAACAGAATCCGTCCGTTCTACAGTTACTTCAAAAAGATTGGTTTCCTCTAAATAGTCCTTCATCATCATCGTAGTTTTAGGCCACACATAGTGATTGTTCTGGCCGTCTACGATCAGGACTTTTAGTTTTTTTGAAACCTTGGCATCTTGCGTTGCCTTGGTTTCCTTTTGCTTTTTGGTTTCCCCACAGGAAAAGGCGAACAGACAGACCAAGCTTAGGATTATGGCTTTCTTTACGTTCATTTCTTTACAATTTTATACGCTATTTTGTCTTCTAAAGTAAGATAAGTTTGTCTTGGTGGCAAGAAGTCATTTAAACTTTTTCTGTTCGCTAAAAAATTGCTCTTTTTCGCCCATTTTTTGTCTTTTTTTCCTTCCATAGCGGTGCTATGCAACTCAAAAAAGCCTTCAAATGATCATAAAATTGCTAATTTTCGCTTGAACGTGAAAAGTTTAAACCACTTCCAAATCAATTTAAAAACGATACAAACAAAAGGCTTTCTACTTCTTGTAGTTTTGCAATAGTGCCTTTAAATTAGCGTTTTCAATTAAAATAATAACTATGGAAATCTTAGGAATTGGATCACGTATAGATCATAAAGAATATGGAAAGGGAGTGGTTACAAATGTTTCTTCCAAACACTACTGGGTTACGTTTATGGAAAAGGGGCTGGAAACCATCGCCATAGACGACGATTTTGAAGTCATTGAACGTTTAGAGGATGATGTAGACACCGTAAGTTTCTTTGACATCGAAAGTTCCCTCACCAAGATATTGGAAAAATGGAGCGACACCCATGAAAAGGTGGCCATTGCCGATAAATGGCGTGGAGGAAAACTGATTCTAGATCCTGGAGATGCTTCAGCAAACAAGGAAATGCCCATAGATACCTTTTTCCATAAAATTGTAATGGTCCGAGACCGTATTCGTGTTATGGAGCAAAAAATCAATAGCAGTAAAAATCTGGATGACCAGGAAAAAATCGACCTGCAGCAATATATCACACGTATGTATGGTAGTCTTACTTCGTTTAACGTCCTGTTTAAAACCAAGAACGACCATTTTGTTGGGGAAAAAGGAAACAGATAGGGAATTTAAAGTGTTTCTTTTTCAAAACAGCTTTTTTCACGCTTCACAAAAGCATCTAAAGTAGTGGGGGCTTTTCCCAGAAGATCGCTGTAAAAGGTAGATACCCGCGGTGCTTTTTGAAATCTGGGCAAAAAATGCAAAACGAGCATTACCAAAATAAAGCCCGTTGCCATACCTTCCTTTTTTTTGATTAAGAAAAATGATAGGGGATTTACTTTTTTGTAAACCAATGGATGCTTTACATACCTATTAATGATGGCAACGGCATGTTCAAAACTTAAATTATCAGGACCAGTTATCTCGTAGGCCTTGTTTTTAAATGTATTAAAATTTAAGAGAATATGAGCAGCAACTTCTGCGATATTGGACACGTCTACCCAATTGAATTTTGCCTTGCCGGCAGGTAAGATGATTTTTCTCTTTGTTACAATATCCTTGTAAAGCGTTGTGGTCAAATTTTGCATAAAATAACTGGGACGCAGAAAAACATAGGGAATACGATATGTTTTGACCAAGGATTCAATTTTGTGGTGGGGAATCATGCTGCTTTGCTCCGCACCTTGTACCGATAGAAACAATAACTGACGAACAGTGCTTTTTGAGATTGCCTTTAACAAGGGCTTAAAATAAGCGTCTATCTTGGAAATCTGTGGTGGACGCAGTAGAAAAACAGTATCCACACCCGCTAAGGCATCTGAAAAACTAGTACTGTCCTTAAAATCGAACTGTCTAAAGTCCAAGTTTTTCAAACTCCCATAAGTCTTTTTTACCTTTACTACATCCCTAACGGCCGCTATCACCTTTACATTAGCTTCCTTTTCAAGCAAAAATCCAATTAGGCTTTGGCCCATATTTCCGGTAGCCCCGGTCACAAGAAATGTAGTCATATCAAATTGGAACGTGTTGTTGGCTTCATACAGTGAGCTCCCGTTGTAGATGTTATCACTCGCCTAGCTCGGTGATTTTTTTCTCGTACAACTTTTTACTCTCTACGACCGCTACGTTCAATTCTTGCATTATACCGTCTACACGGCCCTCAATACTTTTCATTTGGTCGTTGATGTTATCGAAGGAGTTTAATGCTGCCGCCACTTCAAGTGCTTTTACCACTTCTACCGCATCTCCGTGAAGTAGTCTTAATTTTTCTATGGCTTTTGAGGTATTGGCCAAGGTAGCATTGTATTTGGTGCGTGCTTTTTTAATGGCGCCGTTCAAGGTGTTTCTGCTCGTTTCGTCGCTAAGGCTGTTGGTTTGTGTTTCCATAGCGTTAAAGAGGTTGGCTGCGTGTTCTTTTAAGTCTTCGTATTCCTTGTTCAATCGTGCTACACGCTTGTTCACTTTTTCCCAGTCACCATAGACTTTGGCAAATTCCTTATCCTCGTTCTTGGTATCTTCCAAGGCCTTTTTTAGGGCGTTCAAGGTTTCCAATCCCTTGGTTACATTTTTGTTGGCGGTCTCCTTTTTTTTCTCAAAAGAAGATACGGTAGATTTAAACTTATCCTTTAAACGGATTAGGTCTTCGGGACTTTTGTCTTTCCAGCAGGATACAAATAACAGGGATACTAGGGTAAGTGTTGCAATTCTTTTGAACATGGTTTTGTGTTTTATAGTAACACAAAAATAAGGTTTTAGATGGTTAGTGAACCAATAAATGCCTTATGCGTGCATTCCTAAAAATTACAGCGTATGACTTTTTTGGACGTAATGGTAAGCCTGAAAAGCAAAATGAATCGGTTTACACTTCCTCTGCGCTATAGGGATAACTGCCAATTAACTGACCTTCTTCTCTGATAGATATTTCCAGTACCGCTTGGGTACATGCTGTTCGTGCAATTTTTTATTGATGCGCGATTTTATGTTCGTGCTCTGAAAATAGGTGTTCCATAAATCTTGATAATCATATTCTTCCGTTTTCATGGCGGAACTTCGATTGATGCTATTGGCAAAATTCTCCTCTAAATCCAGTTTGATCAACTCCACACCCTGCAGGTCATAATACAGACCGTACTTTCGCTTTGCATCGTAAATGATCCATTGTTGATCCGCATATCGTGAGCGAAAATGCTTGGAGAGTAGGGGAAGTACATCATAATCTGGCTCTATTTGAGCAAAATACACCTCGTCCTTGGTCAATTGAAAACGCACAAAAGCTTCAATACGGTGCTTTTCCCTTCCTACTTTATGGGCAAGCTGATCGATCTTTAACATACAGTCATCTGAAAAATCCGTACTACGATCCGCCTTACAGCCCATTAACTTTCTAATGTAGCAGTAGAGTAGGGGCTCTATACCCTTTTGCTCGCTTAGAAATGCAAAGTAGATATTCTTAATGGCGGTATTACTTCGATTCTTAATACCGTTCCATACGCGTTTGGCTTGCGTAACATTTGTGAATACAGTCTCATTTTCCGTGAAAAGGCCATGTTGCGAGTCGCCCTGCTTTTGTAGTATCGCATGGGTGATTTTTTGTTCAAAACCAAGGAGAACGGCCGTAAGAAATCCGTTGAAACTACCGTCGTATACAAAGGTTCTTGATTTGCTCTCCATCCCTGAAATCTGTTGCTTTTCGGTCTCCATAGTCTTTGTTTTAAAAATAAAATAGGGTAATTCTTTTTTTAAGGGTCACAGCACTTTTTCTTAGCCTACTTTTATAAACCACTAGGCGATAACCAGCGTTCAAGACGGCCTGTCTACTTTTATCGAGTACATGCAAACGTTCTGTTGTTTCTGTAATTTCCATCTGTCACTTTTTTAATTAAACAATGATAACTGACTGGCATAGTGCTTGCGAAACTTCGCCGTAGAGGTCTGTAAGATCATTCCTTTGATACGCGGTGCATCCAAATCCCTGCGTTCCCAATGCTTGGAATCGCACAGGATAAAAAATTTGGCGCGGTTTAGGGCAACGCCCATTTTCTTTAAATGTTCCCAGTTCAATTTGCGAAAGCTCCTTGCTTTAATAATTTTACCCACACTACGCATGCCAATACCGGGGATACGGGCCAATACGCTTTTGTCCGCACTATTGATATCTACTGGAAAATGATGCAGGTTTCTTAAAGCCCAACTTAATTTTGGGTCTACTTCTATGTCTAAATTGGGGTGCGTATCATTTACCAATTCCTGTACCGAAAAGCCATAAAAGCGCAACAGCCAATCGGTTTGGTACAACCTATTTTCCCTTAGCATGGGCACCTGCGTGCCTATGGCAGGTAACCTATGATCATTGGCCACCGGAACATAACCCGAGTAATAGACCCGTTTCATATTATAGTTTTTATAAAAATGTGTGGCAGAATACATGATGTCCTTATCCGATTCTCCCGTGGCACCTATGATCATCTGGGTACTTTGTCCCGCAGGAGCAAATTTTGGAACGGTTCTGAGCACTTTCCTCTCACTTTTATAGCGGACTATTTCATTTTTTACCTTTAACATAGGTTTTAAGAAGTCTTCGTGCTTTTTGTCGGGTGCCAATAATTTAAGGCCGGAAATAGTGGGGATTTCGATATTGACCGATAAGCGATCGGCGTACAATCCGGCCTCGTACATTAATTCATCACTTGCACCGGGAATGGACTTTAAATGGATGTACCCGTTAAAATTCTCTTCCTCCCGTAGCTTTTTGGCAACCGCTATAAGCCGTTCCATGGTATAGTCGGCGCTCTTAAATATCCCGGAACTTAAGAACAGGCCCTCGATATAATTTCTACGATAAAAATTGATGGTAAGATCTACCACTTCCTGAATTTTAAATGCCGCTCGTTTAATATCATTACTCTTTCTCGTTACGCAATAGGCACAATCAAAAATGCAATGGTTGGTCAGCAATATCTTTAAAAGCGATACACACCTGCCATCCTCGGTATAGCTATGGCAAATACCCATACCACTGCTATTGCCCAAGCCTTTGTTCTTGTTTGTTCGGGTGCTGCCACTACTGGAACAGGATACATCGTACTTTGCGGCATCTGCCAAAATATCTAACTTTTCCTGTATACGCTCAAAATTCATCTCTTTGGTATATATTCCAAATTTATGGATATATTCCTAATTATGGAAATAATCCAAATAATATTTTGGATATAATCCATATTTGTTATCTTTGAGTATGGAAAATGAACTTACCTTAAAGCGATTTATAGACATCCGAAGGGATCTGGGCTTTACACAGGCCGAATTTGCCGCCTTGTTGGGCGTATCCAATACTACCGCGGATATTGAGCGTGGCCGTACTAAACTTTCCGGAAAAGTAGTTTCCGAGCTATTAAAGCAGTTTAAAATAAATCCGCTTTGGTTATTTGGGGAGAGCGAGCAGCAGTATTTGGAAACCTCCAATACCAGTGTTATTCCTAAAGTAGTTACGGTAGATGCCGAGCAGAATGATAATATGGTCTTGGTAAACGCAAAGGCAGCCGCCGGATATCCTCAAAACATTGCGGACACGAGCTGGTACCAACAACTTCCTGCGTTTGATTTGCCCATACCCGAATTTAGAAATGCTACGTACAGGGGATTTCAGGTAGAAGGAGATAGCATGTTGCCCAATTTGCATCCTGGGGAATGGGTATTGGCCAGGGCCATTGAACACATAGACCATGTAAGCGCCAACAAAATGTATGTGGTGGTGCTACAGGATTCCGTGATGGTCAAAAAAATAGAGAAACGGCCCAATTCCAATAATATAACCCTTGTATCCCTGAACGAAACTTATCCGCCATACGATATCAAACCCTTTCTGATACAGGAAATATGGGAGGTGAGCAGCAAGATTACCTTTAACGTAGATGCTACTACGGATACCGGACTGTTACGTCAGCTGCAAGAGTCCATGGACGAACTTAAAAATCAGTTGCAACATGTAAAAAAGGTGTAGTTAAAGCCTTTTATGGTCAGTGTCGATTATCTGTCACCTACGGATTAATAGGATACGTAGTTGTATATTACCGATTTAAGCCTTCATTTTCCTTACATAAAGGCCACTATTCTTTAACGTAAACCCAAGACTTTTATACAGACCGATGGCCGCCGTCCTGTGGTGACCACTGAATAAAAGTACATCGTCCAGTTCACATTCCTTGGCGCGTTGCAGGAGCAGTTCCATTAATTTTCTGCCTATGCCCTTGCCCCTGTGGTCTTGGGAAACCACCACATCTTCGATCATTCCCTTGTGACCGGAAACCACCTTGTACTTTGCCATCATCGCCATACCTATTAAAATTTCGTCTTCCAAACAAATGGCCACATCCAAATTTTCGGGCACGGCCAAAATGGTGGCCAACGGCAGTTGTTTTAGTTCGGAATTAAGTTGAAGATACAGTTTCGACAATTGGTGCTGTAATTCTTCCGTAATTTCATTTTGTAACAAGAGTTTTATTTCCATAACTTTTTATCGATAAACAAATGGTAATCAGTTTCCATGAAAACCAAACATTTTAAGAAACAACTGACTTTCAATAAATGTACTAAGGGCATTACAAAAATAGATAAAGACCTGACAGGTTTTCAAAACCTGTCAGGTCTAGACCAAAGGGGCTATTCATCATAGAAGTTACTGAAAACAAGCACCATGAAAAAGCAATTCTATTCGTTATACCCCCTCACATCGCCCATCATTAATTTAACAGGTCCCATTTCGTGCGATTTTGGTAAAAATGCACCGCTTTCCATCACGGCCCAGTCGTCCCAAGTAGCTTCAACACCGCCAATAGGTATAATCTTGACCCACATTTTAAAGCTTTTGGGAAAGCCGTTGGGCTGTAATAACCACAGATAAGAATCCCCTGGTGTACTTCCTCCTTGGCTATAGGTAACTAAAAGTGCGTCCGTACCATCTGGCTGGGGAACGATACTTCGTTTTACGCCGGGGTCAAAGACTTTATACGGAGCTACTAACCAAAAGGAATCATTATTAAAATAATCTACGGCTTTTTCTATAATAGCCTCGCTTTCTATGTCCATCATGCGCTCTCCATTTTTGAAGGCTTTACTGGAACCGGTAGATATCAAATCAAGTTTTACCAGATAATCATCCCAAGAGACATCGACCTTGCGTTTTTCGGTATCCCATTTGTATTGGTGGGCACCCCCTTGAAACGACCATTCCAGATAACGGGTATCCTTAAACTTGTCATAGTTCAAGGTAGTAAGCATCTTTTCCGCCAAGGCATCCGCATCGGCACCCGGTCTGCCTTCCGGTAATTTTTCATTGTAGATAGCGTACACGACAATGAAGCCAACAAGTAACACAGCAAGGAATATGCCTAGTATTTTAAGTAGTTTTTTAATCAATTTCATTTCTAAATTATCATTCAAAAAAATTAAACACCGCTTTATATTTAATGGCTCCGGACAATCTTATTTTTCAATCCGTAAACAGCGAATACCATTTACAAAAGAATTACCTCAATGGATGCCATAAGAGTTCCCCCTTTGGGGGTTAGGGGGCTTTTAAAACCCCGCCGCCGCATCGTCACCACGTTTGTCCGCGCCACCTTCCAATTTGCCATCAGGCAGTACCTTTATAGCATCTACTTTACCAATTATGGGTGTGCGATCCTCGTTAATAATATAGCCTTTGGATTTCATTTCTTCCTTCAGTTCCTCCGAAAAACCTTGTGGCTCAAAGATAACCATATCCGGTAGCCATTGGTGGTGAAAACGGGGGGCGTTCACCGCATCTTGCATACTCATGTTAAACTCGTACGTATTTAATATCGTTTGGGCCACCGCCGTAATAATGGTTGATCCACCGGGTGTTCCTACTACCATCCATAGTTTACCGTCCCGCTCCACAATGGTAGGCGTCATACTGCTCAGCATTCGTTTTTCTGGGGCAATGCTGTTGGCCTCTGCACCAATCAATCCGAACATATTGGGCACCCCCGCTTTGGCGCTAAAATCATCCATTTCATTGTTCAGAAAAAAGCCCAGCTCATCCGAATAGAGCTTGGAGCCATAGGCACCGTTCAATGTTGTCGTTACCGATACGGCGTTTCCTTCCGCATCTACAATTGAGTAGTGGGTCGTTTCCATGCTCTCCACAATCTCCACTTCGCCATGGGACACATCCGCGGATTTGGTGGCCTTATCAAAACTAAATCCTTCCATGCGTTCCGTGAGGTAGCTTTTACTCAATATCACATCCAAGGGGATGTCCACAAAATCCGGATCGCCCAGGTAATAATTTCGGTCGGCGTAGGCCCTTCTTGATGCCTCGGTAAACAATTGCACCGTTTTTGCGGAGTTATGTCCAAAATCCGACACCTCATAAGGCTCCATCATCTTAAAAATCTGGTTCATGGTTACACCGCCACTGCTAGGCGGACTCATAGAAATAATACGAATATCCTTGTAGTCGAATACAACAGGTTGCCGCCATACCGCTTCGTATTTCTCCAAATCTTCCTCGGTAATATAACCTCCTTTTTCTTGAATAAAAGCAGCTAGTTTTTGCGCGGTTTCCCCTTTGTAGAATCCGTCTCTACCATTTTCTGCTATGCGTTGCATCGTTTTGGCAAGGTTGGGATAGCGAATGATATCGCCTGCTTTGAATGCCGTTGCGAATTTGGTGCTGTCGCCGCTGACCTCCACAATTTTATCGCGTTGACTTGCCAATCGCTTTTCTTGATTTTCGGTGACCACCACGCCTTTTTTGGCCAGTGCAATTACGGGTGCCATGATTTCGGCGAGGGGTAGGGAGCCAAATTTTTCGTGTACCGCCATAATTCCGGCCACGGTACCGGGAACGCCCACCGCAGTAGCGCCAAGGGTACTTTTTCCGGGAATTACATTGCCCAAGGAATCCAAATACATATCCCTATGTGCTGCCAAGGGTGCCTTTTCGCGGTAATCCAGTCCGCCAACATCCCCATCTGCTCTTCTATAGACCATAAAGCCGCCACCACCAAGGTTACCGGCAAAAGGGTAGGCGACTACCAAGGCCATTTCCGTGGCTACCATGGCATCAAAGGCATTCCCCCCTTTCTTCATGATGTCCACGCCAATTTTGGAGGCCTCCTCACGCGCAGAGACTACCATGGCCTTTTCGGCCACAAGTCCGGTGGGGATTACAGGAGCCTTTTTACACTGGACAAATAAAATAGGAAAAACAAAAAGGACAAAGATTCTTTTAATCATGATGTAGTGGTAGTTTGATGGTATAGTAAATACGTTATAGCGAATTAAATTTCTGTTGGGAAAAGATAATCAATTCTTTAAAAAACAAGGTAAACTCGTTTTCAAATTCTTCATAATGTTCCTCCAGGTCAACTATAGCAAAGTTCATTTTCGATTTGTTCTTTGTCCTTCTGTTCATTCCGTTCAACACCTTGGCTATTCCTTCTATTTTTGAATAATTGAAAATCCAGTTATCCGCTAGCATATAGGGCATCATCCGTTTTACGCCATCTGGTAGTATGGCGTAGTTATCTTCCAATAAATCATAAAAATCATCAACGAAAACATCCAAGGGTATATCTGAATAGCGTTCCCAGTTCTTGGCCAAAAAATGGTCGTAGTAGATATCTACGATAACCCTGCTGTAATGGCTATAGTTTGCATGTAAACGTTTACTGCTTTGCTTAGGTATCTTATGACTGTCCGTAAAAGAGTCTATTTGCCTATGCAGGGTAATGCCTTTTATAATTCGTGGCGGAAGGTGTTTGTACCTATTTCCCCGAATACTATCTGCAATGAAATTCCCTAAGGTTACTTCGGCATCGCCAAAGGAGAGATAAATATGGGCAAGAAAGTTCATTGACCGATAAAAGTTTATGCAGGTCGAATTTACGAATTGCAAGCCTCCCAATTGTTACTAGACCATGTATATTTGCAAAAACTTATACTAAAAATATGACACTGATCAAATCCATTTCTGGAATACGAGGAACAATAGGCGGTAAGCCCGGTAATAATCTAACTCCTATAGACGCGGTAAAATTTGCCGCTGCTTACGGTATTTGGCTCAAGGAGTACTCCAAGAAAGACAACTTAAAAGTGGTCATAGGTCGTGATGCCCGGATCTCAGGAGAAATGATACAGAACTTAGTAGTGTCTACCCTGGTAGGATTGGGAATAGATGTAGTGGATTTGGACCTATCTACCACACCCACAGTAGAAATTGCCGTGCCCTTGGAGAAAGCGGACGGTGGTATCATCCTAACGGCAAGTCATAATCCAAAGCAATGGAACGCGCTTAAGTTGTTGAACGAAAAAGGCGAGTTTTTGGATGCTGCCCAAGGTGCCAAGATATTGGACATAGCCGAAAAGGAAGATTTCAATTTTTCGGAGGTAGACGATTTAGGGCAAATAACAAAGAACGATAGTTATATCGATATTCATATTGATGAAGTGCTTAACCTTCCCTTGGTCGATGCAGATGTCATCCGCAAGGCGAACTTTAAAGTGGTGGTAGACGGGGTAAACTCCACCGGTGGCATCGCCATTCCCGCTTTATTGAAGGAACTAGGGGTAGCGGTAGTGGAATTGTATTGTGACCCAACGGGACATTTCCCGCACAATCCGGAACCGCTAAAGGAACATTTAACGGATATTAGTGAATTGGTGCTTACCGAGAAGGCTGATTTTGGTATCGTGGTTGATCCAGATGTAGACCGTTTGGCATTTATTAGTAATGATGGCGAAATGTTCGGTGAGGAATATACCTTGGTCGCTTGTGCGGATTATGTATTGGGCAAGACCAAAGGAAATACGGTTTCCAACCTATCCTCCTCCAGAGCGCTGCGCGATATTACCGAAAAGCACGGAGGTACCTATGAGGCATCTGCTGTGGGCGAGGTAAATGTGGTGACCAAAATGAAAGCGAACAATGCCATTATTGGTGGTGAGGGCAATGGTGGTATTATTTATCCGGAAAGTCACTACGGAAGGGATTCGCTGGTAGGAACGGCCCTATTTTTAATGTTGATGGCAGAAAGGGGAGGCACCGTAGCCGAACTTAGGGCGAGCTATCCAAGTTATTTTATGAGTAAAAAGAAGATTCAGCTGACACCGGAGCTTGATGTGGATGCTATTTTGAATACGATGGCAACGACCTACAAGAACGAAGATATAACCACCATTGATGGTGTAAAAATTGATTTCCCCGAGAATTGGGTACACCTAAGGAAATCCAATACCGAACCCATTATACGTATTTATACCGAAGCCAAGAGTCAGGCCGAGGCAGATGCATTGGCAGAACGTATGATTTTGGAACTAAAGGAGATTGCGGGAGTGTAAACCTCCTGATTTCATCAATTCAAATTAAAAATCCCAATGCTTATTTTAAGTGTTGGGATTTATATTTCCAATTAGGTTGGCTTTACTACCTTGGCTTTTCCGTCCATTTCTTTAAAATACTGTTCCCGAACTAGTTTTGCCGTTTCATGCTTTCCCAAATGGCTCCATCCCGGCGGCATAAAAATATATTTAATTTTGTTTACGATGCCCGGTGCTTTTACAACATCTTTGGCCAAGGCTACAATTTCCCCAAAATACACATCAAGGAAATTTCCCGAATCCATCTGCCTGGTAATGCCATATTCTATTTTAATCTCTTTCTGTTCCTCCTGGTAGGTACCAAAGACCCGATCCCAAATATTCAAAAGATTGCAAAAGTTGGTATCCATGTACAAAGGATTTCTGGCGTGGTGTACCCTGTGGTGGGATGGTGTTAAAATGTACTTTCCAACAATCCCGAAGCGGGCATCTTTGATAAGGTTTTCACCCACGTGGATAAAAGCGCCCCAAGTCCCATCAATAAACATGATCAAAAACAACAATTCCGGCTGTACGCCAAGCAAGATACAAACGGTAGTTCGTATGGTGTCCGCATACGGGCCTTCCAAAAAGAAATGTGCGTATGTTACGGAGAGGTTCATGTCCTCCGGTGCATGGTGGGTAGAATGTAAGCACCAGAACAAACGCACTTTATGGCCCCAGTAATGATACAGAAAGTGTCCGAATTCCCAAACAATATATCCGTAGATGAACCAGTACCAGGTTAAACTGGTCTGAAAAGGCGCAATGGGCTGCAGCAAACCAATAATCCAGGTAATCATGGCTATTGAAATGAAACGGCCTACAAACCTATTAAAGATGTAGATCAGAAAATTTACCTTGTATACTTTGGTCTGTGGTTTTTTATAGAGTAGTCCCATGGTCAACTCTAACAGCACTAGAAAGGGAATCAACGGGTAAATTAGGGCAACGATACCGTCGTATGTTCTAAACGCACTAAAATCTCCGGATTGGAGAATTTCCCATGCTTGGGCTATACCCAGAAATCCGATTATTTCATCATAAATTGTTTCCAGTATTTCCATCTATTACAATTTAACTTTTGAAGTCATTCAATACAACAACGTTAAATATAGTGAATAGCTTTAAAATCACCGTAAAAGAAAAGAAAATAGTAGCAGGTGTTATGAAGAAGTCTTTGCAAAGTGGGCCGGTTGTTTTCCCCTATGTTTCCAGCGTTTGTGCGTCCAAAAATAATGTTCCGGTTTTTCGTAGATCTGTTTTTCCGTCAACCTTAAAAAGGTCTCGGTAATATAATTTTCATCTGTTTCTTTACCGTTTTCGGTAATGGGGATAAACTCGGCCTGATAGTGGCCGCGTTTCACCTTACTTACTTTTAAAAAAACCACTGCTAACCCTAATTTCCGTGCCATAGTTTCCGCACCATTGAACACGGGAACTTTTATTCCCATAAATTCGGACCAGTATTGTGCCCTATGTCTTTGTGGCGATTGATCGCTGACCATTCCAAAAATTCCAATGACACCGTCCCGTTTGTTGCGAACAACCGTCTTTACTGTCTCCTGTTGTGTAATAAGGCTGGTATTCCATCTTGCGCGCACTTTACGTATAAAGGAATCGAAATATTTGTTGGTGATTTTTTGATAGACCGCATATCCCTTGGCATCTACATAATTGTTAATGCTCACGTTCCACTCCCAATTGGCATAATGAGAACACAAAATAAGAATGCTTCGGTCTTTTTCCAATTCCTTGAGCACTTCAATATTCAAGACCTTATACTTTTTTTGTACCTGTTCCTTGGTAAGTGCCATTGTTTTGACCATCTCAAGGAACACATCGCAAAGGTGTTTAAAAAAATCCTTTTCTATCCTATTGATTTCTGTCGAGGTTTTATTCGCAAAAACAAGTTCTAAATTGGCTCTTACCACTGTTTTCCGATACCCAAAAACATAATACACAAAGAAAAATACAACATCGGAAAATCCGTAGAACAAGCGATGGGGCAGAATGGAAATAAGCCACAAAAAAGGATACAATATGATAAACGCCAGTAGCTGCATGTGCTAGATTATAGTCGACAAATATAGCTATATTTGAGCCCAAATTTAAGCTTTACAGATGAACAACCTAAGCATAGCCACGATAGCTATCATTGCCGCCAATGTGCTGGTCTCCTTAAAGGGATTTAACGATACGTATTTTTTTGAACGCTACAAGTTTGGCATTGGTGCGATCAAGGCAGGGCAGAAAGAACGCATGCTAACTTCTGGTTTTCTTCATGTAGATATCTCGCACTTGTTCTTTAACATGTTTACCCTCTACTTTTTTGCCGAGGTGGTAATCAATGGATTTGGTTCCGGAAAATTTTTAATTATCTATTTTATTAGTCTTGTTGCAGGAAGCCTCTTAGCATTGTTTTTTCATAAGAACGAGCCCTATTACAGTGCTGTTGGGGCCAGTGGCGCGGTTACAGGGATTCTTTATGCGGCTATCCTCCTACAGCCCGATATGAGATTAGGCATCATGTTCATTCCAATTCCATTGCCGGCGTATGTTCTGGGAATAGGATATCTTTTATATTCCATTTACGGTATGAAAAGTAGACTTGGCAATATTGGCCATACTGCACATTTTGGGGGTGCCGTTGGCGGCTATGTAAGTACCGTTCTATTTATGCCCTCGCTTTTAGTGACGGATACTTTTATGATGGTGATTTTGGCCTTACCGATCGTTCTTTTATTTATTCTGGCAAGAGCTGGAAAAATCTGATATTGTAGGAATTGTCTTATTATTTTAAAACAATTTATCCCCATTTTAAGTAGTTCATCGAAAAAGGATACTGTTTTATATGTAGAAGGATTTGGCTACGTTCTTTAATGAACTTATGTACCAAATCTTTATTACATCATGAAAAAGTTACCCCTATCAATAATTTTATTTGCACTAGCACTTAGCTCTTGTAGCGATGAAACTACCGTTTTTGAAAATCCGGACAAAAGCGATATTCGAATGGAAACCAATGAAACCCTTCTTGAGAACAGTGTTCTTTTTGATAAAGCAGGGGTCTTGGATATTTACGATGAAGAAAATATTGCCGGTAAGTCCTACTTGAGCGGTAAAAACGATTTAGCCGGTGATTATCCGCTAACCTTGGTCGCTCAAATAGATGTACCTTCTTTTAGCGGAGGAGCTAATCTAACTGCCTCCCATGTAGATGTTTCGGGTTCTTATGCGTATGTTTCCTATAACACTGCAGACGCCGGTTATGTTGGTGGAATTGATGTTATAAATGTTAGCGATCCAACCAACCCAAGGGTAACAGCCAGGTTATACTATGTAAATGCCGATATTAATTCAATTAAGTATGATAACGGATACATATATATAGCTGGTGGTGTAGATTCTGAAAAGTCGGTTACGGCTACTGCTAATTCGTTTGTGGCAAAACTTCAAACTTTCAACGGAAGAATAAACGTTGATGCTGGTATTGTTTACGCATTCCAGGAGGGCTATAATGCTACGGATATCGCTGTAACATCCAGTGAGGTTTTAGTTACGAGTGGTCGCGAGGGTTTTGTTTCTACGTATAATAAGGCCGACCTAACACCCAAGAAACAGGCGCCATTTATGGATTTAAGGTCTGTTGCGGTACAGGATAATCGGATTGCCGTATTGGACGCCAGCCAAGGTATCAGTATTTTAGATTCGGACTTAAACACGGTTAGAGATATTCCTATAGATTCGGATTTTGGCAACAACACTAAAAGAACCTTGGATTTTTCCGGTGAAAACATTGTCGTTGCCGAAGGCTCTAAAGGCGCTGGAGTGTACAATTCAAATACGGGTTCCTTTATACAGTATGTTCCTATTTTGTTAAGTCCGGATAATGTGGATGGTGCAGATGTGGTCACTAACGCGGTGGCAACGAACAAAGAAGCATTGCTTATGGCAAATGGTGGTGCAGGTCTTTGCTTATCGGAAGAACAGCAAAACAGTACGGATCTTGTTGGTATTATACAGTTAGAAGGATCGATTAACTACGTGGCATCAAAAGACGATTATATTTTTGCGGCCTCCGGTAAAGAAGGATTACAAATAATTAAACTTAATAGACCAGAGGAGAGTTTGGTAGCCCGTTGTGCAGATTTATCGGCATACAGGGGAAGTTCCAATTTATCTGTAAATACTAATCAAAATTTAGCGTACAGAGGAGCCAAAAGGTTCAACAACTTTAATGTATCCGGAACTTTATTATTATGTGGTTCTTGGACGGTAAGGAACGGCGTAAACCTTAATTCCGATTCTCTTTTTGAAATGAACGGTACCTTTGTGGTAGGAAGAAATAACAATCGAAAAAACATAAATGTAAACGGTGGCGCTACGCTAAGGGTTGAAGGGAATTTGACTATTTATGGCGACCTAAACCTTAATGATGGTGCCAGTATAGAATTTGTTGGCGAAAATTCCGTTGTTAATATTTTTGGTACGGTAAACAGAAATGGTAGCACAAGTGTAAAAGGATCTTTTAGGGATATTAAGAATAAATTCTAAGTCCACGGGAAGCATAATAAAAAAGCCCTTGGGAACATTAGGTTCCCAAGGGCTTTCTAGTTTGTAAGACGCCTAATCCAATAGCTCCGATACTTTAGCTTCTAGTTGTGGGCCTCTGAGATTTTTGGCAACGATAATACCGTTTTCGTCCAGTAGAAATGCTGCAGGAATCGCGTTAACGTTATACATTTTTGCAATCTGATCGTCAAAATAAGCAATGTTGGAAATTTGATGCCAGTCCAACCCATCGTCCTTAATTGCTTTTTTCCAAGCTTCGGCAGTTCGATCTAAGGATACCCCGATAACATTAAGGCCCTTGTCGTGATATTTTTCATATACGGCAACAATATTGGGGTTCTCTGCTCTGCAAGGTCGGCACCACGCCGCCCAAAAATCTATAAGAGTCACTTTGCCCATTATATCGCTGAGTGCAACTATCTCGCCATCGGGATTGGGGCCGGAGAACTCTGGTGCTTTTGCTCCAATTGCCGTGCTTTTACTTGCTTCCTCCGCTTTTTTCTTTTGGGCTATTAAATCAAGCACTTTTTTTCCAGGTTTAGTTTCCTTTATCTCTGGTGTAAGAGCGTCATACATTGCCTGTATTTCCTCTACGGTAACTGTATTCATTGATATTGCCCTATCTAACAGCAAGGCGGAAATCAACCCATTTGGATTATTTTTAATAAAATCCATTTCAAAAGTCTTATACTCATCCTGAAGCTCCTGCATCTCATCGTTCAAGGCCATCACCGTAGCTTCGTTGCCTTGAACACTACTTGCTCTTTGCATATCTTCTTGAATGGACCTTGCCTGCTGAGAAAGCTCTTTGGACTTATCCAAATAGCTAAAGAATATTTCATTTTGTAGCGTACCATCTACCTTTGCAAAACCAAGACTGTCTTTTTGCGCATTAAAATTAATAGTACCATCTTCTACTATAATGGCGGTATATCCCGGCAGCTTATCAACAAAAATATAATGAATGTCGGGCTCCGTAGTTGTACCCGAAAACTCAAACTTGCCGTCAACCACTATGGTGGTGTCCAACTCCATTGGTTGGCCATTATCTCCTGTTTTCTTTAAGAACACCTGAGTGCCTTCCTCGAAATCGCCCCTAAGCTCTCCTTTAATCAGAAAACCATCCGGATTTTGGTTGCAGCTTACTGCCATCACAAGCACTATTAAAAGGAATAAACTATGTTTCATAAATTTTTGATTTAAACGCCAAATGTACTTATATTAAAGCATAAAAAAAAGCTACCTGCAAATAGCGAGATAGCTTTTAATAATTATAATTTTTCGTTTAAAACTGATATCGAATACCAAGGCCAATATCGAAATCGAAACTATCGGTAAATCCGTCATATCCAACTAGGCCCAGTTCCGGTCTAAAATCCAGCGAAAGTACCAAGGGGAAATCAAAATCATATTCGATTCCAATAGTACCAGCTCCAAAAATGAAGAGTCCCCCAACATCATCTCTATTGGGAAGTCTAGGGAAATCGGCACTACCCAATCCGCCACCAACACCGTAGTACCAGTTAAAGTCTCCTTCTATAGGGCGCACCCATTGGTATAGGCCGGCCAATTTAAAAGCACTGAAATTTCTGCTGTCCCTCCAGCCCAGATCAACCTCGATCCGGTTGGTATTGGTAATTGATTTTTGGTATGATATTTCCGCCCCAAAGCCGTCGCTATCGCCCAACCGTAGTCCTAGGGCATGATCTGAAATACTTTGCGCACTAAGGCCAGCTCCCGTTAATAAAAGAATAATCGTAAATGATTGTAACAGTTTCATAATGTTCCGTTTTATTTAATGAATAAAAAATGAGCTGTTCTGGTTGATAGCTCAAACAATAAAACTTAATTTCGTTACCAAAATTGTGCCAGTTTGAATAATAGTATATTTTCCCCGTTATCAAAAGAGCTTAAAGGAGAATTTAGAATAGATGCGCTATCAAAGACCTTATATTCGACCGATGCCTCTGTATACCGTAAAATACCGATGGCCGTTGCCTTTCCTAAAACTATTGGCGATATTCAAAAACTCCTTAGTTTCGCAAATACCCATAACATAGGTTTGATTCCAAGAACGGCAGGAACCTCTTTGGCGGGACAATGCGTGGGTGACGGAATTGTTGTGGACGTTTCCAAACATTTTACAAAAATCCTTCATTTGGACGAGGAAAAAAAACAAGTAACCGTTCAACCAGGTTTAATTAGGGACGAACTTAACCAATACCTAAAACCTTATGGATTATTTTTTGGCCCAAACACCTCCACCTCCAATAGGTGTATGATCGGGGGCATGGTCGGCAATAATTCATCGGGCACGACCTCAATACAATATGGAGTGACCAGGGATAAAGTGGTCTCGTTGAGGACGGTACTGTACGATGGGACCCTAGCAGATTTTAGCGCACTTTCCCCAAGCGAATATGAAGATAAACTTAAAGAAGAATCGGTTGAAGCATCAATTTATAAAAACATACATAAAGAACTATCCAATAATCTAATAGCTAACGAAATAAAAGCTGAATTCCCCAAGCCTGAGATTCATCGTAGGAATACTGGCTATGCGGTGGACGAATTATTGAAATCCGTTAACTTTGGAGGGAACGAAGAAGAAATAAATCTTGCTAAATTACTTTGCGGAAGTGAAGGCACCTTGGCATTTACCACCCAAATTACCCTACAATTGGATAATTTGCCACCACCGCTCTCCGCCATGGTGGTTACGCATTACAAAAGCTTGGAGGACTGCCTTCTCGATGTAGCTCCCGTAATGGAACATCCATTGCAATTATGTGAAATGATGGATAAGGTGATCTTGGATTGTACCAAAAATAACAGGGCGCAAATGGCGAACCGCTTTTTTGTGAACGGCGATCCCGAAGCCCTGCTGATGCTACAGGTAAGCGCACATAACGAGGAAGAGCTTGGGGAAACCATTGCCGAGGTGATGAAAACCATCAAAAATTCAGGACTCAGTTACGCACATCCCGTACTTTTTGGTGATGATATTAACAAGGCCATAGAACTAAGAAAAGCGGGACTGGGGTTGCTAGGCAACATCGTGGGTGATATGAAAGCGGTGGCCTGTATAGAGGATACCGCAGTTGCCTTGGAGGACCTTAAGGGGTTTATCGGTGAGTTTACACAAATAATGAAAGGTTATGGACAGAAAGCGGTCTATTACGCTCATGCCGGAGCCGGCGAACTGCATTTGAGGCCTATTTTGAACCTTAAAAAAGCTGCTGATGTTACGCTTTTTAGAAACATAACCACGGATGTTGCCTTGTTAACCAAGAAATATAAAGGTTCGTTTAGCGGTGAACACGGCGATGGTATTGTGCGGGCAGAGTTCATCCCTTTAATGATAGGTGATAAAAATTACGAACTTTTGAGGCGTGTAAAATCCTATTTTGACCCTAACAATATTCTTAATCCCGGAAAGATAGTGGACGCCTATCCCATGGACGAATCGTTTAGATATGAAATTGACAGGGCGGAACCCGAAATCCAGACCCTGATGGACTTTTCCGATAGCGAGGGTATTCTCAAGGCTGCCGAGAAATGCAATGGGAGCGGGGACTGTAGAAAGACCCACCAGATGTCCGGTGCCATGTGTCCCAGTTATCACGCTACCAAAAATGAAAAGGATACCACTAGGGGCAGGGCCAATGCCTTGCGGGAATTCCTGACCCATCCGCAAAAATCTACCAATGGTTTTGATAGTGAGGAGCTAAAGGAAGTATTCGACCTATGCCTCAGTTGCAAAGCCTGTGCGAGCGAGTGCCCCAGCAATGTAGATATCGCAACCTTAAAAGCCGAGTTCCTGTACCAATATCAAGAGCAAAACGGTTATCCCTTACGTGGAAAACTCTTTGCGCACAACACTAGGCTCAACCGTCTTGGAAGTAAGTTTGCCGGATTGACCAATGCCGTCTACGACTCTACATTTTTAAGTGGTTTGGTGAAAAAAGCCAGTGGTGTGGCAACAGAAAGAAGCTTACCAAAAGTTTATAGTTTTAATTTCGATAAGAAGCTTCAAAGTACTGTAAATCAAAATAATGTAATAAAATCGAAAGTAGTTTTATATATCGATGAATTTACGCGCTATCTGGATATTGAGGTCGGTAAGGATGCGATAGATTTGTTGGTTCGATTAGGTTATGATGTGTCTTTATATTATGCCGAAAGCGGAAGAACCTACCTCTCCAAGGGCTTTTTAAAACAAGCAAAAGAACTGGCAACAAAGAACAGTGCGGCACTATTGGCCTTTGCCGACCAAGGACTGCCCATCGTAGGGCTGGAGCCCTCCGCCATCCTCTCCTTTAGGGATGAATACAAACGCCTTACGGAAAATAAGGAAAACGCGCAACGTATTGCGGACCATTCCTTTTTAATAGAGGAGTTTTTAGCTAAGCAGATAACTGAAGGACATTTGGATGCAACTGCATTTACGGAGGATTCAAAAGAAATTAAAATTCACAACCATTGCCACCAAAAAGCATTGAGCAATCAAAAAGTAACTTTTGACATATTAAATCTTCCGAAAAACTACAAGGTGTCCATTATTAGTTCCGGTTGCTGTGGTATGGCAGGTTCCTTTGGTTACGAAAAAGAGCATTACCAAGTAAGTATGCAAATAGGTGAGTTGAAACTATTCCCTTCCATAAGGAAATCCAAGGGAGATGTGGTTATCTCTGCCAATGGAACCAGTTGTAGGCATCAAATTTACGACGGTACAAAACGTAAGGCTAAACATCCCGTTACTATTTTAAAAGAGGCATTGGTATAAGGTGGTGTCAATTTGGGTTGGGAACATTTAAGATTTATCTTTGCAATCGATTTTGAGCGAGTTGAGAAAATCAAGTTTTTACAAGCGAATTTTCGACAATTAAAGTGATAGCTCCTTTTTAGTCATGACTAAATAGTAATACAAACACTATATAATACATATCTTATTCATAAATAAATGGCAGGAAATACCTTTGGCAATCTTTTTAAAGTAAGTACGTTCGGAGAATCACATGGAAAGGCCATAGGAGGTGTAATAGACGGCTGTCCTGCCGGAATCGAATTGGATGTAGCGGCTATTCAAAATGAGTTGGACAGACGCAAACCTGGGCAGTCGGCCATTGTAACCCAGCGCAAGGAGCCGGATGAGGTGGAGTTTTTTTCAGGACTCTTCGAAGGTAAAACGACCGGGACTCCAATAGGTTTTGCTATTCACAATACCAATCAGAAATCCCACGATTATACGCATATTAAGGATTCCTACCGTCCCTCACACGCAGATTACGTATATGACCAAAAATATGGTTTTCGCGATTATAGGGGCGGTGGTCGCAGTTCCGCCAGGGAAACGGCAAGTAGGGTGGTGGCAGGGGCTATAGCCAAACAGTTCTTGCAAGGAATAGAAATAAACGCTTTTGTCTCCCAAGTTGGCAACATGCGATTGGATAAATCGTATAACGAATTGGATTTGTCGCTTACAGAGTCGAATCCGGTGCGCTGTCCCGATCCAGAAACGGCGGCCAAAATGGAATCCTATATCAAAGAAGTGCGCAAAGAAGGCGACACCATTGGCGGCGTTATTACCTGCGTAGCCAAGAACGTACCCGTAGGTTTGGGGGAGCCCGTTTTTGATAAACTTCATGCAGAACTCGGAAAGGCCATGTTATCTATTAATGCTGTAAAAGGATTTGAATATGGAAGTGGTTTCGAAGGGGTTAAAATGAAAGGTAGCGACCATAATGACAAATTCAACTCTGATGGCACTACGCAGACGAACTATAGTGGTGGTATTCAAGGTGGTATAAGCAATGGTATGGATATTTACTTTAATATTGCCTTTAAGCCTGTAGCTACCGTAATACAAGGTTATGAAACCATAGACAAGGAGGGGAACAAAGTACAGGCCCAGGGAAAGGGAAGGCACGATCCGTGTGTGGTTCCCCGTGCCGTGCCTATTGTTGAGGCCATGACCGCTTTGGTTTTGGCGGACTACATGCTATTAAACCGGACGATTAAAAAATAGTACGGTTCCTTTATCAGATACCAAGAAATTCTAAGGTTGAAAACAAGGTTTTAGAGTTAGGAGTTTATAGCGTTTCACTATCAATTTGTATTTGTTTAGCCTTTTAGACCTGTCAGGTTTCGAAACCTGACAGGTCTAAACACCAAGTACGGCACATCTCATCTGGCAACCAGTCCTCTAATCACTAAAAAAACGAGCCTTTAGCACCATCCCTTTCATGCTTCCGTTCAAAATAGTATCTTGTCTCCCTAAACTAACTTTGATTTATGAAGAAGCTTGAATTGCATTGGCAAATTATGTTAGGCATGGTATTGGGACTGGTTTTTGGTTTCGGCATGACCTTTTTTGACTGGGGAAAGGAATTTGTTATCAATTGGATAGCCCCCTTGGGAACCATCTTTATCAAACTCCTTAAACTCATTGCAGTTCCTTTAATTTTAGCTTCCTTAATAAAGGGAATATCGGATTTAAAGGATATTTCCAAGTTTAGAAATATAGGATTACGGACCATTGGGATATACATAGGAACGACAACGGTAGCCATTATCCTAGGGCTGGTATTGGTAAATGTAATAGCTCCTGGAAACGGTATTTCCGAAGAAACGATAGAGAAACTAACCTCCACTTATGCATCCGATGAAGGTGTTACGGCCAAACTCGAAGAAGCATCTAGACAAAAGGAAAGTGGCCCCCTAAAATTTTTAGAAGATATGGTTCCGGATAACGCCGTTTCGGCATTGGGGAACAATCAATTGATGCTACAGGTTATTTTCTTTACCATTTTTATGGGGATTTCCATGTTGTTGATCGGTGAAAAAAGTGCAAAACCCCTTAAAGATTTCTTTGACTCCCTAAATGACGTAGTTCTTAAAATGGTAGACTTGATCATGTTAAGTGCTCCTTATGCCGTATTTGCCTTATTGGCGAATGTAGTAGTCTCGTCTAGCGACCCGGAAATTTTGTTGGCCTTGCTAAAGTATGCGGGAGTGGTTGTTTTGGGCTTGTTTTTGATGATTGTATTCTACTGCACATTGGTATCTGTTTTTGCAAAAAAGAATCCCTTTTGGTTTTTAAAACAGCTAAGTCCTGCACAGCTCCTTGCTTTTTCAACAAGTTCTAGTGCAGCTACCTTACCGGTAACCATGGAACGGGTAGAAGAACATATTGGAGTGGACAAGGAAGTATCCAGTTTTGTGCTTCCTGTGGGTGCCACCGTTAACATGGATGGTACCAGTCTTTATCAAGGTATTGCGGCGGTTTTCATTGCTCAGGCATTAAGTTTTGACCTTCCGCTGAGCGGCCAGTTGACCATTGTCCTAACTGCCTTACTGGCTTCTATAGGAACCGCTGCCGTTCCAGGCGCAGGAATGGTAATGTTAGTGATCGTATTGGAATCCGTTGGATTTCCGCCAGATAAATATGCCATAGGCTTGGCATTGATCTTTGCCGTAGATAGGCCTTTGGATATGTTACGAACTGTTGTAAACGTTACGGGCGATGCTACAGTGGCTACTATTGTGGCCAAATCTGTAGATAAGTTACATGATCATCCTAAAGCCAAAAATTGGGATGATCATTATGACGAAGTTAAGTAGGCTCGTTAGCAATAACAATATACTGTTCAGTTGTTTAAACTTACAGTTCGTCTTCGATTGGTAGGTGAAAGTCATAGGCTTAAATCTCCCGATCCTTAAAAAGATGGGGTTGAATTATAGTGATATCCTTTTCTCCTTTGGATATTTCACACGAAACGAAAAAGATTCCTTTTGAGTCTCTTTTTGTTTTAGGTTCATTCTCCATGTTACTAATCCTTTTTTGTCATCGTAATGGGCATTGGGAGTTTCGATATCGCTCACTTTAATCGCGTTGTTCTGTGAAATTGGAACCCTATCCATTAATTTTAAAGCAATGGCAGTGGCCTTATTGTTTTTCACTTCTAGATCGTAGGTTCTATCTAAAATACGGTTACTCCCCGTAAACGATTTATTCTTAAAATCCCTGTTCTGTTTTCTGGTAACCGAAATATTTTGGTCTATTCCCAGGGAAACCGTCATTTCCTTTTTTGTAACATAAGGGTCTATCGTTGTTTTTCCGGCATAGGTGCCTTTAAAATAAACACTGGCTTCACCGGGTAGCAAATTGTATTGTTCCCAATCACTGAACCTTGTAGTAAGGAATACATTTTCATTTACAATAGGTGCAGCAAAATATTCGTAAACTGCGTTTAGTGTAAACGTACTGATTTCAATTGCCGTAACATCACCATCGGAAGCTATGGAATAGGGTTTCTTGATTATAAATCTTGTGTTGGTTACATCATCTTGAGTCCTACTTTTTTTCGTAGTGATAACCATGATGCCATTAACTCCTCTACTACCATAAAGCTGCATGGCGCTAGCTCCTTTAAGCACCTCTACGGATTGTATCTCGTCCATATCCAAATCACCTTCCTCAAAATCGCTTAGTGGTACACCATCTACCACATACAAAGGACTGGCATTTGTTCTTATGGAACTTATTCCCCTAATACGGGTACCATTACCGACTTGAAGGCCTGCAGCTCTTCCCGAGAGCATGTCGGAGCCAACATTGCTTACTGCATAACCTAAGGATCTGGTATCTCGCGATGTGCCCATAGCGGTAACAACTACTTCTTCTAAGGCAGACTCGTCCTCCTCCATACGAATGTTCATTACCGATGAATAAACAGGGACTTGTTGTGTGCGCTGGCCAATATAAGAGGCTACCAACTCTTGTCCGTTCTGCACGTCTAGCGAAAAATGACCGTCAAAATCGGTTTGTGTGCCATTTGTGGTTCCTTTAAGTACAATACTAACTCCCGGAAGCGGTATACCCGATTGGTCTACGACAGTGCCTGTTACTTGTTTTATAGTTGGATTGAAAATATAGCGGTTACGTTTTGTTATGTTAGGGCCTGTAGGCTGATACCCGTTGGTAAAATTAAGATACTTAGTCCCAAGATTTGGTTTCGCAACATTAATATTAGGGTTTCCCGTAGATAGGGTAATAGTGACGTTATTCCAATCATTTCCCGTTTTTTGGAATACGTGCGCCTTATAACTCAAGTAAAGTGGCGTGTTGATATCCTTTGATTTGATGTCGTAATTGGGAATCCATCCTGCATCCTGTATGTGATAGGAAACAAGCAGATTAAGGTTGCTTGCGATTGGGGCATCGAACTTAATTTTAAGTTCCCCCTGTTCTTTTTCCGGTACATTGTTTAACGCGGCCATTTGCTTTTGCAAGGTCCTACCTTTGTCGTTCAGCTTTTTAATCTTCATATTGGTCTCAAAAATTTCATTTTTTATAGCCGTTACCCTGGTTCGGTAATATGTACTAATATCCTTCATTTGTTGTAGGTTCAAATCTTTTGCCCTACCACTGATGCCGCGGTTGGCGTAAATAACTTGCTCCTCTTCTTCTAGACCTGATATTAGATTTTTATGTTGCGCAACTTCAAATGTTATAGCGTCCAATTGCTCTTGTAAGGGTTCTGAGCTGCCTTCGTTGAGCACTACTGGCATGAAATTTAGATCATAGGACATGGATAGAATGGACACCGACTGCAATCCTGAAATCTGGATACTACTTTCTTCTATTCTGGTGGAAAGCCCGGTCAGAGTGATTTCGGAGGTTCCTTTTCTCAAGTTGCACTTAGCAACACGAGTGATGTTTGCACCGTTTAAATAAACGGTGACTTCCTTGATTTCAGAAGATATTTTTTTGTCGTTACCAAAAATGAATAATGGACATAAGCATAATAATAGGTAGATTGTTTTCATAATAGTTATGTTAGGTGGAGACCAAACTTCGCCGAACGAACTGTGGATAACAATCTAGAATAGGGGAAGGGTGGGGTGCAATGAGTTAAGTAGTGCTTTGGGTGAGCTACTCTAAAAACTTGGCCTGTAATTCAGGAGTCGGGATCATACAGCTATCCTTTTTGCCAAACCAAGCATAACGATAACGGGCTATTAAATCGTATACGATATTTCGTAAACCGCTAGGAATCAAATATAAGATTCTAGAAATACTTCCATATCCCTTTAAGTGGCTTCCTATTTGCAAGGCGGCATCTGATTTTATGTAGTAGGCCACTCCGGGCTCTATAAGCACAACGGAATCCGTGGTTGTACTATCAATATTTCGTTCTAATAGCAATTTTTGTCCAATGTTGCTTTGTAAGGAAGCGTACCGGAACACGTCTTCTGCATCCCGTTTAATAATAAACAGGACGAAACCATTGCACAGGTTGCAAACGCCGTCAAATAGGATTATTTTTTTATCATTTCCCACATTACAAAGATAAGACAGGGAATCTTAGTATTTTTCTGGTAACTTCATTTAAATAATTATAAACCCTTGCGATGTAGTACATTTTTCCCAAAGCCTTTCCAATCAAAGTTTTACCCTCTATAATTTCGAATACTTGGCTATTGGGGCCTATCATCATGCAAGGACCTCACCAGTGTTTATGCAACATCTGCTCGGCTAAATTTACCCTGCTTATTCAAGTGTTCCACCAAAACAATCTTTCCTTTATCTCTTTTATTGTTCAACGTACTTGTACGAATTATAGCATAATTCAACTTACTACTCCTAAGGTGTAAATATGTATTGTGCTTTACTTTAAGATACTATCTAATTGTCTTGACAAATCGAGGCCCATAGCGCCTGGCATTACAAAATTTTTGATGTATGCTTTTTAAGAGGCGTCCATGAGCTTTTTTGAACCTTCTCGTTGAACTTCAATAGCACGCTTTACAAACCATGGCAACAGACTCAAAGTATTGTGATTTATTCAATAGGGTTATAATTTGTTTTCCAGTGGTGCCATTGGCACGGGCTACTATTACTTTTTCTATCTATCTTATTTTTCCATTATTATAAATACCTTAAATCAATTGTTTAAGCGATACGGCAAAATTGTTGACTTAAACGATAGCCAATGATTAATTGACGCGATGACCATAGCCACATCATAAATGATATAAAAGAGGTTTCCGGTCAATTTCATGATTAAGAAATATAGCTATGAAGTATGGAACCCTTCTTTAGTGATAAGCTTTTGGCCAATCTGACCTTGACGTCGTAAGTAGCTAAAAACATCATTTTTAGTTTTTTTATTAAAAAGAGTTTGGTAATTGTAAAGAAAGTACAAACTGCACCTAAAAGTATACGTTTTCTTTATGTACTGAAAGATAAAGTTACCTAGTAACCTGAAACACTACTTACGATTCTTCTTTTACGGAATTTTAGATATTTTGTAGTTTGTCCATACTTTGTCTATGCCTAAAATTTATGGGTAATGAGTCTTTTATATAATTTGGTAAGTGTCTAATTCCTATGCTTTATATACAATTTTGTTATGGTTATAAAATCGTTTTACGCAGAAGAAAACTTTTATAATTTAAAAGAACCTACGGCTCTTTCCGCCAACTTAACACGTGAATGGTATCACCTAGACTAAAGAATAATTTAAAAAATGAATTATGAAAAAATTATACGCCTGTTGCCTTTTCTTTTTAATGTGTGTCTTTTTGAGTGCACATGAGGGTCTGACAGATGGTGAAAATCATAAAAAATCGGAAGCCACTAAAGATGTTTTTTTTGATGTTACCTCCGATAGTCTTGCCTTACTGGCACTTTACAATGCAACAAATGGTCCTAATTGGAAAGATGCATGGGATCTAAATGAGAATATGACTGCCTGGCATGGAGTATCTATCAACTTTCAAGGCAGAGTTAGTGGCGTTAACCTATATCAACAGGGTTTGGAGGGAGAGCTACCCACTGAAATAGGGAATCTAACAAGTTTAACCACCCTAAATCTATTAGACAACAACATCAGTGGCAATATCCCGGTTGAGATAGGAAACCTAACCAATTTACTTACCTTAAACCTCGGAGACAATTCGATTTCTGGTAGTATACCCATACAAATCGGGAACCTAATGGAGCTAAGACAGTTGATTTTAAATTCCAACAACTTAACGGGAGGTATTCCAGTTGAAATAGGTGACTTGGATAAATTAGAGTTCCTACATTTAGGAAGAAACGGTCTTTCAGGAACAATACCTACCGCTATTTACGGCCTTATTAACCTAGACTACCTTTATTTGGGCAATAATGACTTAACGGGTAACATATCACCAGAAATTGGAAATCTGATTAACGTATTGCACCTAACACTTGAAGACAATAATTTTAGCGGAAACTTACCGGCTTCATTGGGCAATTTAAGTCTATTAAACAGGCTTATAATAAGAAACAATAGCTTTAACGGTAGCTTAGATTTTTTACTAAATACTGGGCTGAACAATAATGGAATCCTATTAATTGAAGGCAATACCTACGTTTTTGAAGATTTAGAAGGATTAATTGCACCTTTTTCGTCTATTAGCTTTTCATATCGCAATCAATCAAAAGTTGGGACACCGGATACCATTATTTTGAATAATGGCGATACCCATACCGTTAGCGTTACGGCAACGACGAACGTAAACAATCAATACCAATGGTTTAAAAATGGTACATTTATTACAGGGGCAAATGATGCGAGTTATACTATTAATTTTGAAGGAGAGGCCCAAGTGGGGGAGTATTCTTGTAGGATTACCAATACCGTGGTAACGGCACTGACTTTATTTACAGAACCAATATTGGTAAGCACACAGACACTTGATGCCGATCTAGATGGCGTAAGTGATAGTTTGGACCAATGTCCAGATACCCCAGATGGAGAAACAGTAAATCAAAATGGTTGTGCTGAGAGTCAATTAGATGATGACAATGATGGAGTCAATAACCTATTAGATCTATGTCCCAATACTGCGCCAGGGGTTTCTGTTGACGATGATGGCTGCTCGGATACTCAGCTTATGACCCCGGATAGGGCTGCGCTGCTAGCAATTTATAATGCCACCAATGGCGATAATTGGATTAATATTTGGGATTTAAATAGGTACATAGGTACTTGGCATGGTGTAACACTTGATAATGAGGGTAGGGTTTTTCAGTTGGACTTATCTGAAAATGGTTTGCAAGGCACGTTACCCTCAGAATTGGGAAATCTTGACAACCTTAAATACTTGTATCTAGACAAAAATTTGCTAACAGGTACAATACCTTCCCAAATTGGGAATCTCACAGCACTTAATGGGCTGTTTCTTGGTAATAATGAGTTAAGTGGAGTCATTCCTCCCGAGATTGGAAATCTTAACCAATTACAGTACTTAACCTTAAGAAAAAATAGCTTGGAGGGGAATATTCCTCCCGAGATTGGAAATCTCGATAATATAATATCCATTAGTCTTGAAGATAATCTACTTAGTGGAAATATCCCTGAATCTTTCAGCGGTTTATCAGAAATGGAATATTTATATCTTAATGATAATCAACTGACTGGAAATATACCGGAAGCATTGGCAAATCTGGACAAATTGAAATCTATCTCATTACAATACAACATGCTATACGGTACAATACCCAATTTGCCCACCCTTTTAAATAACGTAGGCTACTTAAATATTTTGGAAAACAACTTTGTTTTCGAGGATTTGGAAACTATTCTGAACAATCTTTCGGACGCAGATAGACTTATTTATGGTTCACAATCAAAAATAGGTATGGCAGATACCGTTAATGTCAACATTGGAGATAGTTATACCCTGAGCGTTGATGCAACGAATAGTGAAAACAATAGTTATTCGTGGCGTAAAAATGGAGGTTTTATTCCAGGGGCAAACGAGCCTACCTATACCATAGAGGTAAATAATGAAGGTGCATTTGGTGAGTATGATTGCCTCATTACTAATTCAATAGCCAATGAACTTACATTGTTTAAAAACCCCATAACTATTGCCAAGGCGGCCAAATTAAGTCAAGATGATATAGTGGTAAAAGCGATTAGTGCTTCTTGCAAGGATACCAATAATGGAAAAATAAGTGTATTTATTGACAATGGGGAATATGATTATCACATTACCGTTCTAGGCGATGATTATTCCAATACGCTGGAGAATGTTGTGGCTGGGAATGAGATACTTATTCCAGAATTAGCAGTGGGAAGTTATGAGGTTTGTGTTTCCCTTTCAATAAATCCAGAATTAAAGCAGTGTTTTACTGTTCAAATTACAGAGCCATTAGAATTTTTAACCGGTAAAACAGTTTTGGATACCAACGCCAATAAGGCTCAACTTGTAGTTAGTGGTAGTAGGCAATACGATGTAATGGTAAATAACAAGCGGTACCATTATGTTAGGGAAAACACTGGTTTTACAAGGTTGACCATACCGTTGGAGAAAGGCGTAAACTACATCTATGCTATTACAGATAAGGCCTGTCAAGGTGAATTCAAAGATACTATAGTATTGCATACACCTATGTCTTATCCAAATCCCACATCCGGACCGATAACAATTACAGGCTTGGTGGTTTCGGAGCCCGCGCAGCTGATTTTAAATACTATGGCCGGTACAACCGTAATGAGGAAGTCTGAACAAATTGAACAAGGAACCTTGGCCATGGATATTTCTAAATTACCAAATGGCCTATACCTAGCAAATATTGTAAGTGATAGTCAAACCACTAAATTGAAAATTATTAAAAACTAAACTATGAAAAGCTATTATACACATCTGTATATAATTTTATCGTTCATGCTTGTTTGCTGTAGTAAAGACAGCAGTAACGCTACAGATCCAATAACAGAACCTAATACTACTTTAAGTGAAGATAAAGAATTGAGTACCTTTAATCTGGTTTTTCCGGAGGACCAAAGCTTGTGTACGGAAGGACTTGACAAGGACAACCAGATAGAGTTGGAATTTAGTTGGGAAGCTTCTGAAAATGCTACCAGCTATAGTCTAGAACTATCAAATATTACAAATGATACCAAAACAACATTTAGTTCTCAAACTACCACAAAAACCATATTATTGGATAAGGGAACCCAGTACGGTTGGCAAGTAATTGCAAAACTAAACGATGATGAGATGGCAAGTGCAGCTTGGAGCTTTTATTCGCAAGGCTCCATTGTAGAAAACTATGCGCCTTTTCCTGCAGAAATAAGCATTACCGATAAAGGGAACCAGTTAATAGATATTAATTGGTCGGGTGCCGATTTAGATAACGATATAGTTTCTTACCGCATTTATATGAATGAAATTATGTTACTAGAAAACACCACTGACACTGTTTTTAGCAATGCAGAAATCCTATACGATACTAATTTTGAAATAACCGTGGTAACTACTGATGAAGCGGGCAATACATCTTCTAATACCGCGTCATTTTGGCTAAGTAGTTAAATTCATATTATGCGCATCAGAAATTTTAATGCGTTCCCTGATCACTTGTAAATCATTGGTTTATCAATATATTCTTGAAAATTATAATAGTACTACGGGTAAACAAATCGAACTATAGGGTATAATGAATCTTACTGTGCATATAACGAAATTCCAAATTATACCTTGGTTTGAAATCCTTACAAGCTATTCAAAAAAGTCGTTAAATCCGTCCCCTTGTCCAGACCCAGCTTCTTCTTGAGTCGGTATTTGGATTTCAGGATACTGTCCGGCAGTACGTTCAGGGTGGCGGCGATTTCCTTGGTGGTGAGGTTCATCCGTAGAAAAGCTGCCAATCGAATTTCCTTTTCGGAAATATCCGCGTACAAGGTCTTTAGCTTTTGGTCAAAATCATTATGCACATCGGCAAAGTAGGTCTTGAACACTTCCCAGTCCTTGTCCGAGGCATTTTCTTTTTTTAGTAGCATTACGATACGGCGAAATTCCATCTTGAATTTTTCCGGGGAATTTTTGATGCTTTCCAAATTCTCCATCAACTCTTGGATAAAGGTGTTCTTTTGCACCAAATGCAGGGTCTGGCTGGCGAGTTCCTTTTTCTTGTGTTCGATTTCCTGTCTGTATATGGCCTCCTGTTTCTCCCGGGCCATTCGGTTTCTCTTGATGCGTTGCCTAAAACCAAAGAACAGTAAGCCGGACACGGCCACAAAGGTAAAGAAGCCTCCGGCGTAGAGGCTCTTGGTCAGGGTGTCCACTTTCGCCTTTTCGTTCAGGGTGTTGATTTCTTCCTTTTGTACGGCGATTTCGGCCTCTCTTTGCTCGGTTTCATAGATGGTTTGCAACTCACTTATCTGTTTTGCTTTTTTAATTGAAAAAAGACTGTCTTTTATGCTTTGGGAACGTTTAAGGTCCTGTACCGCATTCTTGAACGCACCTTTTTTTTCATAGACCAAGCCTCGATATCTAAGGGCGTTTTGAAGTTCATTGGCCACGTTTATAGAATCGCCCAAGGCCACAGCGCTATCCAGATAGGAAAAAGCCTTCTCAAAATTATTTGTCATAGCGTACGAATAACCTAATTGTGATAAATAATTTACCCTGTTCATTTCAGAGGTTTCTGCGCCTTCAATTTGGAGTGCTTTGGTAAAACTACCGATTGCACGTGCATGCTCCTGCATTAATCCATAAGCATGGCCAAGATTGCCATAGGCAAATTCTTGGGCTTTAGGAAACGAATATTTTATAGCAATCGCTAAACCTTGATTATAGTAATCAACCGCCTGCTTGTATTTCTTTTGAGCGGATAAAACATTTCCGATTTCTATAAGCGTCTCGGACTGGTAAAGGTTGTCGTCGGTCTTAATATAGACTTCCATGGCCAATTCCAGGTACTTAATGGCTTCGATGTAATTTTCCTGAGCATAAAGAAGGTTGCCAATATTACTTAAAAGATCGGCCTTGTGGTAGGTTTTAATATCGATAGTATCCATTGTTTGCAAGGCTTTTTGGTACCACTCCATGGCTTTTGGATAGTTGCCCATATCCGAAAAGAAATCCCCTATAAAATTTTGAGCGGAACCGTAACGCATAAAATCTCCTCTTTCATATTCCAAGGAAGCTGATGAATCCATTAGGCGTATGGCTTCTGGGTAATTTCCACTATGTGAGGCGCAAATGGATAGGTTTTTGAGGATTGTAGGTAGCAAGGTATAATCCTTTTGTGCTCTAGAAAGTTCCAAGGTCTTGGTAAAAAATGTTGCAGCTTTTTCCATCTCCCCAAGCGTCATATAATAATGACCCAATAAAAATTCACCTCTTAAAACTCCCTGAGGATAATTTTCTTTTTTTGAGATGTTAAGTATCTCATCAATATATGTTTTTGCACGGTCCGGAATAGCATAAATATAGAGTCCATAAAGGTCGTCAAGTAAATGTATCTTTTCGTCGATCTTGGTTTCCCTTTGATAAAGTGACCAAAGGCTATCTACCCTTTTTTGTTTTTGGGAAAAACCTTGCATACACACGACAAAAATCATCAGCGTTGCGAATACTTGTCTTTTTATTGGACTCATAATCAGTTGGTTTAAGATAGCTGTTTGAATATAATCATTCTTTTTATGAAAAAACCTGCTGTCCATGATTTGTCCATACTAAAGCCAAATTTGTCAATATTCGATAATTGTTTTAAATATCTGATTATCAATATTATAAATTGAATTTGATACTAATGATCGGTGGTGGGATTACATAAAAATATCAGGATGCTTCCAACACTGTCCCTATTTTGTCCATGCCAATAATTAGGTAACTGGCGCAATGGCAGCTAGTTTTAAGTGTTGAATCCAAAATAAAGCGACTATGAAAACAAGATCAATTGTCCAAAACCTATTAACGTTACACCTTTTGTTTTTTTTATGCCTGTCTTGTAGCAGCGATGCAGGAGAGGCTAATGACGGAACTGTTCCAAATCCAGAACCAGAACCCGAGACCATAGACCTTGAGGCCGAATTTTCCAATGTTATTGGCAGTGCGGGCGAGTTGCCAGACCCTGAGATCCAAAATGAAACCTTGGCAACCAACGAAGCCAACGAGATCATCGAAAATGCGGTTTGGAACTGTACCACCACCACCTACGATGTTAAAAAAAGCGGAGGAACCGGCAGGGATGGTTTTCCACTGTTCAATCCTAATGCCTCGGTCATCTATCCCGGGAGCTTGCTCCAAGGGAAATCGCTCAAAAAAGCAACCCCGGACGTGATTGCCGTGGAACGTGCCGGCGGTACCATTTCCTATAACTTGAACAATGGTAATCTGGCTTCCAGTTTCACGGTTGACAAAGTGGCCAAAAGTTCCATTCAGGATGCCATGAACAACATCATAGCCAGCTCACCGGCAGACCTTCCCGCCAATTTTTCCTTCAATTATAGTCAAGTACAGAGCAGGGAGGCTCTTGCGTTGAGCATGGGGGTAGATTTTGAAAATGCCTTTGCCGAGGTCAGTGCCGATTTCGATTTTAGCACCGAAAGGGAATACAACCGTATCCTAGTGGAACTGAAACAGAATTTCTATACCATGTCCTTTGATATCCCCACCAGCCTAAAAGGGCTTTTTGCCGATTCGGTTACACCAAACGATTTGGCAAAATATGTGCAGGACGGCAATCCGGCCACCTATATTAGCGATGTTTCCTACGGAAGAATCTATTACATGCTGGTGGAATCGACCTCTTCCTATGCCGAAATGAACCTTGCCGTGGAGTCCGAGTTCAATGCCGTGGTGGGGAAAACGGAGGTGGACATCGATGCTTCTGCCCTTAGGGAACTCAGTGAAGTGAAAATAAAGGTGATGGCCTTTGGTGGGGAGTCATCATCTACCATACGCACCATTGGCGGAAACCTATCGGAACTGGTCAATTTATTGGCCGAGAGCAGTACCATTTCCACAGGATTGCCCTTGAGCTACGTAGTCAGAAGCGTGGACACCAACCAAATAGTGGGGGTGCAATTGGCCACTACCTACGATGTTACCGAATGCAGCCCGGCCCCGGCCGGAGGGGAGCCGGTCCACACGGCACATTGGAAAGGGCAGGTGCTTTCCAGAATGGGGCCTGTAGGCGCTGCCTTTGCGTTGCGAGGCACGGAGTTCATTTTAATTAGTGAGGACGGAAAACGGTACATGCGTAGTTTTGAGGCCCAATTGGAGGGACCTTTCCCCTTGTCCGAACTTTTTGATGGTGAGGTTCCCTTTGGGGACGATGGCATTGGTGCCGCCTGTAATTTGGAAGGAAATAGGGCAGGAGAGGACTACACCATCATGGTCATGTCCCAAAATGGCCTGTTCTACAATTATGCGGCCGGCGGTGAGTGGAAGAATTGGCAGTCGAACATAGAGGATTTGGCGAATGGGGATAACCCCTTGGCAATTTCGGGCGTGGGCGCTATGCTCTTTAACTTCAAAGATCCCATGGGGCCATCAAGTCGTTTTATGTTCAACAGGGTGGGGAGTCAATATGCCCTTTACCGCAATAACCCCAATAGCTTTACCCAATTGTTCAATAGAACACAATGGGGCATCGATGATTCTATACCCTTCGATGTAGGGGCGGGAATCGGATTTTATTTGGGCAACACTAGGCAGTTTATACTGTTCGACATCACGGGAACCCAATACGTGATCTCCAATGGAGGAAGCGGTTCCGGCGACGTGCCGCTTGGCCCTTTTGACCTTTAATTAAAATTATAGCGGTTTTATTTTGAGTTAGTGTAGCCGGTACCTGTGTTTCTTTAATATGGGTACCGGCTTTTTTATAGGCTATTGAGAAAATCCGTTAAGTCTACTTCTTTGGACAAGCCTAATTTCTTTTTTAGTCGGTACTTTGAGGTAAGGATGCTTTCCGGTAGCACATTTATGGTAGCCGCTATCTCCTTGGTACTTAACTTCATTCTAAGAAAGGATGCCAGGCGAAGTTCTTTATCGGATATGTTGCCATTTAGAGTTTTAAGCTTTTGGTCAAAGTCGTTGTGTACATCGGCAAAATAGGTTTTGAAGACCTCCCAGTCCTTGTCAGAGGCATTTTCTTTTTTAAGTAGCATAACGATACGCCGGAATTCCATTTTGAATTTTTCGGGGGAGTTTTTAATGTTTTCCAGATTTTCCATCAATTCTTGGATAAAGGTGTTCTTCTGTACCAGGTGCAGGGTCTGGCTGGCCAATTCCTTTTTTTTGTGCTCAATTTCCTGTTTATAGATCTCTTCTTGTTTTTCACGGGCAATACGGTTTTTCTTCATCCGTTGCGTAAAGCCAAAGAACAATAGACCCGAAACGGCCATAAATGTGAAAAGCCCACCGGCATACAAGCCTTTTGTGAGTCGGTCTATTTTAATCCTTTGGTTAAGGGCTTCTATTTCTTCCTCTTGTAGGGCAATGGCGGCCTCTTTTTTTTCGGTTTCATATAGGGTTTGGAGTTCATTGATGTGCTTTGCCTTTTCCAAGGATAGTAAGCTGTCGCTAATAATCCGCGATTCTTGCAGACTTGCAATGGCCTCCATGTACTCTCCGTTATACTTTAATGCCATTCCTTTGTAGTATAACGCGTTCTGCAATTCATGGAGAACCCCAATGTCCTTGGCTTGGCCAATGGCGCGGTCCAATAAGCGGTAACCCTCTTCGTTTTTTTCAAGCATTACGGAAACATACCCCAGATGGCTCATATCCCGTATGAAATTATTGTTCGCGGAAACACCTTTTCCCGTTGCTACGGCTTTTTGCAAATAATCAAAAGCGCTTCTGTAGTTTTTCAATAGCAGTTGTTCGCTACCAATATTGCCGTATGCTATAATCTCTGGATATTCAAAATTGTTCGCTTTTGCTATTCGTAAACTTTCGTTGTAGCTATCTATGGCCGCTCTACGCTTTTTATTCGCCGAATAGGCATTTCCCAAATCTGTTAAGGTGTTGGCCAAGAAAAGATTGTCTTCTAAACGCCTGTACTCCTTAATTGCCAAATCAAAAAAATCAACAGCTTTCCCCACATTATTCTGCATGCTGTGCAGCTTGCCAATGTTGCGGTAAAGATCTGCCCTTAAATACGTTTTTGTTTCCAAGCTGTCATATATTTCCAATCCTCGTTTGTAAAGGGTCATTGCTTTTGGATAATTGCCCATTTCAAAATAGTGTACGCCGGTATCTACAAGCGCGGAAGCATAGTCAAGATAGTCCCCTGCACGTAAATTGATAGCTGCTACACTGTCCATAAGCCTTATGGCCTCCTTATAAGCACCGTTATGCGCCTTGATAATGGACATATTTTGCAAGGTGCTAGACACAAAGCTGCTGTCCTGTATGGTTTTGGACGCCTTTAGTGTTTTGTTAAAGTAGATTTCTGCCGAGTCCATCTGCTGTTTGTTAAAGTAGTAATACCCCAAATTAAAATCCGCGGTAAGTCTCCCCTTTGGATTATTGGCTCCGCTTGCAAGGCTATCCATTAGAAACACGTATTTTTTGGTTTTATCGGCATCATTATATAAATAAACATCAATGACTTCATGGAGTATCTCAATTTTCTTTTCATTTGTTTGGGCTTTATGGTAAACGGCCAATAGACTATCCCCTTTTCGCTGTACATCCTGTGCTTTGACAGAGTAAAGCAAACCAACAAAGAATAGAACGATAAAGTACAAAGGTCTCATAAGGTCTTTTTTAAATGTTCTCTCAAATTAACCTTTTTTGTGGGCAAATAGGCTATTGTCCATAATTTGTCTATGCACATCAAGGATTTTTACCAAACAGAATAACACATAAAATTCTTACAATCAATAAGATAAGATATTTTTTGTATTAATGAAATTTATTGATGTCTATGATCTATTGATAGAAGTATTGATTAATCCGTACAGCCTTTGTCTATGGACAAAAATAGGGTGCAAGCGATATAGAAGCTAGTTTTGGAGTGTTGAATCCATAAAACCAAAGAAATTATGAAAACAAGTTTAAAACAAACCTCAATTGCACCCATTCTTTTACTTGTGGTCATGGGACTACTTTTTTTACAGTCCTGTAGTAATGATACGACGGATGCAGACCCAATTGATAACATAGACGCTAAGGCGCAATTCTCAAAAATTGTTACCGATGCAGGAGAATTGGAGGCACCAAGTACTTCGGAGCAAATAGTTAACGAAAAGGAAACCAATGAAGTTATTGATGGGGAAGTGTGGAACTGTACTACGAAAACATACGACGCTTTAAAAGGTGGCGGTACGGGTAGAGATGGTTTTCCACTGTTCAACCCCAATGCGTCCGTGATATATCCGGGAAGTTTATTGCAAGGCAAATCCTTGAAGAAGGCCACACCTGATGTTATAGCGGTAGGTAGAGCTGGCGGAGCCGTTTCTTACAACTTAATCAACGGTAATCTAGTCTCTGGATTTGAAGTGGAGGAAGTTTCCAAATTGTCCATTCAAAACGCAATGAACAATATTATTGCCAATTCCCCACAGGACCTGCCCGCCAACTTTACGTTCAATTATAGTCAGGTACAGAGCAGAGAAGCATTGGCACTTAGTATGGGGATCGATTTTGAAAATGCATTTGCAGATGTAAGTGCCGATTTTGATTTTAGTACCGAAAAGGAATACAACAGGGTATTGGTAAAGCTAACACAGAACTTTTATACGATGTCTTTTGAAATCCCTACGAGTCTCGATGGCGTATTTGCCGACTCTGTAACACCGGAAGACCTAGCTAAATATGTACAACCGGGCAACCCTGCAACCTATATCAGTGATGTTTCGTACGGACGTATTTACTATATGTTGGTAGAGTCCACTTCATCCTACACGGAGATGAACGCCGCTGTCGAAGCTGAATTTCAGTCCGTTGCCAATAAAGCGGAGGTTGACATCGATGCCTCTTATTTAAGCGAATTGAGCGAAATCAAAATCAAAGTGATGGCTTTCGGAGGGGAGTCAAGCTCCACAATAAAAACAATAGGGAGTAACCTTTCTGAACTGGTCAATTTATTGGCCGAAAGCAGTACGATATCTACAGGCCTACCCTTGAGCTATGTGGTTCGGAGCGTGAATACAAATCAAATCGTCGGAGTACAGCTCGCTACAAGATATGATGTGACGGAATGTACCCCTGTGAATGGAACTGGTGGAGAACCCATTCATACCGCACACTGGAAAGGAAATGTGATTTCAAGAATGGGGCCTGTCGGCGCCGCCTATTGCGTTAAAGGTACTGAGTTTGTACTTATCAGCACAGATGGAAAGCAGTTTATGCGCAGTGCGAATGCCCAATTGGACGGCCCGTTCCCAATTGAGGAACTTTATGAGGGAGATTACCCATTTGGTGATGATGGAATTGGAGCGGCCTGTAACACCTCATTAGGCAGTTCAGAGAACAACACGATAATGTTCATGTCGCAGAGTGGCCTTTTTTACAACTACGTACTTAACGGCGAGACTTGGAGAAGTAACCTAAACAATATCGAAAACCTTGCGGCGGGTGAGAATCCTTTTGCGGTCAATGGTATTGGGGCAATGGTCTTTAGAAATTACAATGGGGGGCCTTCGGATCGTTATATGATAAATCGTGATGGCACACAATTTTCCAGATATTCGAACAACCCAAATCAGTTTAACGGAACGGATGATATTTCCGACTGGGGCAACGGAACCCTGCCTTTCGATAGTGTTGGTGCCGGAATAGGGTTTTTCCTCGGAAACAACCGCCAATATCTTTTGTTCAACAAAGCGGGAACCCAATATGTCATTTCAAATGCCGAGTTAGGATGGGGTTTTATAGGACCTTTTGACCTTTAAGAAGGTAGTTAAGGCAAGTTTTATTTGAAGTTAGCACGGTCGGTATCTAAAGTTGCGATTCAACAACTTGGGTATCGGCTGTTGTTTTAGAGTCCTTTAATAAAACTATCAAATTCTAATTTCTTATCGATATTCAATTTTTGTTTTAAACGGTATTTAGAGGTATGGATACTAGAAGGCAACACATTAAGGATATCCGCAATTTCAGTATTGTTCAATCCCATTTTTACATAGGAGGCCAAACGTAGTTCCTTATCGGTGATTTTAGAATTGAGACTTTTTAGTTTTTCGTCAAAATCTTGGTGCACTTCGGAAAAATAAGATTTGAACACCTCCCAATCCTTATCCGCCGCACTTTGCTTTTTCAACAGCATAACAATACGCTTAAACTCAACCTTAAATTTTTCAGGTGAGCTCCTTACTTTCTCCAGATTGTCCTTTAATTCGGAAATAAACCTGCTTTTTTGCACCAAATGAAGGGTTTGGCTGGCCAGTTCCTTTTTTTTATGTTCAATTTCCTGTTTATAAATTTCCTCTTGCTTTTCCCTGGCAATACGGTTTTTTTTCATCCGCTGTCGAAAACCAAAAAACAATAATCCGGACAAGGCCAAGGCGGAGAACATGCCTCCCGCATAGAGCCCCTTTTTTAGCGTATTGATTTCCACTTCTTGGTTCAGCGTGGTTATTTCCTCTTTTTGGAGTGCAATCTCCGTCTCTTTCATTTCTGTCTGGTATTGCACCTCCAAGAGATTAATTTGATCTATTTTGTTTTTTTCAAAAATGGAATCATGGGCTACAAAATGCCTTGTTCTATAGTTATAAGCGGCTTTAAAATGGCCCATGGCAGCGTAGGTGTCGGCAATCTTCAAAAGGTTGTCCTTGGCTTCCACCTTGGCTCCATTTAAAAGAGCCAGGTCAAGGCTTTTTTCATAATTCTGTAAGGCTTCATTATAATCACGTTGTTTAAAACGGACGTTACCGATTTTACGTCTTGCAATGACCATGGTAGCCTTATCATTTATGTTCTCAGCTTCTTTAAAAGCCTTATTATAGTATTCCAAGGCCTCTTCGGCACTACCCATTTCAAAATACACATCACCTACATGTCCGTATTCTTCGGCGGCTTCTACTTGATAATCATTCTCAAGAAAAAATTTCAATGAGGTTGAATAAAGTTCTAAAGCCTCTTCGTATCTTTTTTCTTTGTAAAAGTTAGTGGCTATGTTTGATCTTGAAATGGCCACACCCCAAGGATTCTCAAATTCCAAACAAACAGCCTCCACTTTTCTAAAATATTCAGTGGAGAGGGCAAAATTGCCTAATTCGGTATGTATATTCCCAATGTTCAAATAGGCACTTGCTCTAATTTCTTCCTCATCGCCCAATTCTTTTGATAATCGTATTGACGTCATATAACATTCTAGGGCCTCGTCGAACCTTCCTAAATGACGAAGTGGTATGCCCATATTATTATAACAAACCTCTTGCATGCCCTTATTTCTTATCTTAGCAAAAGAATCTATGGCCATTTTATATGCTGTTACCGAGGGCAAATAATTACCACTATTGCTATTGAACTTACCAAGGTCGTATAACAAGTATCCATGTAAATTGGTAGTTATTTTTGTCTTTTTGGCTATAGCAAATGCAGAATCCAGATAAGGCTTTGCTTTGACCGGATTTTTTCTGGCATAGGTATTAAAGAGTGAACGGTAAGTCCATATCAAGGCAGAGTCTTTTTGTTGTGGAACCAGACGTAATAAACTATCAACCCTCTTTTGATCTTGACCAGTGGCTAATAGTGGACTAATTATTAGTAATAATAGCAACCATTTCTTCATGCTAATCTCAGTTTTTGGGTTAAAATGTGGTGTGAATTCTGTTAAAATTACCTCTTTTATAAAGATAATGCAATAGAATGAAGGTTTTGATCTCAAAAACCCGTTGTCTAGGATTTGTATAGACCGATGTAGCGAAGGTGTATGAATAAAAATACAATAAATAATTGATTTTCAATACATTATATTTTTATTGTACATTTTAATAATTGGTCTGTCTAGACCGTATTTCATGACTAAACCCAAATTCGTCCATGGTTTGTCTAGCTCCGTTTTTAGGTTTCAGGTATATGTGCTTCTAGTTTTGGAGTGTTGAATCCATAAAACCAAAGAAATTATGAAAACAAGACAGCTTAGATTACCACAGCTTTTTTATTTGTTTTTACTCGGTGCCGTACTATCGTTTTCCTCGTGCACCAAAGATGAAGCCGCACCTGACCCGAATCCTATCGCTAACCCTGAGCCAGAACCGGAGCCAGAAGTAAATTCTGATTTGGCAGCCATCAATTCATTGATTTCAGGCCTGTCATACGACCCCGAGGATCTTTTGAACGTTCAAGGAAATACAGGTACGGTTACTACGCCAAAAAAACCATCTCGTGATATCGATAAAGGTGCGGTGACAGAATGTAGGGATACGGACTATGATATCAAATCTAATTTTGAAAGTGTAGTGATGTTCGATCCCACCTTGGGTGTCGTTTATCCAGGGGCTCTTATTATGGCCAATAGACAACTATACGAAGGCGCTCCTTTGCCATTGCAAATCCCCAGGGCCCCGACTAAACTCCGTGTTGATTTACCTGGGATAGGTGATGGGGGGAACACTATTATTGCAGAACCAACGTATCAAAATACCCAAGCGGGCATTGATAACGTTTTGGAATATTGGAATTCCGAAATTCAACCACAGGGTTATGAAATAGATGCCGAGTACAAATCAAAAACAACCACAGCGTACACCAAGGAGCAGATGAGCTTAGACCTAGGGGTAAGTGCCGAATGGTCCAAAGGTTCGTTTGATGCACAATTTGATTATAGTAAGACCACCGAAAAGAGGGTTGCGACCAGATTGTTCCGTCAGGTCTTTTATAGTGTAGTGATGGAGTCTCCCGAAAGCCCTGCCTCTGTATTTGGGAGTGATGTTAGTTTGGCTACGATAGAATCGGCCATCTCCAGCGAGAGCCCACCGGCTTATGTAAGTTCCGTTCAGTACGGAAGGATAATCATGGTACGAATGGAGACTACCGATACGGAGACCGAGGTAAACCTGGAAGCTGCATTGGACTATAAAACCGCCAAGGTGGATGCCGCTGGCGAAATAGATGTCAATTTCGAAAAAGTAATAAAAGAATCTACGATCAGTATTATGGCCTTAGGCGGTAACGCGGAAATTGCTACAAAGGTAATTACCGGAAGCGATATAAAAGAGGGGAAAGGAGGTCTGTGGGAGGCAATCGACGAAGGTGCGCTTTACAGTAGGAGTAACCCTGGTGCACCGATCGGCTACACGGTAAAGTATTTAAAGGATAACCAAATTGCTAAGATGGGAGACAATACAAAGTATAGGCTAAGGACCTGTGATGCCAGTTTCCCTTACGAGCACAAGAGCATTAATGCCAAAAGAACGGCAAACAATAGTTTTAGATATCGCTTTTCTTATTTTGAACAAGGTAATGATGAACAGAAATTTTCGGATTGGAAGAAACTGGATGACAAAAACGTTGACTATTCCTTAAGTCCAGAAGATGGATCGTATAACGTAAAAGTGCAATTTCAGGTTTTGGATCTGTTTGTCTGGAAAACACTGGGAGAATTTAATGTGGGCTACGTTAGCAAGAATAAAAATTACGAAGCCTATTGCGCCAAAAGGTCACTTGGTGTATGTACGCAGGTGGCGGTTAAGGAACTGTAAGCATTTTACAAACGGTTGGCCGATCAGGTTGGGTTCAACAACCTGCGGCCGGTCGTTTTAAATTGTGCCGTCCATTTAAAAATGGTCGTAGAAAAACAAGTAAATAAAATAATAATCGTATACGATTAATTTCAAGTATCTAAAATACAGTGTTTTAAAATACTATTTCTTTCGCTCTACCAATTCCAGCTGGTCTACGCTTACATTCGTGGTAAACATACCGTAATTAACGACGGCCTTTCCTTTTTCCAGCTTATCAATGGTGCCCACTGCCTTTCCGTCGCTCATGCGAACACGGTCATCTATCTTAAAAACAGGTTTTGGTTTATTCTTTTCTTTTTGTACTGCCCTTTTCTTGGCTACCCGCTTTTTCTCGCGGATCACCTTTACTTCTTTCTGCACATCTTGGGCTACTTGTGCCTTTTTTGCCCGCTCAGCTTTTGCTTGATTGGCCGTTTTCTTTTTTCGCTTGCTATTTTCGGTTTCAACAAGTCGCAATAATTCCGATATCAAGGGACGTTTCTTGTTGTCTTGAAAATACTTATCCGCCGCCACGTTTACCTTGTTGCCAAGTTGGATCATACGTTGGTCATGGTCGTACAGTTCTTGGTAGTTTTCCAATTTCGATTTGATCTTCGCATTCAGTTTCTCCAATCGTGCCGCTTCTTCCCTTGCTTTGGTTTCCTCTTCTTGCAATCGGGAGCCCGTTTGCGCCATTTTACTACGTTCTTTCTGTAGTTTGGCTATGGTGGCGTCAAAACGGACTTTACCGCGCTCAATCTTCTTCTTGGCCTTGTTGATCAAAGAGTAGGGGATACCGTTCTTTTGTGCTACCTCAAAGGTAAAGGAGCTGCCGGCCTGTCCCAAGACCAGCTGAAAGGTAGGTTCCAATGTTCTGCCGTCGAACAGCATATTGGCATTGCTCATGTAGGGCAGTTCGTTCGCCAAGGCTTTTAGGTTTGCATAATGTGTGGTAATAACACCATAGGAACCGCGCTCGTAAAAAACCTCCAAAAAAGCCTCGGCCAGGGCACCGCCGAGTTCGGGGTCACTTCCTGTTCCAAATTCATCTATAAGAAACAGTGTACGGTTATTACATCGTTTCAAGAATTGGTTCATGTTCTTAAGTCGATAACTATAGGTACTTAAATGATTTTCAATGGATTGGTTGTCCCCAATATCTGTTAGTATCTTATCAAAAAAGCAGACTTCACTGCGTTCGTGCACCGGTATCAACATACCACTTTGGAGCATTACCTGTAACAGCCCAATGGTTTTTAGGGTAATGCTTTTTCCTCCGGCGTTGGGACCTGAAATGACAATGATCCTATTTTCATCGTGCAGTTCAATGGTCTGGGGATAGGTTTTCTCGTTTTTAAGCTTGTTGTTCAAAAATAGCAAGGGATGATAGGCATCCCGTAGATACAATCTGTTACTATCGTTCAATTTGGGAAGTAATGCGTTGATATCTTGCGCGTGCTTCGCTTTTGCGGCCGCAACGTCAATTTGTGCCAAATAGTCCTGATATTCGCTTAAAAGCGCTCTAAACGGTCTTATTTGGTCCGTAAGCTGCTTTAAGATCCGCTGTAGTTCTTCTTTTTCCTCAAATTCGAGATTGTTCAGTTCCCTGCTGTACTTCAATGCGGCTTCGGGCTCTATGTATACAATGCTTCCGGTCTTGGACGTGCCCATAACGGTCCCCTTCACCTTTCTTCTGTACATGGACTTTACCGCAAGTACGCGACGGTTCTCCACGACCGATTCCCGTATATCGTCCAAATAATCGGACGAATTGTAGGTGGCCAAAGCCGAACCAAAGCTCTGGCTGATATTGCCGCGGACGTGGTTCATCTGCCGTCTAATTCGCAACAAAGCCTCGGACGCGTTGTCCTTTACTTCTCCAAAACGGTCGATCACACCATTGATCAGCTCGGGAATCTCGGTATTGGATTCCAAAAGAGCTGCGGACGCATGTAGTAATGGATAATATTCCTTAAATTTAGTAAAGAACTTTTTATGGGTGACAATGGAATCACAAATGGTGGCAATCCGTTTAAATCCTTGCAGTTCCAAGGTGGTGTTCTCTATTTTTAGCAATCTTAGCTCTGAGAGAATAGGATCGAACCCGTGATTGGGAATTCTGTTATCACTAATAAAAGAGGATAGGTACTCCGAAGTTTTTCCAAGTGAACTCCGTATTTCATCTTCCGAGGCAAAAGGAACGATTTCCAGCGCTATCTGTTTGCCAAACTCCGTATTGCAGCGTGCCGCAACCTGTTGTAAAACTGTAGGAAATTCTAAATCTTGTAGTGTCTTGCTCTGTATGTTCGCCACGTTTTTATTTAATTGGCCGTAAAGGTAAGGATTGGAGTTGAAATTGAGCTACATGTGCTCATCCTTGTGCTATGGAATACCAACTATTAAAAGTGTATTTGGCTACTCGTTTGCAACTTTCTTGTTGTGTTATTAAAAATATAGAATAATTGTATTTCAGTTCCGGTTAGCAATAAAGTTCATTGATCGCTTTTAACTTTGGGTCGTCAAAGGCTTTGGTAATGGGGTCAAGCCCGTTTGCATATCCAATTATTTCTCCGTTTCTCACGACAATGTTAAGTCCGTCTCCCTCCCATTCAGGATAAAAGGTGATCAACCTAAAACGATGGTTCCAAATCCTAGGGAAAAGACAGGATTTAAACTCGGCTTTGCCCAAGCTTTTCCAGCAATCATGTTCCGAATAAATCTCAAATAAGTCACGTTGTCTTTTTTTGTTAAGATTTTGGTATTCTTCACGCGTAATGGTTCCGTTTTTAAATTTGTTATCATCCTCCAAAAGGGTAAACGAAACTAATTTACCATAATCGTTAAAAGAACTCCAAGCGGTTTTTTTGATAAGATCAAGTTTGGATACTGGCAGTGCAGTCAGCTCGTTTAAAATAGCTAATATTTTGTCCGAAACACCATCTTCCTCGTTTACCGCTTTGGGTTCTTCGGGAAGCACCTTTGCTAAGATATCGGTACCGGACAAATTGCTATGGACACGTAGTACATACGCTTGTTCGTCTTTATTGTAAAAGGCCTTTTCCCTAAAATATTTTTTTGTGATCATGCTAGTGTATTTGAGCTCAAAAATAAGCACATAAAAAATCCAAATCAACACCAATGGGATTACATAGTCTTTTAATATGCTACATTAGTTACTGATTCTTAAATAGTTGCAATTGCTCTAAAAAACACCTTAGTTTGCGCTGACTTTTTCCAGATGCTTCCCTAAATAACTTGTGGCAGCATCTTTTGCTGCTATAGTTTTGTTAGCGATTTAGCTTTTTTTTAAGTAAACGTAGCTAAAGATATGGAATAGTGTTGAAAAGAGAAGAAAGGCTTTGCCAGTACGGTAAGAATACGGTTGTGTTGCGTTTACTATCGCTTATAGATTTCGGTAAATCAATGTTTTAAGCAATAAAATGAGATTATTGAAGTTCTGTAGTTAGCAATAAAATGAAACGGAAATTTATCCATACACCCAAACGCTATAGGCTCATGAAAAAGCATATTAAAACCTTGGCTTACCTAATCCTTACATTTTTAATTACGTCTTGTAGCGCTACGAACAGATTGACCATGGGCGTCACTGAACCGGCACTGGTTTATCTGCCTTCTGATGTAAAACGAGTTGGGATTATTAACAGGAGCGAACCGTCAAAAGGAAATAAGGTACTTGATGATATTGATAAAATTCTTTCGGCCGAAGGCTTGCACTTGGATGAAAAAGGAGCAGAAGCGGCAATTTCGTCACTATCCTCACAATTAGCGGCGATTAGAAATTTTGAGGAAATTAAAATTATCAAGGATGTTGAAGAAATAAAAAAAGGTCTTGCGGTATTACCCGCCACACTTTCGTGGAATGTTGTTGAAAAAATTTGCGAAGAGAATGAAGTGGATGTGCTGTTTTCTCTAGCCTTCTTTGATACCGACACCAAAGCGGACTATAAAATAACAACCATGAAATTACCTAATAGCATGGGAATCGATGTAGATGTGCCTGCGCAAGAAGTGGCCTTGGCAACTAGCATATCCAACGGATGGCGTGTATACGATCCACAACTAAAAGAAGTCGTAGATGAGCGTATCTATACCAAACAAATGCTCTTTAAGGGTTCCGGAATTAATCCGCTCAAGGCAGTTGAAGCGGTAGCTGGCCGGAACGAAACCGTACAGGAATACAGTAAAAATGTAGGGATCGCGTATGCCAACCGATTGACACCAAAAAGGATACGTGTAGCGAGGGATTATTTTGTACGTGGAACGGATAATTTCAAAATAGCACAGCGACGTGCCCAGGCAGGAGATTGGGATGGCGCAGCAGAACTTTGGCAACAAGAATTAGCCCACCCTGATGCAAAAATTGCCGGTAGGGCTCATTATAATATGGCCATAAGCCATGAAATCAATGGTGACATTGATAAAGCAATCGAATTTGCCTCCTTGGCTTATACGGATTATAGAAATAATATTGCTTTGGATTATGTGAATGTGTTGAAATTTAGAGTACGGCAGATTCGTATTTTAGACCAACAATTGGCCCGTTAGTTCGGTAGTTTTTCGATATTGGCAAAGACGAATTAAATTTGGAAGGTAAAATTATACGAAGTAGTTTATAAGCTGTTGTTCCAAACAATTGATAGGATAAGCAACATATCTATTGCTGCTACTCTTTAGTACGCTGCTATCATCGGAGGCCAATTTTCTCTATAAAAATTAGGCAAATAATCATCTTCAGCAGTAGTAATTAGTTTATAAATTCAACAGGTCTACTTGTTTTTAGGAAGGAGATCATAGTGTGTAGGTAGTATGATATATGCATACAATAAGCTTTTGGTAATCAACGCTGTGGTACATCCAAGACTACGCGGTTTTAGTTAACTTAAGATAACTTCGGTTACTATCCATTGTTTTAACCTCTGCACACAATAATCCTGGCTAAAATACTGTTTTATAGTACCCTTAGGTTTAAATTTAAGAGTATAATTTATAATAATACGATTGTAGTGATGAAATATTTATATAAAATAATATCGGCGTTCGTAATGTTAGTTGGATGCTTTAGCTGTACTACCACCAAACAGTTAAAGGTTAGTTTTATAGAACCCTCACCTGTTGAACTATCAAACCAAATTCAAAAAATTGGTATCATAAATAGTAGCAAAGCTTTAGGCGAAAAAACCTATGCTAACGGTTTAGAACAGTTAATAGTTTTGGAAGAACGCTGGCTGGCGGAAAAAGGAACCGAAGCCGCTTTAACCGGACTTTTTGACGAGTTGGCTCAAGACACACGATTCGAAGACGTAAAAATTTTATCTAAACGTAAAGGACAAATAAGCAGTTTTGGCGCTAACCCGGATAAGGATACATGGGATAAAATAGCATTGATATGCAAAGAAAATGGGGTCGATGCCTTATTTTCCCTAGCTTCTCATGAAGCGGAAACTAAGTTTTCATTGAAAAAGACCAAGGTGGACCAGTTGGATTTGATGCGGGTTAGAACCGAAGTCTCCGGTCAGCAGATAAGCTTAGAAACATTAATTGAAAACGGATGGCGAATCTATGACCCAAAACAAAAAATATTGATCGATGAATTTACCACCAATCAGCACGTGAAGGCATCAGGCAAGGGAATAAATCAAGTTGATGCTTTACAAGCCATTGACAATAGAAGGGAAAGCCTATTGAAACAAAGCAAACAATCGGGAAGTTCTTATGGGCACCGAATGCAACCAAAAAGAGCAAGTGTTTATAGGGAATATTTTATTTCAGGTTCAAAAAAACTAGCAAAAGCGCACGACAAAATTCAAAATGGTGCATATCATGAGGCAAGACTGCTTTGGGAACAAGAGATTACGAACTCCAAAACAAAGGTAAGTGGCAGGGCTAGTCATAATTTGGCTGTTTTAAGCGAATTTAATGGGGATTTAAACAGTGCCATGAAATGGGCGCTAAAATCCTTTGATTTACATCAAGAGCAACATACCCTGCTATATATTAAAGATCTTGAGCAAAGGCAAGCGCTACAAGTTGTAGGTTTAAAGAAACTGGCCAGTAACGAGTTTTTAAATTATTAAGAGTTAAGAACAATGGGTTTTTGCCCGAATCCAATTAGATCTACTAACGAAAAAATGCTACTTTAGAGTTTAATTAGCATTATAATATGATCGCTCCCTTTCCTGTAAGTTGGAAGACCCGCTTGAATGACGAATTTAACAAGCCTTATTTTAAGGAATTGATGTCTTTTTTAGATTATGAATACTCCCGATATACCTGTTATCCGGATAAAATGGCAATATATGAAGCTTTTAATCATTGTTCATTTGAGGAAACCAAGGTAGTAATCATAGGGCAAGACCCATACCATGGTCCTAATCAGGCAAACGGACTCTGTTTTTCGGTTCAGGATGGTGTTAAGCACCCGCCTTCGCTAGTAAATATTTATAAAGAGCTCGAAACCGACTGTAATAAACCCTATCCAGTAAGCGGCAACTTGGATGGGTGGGCAAAACAAGGGGTTTTGCTATTGAACGCTACACTAACTGTGCGGGCCAACGATGCGGGTAGTCACCAGAAGAAAGGATGGGAAATTTTTACGGATGCCGTTATTAAAACCTTATCAAGAGAAAAAGACGGTTTGGTATTTTTACTATGGGGAGGTTTTGCAAAAAAGAAGGTTAAACTCATCGATAGTAGCAAACACCATATCTTAGAATCCGGACACCCTTCTCCTTTAAGTGCAAATAGAGGGTATTGGTTCGGAAATGGCCATTTTTCAAAAACAAACCATATTTTGGCAGGCCTGGGCAATAAAACTATCCGTTGGTAAGTTAGTGTTCTATATATTTTTGTTAAATTTGTATCGGTATTTTCTTACTAACTAAAATCTAAAGGATTACATGAAGAAGTTTGACTCATTAAAATCTATTTTGCTGGTAGACGATGACGAAGCCAGCAATTTTCTACATTCAATTTTCATTAGCAAGTTGGCTATGGACATCGAGGTCAATGCCGCGATCAATGGTCAAGAAGCACTGGATTTTATTTTAAATAAGGGTCAGGACAAGCTCGCCCTGCCCTGCATGGTTATGCTGGATCTTAGAATGCCCGTGGTTGATGGTTGGGAGTTTGTACGAATGTATGAAGAGCAGGTTCCAGAAAAGCTAAAAGAACAGCTTATGATCGTATTGGTTACGATAAGCGATAATGATCAGGATAAGGAACGTGCTAAAAACAATCCGTATATCGTTGATTTTGCCCAAAAACCTTTATCGGACAATACCTTTAAAAAAATTATCAACAAACATATCAATATTTCTGTAGGAGCTTAATTTATCGGTGCATATAGAAAATTGTCTGCCGGTAATTTTTCTTTAAGCAGTCCCAACTTTATCAATGTATCCTGAACATTACCTAAGGTTGGTTCGGAAAGTTGGGTTGAACTCCATTCCGTAAGGGCCATCCATTCTTGTATATCGCTCAATTGCTGTTCGTACCGGTTCGCTAATGTTCTATCTATGCTTGGTATTGATTTGAATTCTGAGGTATAAGTCTCCAATACTTCCTGGATGTGGGTTAAAATACCCGCGTTTGCATCAAGAAACCTATCTGTCCCTACCAACATAAAGCAAGGCCATGGCGTAGGGCAATCGCCTAAACGTCTAAAAATTCCTTCGTCTACCAAAGGTTTAGTGGTAAAATGTTCCCACATAAAGTACGCGGCATCCCCATTGGTTAGCGCGGTAACGGCTCCTTCTAAATTATTGACCACTTCAAAGGAAAGGTCCTCTGGTTTCCAATCGTTCTTTTGAGCGTTCACATAGGCCATTAGGTGACTACCACTACCAAACCGACTAATGGCGGCCTTACTATTCTGCAATTCGGAAATGCTAAGAAAGTCACTCTTGGCACCTACATGAATACCCCAAAGTAGGGGAGAGGCAATATATTGTTGTATGATTTTGGTAGGATTACCTTCGGAAATGCTTTTAACGATTCCTTCGGTGAGTATGATCGCTAGATCGGTTTCTTCGTTTTCTAGAAGTTGGCACATTTTACCAGTTCCCTCCGGGATGTCTTCCCACAGCAGGTCTATTCCACGTTCCGCAAAGGCCCCTTCTTCAATCGCTAAATGCCAAGGGAGGTTAAAATGTTCTGGGACACCTATGATTTTGACGGATTTCATGCTGACGTTAATTTAGTTAAGGCTAATTGTATCAATTCTTGTACTGCCGCTTCTGGATTTTTAGAAAATTCGCCGGTAGCCCGGTTTGCCAAAATACAATTTAAGGATACGGCCTGGTGGTCTAATAATTTGGATAGGAGATAGATGCCCGATGTCTCCATCTCCAAGTTGGTTATTTGTTTGTTGTCATGCGCAAAACTAGCCATTTTTGACATACTACCGGTCTGACTGGGCGCTAGCCGTAACTCACGGCCTTGTGGCCCGTAAAAACCTGTATTTGTGGCGGTAAAACCTAATCGTATACGATTATCCATAAACGCTGCCGCTAAATCCGAATCGAAATCAACAATATATGGCCGTGCCTTTTTGGTTGCCCATTGGGTATGTGCTATAAAAGCATCTTCCAAATCTGTGTGCTTCGTAAAACTATGCTCGTAAAAGTGTGAGAGCCCGTCAAAACCAATGGCATGCTCGCTCATTAGAAAAGAATCTATCGGGATTTCCGGTTGAATGGCGCCCGAAGTTCCAATACGGACCAATTTTAATCGTATACGATTTTTATTCACCCTTCTTGTGGTAAAATCAATATTTACCAGTGCGTCCAATTCATTTAAAACAATATCTATGTTATCTGTCCCGATACCAGTGGAAATAACGCTGAGTCTTTTTCCGTTCAACATACCGGTATGTGTTAAAAACTCCCGTTTTCCTTTTACTAGGTCTATGGAATCAAAATGTTGGGATACATCGGAAACACGATCGGGATCACCTACGGTAATTATGGTAGTTGCTATATCTTTGGGTAAGAGGTTGAGATGGTAAATGCTGCCATCCGTATTCAAGATGAGCTCAGAGGCGCGAATCTGCATAGAAAACTAGAGCTTTAGAATTCTGCTCGTTCCGGTATTATAGAGGAAGTTGTATTTTAAGGCTCCTCCTAAATACACGTCGTTATCTTGGATACACGAGTAATAACTTGTTTGTCCGTCCAATATTTCTTTCCCTTTTCTGGTAAGCCTTGCCGGATTAAAAGCTGTAAACAGCGGCTTAAGTCGGGTTATGGCTCTTTCGTACTGCGTATCCCCAAAACCTAGACTATCATTGTTTTCCAAAACAGTTTTTAACAAATCCTTTCTAGAGACAGGTTTTTTATCCGCTGTTATTTGGAGAATGTTATTTTCCATACTGTTTAAGCCGTTGGCAATGCTTGGAAATCGCTTCAAATGATTTTTAACTGCGTCTCCTAAATATGCGAACTGGTAATCCTCAAAATCTGTCAAATTCTCCAAGCGCATTGGATTATTGCTGCAATACAACTGCCATACATAATCCGCGTATTCGATATCATCTTGTGTTAATATCTTTTTATTTTTGTACAGCCCTAACAATTGGTCATCCGAAAGCTCGTTAAGGGTGTACATTTTCTCGCTTCCATCTTCATCGCCACTGCAAACCAGCGAAATTTGGGCATATTTCCTATTGGCCAACAGCCAACTTATGACCGCCAACATATTTACTTGGCAGAACAGGTCGTACTCGAACCAAAGTATAATTTGATCTTGTTGCTTATGATTACAGAGTGAACGGTATTCTTTTAAGGTTTTTTCTATGAACCATGATTTGGATACCTTGTAATTTTTGTGGAGAAACTCGTACCGTGTCTTCCAAAAAGACTCGCTTCCCACATTGGTCAGTGTTTTTCCTTCGCATAACATCTCGCGCCAAGTAATAACGTCGCCTTTGATATTTAACGTGTTAAGTCGCTGGGTAAAACTGTCGCCGTTAGTGATATGCAGTAGGGAACTCATTTCCTATTCTTTTTAGTTGTTCTCGGATAAATGTAAGGTTTATGTGAAATAAATAAAAAAAATTAACACAAAAAGAACTACCGTAGGCACTAAAAACAATTAAAAAAGGCTTCAGCCGCCCACGCGCTTAACTTTAAATCCCTTTTCTTTTAATAGCATCATAATATTATCTCGGTAATCGCCCTGAATAATTATTTTGCCTTCCTTAAAACTACCACCTACACTTAGTTTTGTCTTTAATTCCTTTGCCAGTTTCTTAAAATCACCGTCACCGCCGGTATAGCCTTCTAAAATGGTTATGGGTTTTCCTTTCCGCTTTTCATATTTACAGATAATGGGTTCGTCCTGCATCCATATATCTTTCTCCGGCGGTGTATTTGGTTTATCTTCCGGCGTATGCTCTGGAAAAAGATTTTTTAATTGATCCTGTAAGTCCATGGCTATTTTTTAATCAATCCTAGTTCGATCAGGCGTTCGTGCAAAAATTCACCAGCGGTAATATCCTCAAATTTTTTGGGATGTTCATCATCAATACAGTTTTCCAAACAGTTTAAAGGCATCTCGCTAATAGGATGCATAAAAAAAGGAACCGAATATCTGGAGCTGCCCCAGAGTTCCCGCGGCGGATTCACCACCTGGTGTATCGTAGATTTTAGTTTATTGTTGGATAAGCGGGACAACATATCCCCCACATTGATCATCAACTGGTCCGGTCTGGCAATGGCATCTACCCATTCGCCTTTATGATTTTGGACTTGCAAGCCCTTGCCATGGGCACCCATCAGTAATGTAATTAAATTAATATCCCCATGGGCGGCGGCACGTACCGCATTTTTTGGTTCCGATGTTATCGGTGGGTAGTGGATGGGGCGTAAAATCGAATTTCCGTTCGTTATAAATTCATCAAAATAGCTTTCTTCCAGCTCCAAATGAAGTGCCAGGGCCCTCAGTACATATCGCGCTGTTTTCTCCAACATTTTAAAGGTTTCCTTGCCTACTTCGTTAAATTTTGGGAGCTCCGATACCAGTACATTGTCCGGATATTCCTTTGCTAGTTTTGGGTCGTCGGCCACATACTGACCAAAATGCCAAAACTCCTTTAAATCACCCTCTGTTCTGCCTTTTGCATGTTCTTTGCCAAAGGAGGTGTAGCCTCTTTGACCACCGATACCTTCGATTTCATAGGAATCCTTGATATCCTGTGGAAGCTGGAAAAACTTTTTTATTTCGGCATACAAGTTGTCTACTAGGTCTTCAGGCAAAAAATGGCCACTAAGTGCAACAAACCCTATGTCTTCAAAGGCTGTTCCTATCTCCTTGATAAACTTTTCCTTGCGTTTTGGGTCATCTGAAATAAAATCCGATAAATCTACACTTGGTACTAGACTCATACTCTTAATTTTGTGTTTAGGTAAATTTACGAATTATTGCTTAGTTACAATAGTGTTATGGGAATAAGGAATCTCCCGTTTTTTGTTACATTTATACCATAAATTTAAATTGACCGCCAAACGTATGGATTACAAGCAGTTTCAACTCGCAGATGATGCGCAATTAGGGCTTTATAGGGCGATGTTGCGCCCAAGGATGATAGAGGAGAAAATGCTTATTCTTTTGCGCCAAGGACGTATTTCCAAATGGTTTAGCGGTATTGGTCAAGAAGCCATTGCTGTTGGCGTTGCTAGTGCGTTAACACAAGAAGAGTACATTTTGCCCATGCATAGGAATCTTGGTGTTTTTACAACACGCCATATACCCTTGCACCGATTATTTGCCCAGTGGCAAGGAAAACCCGGTGGGTTTACCAATGGTAGGGACCGTAGTTTTCATTTTGGTACACAAGCCTATAAGATAATTGGTATGATTTCCCATTTAGGGCCACAGCTGGGGGTTGCGGATGGTATTGCCTTGGCGCACAAGCTAAGGAAAGAGAAGCGGCTAACTGCAGTATTTACGGGCGAAGGAGCAACTAGCGAGGGCGATTTTCACGAGGCATTGAACGTAGCATCGGTTTGGGATTTACCGGTGTTGTTTTGTGTTGAAAACAACGGTTACGGACTTTCTACCCCTACGAAGGAGCAGTTTAGTTGCGCACACATAGCGGACAAAGGTATTGGCTACGGGATGGAATCGCACATTATAGATGGGAATAACATTCTAGAAGTGTACACCAAGGTAGATGCCCTATGTAAAGACATCAGAAACAATCCAAGACCTGTTTTATTGGAATTTAAGACCTTTCGTATGCGTGGTCATGAAGAGGCCAGTGGTACCAAATACGTGCCGCAAGAGATGATGGATGCCTGGGCGGCTAAGGATCCATTGGATAATTTTGAATCCTATCTGCTGTCTACCGGTGTCCTATCCAAGGCCGAACAAGAGACGTTAAGACAGGAAATTAGTACTGAAATAGAGGAGAATTTAAAATTGGCCTTTGAGGAGGAAGGGGTTACTTTTGATGAAAGTAAAGAATTAAGTGAGGTATATAAAAAATTTGATTATAAAGAAGTTACTCCTTCTATACATAAAAAAAATATTCGTCTTGTCGACGCCATTTCAGATGGTTTACGTGGTGCTATGGAACTGCATGACAATTTGGTAATTATGGGTCAGGATGTTGCGGAATACGGCGGTGTGTTTAAAATAACCGATGGTTTTGTGGAGGCCTTTGGAAAGGAGCGGGTTCGAAATACGCCTATTTGTGAATCGGCTATCGTATCGGCTGCCATGGGCTTGTCTATCAATGGCATGAAGGCGGTCATGGAAATGCAGTTCGCGGATTTTGCCTCAACTGGATTTAACCCCATTGTCAACTATTTGGCCAAAACTCATTACAGATGGGGCGAAAATGCCGATGTAGTCATTCGCATGCCTTGTGGTGGCGGTGTGGCGGCAGGCCCTTTTCACTCCCAGACCAATGAGGCCTGGTTTACCAAAACACCCGGTCTAAAGGTTGCCTACCCCGCATTTCCTTCAGATGCCAAAGGATTGCTAGCTACCGCAATAAATGACCCCAACCCAGTGCTGTTCTTTGAGCACAAGGGACTGTATCGAAGTATTTACGAAGATGTACCGACCAATAACTTTACCATACCGTTTGGAAAAGCCAATCTTTTAAAAACGGGTAATCATATAACTATTGTAAGTTATGGCGCCGGCGTGCATTGGGCTTTGGAAGCACTCTCGCTTCATTCCAGTATTGAAGCCGATCTCATGGACTTAAGAACCTTGCAGCCCTTGGATATGGAAAGCATTTACACCTCGGTACGGAAAACAGGAAAGCTTATCGTTCTGCAAGAGGACAGCCTTTTTGGGGGTATTGCCAGCGATATTGCGGCCAATGTCATGGAAAATTGCTTCGAGAGCCTTGATGCGCCGGTAAAGCGCGTTGGCAGTTTGGAAACCCCTATTCCGTTCAATGCAGAGTTGGAGCGTAACTATTTGGCAAAATCTAGGTTCGAGAAAGAATTACTTGCCTTGATAGCGTATTAAACGCTATTGCGCTATTCTTCATTTCATTTGAGCCAAACCTATTGCCTGTTATTACCGTTCTTTACCGTGTAAGAGAATAAGATATTCTTGGTACGGTACATCCAATAGTCGATGGCATCCGTATATAGGATGAACAATAAATCTACTTAGTTTATGAAAAAATTAATTTTGCTAATGGGCGTTTGCGCCATTACTTTTTCCTCATGTTCCATTTCTAAAGAAGCGCGTGCAAAACGTAATATGATCAGTGGTTCATGGATATTGAACGATGTTTCGTTCGCGAACAACACGGGTAATTTTAAAGCAGTATTATTTAATGATGTCGAGGACATTTGTTTAGAAGGGAGTGACTGGTTTTTTCGTGATAACAACAGCACGGGAAGATATACCATTTCCCCGTCTACGCTATGCAACGGCGGCGATCGCTTTATTCGATGGTCGGTTGTTGAAAGGGAAGGCAATAATAGCAGTCAACTTCAGTTTAAGTTTATCGACGAGAAGTTAAAGGATATTTCTGGAGGAACAGGGTATCGTTTGACCATTGAGAACTTAACGGAACAGGCTATGAAATTATCGTCCAATGTAATGGTAGATGGTTCATCGGTCTCCGTCGTTTACGAATTCAGTAAAAAATAATATACCTACTTAAATAAATAAAAATGAAAATAAATGTAATTAGAAGTTCGGCTTACCTAATGGCCTTTGCAATGGTCATGAGCTGTAGTACAATTAAAAACGCGAATAAAACCCAAAAAGGGGCTGGTATAGGTGCCGCAGGTGGTGCCGTTATTGGTGGTGTTATAGGCAACAATGTAGGGAGTGGCAACAATACGGTTCTTGGGGCTATCCTGGGGGCTGCAATCGGTGGTGCTGCCGGAGGCTATATTGGTAACCGGATGGACAGGCAGGCAGAACGGATAGAGGAGGAGATTCCAGGAGCGGAAGTGAAAAGGGTAGGAGAAGGCATCAATGTTACCTTTACCCAAGATGCCGGGGTGTTTTTTGATACGAACAAGTCAAACGTAAAAGGAGCTTCTGCCGCAACCTTAGAAAAGTTAGCCGGGATTTTTATGGAATATCCGGACTCCAACATTTTGGTTGAAGGTCATACGGACAGTGCCGGAGCGGCAGATTACAACATGAACCTTTCCAAACAGCGGGCAGAGTCGGTTGTGGCATTTCTGAAAACCAAAGGTATTGCCGCGGATAGATTTACGACCAAGTGGTATGGAGAGGACCAACCAATTGGCGACAATGCAACGCCAGAAGGCAAAACAAAAAATAGAAGGGTTGAACTTGCTATTGTGGCAAGTCCGGAGCTTAAACAAGAAGCCATAAAGGAAGTAGGAAACTAAAATAACTTTGTTTTCCTGAATTAAAATCCCTGTGTAAACAGGGATTTTTTTTTGGAAAGACGTAACTTACACTTGTTGAAAAAGAAAGATGTAATTATTGTAGGAGGCGGACTTGCCGGGCTTACGGCAGCTATCGCTTTATCGGGATCGGGACATAAAATCCTACTGTTTGAAATCAATACCTATCCGCATCATAAAGTATGCGGGGAGTATGTGTCCAATGAAGTAATACCCTATTTAGAGCGCCTAGGAATAGATCTTAAGGCCGCTGGTGGCGTCTCTATTACAGATTTTGAAATCAGTACGGCCAAAGGGAACATAATAGCTACAAGACTTCCGCTTGGAGGTACTGGAATAAGCAGATTCTTGTTGGACCACCTTCTATTTCAAAAGGCAAAATCGCAAGGAGTACAATTCGTCTTTTCAAAAGTAACCGACATCTCCTTTGCCAATAACAGATTCACGGTAACCGGTAACGGCCTAGAATATGAAGCCAAAGTTGTATTGGGTGCCTACGGAAAACGATCGACTTTGGATAAAACCCTAAAAAGGCCGTTTAGTTTTAAAAAGCAGGATTGGCTGGCGGTCAAAGCGCATTATAGGAACGACGAATTTTCGGATAGTTTGGTCGCCCTCCATAATTTTGAAGGTGGTTATGGTGGACTCTCAAAAACGGAGACCGGTGCGGTAAATTTTTGCTACCTGGCCAATTACAGCAATTTTAAAAAATATACGGATATCGATGGATTTAACAGAGAGGTGGTTTCTAAAAATCCGTATCTCAGGGATTTTTTAGAGCGATCGGAGCTTATTTTTGACAAGCCCTTGGCCATCGCGCAAATCGCTTTTGATAAAAAGGAGCCGGTCCTAAACCATATTTTAATGTGCGGAGATACTGCCGGCCTCATCCATCCCCTTTGTGGCAATGGTATGGCTATGGCGATACACAGTGCAAAATTAGCTTCCGAAGCGGTTCATGCCTTTTTGAGCGATGGCAAGAATGATCGTGATCGACTGGAAAAAGAGTATGCCAAAAACTGGAATGCCGCCTTTAAAAATCGTTTGTGGTTTGGGAGAAGGTTACAAGGCGTGCTCTTGGATGATAGGTGGATGAATGCCGGATTAGGTATGGCCGGTCGTTCTAAAAACATCTTAAATTATGTCATTTCAAAGACCCACGGAAAAGCTATCGAATAATGATTGATTGGACTCGTAGAAGTGAGCAAAAAGAGCTCATGGACGACTTTACCGGACCTGTAGGGGAGCTCGCAACCGTACTTCAGGATATTACACGGGTAAATCGTATCCTGGGAGGGAACAAAATTACGGTAGACGCGGTTTTTAAGTTGATTGGAGAATTTCAGAAAGAATCGTATACGATTTTAGATATGGGTTGTGCCGATGGAAATATGCTTAGAAACATAGCTCTTGAGGCCAGAAAGCGAACCATAGATGTAAAATTGATAGGCGTGGAGCTAAGTTCGGATGCAGTAATGCTTGCGCGCAAAGCCTCAGAAGATTTTCCTGAAATTAGCTATCATATTAAAGATATTTTAACTGCGGATTTTTCAGATTTTAATTGCGATATTGTAACAACGACCTTGACCATGCACCATTTTAATAATGAAGGGATTTTACAATTTCTTCATCAGTTTGAGCGCTTGTCCACAATAGGAATCGTAATCAATGATTTGGAAAGAAGTAAATTGGCCTACTGGTTGTTCAAAGCCTTTAGTCGACTTTTTATCCGTACCAAAACAGCAAGAATAGATGGCCTGATTTCCATCACCAGAAGTTTTTCCAGATCGGAATTAGAGGCATTTGCAAAAAAATTACCCAAACTTGACCATCGGATTTCGTGGAAATGGGCCTTTAGATATGTATGGGTCATGCGAAAACAGAGACAAAACAATATATGAATACAACAAAAATAGTGGCGGTTACCAAAACATTGCCCAAGTACTGCAGGGAAACCAAGGAAATACTGCCTTTTGTAGAGTTATGGTTGCAGGACCAGGATGAGCGTTTTAGACGTAAGGTCATCAAAATTTTTGAGGGCGCCGCGGTAGACAGGCGGTATAGCATTATGGATCCAGTAGAGGTGTTTTTAGCAACATCCTTTGAGGATAAAAACGCTATATATGCCCGAGAATGTAAAAAATTGGGCAGTACCGTACTCCAAGATGCGCTGATCAAGGCCAAATGGACGCCAGATTCTTTGGATTACATTATTACCGTAAGTTGTACGGGAATTATGATTCCTTCCTTGGATGCCTATTTAATCAATGAACTAGGTCTGCGTCAAGATGTGGTTCGGCTTCCGGTAACGGAGATGGGCTGTGCCGCCGGCGTATCCGGACTTATTTATGCCCATAATTTTTTGAAGTCGAACCCCGGAAAACGAATAGCCATTGTTGCTGTTGAGAGTCCCACGGCAACGTTCCAATTGAACGATTTTTCTATGGCGAATATGGTCAGTGCCGCCATATTTGGTGATGGTGCCGCCTGTGTATTACTTTCTTCGGAGGAGACTGCTGAAGGATCTAAAATAATAGGGGAGGACATGTACCACTTTTCCGACACAACCCACTTAATGGGATTTGACCTTACCAATCATGGCTTAAAGATGATTTTGGACCCTGCGGTGCCGGAGACCATTGCAGACCATTTTCAGGATATCGTTCACCCCTTCTTAGAACGTTATGGAAGTAACATCTCTAAGGTAGAACATCTCATATTTCATCCCGGAGGAAAAAAAATAGTACAGACTGTTGAGGCGCTCTTTGGGAGCCTAGGTAAAAATATTGATGATACGAGAGCGGTTCTAAAACTATACGGTAACATGAGTAGCGCCACCGTACTTTATGTGCTAGAACGATTTATGGAGAAAGATATTCCAGAAGGGCAACAAGGCTTGGTTTTAAGCTTTGGACCTGGCTTTTCGGCGCAGCGGGTTTTGTTGGAATGGTAGCTTTATAGTTGTTAGTCTTTAGGGGCTAGTTGGTAGTGGCGGTTTTTAGTTCGCAGTTGAAGTTGGCAGTAAAATGTAATTAGTGATTAGTGATTAGTGATTAGTGAAAAGTAAATAGTTAAACGTGATCCGGGTGTTAGGGGGAGAAACCTGCCTTGCTATTAGGGATTTAATGAGAACCGGAGCGAAAAATATAGCAACTAAAAAGTAATGCGTACGAAAGATATTTTAGACTTAATGCCCTACACCAAACCTTTTCTGTTCGTAGATAAACTGTTACGTGTAGATGATTCGGGTGCGGAGGGTATTTTTACTTTTGATGCGGGGTTGGATTTCTTTAAAGGCCACTTTAAGGGAAACCCCATTACGCCCGGTGTTTTGCTCACGGAATGTTGCGCACAGATAGGGCTTGTCTGTCTAGGCATTCATCTGTTAAAAGACCAACAAGAGACTACTGGCGTTAAAATAGGGATGAGTAGTTCTCAAATGGATTTTCTAAAACCTGTACTGCCCAATGAAAAGGTGCGCGTGGTGTCTAAAAAAATATATTTTAGGTTTCAGAAATTAAAGTGTGAGGTGCGTATGTACAACAGCAAAGAAGAACTGGTTTGTAAAGGTACGCTCGCAGGAATGTTAAAATCCGATAGCAATGAGTAGACGTGTAGTGATTACAGGGTTGGGCGTCTGTGCACCAAATGGCGTAGGGCTAACGGATTTCACCAAAGCACTTACGAACGGTACGAGCGGGATTCGGTTTCAATCGGAATTAGAGCGACTAAATTTTGGGTGTCAAATTGCTGCAAATCCATTGGTTAGGGATAATATTTTAAATGAATACTTTACACCCTTACAACTAAGAGGTTTGAACGCATCCGGTATTGTATATGGTGTTATTGCCGGGATGGACGCTTGGACAGATGCTGGATTAAAGCCCAATGCCACAGCGGAACCCTATTGGGATTACGGCATCCTGTTCGGTACGGGTATTCTGGGGGTGGATAAGTTTCGAGAGGCCATTTTAAAGATCGATGATCAAAATGTAAGACGGTTGGGCAGCACTAGCGTCCTGCAGACCATGGCGAGTGGTATTAGTGCCTATTTGGGCGGCAACTTAGGTTGCGGCAACCAGGTAACCACTAATTCGTCTGCCTGTACAACCGGAACGGAAGGAGTGTTGATGGGGTATGAGCGAATTTCCAGCGGAAAAGCCGAGGTAATGCTCGTAGGAAGCTGTAGTGATAGTGGTCCGTATGTCTGGGGCGGTTTCGATGCTATGCGGATACTACCCAGGGGGTATAACGACAACCCTACGGAGGCGAGTCGGCCCATGAGTGCATCGGCCAATGGCTTTGTTCCGGGAAGTGGGGCAGGAGCCTTGGTGCTGGAGTCCTTGGAGAGTGCTCAAGACCGAGGTGCTAAGATCTATGCAGAGGTGCTTGGCGGGGAGGTCAATAGTGGCGGTCAGCTGGGAGAAGGTTCCATGACAGCTCCGAATAGCACGGCGGTGCAGCGCTGCATTAGGAACGCCGTGAAGAACGCAGGGATTAAAACTGAGGAAATAGACGTTATAAACGGACATTTGACCGCAACGGCAAAAGACAGTCTAGAGGTAGCGAATTGGAGTGCGGCGCTAGGCAGGAAGGGTGCCGATTTCCCATACATTAACTCGTTTAAAGGGATGATCGGCCATTGCTTGGCCGCTGCCGGGAGTATTGAATGTGTTGGCACTATCCTGCAGTTTAAAGAAGGTGCTATTTTTGGGAATGTCAATTGCGAAGATGTACATCCGGAAATAACGGAAATTATATCAGAAACTAAAATACCGCGCAAGACAATTGCCTATCACCCTAAAGTAATTGCAAAAGCTAGTTTTGGCTTTGGTGATGTAAATGCTTGTGTTATTTTTAAGGTGTATGGTGAATAGGTGTTTTTAGTAGGTGGACTATGATGTTGATTAGTTAAAAAATAGGTTGGGTTAAGCTATAGAGAAAGGAAAATACAGATATGAAAAAAGAAGAACGCTATCAAAAATTAAAAGAGATAATTGCGATATACTTACCTGAGGATGTGAAGGTAACGGCTATTGAAGAAAACAGTAACTTTATAACGGAATTAAACATCAATTCTGCAAATTTAGTGGATATTGTATTGGATGTCGAGGATGCTTTTGATATTCGTATAGAGAATGAGGATATGGATGAAATGCAGACGGTAAACAATGCCTTGGCCATCATTAATAGAAAGCTTTCCGAAGCATAAGGCAGCTTCGTCGGTGCCACTTTATATCGATTAGAGGTATTCTGTAAATGGTTTCATTGGTCGTCATAGTGTTATTTTAGTTCTGTCCGCTTGTATGTTCTCATTTTATTCGGCAGAAACAATCCGTGCCAAACATTTTATCCTATGTACTATGAAAATAATAGTTTCCACATTATTCGTCCTATTACCTATGCTGGTGACCAACGCACAGCAAAAGGGCATCAAATCTACTTTAGTGGTTTTTGATATTGAAAGTAACCAACGGACGACTGTTTTAACGGAAAACGCCCATTTTGAAGCACCAAACTGGAGCAGGGACGGTATCTTTTTTGTCATCAACCAAAATGGTGGACTCTTCAAAGTTACCATGGACAGAACAAAAGAACGGATAGATACCGGGTTTGCGGACAGGTGCAATAACGATCACGGCATTTCGCCCGATGGAAAGACCTTGGTGCTGAGCCATAATTTGGAAGACGGTAATGATGGTTGGTTGACCTCCTGTATGTTTACCGTCCCCATTGATGGGGGAGAACCGGTACGAATTACCAAAAACACCCCTTCTTTTTGGCATGGTTGGTCACCGGATGGTAAAACATTGGTCTATACCGCCAAACGCGGTGAGGTCTTTAATATTTATGCGATTCCCGTTCGTGGCGGAAATGAAATACAACTGACCGATTCCGAGGGATTGGATGACGGTCCCGACTATTCGCATGACGTAAAGCATATCTACTACAATTCCATAGCGTCCGGCACCATGGAGATTTGGCGAATGAGTGCCAACGGAACTGGAAACGAACAGCTAACCGATGACCGTTATTCCAACTGGTTCCCACATCCATCTCCGGATGGGAAACATCTGGTCTATATTTCTTATTTGATAGACCAAGGTAGTGCGCATCCGGCAATGAAAAAGGTGGCCTTGCGCTTATATTCTCTAAAAGAAAAGACCGTTAGAACATTGCATGAATTTATAGGCGGACAGGGTAGTTTGAACGTCCCTTCATGGTCACCCGACGGAAAGCGATTCGCGTTTGTCAGTTATGATTATATAGACTAGGCTATATACCTTTTTATTCGTCCGTTTCCTTAATAAACAAGGAGGCTAACACACCCGCTAGTAAGGATACTGAAATAACCGAAAGGGAAACCCATTCCGGAAATTTCACGTGGTGTGCCAACAGCATTTTAACTCCAACAAAGGCCAGAATCACCACAAGGCTGTAGTTTATGTATCTAAATTTGGCCAACATCCTAGAAATAAGGAAATACATGGACCGAAGCCCTAATATTGCTAAAATGTTGGAGCTGAATACGATAAAAGGGTCGGCAGTAATGGCCAGAATAGCTGGAATACTATCGAGTGCAAAAAGGATGTCCGTAAGCTCAATAACCACCAAGGCAACAAAAAGTGGCGTAGCGGCCTTTACGCCCATTTTAGTAATAAAAAAATCGTGCCCTTGAATCTGCGTGGTTATCGGGTAGATTTTTTTGAGTTGCTTAAATACAAAAGACTCTTTGGGGTTAAATGCGTCATCATCACTCTTTAGCATCTTAAATGCCGTAAAGAGCAAGAAAACACCGAAGACATAAATAATCCAGTCGAACTTCGTAATTAAAGCTACACCAAAAAGAATCATGAGCGCCCGGAACACGATAGCCCCCAAAATACCCCAGAATAATACACGGTGCTGATAAATGGCAGGAATTTTAAACGAAGTAAAGATAACGGCGATTACAAATACGTTATCAATACTCAGCGAAAGTTCAATGAGGTAACCTGTAATATATTTCAATACCGCATCGTTTGGCGTGAGTCCGGTTGGGTTTTCTGTTAATCCGGAGGAAAACAACCAATACACAACGCCACTGAAAGATAGTGCTACGGTGACCCATATAGAGGTCCATATACCTGCTTCCTTAGCTTTTATTACATGGTCCTCTTTGTGAAAAACTCCAAGGTCCAAGGCCAAAAAGACAACTACACAAGCAATAAAAATTATCCAAACCCACATATACGCTAATTTACGCGTGCGAAGTTAATCATCATTTTTAAAATGGGATAGAACAAAAACAAAGATTATTGATCTATTTGAAAGAGAAAGTCGTCCCCGCTGATGCAAGGTTAGTTTCAGTAAACTAAATAAACGCACAGGAAAAGACCAAATGCATTTACAAGAAAAGCATTTTGAAGTTTAACGGTAATACTAGATGTGTTCTTGATTGATGTTGCGCAACAGCGAGCGGTAGGTGATTTTAGTCCAGTTGTAAGGTAAAGGTAATTATGACCTCGTTCGCTTCCCTACTTTTTTTAAGAATAGTAATGTCAAAATCGCTTGTGAATAGGGTAGCGGTTCCGATCAGGGTATCACTATCGTTTTTAAACACTATGGTCAATGGTTTGGAAATACCTTTTAAGGTTAGGTTCCCTTCTACGGACATACGTTCCCCGTTCAATTGTATTTTGGTGCTCGTAAAAGAAATGACAGGATAATTGTCCACGTCAAAATAGGCGGACCTTCGAAGTGCAAAGTCCCGTATAAAATTACCTGTTTTTATGGTCTCGGACGCTACTTGACCGGCGATAACGGAATTTTCCATATTGTCCCAATCGATAACAGAGGTAGAAGTGAAATCGGATACGGTACCGGAAACATCCTTTTTTACAAATGTAAATGTAATCTCGCCGCTTTGTATTCCCGGATGTTGCGCCGGCACCACGGAAGGAATAAGACTAAGGAGAAAAAAAACAAAGAAATGTCTCAACGTATCAGGAATGTTAGGAAAAATAAAAATCTTTGGTAAATAAATTTGGGTTATCACGACCGTAGTTGCAATAACCCAAATTAGCCTTGTAATCGCCTCATTCAGCAATTCAACAATGTTCTAATGTGTTTTCATTTTGGCCTTTCGGCGTTGTAATTGACGATCCAGGTCGCTGACGGTCGAAGCAATGGAAGCTTCGAAACTAGCTGTACTGGACTCCGCAAAGAGCCGTGGCCCCGGAGCACTTAACCGGATATTACAAATCATTCCGGTATCGGGAGAGGAGGTATTCTCCTTTTTAAAAAATACATCTGCCCGGACAACAAAATCGAACTTGTCCAATAATTTATCCAGTTTTTCCGCGGCCATAATTTCCAAACGGTTACTGGCCTTTACATCATCATATTCAAAATTAATATTCATACGTATAATTGTTTAGTAAAAGGTATGAAATTCTAAGGAAAACGAGCTTATATTTTCGATTGAATTTCAACAATAGTTTTTAAAATATTCTTTAGTTGCTGATAACCTGCTATTTATATCGATATATGAAAATGTAACAGTTCCGCTTTATGTATTCAACCGTAGGTCGGTTAAAAAAAACTGTTCAACCCTTTGGGACGCTCAAACACCTACACATAGGGACAGGAAACGGCCTCGGAAACCATTTATACGCTAGCCATTGCGGATAAAATCCTGAATACGGGACTAAAATAGGTAATAAACGAATATAGAACCCTTGTTTCCGGGTCTTTAAAACTCGAATACGGCATAGGGAATAATCGATAGCCATATCACAAAATAATAGCCACTTGGAAAAAGGAAAAGTAGTAACTACCATGAATTGTATTATAAAATATGTTATTTTGTAGGGGAACAGGAGTTAAAAAAAATGAAAAAAACGCTAATCTTTCTTTGCTGTACACTGGGATTTGTTTTTACCATGGCGGCTCAGGGCCAAAAACGGGATTCATTGGATGGGGCAGTTGAGAAAGACGAAGGTCCTTTGGTGTTAAAATTTGAACCTAAATTGGATATTACAGCGAATCGTAAACGTACACTTTTTAAACAATACAGGCACCGTATAGACACCATGCAGATTTCAGAAAAGAAAAAACAACGCTTATTGCGGAATCTGTACAAGGATATCTACGAAGGTACATTTGAGAAAACACAATTGAGCAACACGTTTTTCGAGGATGATATGGAGTATTAGTTATGGTCATCAAAAAAGTTTTTAATTTGAACGTATGGATATAGGACGTAATAGTACCATAAAGGAGATTATACGAAAGCAAAACTTCCTGCCGATGAAAAGAGGGTTGGTCTTGATGCTGACATGCAACTTGTTCCTAAGTTGTGGGAGTGTAAACAAGGTGCCGGAGCAAGAACAATCCCCATCGGAATTCATCCGTTTCATGGGTCAAAGATCATTTGAATTTAGTGCGGACACCGCACATCCGATGACTACCCAAGCGTTTAACTCGGTTGCAAACGCGGGTCTTTTACCGCCAGGGAGTACACCGGGGCCCATTCAGCTTATCGGAGTTTCCAACTATATAAAGGTATATGGGGATAGTGTATCGGGTGCCATGCCGTTTTATGGCGAACGTCAGTTTGGAGGCGGCCCCCTGTCCAAGCAGGGCATCGAATTTGATGGAATTCCGGATAGCTATGAGCAACGGTATAACGAGGCAAAAGAGCGGTATGAAATTGAATTTGAAATCTCTGGCGAAACGGGAAGGCATCTGGTGAACATGAGCGTGTTTCGCAATATGGCCGCCGATGTTTTAGTGACCGGAAATCAACGCAATGCCATTCGGTTTAGGGGCAAGGTTGCGGCTATCGAAAGCGATAAGGACTAAATTACTTCACGAACAACATTCCATAACTCGGTCCAAGTAGGCATTTTGGCCTGTTATCATCTTTATACCCCCCTTGGTTTACGTTAAAAAAAGCTTAAAGCACTCAGGTTTTCAGCGCTTATTCGTTTATCCCTTTTTAGATCGATACCTTTGCGGCTCAAAAACATAAAAAAGCTTTCAGGTAAGCCCGTGAGTCGTCCGTTAGGAGGTGATTTATGATAACAAGGCAAGTCTGGGGGTGTTTAAATCTCGGATATCGAGTAAACTATTTAAATGAACATTATGGGTAAAGTAAAAGAAGGTGATGTAGTTTTGGTGCATTATACAGGTAAATTAAGCGACGGGCAGGTGTTCGATAGTTCTTTGCAGCGCGAGCCGTTGGAAGTAAAATTGGGAGAAGGAAACTTGATTCCCGGTTTTGAAAAAGGACTTTTGGATATGGCACCAGCCGAAAAAAAGATCATTGTAATCGATAAGAAAGAGGCTTACGGCGAAAAGCAGGAGGAGCTTTTTCAAACGGTTCCTAAGGAGCATTTGCCACAGGAAATTACTCCGGAAGTGGATATGGCCCTAGTAGCGGCCAATGAAGATGGTTCGGAAAGGCAACTGCGCATCGCGGAGGTAAACGAGAACGATATTGTGGTGGATGCCAATCACCCTTTGGCAGGTCACGACCTTACGTTTGAACTGGAACTGGTAGCAATAAAGTAGGTCCCAAACGGATACAGTTAAGAAGACCGCCTAACTTTAGGCGGTTTTTTTATGGATACACGGGTCTAAACAATCCACTGGCTTCAAAGTGGCACACTTGCTTTGCTAGCGCTTTTAGCTGTAAGCTTACTGTTAAGACCGCCACCGCTTCCCTACAATTTTGTATTTTTAAACGCCCGCATGGGATACGGTTCCGTTAGGGGCTGCTGTGCTAAGCTAACTTTTAATCAACCTTAAAAAAACCAACCGTATGATGCTATTGTCTCAACGCTTTAACACGCCATCCTTATTCAGCTTACTTTCTATTTGTATCATCCTTCTCCTTGGCGTATCCTGCCAAGAGACTCCTGCCGATCCTAACAAAGAAGAGTGGGTGGCCTTGTTCGATGGTGCTAATTATGCCGACTGGACCCCAAAATTCAAGGGATCGGAACTCGGGGAGAATTATAAAAACCGATTTGTGTATGCCGATAGCTTATTGAGTGTTAGGTATGCGGAAACGGATTCTTTCGGAGGGGATTTTGGACACTTATTTTATAAAAAGAAGTTTTCGCATTATAAATTGAAGGCCACCTACAGGTTTGTTGGGGAGCAGATGAAAAATGGACCGGGTTGGGCCGTTCGAAATAACGGACTCATGCTACACTGTCAAGATCCTAAAACATTGGGGCTGGAACAGGATTTCCCCATTTCTTTAGAGCTACAACTCTTGGGAGGGAACGGTACGGATGCCCGTACGACGGCCAATTTATGTACGCCCGGTACCAATGTGGTTATGGGGGACACTTTATTTAGGCCCCATTGTGTCAATTCCAACTCCAAGACCTACCATGGCGACCAATGGGTAGAGGTAGAGGCCTTGGTCCTAGGGGATTCCCTAGTACAACATCGCATGGATGGGGAAGTTGTTCTGGAGTTCAATAATCCTACCATAGGCGGCGGTAATGTAGCTGGCTATTTGGAAAGTGCTTTCGAAGAAGGCAGACCCTTGAAGGAAGGCTATATATCCATTCAGGCGGAAACACATCCTATAGATTTTAAGTCGATTGAACTTTTGGACCTTTGTGGATGCATGGACGAAACAGCTAAAAATTATAAGTCCTATTATGTAAAAGCGGATAACACTACCTGTATTTACTAGTAATGATGACCTTGATATGATTCATTGGAACCTGAGCAACATCGTATAGATAGGATGCTTATTGCTGCAACACCGGGTAGTAAAAAATAAAATAGAGGATATGACCATCATTGATTTAAAGGATAAAACGATATTACTTACCGGTGCCTCGGATGGCATAGGTAGGGCAGTGGCCGATTATCTCATGGAAATGGGGGCGAAGGTAGCCGTTCATTACAACAGCAACAAGAGTGCTGCGGATGCTTTGGTGGCAAAACATCACAATGGCTCCAAGGTTTTCCAGGCCGATGTATCCAAAGAAAAAGAAGTACTAGGACTGTTTGATGCGGTTGTAGCACATTTTGGAAGATTGGATGTGATCGTTCTTAACGCAGGTGTCTTTTTAGAGCAACCAATGCACTTGAATACCGCGGACTGGCTCAACATCTGGAAGAAAACCATGGCCGTAAATTTGGATGCAGTGGGAATACTGACCAAGTTGGGCCTAGATCATTTCTTGGAACAGGGTGAAGGCCGATTCGTATATCTGGGAAGCAGGGCGGTCTTTAGGGGCGAAACCCAGGAATTCCTGGCGTATGCGGCTTCCAAAGGGGGTATTACGTCCTTGGCTCGGAGTGTGGCGCGTTCCTTTGGAAAACAAAATATAAAGGCCTTTGTTGTGGCTCCCGGATTTACCAGGACCCGCATGGCCGAAAAATTCATAGCATCCCACGGGGAAGAAAAAGTACTCAATGAAATTGCCCTCAACGAACTCACCCGACCCGAAGATCTAGCACCGCTCATTGCGCTGTTATGCAGTGGCGGCATGGACCATGCCACCGGAACTACCATAGATATGAACGCAGGAAGCCATATTCGATAGCTTATGAAATGGAGAACCTATATTTTAATTGCATTTTTGGCCTTGGGTGCCTGTAAAGAAGCGCAAAAGGAGCAGGCGGCCCAACCCAAAAGCGCTGTTATGCCAACAGAAGAACGTGTGCTGTCAACATATCAGGATTTGGAGGGCAACCCCATTGAGATAGAAGATTATAAAGGGAAAAGGGTGCTGATTAATTATTGGGCGACTTGGTGCCGTCCCTGTATCGAAGAAATGCCCGATTTGCTGGAACTACAAGCGAGTTTAGCAGCGGAAAACTACGTCTTTTTATTGGCTTCCGATGAGTCCGTCAAGAAAATAGAAAAGTTTAAGCGTGCCAAAAACTTTGAGTTTACCTTTATCAAATACAACGGTACATACCCTGAGCTAGAAATAAATGCATTACCCGTAACCTTTGTATATAATGAAGCAGGGGAGCGGGTACTGCGCTTTGATGGCGCCAAGGAATGGAACACCCCAAAATTAAAGAAACAACTAAAAAACTTACAGTGATGCGATTTTCGGCTTGTCTAAATTTGGTTTTGGTGTTATTAATAAGTAGTTGTAAACAAGATATTAAGAATACTTTACCGGAAGTAAAGGTTAATAGTATTGAGTTGATGGAGTCTCCAGCCGGAGATTCCAGTTCCTTACCGCATTTGGTGTCGAATTCAGAGGGTACACTGCTTTCCTGGGTGGAAACCAAAGGGGATAGCCTTGCCACATTGTACTATGCCGAACTGATAGACGGAAATTGGCAAGCACCCGAACGGATTATACAGGGAACGGATTGGTTCGTGAACTGGGCAGATTATCCCATGGTTGCCAAAAACAAGGGAAATTACTGGTCGCACGTACTTAAAAAATCTTCGGAAGGCACGTATTCCTATGATGTAAAAATGAACTTGAAACAAAGCGGGCGCGATACCTGGCAAACCAATGTGGACCTGCATACCGATGGCACCCCAACAGAGCATGGTTTTGTGACGGTCTTGCCCTATAAAGATGCTTTTTTTGTGACCTGGCTAGATGGTAGGCATACCCAAGAAAACGAAGCAGGGGAGCGGGGCGCCATGACCTTGAGGGCGGCAGAAGTAGCGGTGGACGGAACCCTAAGTGAACAGCGGGAATTGGATATAAGTACCTGTGATTGCTGCCAGACCACGGCCGCAATAACGGATAATGGTCCGGTAGTGCTGTACCGGGATCGCTCGGAAGAAGAAATCCGGGATATCAGTATTGTACGACAGGTAAACGGTAAATGGACAGCACCTAAACCCGTACACGCCGACGGTTGGAAAATAAAAGGATGTCCGGTAAACGGACCCAAAGTAGCAGCGTTGGGAAATAATTTGGTCGCCGCTTGGTTTACCGCTGCACAAGATACCGCGAAAGTGAAGCTGGCATTCTCTAAGGATGCGGGTACACAATTTCAAGCACCGGTGGTCATTGCCTCGGGAAATGCCATGGGAAGGGTAGATGTGGTCTGGGTCGATGAAGAAACCGCCGTAGTGACTTGGATGGAAACCGAAGAAAAACGGGCACGTCTGAAACTGGCAAAGGTGACGACGAGGGGAGTGGTTTCCGATAAAATGACCGTGGTAGAACTGAACGGTTCCCGACAATCCGGATTTCCGCAGATGGAAAAGGTAGAGGATATGCTGTATTTCGCTTGGACGGAGGTTACGAATTCCGGAACCGGCATACGAATGGCAAAGATTGCCATTAGCGCACTTTAAGTCCTGTTAGCTGGGGCGTACTAAAGCCTGCATTTCTAAAAAAAACATACGTAAGAACACCATTAACAATCTGAATAGAGTTGAAGTGGTTCATTCGGAGGTTATATGTTTTTATCCGGATTTAGATACACGCGTTAAGAATATACCATTGGGTTTATTTGGATAATCGCTTTACGGCATAAGCCCAGCCGATAAAAAGAAATTGAACAGGTAAGCGGATGAGAGCAGCCTGTTTGCTACCTATAGCAGGTGTTTCCTGAAAAATGTCCCAAATATGGATGGGTAGGAACAGCAACATAAGAATAATAATGCCCGTGGCCGCCTTTTTAGTGTATTGGGGAATAAGCAACAAGATGGCCAACACTACTTCAACCACGCCCGAGGCATAGACCAACACGGTCTTGGCCGGTAAAAACGCGGGTACGAAAGGTTCGTAAAAAGCAGGTTTTATAAAGTGCTGAATTCCTGCATAGCCTATAAATAATGCTAGTAGTATCTGAAGAACGCGCCAAAGTAGTTTCATTGGTGTTGGTTTACTGATTAGAGATTGTAAGATACACTTTCCGAAAACAATTACTGCATATACCGTATGGATGAATATGTGGAGACGTCTTTTCCTGTGTTTAATAAAATTCTTTTGTGGTAAGATCGTGTGCATCGAATTGGATATGGAATTTTGTTGGAGCTAGCATGGTAAGAAAAAAGTGTTGGATGTCATGCGGTGTCCTTGCTTGCAATGATGACGGAGGGATACTATTAGAGGGGACAGCCTGGAATGCAGGGTTGAGCGAATCCTAAATATTCTATTTTACATAATATAAATTATAGTACATTTATAGCAAATTAGCGGATAGCACATTTTCGTGCTATTTTACATCGTTGCAGTTATCGGCCCTTAGGACTATAACGTTAGCAATTATGTAAAAGCTAATTTGCGGACTAGCATCGACATTAATTCAATTAGGCAGCCGCCTCGTCTCGCCGCCAAAAGCAATCAGCCACTGGCTAATTTCTTTTGTCACGGGTTATGTAAAATAGCCGCTACCAAGCGCTCGATTGCTTTTTAAAATCAAATTGCTTTTCCAGCGGCATCATCTCGCAGCTTCGTAAAATTGATACTTAATCAATTTTACTCACTCGTATTTTAAACACCCCCGAAGCTTCGGGAGCCATCGCTTGGCCAGCGCCACGACACAAGTTTTAAAGGTCTTGTAGACGTTTAAAATTTTGAGCGAGTTGATGCGGCTGGCATTTTTGATTATATGTTTTTGTAAATTTTTCACTACCATTTCGTCAGATTACCACAACAGCACAAAGTTTAAGAAAAATAAATTTCTGTGCACTTGCTACTCTTTCGTACTGGTTAAAGATTTTCTTTCGGTACTAAAAATATTATGTCAAATAGAAAAATGAATATCATAATCAACATCTCTTAAGGTCTCTTATCAAATCAGGTTCCTTTAATGCAAAGAGTATTGATTTTCTCAAAATGATTCTTAAAAATTTTAAAATATCAATTATTGAAACCTTCTCGAGAACTTTAAGCCTTTTTTCGAAATCAATAAAATCACCATGGGCGATTGAACTTCTATAGTTATAGATGATTCCCATTACATTACCCAAATTAAGCGTATCAGGTCCTTTTATGTATTCTTCTACTAATACTGGCTTAGTTAGCCTATTGTTTATGAGGTTTAATTTCGATTGTAATTGTAAATTAATAGACTTTAACTTATCCATACTACCATCTACAAACAGTAATTCAAGACACGCTATATAACTAACAATTTTAAAAACTGAATTATTAGAAATTTCACTTGTTTTAAAATAATCATCTAGAGCCTTAGATATATGGGGGAAATTTTCTTTTACCGTTTCAAATTTTTTTAGTAGATCTAAATTTTTTAAAAATTCAATTTTATCATTTTGATTAAAATTTTTTGAATCCCATATTTTTGGATAGAATTGACTCGTATCATTATTATAATTAATTATATTCTTATCATTGAAATATGTGTAAGCGCTAAGTTCCTCGAAAGAATATTTTATTGAGAGCCCTATTTCACTATTTTCAGGACCTTTTGCAAATCCAAAAGGGACAAAAAACTCCTTCTCCATTAGTAAAAGTGCCTTGGCAAAAAATAAGTTGTAATGATGTCCTATACTGTGTTCCAAAACAAAGTATCTTATATCATCATCTTTCCTTTTCTCTACATTAGCACCGCCAGATTCAAGCTTTTTTGTTACCCTATATTCATGTAAATTAAAATCAAAAGGTACATTGCCGAACTTGACTAGTAGTCTTTTTAAAATACCAATCTGCTCTTTTGATGCGGCTTTTAACACCAATCCTTCTGTTATTTCTAATTCCTTTTGAACATCAAAATCAATTAAATTCTCAATATAATAATATGCAGACATGATTTGTATTTAGAATTTGAATGGGAAGTTATCTATTCTTTTTTCCTTGATAAAAAAAGAATCAAAAAGATACTCATTGCTAGTTATTGATTTTTAATGGTATTCGTGAATCTCCTTCGTCGATTTCAAGGCTTACAGATAATTTTAGAAACAATGTACGGCTCAGTCGCTATATTCTAGAAAGCATTCTAACTCTTAAGATTACTTTGAACTCTTTGAAACATTAAATTGGTCAATATGCTGTATTACCAGCCCTCTAGAATATGGCCGCTCCCCTCACCTATTGTTTAGCTAAAATTCTCTTAGGCCAGAACCTTCCTGCTAGCGTCAACCTAGTAGAAGTGATTATATATTTTCTCAAGAAAACCAACTTCTTCTCTATTTAATCTTTTTTCTTTAGTCCCTTCATGAGCCCACATATTTCTATATGAGTTAAACCTAGAAATCCACTTAATTCTTTCTGCTGTGCTATTAAAACCAACGCCTATATCTATTGAAAAGTCATCCTTAAAGGTCGTAAAGCCATCCTTGGTTGTTTCTGGTTCCTTTATCCAGTATTTTTTAATAATTGTCTTATAGTCATTTATGTGCAACATGTCTGTCCATGGAATATTCTTGTTTTCAAGTTCTTCCTTATAGTTTCTCTCCATTTCTTCCTCAGCTCTCCTTGAACATTCTCTTTTAATACTATTTATTTCAAGTTCCCAATTGCTTTTATATAACGTCTTTATTTTATCAAGAACTATTTTTTTCATCCTTTTTTCTATGGCTATACCATACTTTCGTCCTTCATCCTGTAAACTTTCATCTTGTCTTTCTTTCCAATCAATAAGTTCTTTCGGATTAAATTCTGGCAGCGCAGAATTTATTTTTGATTGAAAGAAGTAAAGCCACTCTTTTTCTGCTCCTGAACCTCTAATAATTAGAATTTTTTCTTCCTCTTCTTTTTCAATCACTTTCAGAGCGTCAAAAAAGGCAACCAAATATTTTTCGATTGCATCAAATCTAGCCGTTGGTGTTGAACTCAAGTTTAATTCACCATTAGCACACAAATGTTTGTTCAAACTTCCAATCAAGCATATAAAAGCATATGTGCCTCTATTGGACATTATAAAATATCTTTCTCTTTCGTAAATTTCGGTGTAGTTTTCTTCTACAAATTCGTAACACAAATTGATAAACTGAACCAATTTCTTTTTAGTAGAAATCATTTCAGCATTATGGTTTTGGTTATTAATATTGTAGAACATGCCACCTGTGCTCTCAGGAACATAGATATTTCCTTTGGCCTTTGGTAATAATCCTGAATCCAGAAGTGCTTGATTAAAGGGTCTTGCAGATAGTTTACCGGGTTCCGCACTAATTTCAATAGTTGAATATAATGGACCTTCAGTTTCAGATAATTCCCTAATGATTGAAGACCTTAATGCTCTTAATCGCATTATTGCTAGTTTATTATCCCAATTGACATCTTCATCAAGCATTATAACCAAACTTGGGTTTACAGCTTTTTGATTTTGATTAATATCTATGAATATATTTAGCTGTTCATTTGCTGTCAAATCGTTAAAAGCCACTACCGGTATTGTGCTAGTATATCTAAACTCTGAATTTGCATAACCATAAAGTCTATGTTGACCATCTATGATAAAGGCAATGGAATACGCATGAGGTATTTTTAGCATTCCAAACCTTGATGAAGTACTACTGGAACGTGCAGAAGATTCGAATTGCAACTTATGCTTAGTCTTCGCAAAATTTACTATCAAAGAATTAGGAAAGTAACCTTCATTGTCAATAAAAGCGGTAATTCCTTTTAATCTACTAGGAACCAGTAATCTTTGATAATTAGGAGTATATTCCTCATTGACTTTAGTCCGATGTAATACAAAGCCCATTTTCAACAGCAACTCTGGTTCAATTGAAAACATGTAATATTTTTTCCCGCCCATATTTCCCTCAACAGCAGGGATTAGAATTTTATCCTTACTTATCAATTCGTTTTTAAATAGTAAGCCCAAGAATTGATATCTTGCAGGGTTCTTATAGCTCTTTATTAAACTATTAACATACCGATAAGTATTGTCATTAAAATAAAATGATTTAGTTGCATTAAACCGGACCATGTCATCAGATTCTCTATCAAGTCTTAAATTTCGAGTAGCGAATATGAATTTTAGTTTTCTACCATCCCCAACTAGCTGTTCCATAGTTTTTCTGAAACCATCTAATCTCAAACCTAATAAATCAAACTCGTCTTTATAGGATGGGGCTTTTTTAGACTTTGCACTAGATTTACACTCAACCAAAATTATCGTCTCATCATCTATAGCAATTACATCAATTTGTTTTTTGTCTTCTTCCTTTTTTCCAAAAGGTAATTGGAAAGTTTCATCATAGTTCAAATGCCGATAACCTAATTCATAAAGTTGACACCAAATATCATCTTCAAATTTTATATCATGCCTCTTCTCTTTCCTAATTTTAGTTTTGGTCTTGGTAGGTGTTCCGTATTCTTCCCATCCTTCCTTGACAAAATCTTCTACCAAAGAGTGCATTACACTTTTGAGCATATATTGGCTCTTTTTAACCCTATATAACCTCTTAAGTAACTTTAAGTCTGTTGTGAGCTTACCTCTAAGCTCAACTGCCTTTATTTCGGGAATAAAACTCATATGGTCTGTACGTTGGTAATTATTAATTCATCATACCTACCTCTTTTTGCATTTTTTCCACCTATTAAACTTGCCCTACTTATTTTTGAAATTTTGTCACCATTATTGAATATTTCTCTTATTTTTAAATGCCAAGCATTCGTTAAAATATAGTAAGCTCCAATTTGTTTTATTTCCTCTATAGTGCTAGCTAATCGATATTGGTCCTCAAGTGAAAAAAGCTTTTGGTTATATTTTATAAAACCATTGTTGTTATGTGCGACGGTATAAGGTGGGTCTAAAAAAACTAAATCATTTTTTTTGATATTATCCAAACAACTTGCAAAGTCAAAACTGCTAAAAACACATGGTTTTAAAACTTTGCTTATTAATTTCAAATTTTCCTCTTCAACAAAGTCTTTTGTTCTGAAACCATATGGAACATTATATTCCCCCTTAAGGTTTACTCGGTAAATACCATTAAAAGAGGTCTGATTTAGGTAAATAAATTTTGCAGCTTTCTTGTAATCATTTCTAAATTTTTTTGAACGGATTTTATAATAATCATCCTTTGTGTTCTTCAATTTTTTTAGTTCCACTAAAACTTTTTCCACATCATCCTTTATACATTCATAAGTATGAATCAAATTAGGATTGAAATCGTTTAAAAAAGAAGTTTTGGTCGGCTGTAAATGAAAATAGATTGCTCCTCCTCCGAGAAAAAGCTCATGATAATTATTATACCCGTTTGTAGGAAGAAACTTTGCTAAATCTTTTAAAAGCCATCTTTTGCCTCCAGCCCATCGAAGAAATGGTTCGCAAGAAATCTTATCAATTGAAGTTGATTGAAATGTGTTATTCATATTTGGTTAGGTAATTTCAAAGATATAAAAATTCCTACAAACATTCCATTCCATACACATTACCACTACGCTCCTATCGTCGCTCCGGGCAAAGAGTATTCCATTACCTTTTGACAAGAAGTTTTAGAAAGAAAAAAATCAAAGAAGATGGTAACAACTATGCCCGCGCACCATCTCGCTCAAATAATAAAGATTCTCAATCTTTATTCTTATGCCGTAATCAAAGCTCAAGTTACATAACGCAGAACATTATAGTACATTTATAGCAAATTAGCGGATAGCACATTTTCGTGCTATTTTACATAGTTGCAGTTATCGGCCCTTAGGACTATAGCGTTAGCAATTATGTAAAAGCTAATTTGCAGACTAGCATCGACATTAATTCAATTAGGCAGCCGCATCATCTCGCCGCCAAAAGCAATCAGCCACTGGCTAATTTCTTTTGTCACGGGTTCTATAAAATAGCCGCTGCCAAGCGCTCGATTGCCTTTTAAAATCAAATTGCTTTCCCAGCCACATCATCTCGCAGATTCGTAAAATTGATTGGGCATTGAGAATATAATATCTGAATTTTTATAAAGAAAAAAAATAGAACTAAAATTCTACTCATATTATTTGATGATTAAGGTTATTAATTTGTAAAAATATAAACGTTTGCTTACTTATATTAACTGTTTCGTTTAATAAAACCATTCCGCACACATTCTACTACTCTCCTATCGTCGTTTCGTAAAAAGCATGTTCCATTTACATTGTAGAAGAAACTTTTGAGAAGAAAAATTTAAAGAAAGTACAGTACAAAATAAGGCCAGCGCTTCGTCTCGCACAAAAAAGGGAAGGTCTGCAAGACCTTCCCTTTTTATATCGTTTACCAAAGCAAAGTTTCATAACCCTCCTACGGCTGGCGGGCGCAAGACATTATAATACAGATTGAACTATAAGTATTTTAGGTTCAACATCTTATTCCTTCGTTAAAAACGAAGCTTTCTCATTTTTGAATATTTGAAAGTATCAACTTACCAAGTCCAGAACTTCAAGTCTTTCTTTTGCAAGTATATATCTTGCACGAACATCATCAATTTGCTGTTGCGTTAATTTCTTACCAAAAGTACGCAGCCCTCCAGCAACATCATTATGATGAATTCCCATAGCAAGCTTAAGATATTCCATAAGCAGCGGTTGAGCATCCAAATACGATAAGGAATTTAAAGCTTGAGAAATTTTGTTAGCCTTGGCCCATTCTCCATTTAAAACATACTCTTGCATGGTAACACTAGCTTTTGGAAAGATACAACCAACACCTGTAATTCCACCACACGCTCCTGCGAGTCCTGCATGTACAGTAACTGTATCTACTCCTGCCAAAATTTTTAAATCTTTGTTCTTCAATAGTAACGTTTCAATAATTGAAACATCTATCGTCGATATTTTAAGAGCAGTTACTTTAGGTAGCAAAGAAAGTCTCATAAGAAGGTCTGTTGAGAGCGCATGATAACCTGCTGCATCAGGATTGTTATAAGGCATAATTGTTACACCTACATCTTTTGCAGTTGCTTCAGAAAGTGCATAGTATTCATACATTTCTTTTTCAGAAGGAACCGCCTTAGTTTTTGGTGGCATGACCATGACTGTATCAACTCCAACTGTTGCAAGTCCTTCAACGATTTTGGCAAGTTCTTCCTTAGTTTCTGCTGCGGCTCCGCTGATTAATGGAACATTATATTCCTTAGCAACCTCAGCAAGGGATTTAAGTAATGAAAGACGCTGTTTCGTGCTCAGGTAGCTATTCTCTCCCAAGGTGCCAGAACCGACAAGCCCGCTCATTCTGCTGCCGCCCTTTCCCTGAACTTTCAAAATACCTGCGGCCTGTTTTTGTGTTGCATCAAGGTCAATTTCAAGAGTGCCAGATTTTGACTCTTTCAGCCATGTAAATACTGCCGGCATTACGCCATTCCAATGTATACTCATAATTCTGTTTTTAGTGTTAACAAAATTATAGCGTTAGTAAATATTAAATTAATGATTAATTCATCATTTTTAATACTATATTATCCATTATTATAAAATATTAATTCAAATTGAATAATGTTGTATTAATTAAATACTTGAACAAGTCCAGTAAAATGAAAGTTTCCCCTTTTTAAATACCAAAACAAGAAAAAAATGCCTTGATTTATCAAGAGGATATTGAACTGGTTTTTTATGATAAACTACATCAGCACAATGAAATTCAGATTAGTTTTATTGAAAAAGGAAATGGAACTTTATTAGTTGGAGATAAAATTTCTAGTTATACCGAAAACGACATTATTATAAGAGGTAGTAATTTGCCTCTTGCTTTTAAGAGCGATAAAAATAGGAAAGAAAAATCTAAAATGTTGAGCTTGTTTTTTACTGAAACTTTTTTTGGAGAATCTTTTTTTGAATTGAATGAACTTGTAGAACTCAATAATTTTTTCTCAAAATCTTTACAGGGTTTAACGCTTAAGTCAAATAAAACTTAAGTTATTAAAAAATTTTTAAGACTAAAGAAAGCTTCCAAGCTAGAACGGTTTACTTTATTTCTAGAAATTTTAAAAATTGCTTCTGAGACTACACAAGACTATAGCCTCAGCAATTAGGACAAAGCCAATGTGCGGTTCGTTAGACAACTGTGGGGCATCATACCATTATGTACGGAATATTAAAAGATTGGGAATTTTTGGCATGTTGAATATGATTACGAATTATCCAACCACCTTAAAATATAGAAATTATCGTATAGGCCTTGGCTAAAACTTGGGAACACTATTCATGATCTGTTGATTCATCATTTGCTGCTGTTGCCACATCATTTGCTGCTGCCACATCCAATTCCAGTTCCAATAGTCATGGTTTGGTCTTGAAAATGTTTTGTAAAATTGCTTATGCTCAAAATTTATGGGTAGGATAAAAGTAGCACGGTCAGTTTTATTTTCTAGTTTAATGTCTTTAAAACGCATTCTATTTCTTCCTTTTTCACTTAAAAAGGAGTCGCCAAATGATGCTATCAATGTATTCAAGGACGCATTACTACTGCTTAAAATTTTATAGCCTAAAGCTTTACCTTTAGCATCCGTAATGATTTCCAACACCATGGAATCTTCAAAATCGTTGGACACCATAGTATCGGTAAAACTTCTTTCATCGTTCAAGAATATTCGCAATAGGTACTCAAAACTAGTTAGATCTAAGGGTTCGGTATAATTGGAATACAGGTATATGGATCCATTCAAGGTCTTTTTTTCCGTGGCGAGTATATCTTTTTTGCTGATCGTGTAGGCCAGTGAGTTTCCTAGGTGTTCCATCTCCACAACGTTATCGCCATAGGTGTTTATCGTGTTTGGACCTATGGACACGGCTTTCCTTGAGAATTTTTGGGGCTTATCCTCTCCAGTTTCAAATTTTAGATAGGCAAACTCGAAGATAATTTCGTTATCCATATAGCGTTTGGAAGTCAGGATATCTCCGTGATCATACGTTCTGACCATTTTGATGGCATCTCCCTTGTAGGCTATGAGCTCACCATGTTTCTTTAATGGCTGTAAGGAAGAATAGTTTACATCAAATAATCGTTCTCCTTTCGTATCGGTAATTTGAACCGAGTAGATTTCATCCACTATTTTGGTAACCTGACCAAAATAAGTGGCCTTAGCAGGTTTTTTAATTTCGCGCCATAACTTATCGTATAGGATTTTAGTTTTGTTTTCATAATGCCTGCGATATTCTTCTGCCTTTAGGGTATTTAAAAAATCTTCAATACTGCGTTCTTGCTTATCATAAAAGGTATTTAACTTGTTATGGAAGCCCAACAGCGCAAATATTTTTTTTGGATCTTTTATATTAATGTCCAACTCCTTCCACAGTTTGCCTTCCGCTTTGTTTGTATGAAGTATTTTCTTTTGTGCTACAGCGCCATTTTTAAATCTATAATACATGGCATAATCGGCTTTATCGGTTTCACCAAGGTATTGTAAAACGATTGGCTTTGTTAGTTCCCGGTCGATTAATCGAATGTTGCTTGAAACAAAAAATGAATCTACTTGGGTAGTATAATACTCGAATTCTTCAATATCGATTTTAATCAAATCGCCATAAACTTCATTTTTGACCCTTATTTTATCTTCACTTTGTAATCGTATTAATGCCGGTTTGCTAAACTTTTCACCTTTTAACTTGTAGTGACCTTTTTCAAAAAGTCCGGTTTCTCCCTCAAACGAAAAGTTTAAGCCTCCGTATTCGTCATTTAGAAACGTATCGTACGTATCGTAAACCATTTCACCATTTGGAGAATGATTGTACGTTATACCTTGATGGTTCTGTGAAAAAGAAATAAAAGAAAATAGGAAGATCAAATGCAGTGGAAAATAGTTCATGTAGGTCTATTAGGTTGACCCTAGTATAACTCATAAAAATGCCACTTATTTTGAATTCCGATGATCAATCCTGTTTTACGGATGTATGGTATTTTTTCAACCTTACCATTCACTCAGAATTGATGGACTAAAAGCAGTAGGTTATAGTTTGCCTGATTACATACTGTAAGTGATCCGTTGTAGTCATCTGTAATCATGCAGCTCACCCCAGGTTTACATCTCTTTTTTATTGGGTAAAAACAACCACAAGGTTTGGAGACGCGCCGGCTACATAGGTATCTTTCTTTAAGTTTCCGTACACGTTGATAGTCAACCCTGTTTCTTTTGCGATCGCTATGAAATCCTGTTCTGAATGCGGATATAAGGTGGTCGTTATTTGGCTACTTCGTTGGCTTTTCTTGTCCACTTTATCGATACTAAAATCAATAGTATTTTGATGGATGTTATACCTTCTGATGATGGAAACGCTATCGTTTTCAAATTCATTGAGGACGTACCTCCCTGTCTTGGGAAGTTTGGCATAGTTTACGAGTTGCAGCAGGATACGACCGCCGTCTGTTAAGTTTTTGGATAGTTCAGAAATTAATAGACGGACTTCCGCCATAGGTATATTGGCGATTGTATTTCCTAACGAAACAATGAAGTCGTAGTTTTTTGTCCCCACAGCCAATCCTGTTAAGCTTGCCTCGGTAAAATTGATGTCAACCCCATGTTTTTCCGCATTTATCCTGGCTTGTACCAACATTCCTTTGGAGTGGTCCATGGCATCGACCCGTAATCCCAGTTTGGATAAGGCAATGGCATCCGCTCCGGTGCCGCACCCCAAATCTAGCGCTGTGCCATGCTCTTTAGGTTCGAAGTTTTTTAGGAAGACAATCTTGTTTTTTAGTGCGTTTTCAAAAGTAACCATCACATCGTAATCATCTGAAAGTGCATCAAAAAATTGGCTGTTCGCTGTCATGAATCTACGTATTGGGGTTTAGCTTGCCAAGTAAAGGTACCAAAGCCTTGTAAAAATAGTATTCTACTTTTAAAAACAGGGTTTTAAAGGTTTGCTTATGTTCCTTACGGTGACCGTTTTGCGACCTACTGAACTGGCCGCTGGCAGTAAAGAAAGGATAATACCAATTTAAATTCTAGATGCGTATAAAACAAGTTTCTTTTTTACTCATTTGTCGTCATAAAATAGAACCATGGCTAATGCTATGCTTAGATTTCATTCCTAAACTGAGAAAAAAATAATTCAAGTTTTCAATACGACTTTCAAAACTTAAATTGGTATAAGTAACGTATTTAAAGTAGTGTTTTTTTAGGTCCGGTCAAAAGATGCGGACTCTATTTTCTTCTGGTTATCCAATAGGTGGCTTGTGATTTTTTATAACAGCGTCCTGAAGATTTGGGAGTCTTTTCCCATAGATCGGACTAAAGTGATGGTAAAGGAGCTACTACAGCACTACAGCATTGTCCAACCAGCGCTGTAAAAGGCTATCGTTATCGGAAATAGCTACGAGATGAAAGGTCGTAAACCGATTGAAAACCCTTGATTCTTTTAGGGTTTCCATGCAAACGGAGACCGGGGCAAGATAATTCGAATGGATCAAGAGCAATTTGCCATTGCGTTTTAAGAGGTAGCCCACATGCCCTTCATCAAAACCTATAAAGTATAGTCCCTCTTTAGTTAAACGGTCTATTTCGTCGTAGGCCTTTTCAGCTGTATCTGCAACAATTTTGCTTATTTTAGTCCCACAACTGATCATTTTAGCTTCATCAATAGGTGATTTCTGGGCCAATGTATATCTGTTGATGTTCATGCCCATATCGCGCAGGGTTGTAGAAATAAAATACCCACAAGCGATTTTACCCTGATTGGGAGTCGTAGTATGACCGCCAAAGCTCCATGGGGTACCGTACCAATAGGGTATTATTTGATCTACCAATTGATTCGTAAAAACCCTTCTAACGTTATCGAAAGATATAGTGCCTGTGCGCAGGCCATCCTTTAAGTGCAGGCGAAGTTGATCGGTATCCGTTTTTATATTTGAATAGGAAATCGCAATACTATCCGATGCCGTTTTAAACCTAAGTGGCGTAGCTGCTTTTTTAGCACTAATGGTATCAGCCTCGAGGAAGGACTTTTCCAAGACCATCTTAGAGTCCGTTTCCTTTACCGTTTTTGGCAGCGTCTCGTTGCTAAGGCCTAACCAAAGAAGTAGGGATAAGAATAACATAGGTGTTGTATAGTGTTAGCAATGGGGTTCTTGGTTTGTAACGTGTTAGTTAAGAAGAAATTATATCAAAAATGTTAAATTAAAATGATGCCTGTCGCCGCTACTTTAAATCGTAAGGTTTACACCCCACCACACTTCGTAATCTCTGGGTATTAGCGGTCTGTAACTTTGAAAACCTTGATCTGCAATTCTAAGTCCTGTAATTATATGGTTTTCATCACGTACATAACCGATAAATATAAAGGAATGTCCGTATGGATCCAACTTTTTTACATCTGTACCGCGCACCACCTGCTCATAATCTTCCTTAAAACGCCATACTTGCATGAGCGCTCCCGGGCGTAATTGACCGCTCCATATCTCAGCGGAATCGACCAAAGTACCCATTCCCGCATAAGCGATGGCACCTGCGTTGCCCTTTCCCCTAAACTTTTTGGGAAGACTTCGCCATCGCTGGTGCTTTTCCGAAGCGGATACGTACAGCAAGTTAAACACCTGCCTAGGGGTGTAAAATCGTGAGGCCATTTCTTTGGGTAAATCCTTGTAGGGTAAATGGCCGTGAACTTGTTTATAGGCTTGTTCAAAACGGTCTTTGCTTACGGCAAGGCAATGACCGTTTGGCTCCTTGTTGTCGCTGTTCAGATAGTTTTCCACTATTTTCTTCGCTACCGGACTTTTGGGTTCCAAACGAACCTCCACTATACTGTCGTCTACCTCGGTCACCATACTAGGTTCCTCCAACGAATCCTTAGTATTGGGTAAGCTCGGTGGTTTTAGGCTAGGATTTAGGGTAATATATTCGTGATCGTCAAAACCAAAGGTGTTGCCCTTGCCAAGTATGGTGTCGTTAATGCTTTCGGCGGCAGTTGAAGCCACGCCTGCAAGCACCTTATGCTCTGTTTTTTTTGTTGTCTTACAGCCTAGCACTAAAAGAACCATAAAACTTATGTGTAGACAATTGGTCAACACATATTTCAACATGATTGCTAAGGGGATACTCCTCATTTCTAGCTCTTGTATTTACTATTTAATCCGTTTGGCCGAATATAGTGGATAGTACCGCCTTCTACTATTCAATTACACGTGCATGTATAAAGATATAACAAATGGGGCTTGTTTTGAAGCGATAAAAGGCAAGTGCTTACAATGCGTGTAACCAACATAGTATCTGGGCAGGAATTTTAAAGTGAAATTGTTGGGTGCAGTTTCCCTTTTACATATAAACGGAACCCTTTAACGAATTATGGATTAAGGAATTGGAAGGCTTTTACCACATCTGCTACAGCTAAGCTTGTCAAAAGCATTTTGATGATATATAGGGTAGGTTTAAAAAACAAAAATATGACCGATCATCCACAGCCATGGCGACCACAGTTGTGCGTGCCTAATGGTTTCCTGAACACAAAATTATTTGAAACTAGTTTCGGATAGTTAAGAAATTCCGAATGTTTTTACATTTTTATCTATGCTGTGCACGAGTCTTTTTAGAAAATTCCCGGGGCCAATTTCTGTGAATTCCGTTGCACCATCTTCAACCATCCTAAGAATTGATTGTCTCCATAAGACGGGATGCGTTAATTGATCAATTAAATTTTCCTTTATTAATTCAATATCAGTAGTAGGACCTGCCGTAACATTCTGATAAATAGGGCAATTTGGGTTCTTGAACTTTGTTTCCGCTATAGCTAATTTATACGCTTCGACAATGGGCTCCATATAGGGCGAATGAAATGCCCCACTGACCGGCAAACGAAACACCCTGGTAGCACCTGGTCTTAGTTTTTCACAAGCTTCTTTTAAGGCATGCTTTTCTCCGGAAATTACCACTTGGTTTGGAGCATTATAATTGGCCGGTACCACTACTCCGTCTATTTGCTTGCATATATCCTTAACGATTACATCGTATAGACCCATTACAACCGCCATTCCCGTATTTTCAATTTCACAGGCTTTTTGCATAGCGGCCGCACGCCTAGCGATAAGTCTTAAGGCCGATTCAAAATCTAACGAGCCTACAGCCGCCAAAGCGGATATCTCTCCAAGGGAATGCCCGGCAACCATATCTGGCTTAAACTTGTTGCCCATTATTTTAGTAAGAACAAATGATTGTAAAAAAATTGCGGGTTGCGCAAACTTCGTCTGCTTTAAATCCTCGGACGATCCATTGAACATAAGGTCTGTAATCGAAAACCCTAAAATATCATTGCCCCTCTCAAAATACGCTTGAGCCAGTTTGGATTTTTTGAATAATTCTTTTCCCATACCTGGGGCCTGAGTCCCTTGACCAGGAAATAAGTATGCTTGCATGAACACTATAGATTAGTAGATACCTTGAAAATTAAAGACTATCATAGATAAATAGGTCTAGTAAAGCATATATCACTTGCTGAAAATATTCTTTTGCCCATAAAAAACTAAATATCAGTATAAACGGGCAATCCATCTGAAAATTATATTATCAGACTAGTAAAAGTAGCCTAAAGGTAGCGGTCGTTACTCATCTAATACCGAGAATACGTTTAAATATACGTACTTCACATTTGTAAAATCTTATCAGTATTTGCTTAAAACTCGGTTCATTTGATACTTTGTTCATCATGGTAAAGGTTTTATTTGCCCTATTGGTATACACTTTAGGATAATCGTCACACTTAATCCTCCATAAATCAATACGCGTATTAAAACTAGCTATGCACGGTTGTTTTTCATATCCTAAATGATGAGATGGTATGTACCTAATGTAATTCTAAAACCTTTAGCGGTACGCATGCTTTAAAATCCTACCCACCTATTTTTTCATACTAAAAAAACGTACCTTTCCAATTGCTATGCATGCATAGGAACAGTTCATAAAATGTAACAACAAATGACCAAATACCCACATATTTTTGAGCCTTTGGATTTAGGCTTCACTACCCTAAAGAACAGAATCATCATGGGTTCTATGCACACGGGTCTGGAAGAGAAGAAAAACGGATTACAAAAAATAGCCGCCTATTATGCAGAACGCGCCAAAGGTGGTGTTGGTCTTATTGTTTCCGGAGGTATCGCTCCCAACGTACAAGGATGGACCGCCCCTTTTTCGGCGCGAATGAGCACCAAAAAACATGCAAAACACCATAAGGTAATTACCGATGCGGTACATGCCGAAGGTGGAAAAATATGTATGCAGATACTACATGCCGGTCGGTATGGATATCATCCTTTTGCAGTGGCACCATCGGCTATAAAGTCTCCCATAACGCCCTTTAAACCTTTTAAGCTTAAACAATCGGGTATTAAACGTACCATTCGCGATTTTGTAAACTCCGCCAAACTAGCCAAAGTTGCTGGTTACGATGGTGTAGAAATCATGGGGTCAGAGGGCTATTTGATCAATCAGTTTATCGCTGAACGAACCAACAAACGAACTGATGATTATGGCGGTTCTTATGGAAATAGAATGCGCCTGCCAATCGCCTTGGTCAAACAGACCCGCGAGGCCGTAGGAGCCGACTTTATCATCATTTACCGCTTGTCGATGTTGGATTTGGTCGAAAAAGGAAGCAGTTGGCAGGAAGTCGTCGCTTTGGGCAAGGCAATTGAAAAAGCCGGTGCCACTATTATAAATACGGGAATTGGATGGCACGAGGCGCGTATTCCCACCATTGCCACGTCGGTACCGCGTGCGGCATTTACATGGGTGACAAAAATGATGAAGGCCGAACTTTCCATTCCCTTAGTGACGTCCAATAGAATAAATATGCCGGAAACGGCGGAACAGGTGTTGGCAGATGGCCATGCCGATCTGATTTCTATGGCCCGCCCTTTTTTGGCCGATCCGGAATGGGTAAACAAAGCCGAAGCCAATAAAGCGAACGAAATAAATACCTGTATTGGCTGCAATCAGGCCTGTTTAGACCATGTTTTTCAGCAAAAAGTCGCTAGTTGCTTGGTCAATCCCCGTGCATGCCATGAAACGGAACTCAACTATTTACCTACAGGTACCAAGAAAAAAATTGCCGTGGTCGGTGCCGGCCCTGCTGGTTTGTCCGCCGCTACCATTGCAGCGCAACGCGGCCACGCGGTTACGCTGTTTGATGCCGATACGGAAATTGGCGGACAGTTTAATATGGCAAAGCAAATTCCGGGAAAAGAGGAGTTTTATGAAACCATCCGCTACTTCAATACACAACTGGAATTGCATCAAGTAACGGTCAAGTTACACACTCGGGTAACTGCCGAAAGCCTAAAAAACGGGAATTTTGATGAGGTCGTCATAGCAACCGGAATACACCCCAGAACCCCAAAAATAGAGGGTATTGAACATACTAAAGTACTCAGTTATATTGATGTCCTAAAACATAAAAAACCGGTTGGGAAACGTGTAGCCGTTATTGGCGCAGGTGGTATTGGTTTTGATGTATCCGAATACTTGGCGCATGAAGGCCAGAGTACCGCCTTGAATATTGATGCATGGCTCAAAGAATGGGGCATCGATAAGACCATGGAGGCGAGAAGCGGTATCGAAGGCGTTACCGCCCAGGTGCATCCATCACCAAGAGAAATCTTTATGTTCAAACGCAGTAAAGGAAAATTTGGAGGCAACTTGGGCAAGACCACAGGCTGGATCCATCGGTCTACCTTAAAAAAGAAAAAAGTCCAATTCATCAATGAGGTTCAGTATACTAAAATCGACGATGAGGGATTGCATTACGTGCAACATGGGGAACAAAAACGACTTGCAGTGGACAACATTGTAATTTGCGCCGGGCAAGTACCCTTAGATGCCTTAGTGGCACCCTTGGAAGCCCACGGCATAAAGGTTCATGTCGTTGGCGGTGCAGCTGTTGCAGCGGAGTTGGATGCCAAACGGGCCATTGATCAGGCGAGTAGGTTGGCGGCTATTATTTAAATTGCTTCATTAAAATGGATTATGATTATACCAAAACTACACTACATCTGCCAAGGAAATTCTTCCAAGGAGCTGTTAGAGAACATCCAGAAAGCATGTACCTCGGGGATAGAACTGCTACATTTAGAAGTGCGTTATAATTCAAATACCCAAAAATTAAAAATAGCGGAGGAAGCTAGGGAAATCACAGGTCATTTTCAAACAAGATTGCTCATTGCAAATGATTATAAGTTAGCCATCGCCATTAAGGCCGATGGCGTTCATTTGGAGCACGGCATCTCCCCTACTGCCATCAGAAAGCAATTGTACTCCTGGCAAATTCTGGGCGGTTCAGCGCATACCTTACAGGATTGCGAAGCCTTAATCGCAAAAGAAGCGGACTATATACAAATAGGGCCATTTAGGGCCACCGAAAGTCAAGGCCACCAACGAACAGTTATAGGGTTAAACGGTTATACAGCTATCGCAGAGGCCTTGAACACCAAAACACCGCTCATAGGATATGGCGGAATTGTTCCTTCGGATGTTGGTAGCATTTTAAAAACAGGTATTCTAGGAATTGCCGTTTCCGACGCCATAACCCAAAATTTTAATAGCATAAGAACATTTAATCAGTTGCTAAATGCTTCCGCTACGGCAGAACAGCGGCATACATTTGAGTAATAGTTTAGCGGATGAATTAAAAAACCGAACCGCATGGTAACACCTAAGTCCCTGAGGTTAAAAGCGCTATAGGATACGTCTCAAAATTGTGAATATCTATTCCAAGTATGGACTTTTTACACGTGTACCGCACCCTATATTTGCCATCCCTAAAAGAAAAAGATATGAGTGCAACATGGTATGAATGTAAAGTGAAATATAGAAAATTGGATGAAGCCTCCGGTATCCAAAAAATGAAAACAGAACCCTTTTTGGTAGATGCTATTTCCTATACGGAAGCGGAAAGTAGAATTACCGAGGAGATGTCGGTCTACTTAAGTGACAGCGATGAAATTACCATTACCAACATTAAAGTAGCGAATTACGCTGAAATACATCCGTTCGAGAATTCAGATCGCTGGTTTAAATCCCGGGTGTCCTTGATCGCCTTTGATGAAGAAAGTGGCAAGGAGCGCAAAACCAATCAGTATCTTTTGGTACAGGCTAATGATGTTAAGGAAGCGTACGATAATACCAATGCCGTTATGAAGGATACCTTGGGGGAATATACGATTCCGGCCATCTCCGAATCCCCTATTATGGACGTATTCCCATATTTTTCGGGTGACGAGAACGAAATGGAACGCGTAAAGAAGTTTACCGAACTTAAGGATTCCGTACCCGTGACCAACGAAATGGATGAAGCCTTAGAACTAGCGGATGTGCTGGCTACCGCCGAGGAAGAATAAGTATTTCTAAATTTTAACGAAAAAATCCTATTAAAAAACGGCTGTCTACCCTATTGCTAGAAGCCGTTTTTTAGCTTGTGATAGCAAGGCTTATCGTGCTAAAATTTGAATTTCTACCCGTCTGTTTATTCTTCCTTTTGTAATATCCCTGGTGACTATTAAAGGTTTTTCCTGTCCCCAGCCCTTTGTTTGGATATTACGTTTTGAAACGCCTTGGTTCACCAGATATTTTTTGGTCGATGCTACCCTACGTTCAGATAGTTTCTTGTTCTGACGTGCATTTCCTATGGCGGTGTGCCCTTCCAAAAGAATAACCATACTGGGCTGGTCTTTCATAATCTGGCTTAGCTGATTCAATACCTTTTGCGCTTCAGGTTTTATCGTTGCCCTATCCAAATCAAAAATGAGATCTTTTAGTACAAAGGTGTCATAGTTCTCTAGCAACACAGCTATGTCCGTACTATCGCTTGGATCTGGTTCTTCCGCGGTAGCGTTGGGCCCTAAATCTTCTGCCATACCTGTATTCCTATCTATTACTTCATCGCTAAAATCTTCGGCTACGCCTACACTTGCAGGAGTATCTTCTTCATTGGTGGTATAATCAATAGATGCCGAAACCCTTGTTAAACAATTGGACCATGTTGCGGTATAGGTGCCAAATTCCGTAACCGGAATTTCCTGTTGGTTGTCAAAAGCGAGTTTTTCACCTTTAAAAAACCATTCCACTTTATCTAGTTCCCCAAAGCTACCTGGCTTAGTTACCTTAGTTTTAAGAAACACACTGGTATCCCTTTTTTCTTTTACAACCGTGATGTTCTGTTCGGGATCAGGATTTCCAACTTTTATAACCGCAAAGGCATATTCCGATTCGCATCGAGGTCTGTCTATATTATTTTTACAGGAGAATTCTAGGCTTCCGCCCATGGTAATATAGTATATACCATCTTTCATGGGCGCTTGGAAGGTGTGCTTGGACTTCTTTTTACTGAAGCTATAACCGCCAAAACTCTTGGCACAGGTAGAGGTGAATCCGTTGATGCCCCAATAGACCTGTACTATACATCCCGGGCAATAATCACCATCCTTTGTAGACCTTATCCTGGTCTTCATTTTAATGGTTTCCCCTTTTTCAACCTCTAAATAGGTAGTTTTTTTACCGTTCATGGTTACTTCGGAAAATGTGAGTTCCCTATTCGCATAATCGATTGTTTTTACGGAAGGCGGAATTATAAAATTGTCCTGTGCCTGTGTACTTTGAAAACCGATGATAAGTACTAATACGATGTAACTAAGGGTATTTCTCATTTTTTGTTGTAACTATTAATTGGAGTCTATACCAAAACAATAGGCATTAAGCTGATATGCCAGATAGTTGAATTTAGGAGCTGTATGAACCCTTAAATTAGGATAACAGCTTGCGATTGGTTTTAGAGCGTCTCTGTACCAAACGTTCTAAATTGCCTTTTTAGTGCAGGAAGTAATGGGTTTAAAAGAAACCTACTACATTCATCGTAGCTATCATGTAGTAAGTTGATAACCATCAAATATGTTTAGAAATGATAAAACTATTTGTTTTTATGACGACTTATAGGATTGGATACCGATACAATAGTTATAAGTTAGGCTACCTTTATCGATTCACGTATGGAAAAGAAACATTACCATTACAAAACCTACAAACCGTTCGGTATGCTGAGTCAGTTTACCTCTGGGGAAGCACGCCAACTACGAAAGAAACGGTTCTTATCCGAATTATATCCGTTTGTAGCGGGCACTATGCCCATTGGCCGATTGGACGAAAAATCGGAAGGTCTTTTGCTATTGACTACCGATGGCAAGCTAGCGGATGAAATTAACGGAAGTGGTGTAGAAAAAGAGTATTATGCCCAAGTAGACGGCCTTATTACGGAAAACGCCCTGGAACAGCTAAGAACAGGGGTAACGATAGGTGTCTTTGGGGCCAAACATTATACAAAACCATGTTTGATAAAAGCCATAGCACCTCCGGATTTTATACCGGTTGCACATCAAAAATTGCGTATTGGTGTGCATAGGCCAACATCATGGATTTCTATTATCCTGACCGAGGGAAAGTTTCGGCAAGTACGTAAAATGACCGCGGCGGTGGGATTTCCCACTTTGAGGCTTGTCCGTATCCGCGTGGGGACAATTACCTTGGAGAATTTAGAGGAAGGCGCGGTGGTACCCCTAACCAGACCATTACTTTAAGGGTTTGATTTTTGAGGAAGAAAATCTTGAAAATAAGGTGAGTCTTTTCTTCGTATTGATAAAATAAACACCTGTGAGCAAGACCAGTGCAGCCACGACCGACTGTGCCGTTATCTCTTCCTGCAAAAAATACCAGCCTAGGAGCATAGCGATAATCGGATTCACGTACGATGATGTCGCTACCTTTTCCGGTGAAACCACGCGGAGCAAGTAATTAAAAGAAGTAAAGGCAACGATACTGCCAAAAATAATCAAAAGGAACATAGACCATTGCACGGGCGTACTCCATGCTACCGGGGAAATCCACTGTTCATCCAGGAGCAAACTAATTACAAAAAGCAAGATGCCACCGGTAAACATTTGATATCCCGTATTCACAAAGTAATTGGCCGGTAAATCTGCCTTGCCTACAAATAGGCTACCGTAGGCCCAACTCAACATACAGGCAAAAATAAGCACCATTCCCATTACGGCCCCGTCTTGGGTAATGATTTGTTTTTGACTAACCAAGAGATAAATGCCAATAATACCCAAACCAACACCTACGAGGGACATAGGCTGAATTTTTTTTCCCTGAAGGATCCGCATGAGCAATAAAACCACCAAAGGCTGTGCGGAAACTTCAAGTGCAGCAAAGCCGCTATCTACATATTTAAGCGCCCAAACTATCACCCCATTCCCGAAGGTTAGAAAAAGGAAACCCGCAATAATCGTATTGATAAACTGTTTTTTTGAGATTTTAAGGGAACGCCCCGATAGCTTAGCGATCCCAAATATGAGTAAGCCGGCCACAAAAAAACGCGTACCTGCCAACATAAATGCCGGGAGCTCGGTGACCGCAATTTTGTTTAAGAGGTAGGTGGCGCCCCAGATAACATAAATCGCAAAAAAGGCCAATACGATAAGAAGTGTGTTTCGTTTGGCCATGGTACTATGATGTGTTAACTAATAAGCCTTATGCTATTTTTTTAACACGAACGGCATTCATACCCTTCATGCCTTTTTCCAACTCGTAAGAAACTTTGTCGTTTTCGAAAATTTCGTCTATGAGTCCACTGACGTGTACAAAGTACTTTTCGTTATTCTCCGAGTCGATTATAAAACCAAATCCCTTTGAGGAATCAAAGAACGATACTTTACCGTTTCTTACTGGATCAAACTCCTCTACATCCCCCTCCTCTTTCTTTGGAATTCCCAAAACAATATCCTCGGCATCTATCTCTACTTTCATAGATGGATCGGGCGGCGTGTCTACCAGATTTCCGTTAAAGTCCACATACGCCAACGGAATCCCAGAAGTTCCGCTTTCCTTTGCCTCAGCCTTTCTGGCCAGCATTTTTTTCCTCTTCTCTTCTCGTTTCTTTAAACGCTTTTTTTCTTTTTCTGTTTTGTTAAATGTCTGTTGCGATTTTGCCATTCGTAATTTTAAATTTTTAAATATCCTTGTTCGTAAAGAAATGGAAGTAAACCGATGACTTGGAGATAATGTCCAATAAAATAGTGAAAACTATGCTATCCGACTTTCTTTAAGGTCCTTGCAAGATTATTCTGCATCCCTTTTTAACGGTAACAAAGATACGTTATGTATTTGGATTTTGAGGTATAAACAGCGGTAAGTATGTTGTACAGTACGAAATGTTTTAACCTGGTATCCTAGACTAAACCACTGTGGATTATAAATCGATAGGTTTTAATGAAGCATGAAATTGCGAATGGTTATTGTGGTAATGGCTTATTCGGGTATTTACTTTGAATTACAGAATAACCCGTTCATCAATAACCCAAAAGCCAAAGGGGTTAAACTACTTCTAGGAACTAAGGTGGTTGCTATGAAATTACAGGGTTTTAGCCTCTTTTACTAGATCGTACAACTATCGAATACCGCATTCGTTATCGTAGTTTTTCGGACCAATATGGTACGTAGTGATAAAGGGTGAATGCAGATAAGTACCAACGTTTTGATCAGATGGTGTCACTACCGGGTATCCACTAAACAACTTAAAATGCGGAATAATTTTACACTATGTCGATTTATAGGCTATCGCCTGTTTACACGGATAGTAAAACTCGAACTTTATTTCCCACGGAACTGATCTCAAGGTCTGCAACGGCTTCTTCAAGATACAACTACTACTTTCTGTCTTAGGCATCCTTAAAATCCATGCACAGGTAAAATTTTGACAATATACTTAGGGGGTTGGACAATCTCATAAATTAAAAAAGCAAGAGTTCCATATTGGAACCCTTGCTTTTTTCCTATACTTTCTATAGTTTAAAAAATTTACGGGTCTACCGTACGACACGAACATAGCGCCTACGAAAACACCTTGGATTAATCCCTTAGGGTAACTTCTTCCGTGGTGCCGTTAGGGTATGTAATTGTTGCCTTATCGTCACAGGTACCGTCCCCGAAATCCAAGGTAAGGGCCAATCCGTTTTTTGTTATACCTATCGATCCTTCTGCTATGTAGGTACAGCCTACCTTGGTTTGTAACTCATTGATTACATTTATGGCATAAACATCGCTGCCAACAGTTAAATTCCAGTTACCATCAAGGGTAATTGCAATATCCTCTATGTTCTCGCCGATCGTAAAGCCAAAAATACGTTCCCCATTTTCCGAGACATTGGTGCCATTGGCAAGTACCAAATCCATAGTACTGTTTACGGTGTACGATAGGGCGTTTTCAACCGTAGCACCTAACAACAGAATAGTTCTGCTACCATTGAGTACGGCTTCATTTACATAGAAATCATTGTAGGTGACCGTGTAAGATGCACTTTCCGAGTTAACGGCGTAGGTGACAATTAGGCTTCCGTTCACATTATCGGTACCATTTAGAACGCAGTTGTTGAATGTTACACTATACCCTGTTTCAGTATATTCGGCAGCATAACACTCGTTTGTTGAACCGGTTTTACCGGAAGTATCATTGTTCAAAAATAATTGGGATAGTACTTGGTCCGCCGCGCTGACAAGTTCGTCCGATTCCAAAAGCAATTGAACTTCTTGGGCCGTTAACGCATCGGTATCCGGTATACCATCCTTGTCGGATTCATCGGTGCTGCAGCTGATTGCAAAAGTTGAAAACAGGAGTATCACACATACATTTTTAACCCTATTTTGTATTTTTTTCATATCGATATATTAATTGATTATTAGCATTCTAACGCAGAATTAAACGCTTTAGTGTATGCGCATCGCTTACTGTACCTATGGCCACTGGTTTTAAACCATAAAAAATCGTATACGATTTAGTATCTTTGGCTAATGGGTAAAAAAGTAAATTTACGGGACCAAGTTCGCGAGCACCTCATTAAAGAAATGACCACTGGAACACTAGTCCTTGGTAAAACCATAAACCTAGCTGCGCTCTCCAGGGCATTGGAAGTAAGCGTTACGCCAATCCGGGAAGCCTTGGCACAGTTACAGCAGGCACGTATCATCAAGGCCGTCCCCAATCGTGGTTTTATTATTGCGGAACTGGACGTAAAGGAAGCCGAGGACCTCTATGACCTTGTTGCCAGTTTAGAGGTGATGGCTATCGAAAACAGGGAATTTAACGAAGCCGACATCAGGAATTTAAAAAGGCAACAGGACATTTTTGAAAATGCCCCGGATGCTATTTCCAGGATACAGGCCGATATGGAATTTCATAGACTATTGACCCAGGGATATGAAAACGAGCTGGCCTTACAATTACTGCAGGATCTTAAGACCAGGGTGTTTTTTTATGAGCGTGCCTTTATGTCCGATGATTTCTTCTATAACAAATCCGACAACCAACATGAAGCCATTATTTCCGCTATAGAAGATGATAATGTTCCTACCGCCTCCCTCCTACTTAAAATGAACTGGATGCTCATTTTAAACTATATTCAAAAAAAACTGACCGAATAACCATCTATTGCTACTTAAGATCCTCTAACAAAAGGGCCGCGGAAGCTGTTATCCTTTGATAGCTTTTATAACCCCATCTAGAGAAAAACAACATACCCACAAAAACCAGTACAAAACCTATCCATTGTGATGGCTTAAACGACATGGAAAATATATCTTGATCATTGAATATTTTAGCGGTTATGGGAACAATCAAAAATAACATGGCAAACGATAGGGTAATACTGATTTGTTGTAACCGTAATAGCCTGGTTTTTGACTTCGTGTACCTCCGTAGGATTTCCGAATAGGTTTGGTTAAAGATATCCAACTCCTGAATTTGTTTTAATGCGGCCAATACCAATATCGGCATGATAATCAGGAAACCCAAAGACAGTATACCACAAAGTTTAAGATACCATGTATCCAATGCGCTAAAATTTAAAATGATACCTAAGGCAGCTCCAAAACATACTACGGTTCCAAGCTTCTCATAATGGCTTATTTTGTTAAACTTGTTCTTGTACTTCGTACGTGCCATCTCCATGACTATACTATTTGTAAGTTTCTTTTGTGCCTCCAACTCCTCGCTCATTCGGTTCCAAGTGGCCTGTAGTTCATCCCATTCCATACGCTATTTTTTTACAATATTGCTTTTCATTTTATTTTTGATACGAGAAATCCGTGTTCCAACGTTTGATGACGTTAAACCGGTTATTTCGGCAATCTCGCCATAACTTTTGCCTTCGAGTACAAGTAGCATCAGTCCCTTTTCCAGCGCATTCAAAGTTTGAATATAGGTATGCACCAATGCCAATCGCTCTTCATAAAGCGCATCTTCTTTATCTGTCGCTGCCGGCATTTCCACATACCATGAAGACAAGGAAGCTTGTTTTTTTGATTTTTTTAAGTGGGTAATCGCCGTATTCATGCCTACGCGGTACATCCACGTGGTTATTTTTGATTCCCCTTTAAACGAATCAAAGCATTTCCACAACTGATATACAATTTCTTGAAAGAGGTCTTCACGATCAGTAGCGGTATTGGTGTATATCGATGCAACCTTCATCAGAAGTCCTTGATGCTCTTGTATTAGTCTGGTGAACTCCGTTTCACTGGCCATGGAATGCATTGGTTTACTTAATAGGTATATGCTTTGCTCTAAAAATCACATAATTGTGGTAGTTATTTTGAAAGTAAGGTGCAATATCACAAGTACGCTCAAAAAAACAAAAGGAAGATAGGCCAGCGGTCGTAAGACCAAGAACTTTTTTCAACTATCTGTAGTTACCTGTTGCAAAAAGAGATAATCCTACTGGATGAATTTACCCAAAAAATAGAAAATAACGGTTCAAAGCAGTATCTGTTTATGTGAGATTAATTTTAGGGCAATGGATACGTTAAGACGAAAAATTACATAAGTTGCTAAAATCGATGCTACAACATACGGACCAATAATTCGTTGTATTCATAAAAAAGTATAGCATGCACTACCTTAATCAAGATATAGCCGCATTGACAAAAAGAAAAAAGACACCATCTTTGGTGAAACCGGAAAGCTCCTGCGGTATTTTTCAGGATGTTGAAAAGTTGATAGAAACCAAAGTAAATCGCTCCGAAAAACATTAAGTTTTACCTAATACTGCAGAACTGAAACATTTAGATATCTTGATAGAAATCAGTGTTACCTTTCTTTTACTTTCTCTTGGCTTGCCTAGGGTCATTTCCTACTCAAATAATGAAGCATCCAATCCGGGAACGATTTTAAGTGCATTTTTATAATACACTTTTTTAAGCACCTCATCCGGCAGGTTAAGTCCGTACATGGACCAGAAGGCATGATATTTTTTGTAGTATGGGAAATACTCGTCATTGCTTTCCAATACCCTAAAATAAGTAGGGAATTCCTCGGGTTTCCAACTGTCCTTGCCAAAAAGGATTCGGTCTTGATATTTGATAAAAAACGCTCTTGCATGTTGTGGCTGTCTTCCCAGCTCTGCGATTACCGCAGAAATACCGACGTACATATTGGGCATAGCATCCAACAGCGCGCCAAGCTTGCCCAGATTATTGGCATACCAACCCATGTGCGCATTGATAAAATTTGTTTTTGGGTGCTTTTTGAATACATTATGTTGTTCCTGTATAATTTGCTCCCAAGGCGCCGGGTCGGTAGCGGAGCGTTTTCTTCGCGGTCTGGTCTTTAGTTCCAACCATCGTTCGTTCTTGCTGTCCATAGCATCCCAAAAAGGTTTGGGATCTGCGGCATGAATGAGTACAGGTATGCCGAGTTCTCCGCATTTTGCCCACACAGGGTCCAGCCGCGGGTCATCTATGGCAACCCTGTTACCATTTATGTCTTTATAACGCAGTCCAAGACTTTTGAATATTTTAAGGCCCTTTGCTCCGTTTTTTACATCATCTTCCAATTGTTTCGCCGCCTTAATTCCCCAATCATCTGCCCCTACTCCTTCAAAATCGACATTGGCAAAGACCGCAAAACGGTTGGGAAAGCTCTTACCGATATTCTGGACCTTTTCTTTTAAGCTTTCCCCGGAGCCACCACTAAGGTTAACCATAATACCTTCGTTCAATCTTTCCATATCGGCCAGTAGGCTGGTCAGTTTTTCGACCGACATATCCCTTTGATGGCTGTGAATATCTATAAACCGAAACTTTGCCTGCTTAATCTCCTTACCGGGCACCACTAAGGTAGATGTGGGGTTGTATTCCTCAAAACTCATTTCCTGGGAAAACAGTGCGGGTGCCGCAGCCATCATTACCATAAAAAAAAGGATACTAGTCTTGCTTGGATTAATGCGATTCATTCTTTATCAGTGTTATGTAGTTTGTATAATTTTTGATAGGTTTCTAAGGTGTCTATATCCGTTAGCTGTTCCCCTGCATCCAACGCTAGGATGTCCTCCTTATATTTGGACATGAGCAGCCTTGCTCCAACGTCTTCTTTCAAATGTAGTAGTTCCTGTGCTATTTTGGTACTAAAGATAGCGGGTACGCCATATTTGTTCGAATACTTTGTTGCCACAATCGGAAACTTATTGGTTTTGAAGGTATTACTAAGGTTCTTGTAATAATGAGCAGTCAGTAAAGGTTGATCCGCCAAGCAAATCAAAATACCTTTAATATCCATTTCTTGTTTTAAGATGGTCTTGATTCCGCAGGCGATACTGTTCCCAAGACCCTTGTCCCAAGTTTTATTTGAAATTAGGGTTACGGGATAATTATGGAGTTTTGATTCATTTTCTATTAAGGACGAATTTGCACCCAGTACCATAAAGACCCTATCCCTTTGTACTTCCAAAAGCGTTTTAAGGGTATGGACCAACATATTCGTGTTGTTCCACGGCAATAACTGCTTCACACTTTTCATGCGTGAAGACTGGCCGGCAGCCATAATAAGCACCGCTATGTTGTCCGTTGTTTTCAATTATGGATGCCCTGTTTTTTATCCCGTAACAACATCGGCTCTTGCTTTCGAATTACCGTAAGAATTTCCGCAAGAATGGCCACTGCAATTTCTTCGGGCGCCTCTGCTCCTATATTCAATCCGGCAGGGCCGTAAATAGCATCAAAAAAATCATAATCCTCTTCCGGATACAGTTCCATATATTCCCCGAACAACTTTTCCCGCCGTTTTGTGGGCCCCAACAACCCAAAATACATAGGCTCTGCTTTTTTAAGTGCCTTTAGGTATTTTAAATCTTTTACATAACTGTGTGTCATGAGCACTACGGCCGTTTGCGCATCGATCTCATCTACGGGCAAAAGTTCCGGTTCCACATTCCAAAGGGCATCGATACCCGGGAAATCGGCTAGCTGCTTATCTTCCGACGGTACGGTGGCCACAACCACCTCCCAACCAAGCCCCAAAGCCAAATACGATAGTTTTACGGCATCATGCTCTCCACCGATGATGACCAATTTGTAAATGGGTTTCATCTCTTGGCTAAATAGTTCCGTTTCCTGACCACTATTAAAATTCCTCCGTAATGGAATCCTTGCCCCCTTAAGTACTACTATAGACCCCAAACCGTTACATACGCCGTACTCCTTTTTATAATGTGATGCTATTGCAAATTCGGTTCGTTTACATAAAGCTTCCTTTAATTGTTGCAGTACCTGATCATCTACATCAAAAGGCTCCAAAAGGATATAAAGAATACCCTCACAGCCCAAGCGAAAACGTCCGTCGTAGGTCATCATTTTAGGGCTTCCCGTCTTAAAAACACTAGCGGCCTGGAATACCACTTCTTTTTCTACACAACCACCGCTTACGGCCCCGGTTAGTTCTCCATTTTCCGAAATACCCATACGAACGCCCGGTCTGCGGTACGAGGAGCCATCTAAGGCTACTACGGTAGCCAGAACGGATTTTAATCCCTTCTTTTTGTCGCTAATAAAGCCCTCTACTATTTTTTTGAATTCGTGCGTCATGCCTTGGGACATATTTATGCTATAAAGAATACTATTTCCTGCTTCAAATTAACTTTTTTACAAAGGTTCACTCCTAGGTTTTAATTTCTTTAACATTGTTTAACATAATTAACAAAACTACCCATAATTTCTAAGCGGAAAGTGCGTTAATTTTGTTGAACACAAAATATACGTTTATGAAATCGTTCTTTAGAACTTTTAGTGCCCTTTTTATTCTTACGCTTATTATGTCTTGCGGAAATGCAGACGACGATATCGATTTAAACCTTAATTTAGGGGAAGGTCTCGGACAAGGAAAGCCCGTAGATGATTGTTTGGGATTGGAAGAGGGCGATTTGGTACTTTCCATACAAGATCAATTTACAACGGCTCCCGGTAAAGTGTCCATATTTTTTAAGGTTTCCGATACGAACGGGAATCCTGTCTCCGGATTGACCGCCGATCAGTTTACCATTTATGAGCAAGGCCGGAACGATGATTGTTTCAACACCATTTCTACCTCTGAATCTTTTGCCCGTATTTCACCAAACTCACAAATTTTTAGCAATAATACCTTACTGGTATTGGATTTAAGCAATAGTGTTTTGGAAAGCAGCTTGGAAGAGTTGAAAATAGCAAGCACCAGTTTTATCAATAATGTAATGCCCGAAACACCACTTGAATCCAATAAAATGGCTATTTACTGGTTTGATGGGGAAGACAAACTTCATCTGTTGAACGAGCTTACCTCGTCCAGGACGGAACTGGCAGCCGCTATTGATGGAATTACAGATGATATCAGTTCCGACCCTTCTACCGATCTGTACGGAGCGGTCATTAAGGTAAGTGATATCGCCTCCGACCTAATTAAAGAAACAACGGCCCGCGATAATATCGGTGCGGCCTCCGTGGTTATTTTTACCGATGGTACGGACCAAGCATCTCGCTTTACGGAATCGGCTGCCTTGAAAAAAGTAGATGAGGCCAACGCTAACATTTCTTTCTTCAGCATTGGTTTAGGGAGTGAAATAGATACCCAGGTATTATCCGACATTGGGAAGACGGCTACGGTATTTGCAACAAATAAAGAGGAGCTGGAAGATACGTTTAACGATATATCCGATAAAGTATCCGAAAGGGCCAACAGTTTCTACCTATTCGAATATTGTAGCCCAAAGCGCGATGGCAGCGGAGAGAACAATCTTGCCATACAGGTGAAGACCGGAGCAAGGGAAGGTGCGGTACAAACGAAATTTAATGCGAAAGGTTTTACCGGGGGTTGCGAATAAACACCAAAAAGAAGATTTTATAAGAGGCCGATCGGCCTCTTTTTTTTGCACGCTATATTTCTTTCAACCTACTAAAAATCAATTATTCAGCATCCATAATGCTCACTATTGCAGGAAATAACAAACATCCAAAACATCCGTTCGTCGATTTAATCCGTAAATGGAATTAAGAATACAAACACTAAATTCTAAACAACGGTAAAATGAAAAAATCAGCAGTAGCAGGAATAGTTTCCATCACACTTTTGGCTTCATGTGTATCTAAAAAGAAGTATGTGGCCCTTGAGGACAATTTGGCCCAGACCACAAGCATGTTAACAAAAACACAGGTCGAAAAAGAGGAGCTTGAAGGTAAGTTCGCAAAAATCGAAGCGCGTGTTGCGGAATACAACGCTAAGATCAATTCCTTAAAAGAAATTAATGATACGCAGTACACCTCGGTAGATGATGTTGCCGTAATGAGCAACAACACCAAAGCCAACATGCGTAAAACTTTGAAAAACGTTGACCCGGCTAAATTGGCCGCGGCAACAACGCTTCAAGACTCCATGAACTTGGCCGTATCCTATAAACTTCAACAGTCTATCTCCGATGATAATGACGATGTAAACGTAAGTATAGATAAAACGGTAGTCATGATCAATATCTCGGATGAGCTGTTATTCAACACCGCTAGCTACAGGGTAAGCAATAAAGCCGACAAGATTTTGAGCAAATTAGCGGAAGTGATCAAGTCCGAACCAAGTATGGAAGTAATGGTAGAAGGCCATACCGATGCAAGAACTATAAATACACCCATGGTAACCGATAACTGGGATTTAAGTGTAAAACGCGCTACCTCCATCGTTCGTGAGCTACAGAAGTCCTACGATGTGAACCCAAAGCAATTGATCGCTGCCGGTAGAAGTAGTTACCTTCCTTTGGCGGAAAACGATACCAAAGAGAACATGGCGAAGAACAGAAGAACGAAAATTGTTATTCTTCCTAATTTGGATAAGTTTTTTGCTTTACTGGACACAGAGTCTTTGTAATACCAATTTAAGTTTTGAATGTCGTATTGAAAATTTGAATTATTTTTTTCTCAGTTTAGGAATGAAATCTAAGCATAGCATTAGCTATGGTTCTATTTTATGACGACAAATGAGTAAAAAAGAAACTTGTTTTATGCGACATCTAGAAGTTAAATTGGTATAAGACATAGACAAGGTATTTTTTTAAAAGGGAAAGCTTAAGCTTTCCCTTTTTTTATGACTGCCAATACCAGTTTAGATACTGTATATCCCATAAAATAGGTCTATTTCCGAAATAACCTATGCTGTAAATTAAAAGTAGGGTTTTTTCCCTTGTGGTTGTTATATCTATAAATACCCCAAACAACACCAATGCACATCCTTCAACCTATGGAACTAATATTAAAAATTAGAACTCATGGATGTATTAAACGATATTGTAAGAAATAGTGCCCTAAGCCTATTATCAAACCTGTACCGAAACTTGGTGCTGCTTCTTTTTTCGTCGATAGTTGTCGGCCTTTTTGCCATGCTCGTTACCCTGTTACATTATGGATCACAGATGTCCGTGCAGTATGGGTATTAAGATTACCTAAGTGTTACCTATAAATCATCGCATTGGGTATCGTTGGATTTTCAACATTTAAATCGATTAAAAAACCGTTGATGACAGCATATTCCAGCACCCCGTTTTTCTCAAGAAAAAAGGTAGGGTTTACGCCAGGCTGGAGCATTAGTTCCGGTACTTCGTAGTTTTTTCCGATAATATGAACCGGTAATGGCGAATTTAAGGCAGATAGCGGTATACCATCCATTCTAACATACCCATACCCTTTTTTTAATAAATCCGCAGTATTCAAATCTTTGGCAGCGGACATGGATTCCAAAATCTTGGGATATACTTTGGCCGGTTTCATGGTATGCGCGCTGGCATCTAAGGTTTCATAACCATAATAGGTAGATAAATCTCCTTGGTCTATTACCCTACTACTATACCAAAAACGGTTATGGTCCTTGTAATCGACCTCTAGTTGATTGATGCCTACATCCAAGGTATAGGTTTTTCCCATCAGTTCGTATTGCGCACCTACCAGCTTTAGATCAAATAGTTTTCTATCGTTCTCCGGAATTTTCTCATATTCCGAAATGGGAATCTCCTTGTAATTTTCCTTGGCTATGGTGTATATGGCAGATAAGATAGAGACATAGTTCAACTTTCTGATTTCTTGTTTTTCAGAATCATTTGGATATCCGCCGGATTCAATCAAAATAGTACTTGTTCCCCATTTTTGAATATTGTCCCCAAAGGCCCTCGGCTCAAAATCATCGTTGTACCTTCCTACTTGTCCCGGGGCGTACTGCTGCAGGATATTGTTCATGAACACTATGATTTTCATGGCATTACCACGAACTTCGTTGATATCCTTTTCGTAGTTATAGGCAGGCGCCAAATAAGAAATCGTAGCGGGTTTATCTGTTAGTTCCGCGTTGTAATAGGTACTTTGATCATGCAGATTAAAGCCAAAATCCGCCTCCAAACTGTCTCTAACCCGTTTTAGGGTCTTTCCCTCGGGAGATTGCAGTCTCAAGGCATCTCTGTTGATATCTATTCCCAACAAATTTCTTCTTTGATATAGTTCCGCACCATCGGGATTTAACATGGGTAAAAAGTGAATGGTAAGGTTCTCCAGAATGGCCTCTTTCTCCTCTTTAAAATCGGGACTATCAAAGAAATTCAAAATATCGAAAATTGCCTGGGTCGCCGTGGGTTCGTCCCCGTGCATCTGTGACCACAAAAAAACACTGGTTTCCCCTTTTCCCAAACTGATCAGGGACAAACTTTTCCCGGCAATAGAGGTACCCACGTTTGAAACCTTGAACCTAGGGTTTGCCTTCGCTTTTACAATCAAAGGGGCTATCTCCGTGTGTTTTATCCGTCTTTTGTTCAAGGATTCTTCCTTATAGTTTTCGTAAGTATCGTAAAGCGCCGTGGTAATATCTTGGCTCTGGCTTACTCCGATTAGCGGAAGGATAAGAATGAGTAAAAATCTTAGTTGCTTCATGTGGATGATTTATGGTGGTTAGGTTTTAAGGTTCAAGGTTCAAGGTTTCAAGATAAAATAATGTCTTTGATTATAGATTTATTTCTAGCTTACAATGTGGGTACTGGTTTAAAATCAAGGGATTTTACGGCTTTTCTTACCTTTTCCATAAAGTTTTTTCCCGGGTCGGTTTTTACGGTACGGTAGCCACTGTCCTTCTCCAACCAAAGCGAATGGTTTTCAAAACGCGTGTATTCATAATGCCCAATCAGATACTCGATATCGTACTTATCCGTCAAATAACGCACCAATTGAATGTTGGATTTAACCTGTGCTTTTGTCAAGGGCTGCCCTTCGCCCCCACCCACATTTTCCACACCAATGGCACAATGGTTTAGACCGATGACATGGCGTGCCATTTTGGTTTCCGGCATAAGTCTATAAATGGTACCATCGCGGTCCACCATAAACTGGGACGAGACATTTAACCCACTTACTCCTTTTATATCTGGTCTCCAATTTGGTAGTGTCGGTTTTTCAAACGCTGAAAAGGATTTTTCAAAGGTGGGGATAACGGTCCAATGCAGAACGATCATTTTGGGCGTTATTTCCGGACTATCCTGTTCCAATCCATAACGCTCCTCCAGATACTCAAGCGTTAACCGTTCTCGTTCTGCATCGAATATGATGGGTTTACTAACTATGTTTAAGGTCGATTTGCATGATGAAAGCAGTACCGCGCATATCACCAAAAGTAATCTTGTTCTCATTCTTCAATTGTGTTTACCGTATCCTTTAATACACCGTATTTAATTTCGATTTTCCTTCTCCCCCATTCCCGCGCTTTTTTAATATCCTTTCCCATGTAAATATCAATTCGATTGCGCCATCTGGCATGCATTTTATCCTTCACGACATAAACTCCCTTAAAAGTATCAATTTTGACCAAGGTATTATAACTCAAGCCTTTTTTTAATAAATCCCTAGATACGGCTATCCATTTTACGCCGGGTTTTATGGAATCGCCCCAAGCTGTTATTGCTGGGTGTTCATGGGATGTTTGTGCAGGAGTTGAGTTATAGGCCGTAGCGGTCACGGTAAGAGGCTGCCAGTGATAAGGGTCTTCCTGCTCGGCGGAATCCCTACAGGAGGAACTTATGCTGATCACTATCAAAACAAGGAAAAACCTACCCATGGTACATCGATTTCTAGGCCTTAATAGTACTTATTATTTTTCATAACCGAAAGACAAAACAGAAATTACAAACGGTTTTATAATATAACATGTAACCGTGCGGTACAGATTCAAACATAAAAGTGATATCAACCATCAACATATAACGCGGTTGAAATGATTCATATCGAGCTTAGCTGTTCTTACACCTAGTATACGGTTCGTAATTCCTCGGTTTTCCTTAATTTTGTACTGCTATGAAAAAAGAAAAAAAACCAGATTACATCGTTTTTGATGAGGAGACCCAATCCTACAACGGCAAACTGTTACCCTATGCAAGTGGTGTTGCCGCGCCAAAAATTACTCCTCCGGACGTAACCTCATGGAAAAATACCAATATTGTTAGCGCCAATAATCAATTTAAAGCGCAATACGAGGCTATACAAGAAGATTATAAGCGGTTGATGAAGGATTTTGAACTGAACAATTTGGTGTACAGCGCCAAGTTTAGTTTTGAGCCCATCGTTGGAAAAACCTATCATTTATACCGCTCCAAGGACGAGAGTACTTTTTTGTCCTTAATCCTTCCCAATGAATGTACGTTTGAGTATTTGGGTAGTTTCCTTTTAGGGCCTAACAGAACTTGGGAAAAACTATAGGCCCGGTAAGGGCACGTAACTGGTATCGTCGTCCATCATAGGAAATGTCTTTGCTTTCCAAGAGGATTTTGCTTTTTCTATTTTTTCTTTGTCGTGCGAGACAAAATTCCAATAGATATGTCGCTCTTCTGGCAAGGGTTCACCGCCAAAAAGCAATACATGGGTATTGGCATGAACAATGGTTTTACAGGTATCCGTGACTTTACTGACCAGAATATTTCCTTTTTCAACCACTTCACCGCAGGCCTCAATACTTCCTTCTACGATACAGATACCTATTTCCCCTTTGAGGTTGTCCAAGGTATTTAAACTATATTTTTCTGTTGTTTTAACCTCTACCATAAATAGTGGGGAATGCACGGGCACGGGAGATTTTCTTCCATAACCCTCGCCCGCAACTAAGGTAAAACTGGCGGCATCATCTTGCCAAGAGGGTAAACTGTTGGCCGCAATATGGTGAAATTCCGGTGCCATATCTTCCAACTCCTTGGGCAAGGCTACCCAAATTTGATAGCCGTGCGCCGTAAACTGATTTCCGTTTCTAAGATAACTGGGCGTACGTTCGGTATGGGAAACCCCTTTACCGGCCACCATCCAATTTACCGAACCAGGTTTGATCAACTGTTTTGTTCCTATACTATCCTCGTGCTGCAGTTCACCTTCCAACATATAGGTAAGGGTAGATAGGCCTATATGCGGGTGTTGGTCTACATCCATATAAGTAGTGGGGCCCAACTTTGTGGGACCCATGTGGTCTATAAAGATAAAGGGGCCTATCATGCGTTTTTTCCGAAACGGAATAAGTCTGCCCACTAAAAAATCACCAATATCCCTGCTGCGTTCCGCTATTATCAATCCAATGTTCGACATCACTTTGTTTTTGCTAAATTTACAAAAATGATAACGTAAATCACATTGAAAAAACTAAGATTAGTTCTCCCCGTAATACTCGCTATAGTCGGATTTTTAGTCTGGAAAAACTACCCCAAATTAAATCTCATTTCCGGTTACTATTCAAAAAATATGGCATCTAACCATTTCATAGCCAAGCGAATGTTCTCGGATATTGCCGAAATGGATAATAACGTTCCTTTGGTTAAACTGGCAAAATTGGACAAAGCTTCGGAGACTTCGGTATTTAGCTCGGTATACGGGCTTATGCAAAGAGAAAGTGTATGCCGCGAAGGATTGGGGTGCGTATTAATTACGGATGCGTATGACAAAAGTAAACCGTTGTTAAGACCAAAGCGAACTCGATTACGGAACAATAAGCCCTTCCCGTATGGTAATAATGGTAAAAAGGATACCATTTTCAATAATGTGGATTACAAAAAATTGGAACAGGCCCTTAGCAATGCCTTTAGCGACTACGAAACACAAAAGACCAGAACGGTTCTTGTTGCCTACAAAAATGAAATTATAGCAGAGAGCTATATCGAAGGCTTTTCTGCCGAAACACCCATTTTAGGTTGGTCCATGACCAAAAGTGTCTTGGCCACCTTGTATGGTATTCTGGAACACGAGGGCAAGATAAAAATGGATTACAGGCCCTTTGCGGATGACATACGTATGAAGAACACCAAAATTGGCATCACCTTAAATCATTTGTTGCGCATGCAGAGTGGCTTGGCCTGGGAAGAGGATTACACTAAGATTTCTGACGTGACCAAAATGCTCTTTTTGGATGCCGATATGACTAGGGCACAAGCGGTTAAACAGCCTGTTGCAGCGCCTACCGAGATATGGAACTATTCTTCGGGCACAAGTAACCTTCTTTCCGGAATTCTGCGAGATCAGTTCCCGACCCACCAAGCCTATTTGGATTACCCCTACACTCAATTAATCGATAAGATAGGTATGCACTCCATGCTTTTGGAAACGGATATGGAAGGTAATTTTGTGGGGTCTTCCTATGGATGGGCAAATACGCGTGATTGGGCAAAATTCGGACTTTTGTACCTAAACAAAGGCCTATGGAACGGCGAACGTATCTTCTCGGAAAGTTGGATAGATTATATAACCGAGCCCACCGCACATTCAGATGGTGTCTATGGAGCCCATTTTTGGTTGAATTCCGGCGGTAAGTTCCCCGATGTGCCCAAGGATATGTATTCCGCCAATGGTTATCAAGGTCAGTATGTATTTGTAATCCCTTCCAAAGATCTGGTCGTGGTGCGCACAGGTTTGGCCGAAGACCCGGAGTTCGATGTCAACGTTTTTTTGAAGGAGATTTGTGCAGCCATTGAGTAGCAAGGAAAATGATAGTATCACAAGAAAAAACCAATGAACACTTTTAAGACCTATCAAAAAGTAAATGCCAAAGAGGACAAGGTAAGCTTTGCCGTATCTAGAATGGAAGATCTATATGCAAAGCATAAGGGAAAGGTAGACGAACCGCACCGGCATAATTATTTTACGGTTTTGATTGTGAAAAAAGCAGAAGGACAACATAAAATCGACTTTAATACCTATACGTTATCGCCGCGGCAAATATATTTCGTTGCGCCAGGGCAGGTACACCAGGTGATAGAAAACGAGCAATCCTTTGGTTTTGTGATGACATTCTCCAACCAGTTTTTGGTAGAAAGTTCCATACCCCTATCGTTTATAGATAGTCTTAACCTTTTTCATAACTACGGACAAAGTCCGCCTTTACTTCCAGAACCAGATCAGTTCAACAATATTGAAAATTTCGCCAATAGTATTTTCGAACTGTACCACAGTACCGCTAACATGAAACAATTATCCATTGGTGCCTTTTTAAAACTGCTGCTTATTGAATGTAATAATATCTGTGCCATAAATCCGGTAGCTTTCGAGGGAGATAGTTCTGCTGATAATCTCATCAGGGCTTTTAAAAAAGAGGTGGATAACAAGTACAAGAAAGAACATTCCACCACCTACTACGCAAATGAACTTCATATTACCCCGGACCATCTAAACCGGACAGTTAAGTCTAAAATTGGAAAGACAGCTAAAGAGTATATACAGGCAAGAATCATTACCGAGGCAAAAAGATTGCTCTATTTCACGGATGAGTCAAACAAGGAAATTGCTTACGAACTAGGTTTCAACGAACCTGGAAATTTTAGTGCGTTTTTTAAAAAACAGACACAATTATCCCCTTCCAACTTCAAGAAAAACGAGATTAGTGCCTAACTAGGGTTAGGATATCGGATTTTTATACGTTTACCCCTTTTTTTCATATTCCATAAGCTTCTGTTTCATCGCATCTTTGCACTGTAAAGAAAACGAAATGAAACGTAAGGACTTTTTAAAAAACGCATTGACAGGAAGTATGGCCGCTTTGCTCGGGGTTTCCGCCAAGGCCAAAACCATACAAAAACCTGAACCTGCGGAACATAAAAAATCGAACAGATCATTTGATACAAATCAGGTAGGTTATAATCACTTACCGAATAAAGAAACAAAAACTATGAATACAATACTTCACAAAGCAGACACAAGAGGAGACGCAAATCACGGTTGGTTACATTCCAAACACACCTTTAGCTTTGCCAATTACCACAACCCGGAACGTATGAATTTCGGCGTATTACGTGTATTGAACGATGACACCGTCTCGGAGAGCAGAGGTTTTGGAGCACACCCCCATAGGGATATGGAAATTGTTTCCATTCCATTGGAAGGCGACTTAAAACATCAGGATAATATGGGGAACGAAACCGTCATAAAATCCGGAGATATACAAGTAATGAGTGCCGGTACCGGGGTTATGCATTCGGAATATAATAATAGTCCCGAACATCCTGTAAAGTTTTTACAGATTTGGGTAATGCCCAACAAGCGGAACGTAACGCCTCGTTACGACCAAATTACCTTGAACACGGCAGATCGCAAAAACAAATTACAGCAGGTACTTTCGCCCAATGCGGATGATGACGGAGTATGGATACACCAAAATGCTTGGTTTAACATGACCAATCTCGATGACGGCAATGAAGTACAATACCACTTAAACGACACCGAAAACAACGGGGTTTACGCCTTTATTTTAAAAGGGAATGCCAGCATTAACGGCCAAGCCCTTAACGAAAGGGATGGTTTTGGCATTTGGGATGTAGAATCGCTGGACATAAAAGCGGATAGCGATACGGAAATCCTTTTGATGGAAGTGCCTATGCAATTGAACTAAACCCACTAAAGAGAAACAGAAATATAACAACAATTTTAATTATCAAATCATACATAAATAAGAAAGATATGGCAACAACAACATGGAACGTAGACGCGGCACATTCAGAAATAGGCTTTAAAGTAAAGCACATGATGATTTCTACCGTAAAAGGCGCTTTTGAAGATTTTAATGCCACCGTAACAGCGGAAAGCGATGACTTTACAAATGCAAAATTTGGGTTTACCGCTAAAATAGATGGCATTAATACAAGGAACAAGGATAGGGATGCACATTTAAAGTCGGAAGATTTTTTTAATGCCGATGCATATCCTGAAATGCGATTTACATCCAAGTCGTACGATGGGGAAACCCTTGTAGGTGATTTAACGATCAAGGATGTAACCAAAGAAGTGAGCTTGGATATGGATTTTAACGGGGTGGCGGTTGACCCATACGGACAGACCAAAGCAGGATTCGAAATTTCTGGAAAAGTTAACCGTAAGGATTTTGGTTTAACATGGAGTGCGGTTACCGAGGCTGGTAGCATCGTTGTAAGCGATACCATACAGATGGCAATTGACTTACAGTTCATAAAGGAGTCCTAAGTGATGATTCCAAGTTTTAGGCGGATGGTACCTCTTGGTTACTACCGACCAAAATAGATTAGCTGATAGCTAATAAAATAATAAAACGGTTTGGTTCGCTATCCAAACCGTTTCTTTATGCACTATTTTACCAGTAGTTAAAAAGAATAATTAATGCTATATGATATCCATTTTGGTCGTTATTGAACGGTAAAAAATGTCTTTTGTCGCCTACACCACAAATTTCCCTTGGCTCACAACAATAGTTTCTAAAATCTGGGACTTGGTAGTACTTTTACAGTGTAATAAAAACGAATTAATTTTTTTCATTTTCATATAGTGTTCTCGTAAAAGAGTCCGGTCCTCACAGATTGGACTCTTTTTAGTTTATGGAAATATTGGATTCCTAAGCGGACAACAGCGTAAAGACCACTTCCTTTCTGTTAGTGCAAATTCAACCTTTGTTTTGGTTTGTAAACGGCCAAAATGTAATGAACGCGATAGTTGAGGTGATTTTAGATATATTCGGTACGTAAAAAAATAAAATAGTATGATGTTTTTGCACACCTAACCGCTATTTTGAAAAAACGCGTAGTTTCTTGAAATGGGTTGTTTAAATAATTAAGTATTAAATTACTGTCAATTATGAAAACACAAATGCTTACCGAAAAAATTACAATTACTTTACACCTCGCTATCGGATTACAATTATCTTTAGACGAATAAAATACCAGGTATATGGTATCTAAATTAACATAAAATCAATTTTAACCGTTTGTATTTATACAGGACAAAACGGTAACAGAACATTCATAAAATGAAACAATTAAAAACCAGTACTTTAGGGATAGTATTCCTATTATTCTTTAATCTGCTTTTAGCCCAAGAAGAAGAAAAAAAAGAGTTGGCCAAACTATCCTTTTTAATGGGAAACTGGTCAGGCATTTCTAGCACTTTCAAGGCAAACGATACTACTAGTGTAAAAGTAAGGGAAAGTGTAAACTACATCATGAACGGAAATATAATAACTCTAGATGTGGTATCTGCAAATATCGAATTACATACACTCATTACCTATAGTAAAAAGGATACCTGTTATTATTACCAGCCCTATAGCAAAACTGGTGGAGGCAAGTACAAGGGAAAATTAGAAGATGGTAGATTTATAGTCTATTTTAATCCCGAGAATAGATTGATTTTTGAAAAAACGGATAATGGGGAGTTTCACGAATATGGTGAATCTTTTAAGGATGGAAAATGGAAGAAGTACTTTGAGGATATTCTCCTACCCGCTGCCGTAGCCAATGAAAATCAAATAAAAGCTGAAAAAATCACTAAGGAATATATTGATCCCATTACAGCCTTAACCAATGTTGTATCCGTTGAACACGAAAATTTTAAAACGATATATATAGCTGGTCAGGTTGGTACCGGAAACACTAAAGAGGAACAGCTAGAGACCGCTTACAAAGCAATTGAGAAAAGATTGGCACAGGCGGGAGCCACCTTTGCCGATTTGGTAGACATGAAAATTTATATTGTAGATTATGATCCGGATAAGGATTTAGATATGTTTTTTAGGGTTCGTAAAAAACTTTATGGGGACATGAAAATGCCTCCAAATGTATTTATTGGAATTTCTTCTCTTTACAGTAGGGAGAAAAAAATTGAATTGTCAGGAACAGCTGTTCTTGTTAAATGAAAGCAATACCACGTTATTAAGTACTGTATATAATGAAAAATATCACAAAAATTTACAGGGGTCATTTTTTTATACTGGTACTCGCCACGTTGTCCAATACAGTCTTTGGTCAAGAAACTGGGGACAAACAGTTTAAAAAACAAAAAATTTGAGGTGAACCTAATTGGACTTACTCGGAGGCAGTAAAAATTTCCGACTATTCTGAATTATTATTTATAAGCGGTCAAATTCCGGTGACTGCTGATGATAAGGTGCCTGACGATATTAAAGAACAATGTGAAATAGCTTGGTCTAATGTTGAAAAACAATTAGCAAAAGCCGGGATGACTGCAGAAAACCTTATAAAGGTTACCTTTTTTGTGTCGGATAGAATGTATTTAAGCGAAATGGCTCAATATAGAAACAGAAAATTGTTAGACATAAAACTTGCTATGACAATCATAATAACAGGTATTTATAATGAAAATTGGTTACTGGAAATTGAGGGGGTTGCTGCAAAATAAGGATACTGTCGAAAATTTCTCCTGTCTCCAACACTCTTTTTTTTCCTGCCTATCATAAGCGAATCTCCTTTTTTAGTGGGTTACGGTAGCTTATCGGGGCAAGGATTTATTATCGGCCTATTTCGATGCTATGAACCATCCACGAAACAAGCAAACCGTGCACAATTAATTCTTAAATGTAAATAAATCAAATCCACTAGTATAACCATAACTTGGATATTATGCGGAATACGTATCTGGCACTTGAAAGCTCATTATACATACATGCTAGGGCAACCAATTATCGGTGCCAAAATTGGGTTTCCGCTTTTCCAAGAAGGCGTTCCTACCCTCTTTGGCTTCTTCCGTCATATAGGCCAGACGCGTAGCCTCTCCTGCAAACACTTGCTGCCCTACCATACCGTCATCGGTTAGGTTCATGGCGAACTTTAGCATTTTTATGGAGGTTGGGGATTTTTCCAATACTTCCCGTGCCCATTGGAAAGCGGTGTCTTCCAATTCGTCATGCGATATCACGGCGTTGACCATACCCATCTCAAAGGCTTCCTGTGCGGAATAATTACGCCCTAAAAAGAAAATTTCACGTGCTTTTTTCTGTCCTACCATTTTTGCCAAATAGGCAGATCCGTAACCACCGTCAAAACTGGTTACATCGGCATCGGTCTGTTTAAAGATCGCATGTTCCTTGCTCGCCAAGGTCATGTCGCAAACTACGTGCAGACTATGTCCACCACCAACGGCCCAACCGGGAACAACCGCGATGACGACTTTGGGCATAAAACGAATCATTCGTTGCACCTCTAAGATATTTAAACGATGTTGGCCATCTTGACCAACGTATCCCTTCTCTCCCCTAGCCTTTTGGTCCCCACCACTGCAGAAAGACCAAATACCGTCTTTTGTAGAAGGCCCCTCAGCGGATAACAATACCACTCCGATGGAAGTGTCTTCTTGTGCATCATAAAATGCTTTGATCAATTCACTTGTGGTATTGGGTCTAAAGGCATTTCGCACATTGGGCCTATTGAAAGCTATACGGGCGACCCCATCACATTTCTTATAGGTGATATCCTCAAATTCAATCGCTGTTTTCCAGTTTGGACTTCTCATAGTATTATTTTTAATTTGGCATTATTACTTTCCTATACTGCCCAACTCAATTCCCTCGGAATAGGCTACCCGAATATTATTTTCGTGAAACGCGTGCTTTACCGCCCTATGTGCCTCAAATGTAGCCTCCCAGTAATTATCCGGTAATACATAGGGCCGTATTGCTAGTATGATATTGTGACTATCGAAATTTTCGATTCCTATTTCGGCAGGTGGATCGTTCAGGACCAAGGGAGTGTTCGCCAAGGCCTTCGTAATCATTTCCTGTACCTTGGGGAAATCCTCGGCATAGGGAATGTGTGCATTAAGCTCTAAGCGCACCAAGCCTTTTTTAGAAAAGTTGGTGACTACACCATCCGTGATCTTGGCATTGGGGACAATGAGCGTTTTGTTTCCGGGCGTAATCAGTATCGTGTTGAAAATGCCAATTTCCTCCACCTTTCCGAATTTATCATCGACTTGTATCCAATCGTGTACCTTGTAAGGCTTTAGAAATAGAATCAAGATACCAGAGGCAAAATTCCCCAAGCTCCCCTGTAGTGATAGTCCGATCGCAAAACCCATGGCAGCAACGATGGTCACCAACCCGGAAAGCTCTACGCCTATAATGGATACAGCGATCAATACCAATATAATCTTAAGTACTGTGGCGACCAACGAAATGATAAAAGGCCGCATTGTATCCGAAATATGTAGCCGCTCTAAACTTTTGGACAATAAGCGATCCAGCTTTTTAAGTAGTTTAAATCCGATCCATAACACCAAAATTGCTGCAAATACCCTTGGTGCAAAAGAAATAACATTGTCTATTATAAGCTGTGTGTAGTGTTCAACTTTATCCATGGCCAGTGTACTTAGTGTGGTGCAAAAATAAGGCACTAAATCGAATTAAAATAAAAAACCCCGTAATCCATTAGCCTACGGGGCAATTATTTATGCATTCTTGCTTATGACATATAGCGGCTTTTTGGAACAACTATTTGAACCGTTGCCATTTCCCCGCCCAACACCTTTTAATGACCTTCTGAAAACTTCAGGTTTCCATGGTTATTCTCCAGTGACCCTAAAGATCCATGTTTTTTCTTGATACTTCCCGTCCAATTTGGATTCCCTAGCTTGTCGAGCATCTTTTATAGATGTGTAGCGACCCAGGTATACGTAGTTGTACTTATTGGCTTCCCTGTAGAAGGAACCAGCGTTTATACCTCGTTTTTTCATATCGGCCATAAAGGCATCAAAATAACGTTTGGTTCCAAAAACATTGGCAATAAGGTAATAGCCCGGAGCTAAATTCCCCTCCTTGGTTACCTCTTCGTAACGTTCGCCCGCTTTTGGCTTTACGACTTCGTTCTTTAAGGCCAAACGCTCAGCTTCTGCTTTTGCCTCGGCTACTGCTGCTATGGAATCTTGTTGTCGCTTTAAATTCTGGGCAATGGCCTCTTCACGTGCTTTGGTAACCGCTGCTATGGAATCTTGTCGCTGCTGTTTTTTTAACGCGATCATTTCTTGGTATGCCAGGGCTTCATTTGCCCTAGCAATAGAATCCGCTCGGCGTTTAAGCTCACGTTTGGATACCTTGGTCGCCACATCTGAATTTTTGGACGATTGCCGCACGGAATCCTTGTACTTCCTCGCTTTTTCTTTATCCAGTCGTTCTTGCGCCTTTAGTTCTTGTTCGGTAAGTTGATCGGAAATTTTAACGGCCTCTTTTAACGAATCCTCTTTAACCTGTTCTGCCAAAAGTTCCTTTTCTTTTTCTAAGAGGGCTTCTTTCTCTTGCTCAGCTAAAAGTTCTTTTTCTTTCACAGCTAAGAGCTCTTTCTCTTGCTCTGCCAAAAGTTCCCTTTCTTCCTTCGCTAAACGCTCTTTCTCTTGTGCAGCTAGTAATTCTTCCTGCGGTGCCTCTGGTTTGGTCTTACTATCAAACCGGTACGATGTTACCAGTTCAAAGGTTGGGTCGGTTCCACTTAACTCGGGACTCGTGCCAAATTCAACTAAGGCCCCAAACGAGAAGCGTTTAAAGAACCGTCCTCCGGCCCCTCCGGAAATGCCGTAGAAGGAATTGTAACCCGCTTGCGCCCAAAATTTTTCATTGCTTAGTATAGAATTGAAGCCAAACTGCGTGTCGAATCCTGGAATAGATTTAAAATAAACCGCGGGACGTAAATAAGATTTTCCATCTGTATTAAACATTTCCATTGGAATATCATAACTAGCCATTCCAAAGAACATTCTATCGGACGGACTGGTATTGCGCTGATTTGTACCTAAATTATAGTCGAACATGTTCTCGGACACAAAACCGATATTAAATTTATCAACTCTCAGATTTAATCCGGGAGCCATTTGCAACACCATGTCATTTTCAGGTGTTCTTTGTATGGGGTTGGGTTGAAAAAATCGGTCATCTGCCAATTTTTGCTGGAATACAAAAAAGTTAAGCCCTATGCCCAGTCTCACTTTTGGGCTAAAATCTATAGCATAAGCATAATTGAGCGCTCCACCGGTATTAATAAAAACGCCTGTGTTATTTTGAAAAAATGCGCCTCCAAGAGCCGATTCACCGTTTAGTTTATGCGTATAATTGAAGAAGACGGATGTGGGATCCGCATCGAAGGTCTGCCATTGCCATCGTGCCCATAGGGCCGCAGAAGTGGGGTTGTTACGGTCTATGGCATAGGCCGGATTTAAAAGACTGGAGTTGTATTCCGTAATGTTTTGCTGCCTAAAATCGTTGGGTAAAGGCGTGTTTTGTCCATGAAGACCAAAAACTACAAAACCAATAAGAAGTGCCCCACAAAAATTTTTCATATGCAAAAAAACAAAAAATAGACTATTGAACGTACTATTTTCCAGTATTTTTAGTTTTATATCTACCAAACAATAGTACAACAATGAAATTTCTAAAACTAATGCTACTTACAGGATTTATTTTCTTACAATCCTGTAAGGAAGAGCAACCTGTTACCATCATAAAGGCGGATAGCGGAATTACAACCTTCTACCTCATTCGCCATGCGGAAAAAGATAGAACTAACCCGGACGATGTTGACCCTGAACTAAACCAAAAAGGATTGGGACGCGCCATGCATTGGGCCGAAGTGCTTAAAGATGCAAATATTGATGCCATTTATTCTACAGACTACTTTAGAACTTCGATGACGGCAGCACCTATATCGGTAAAAAACAACATAGACGTTCAATACTACGACCCAAGAACTTTGAATATAGATCAGTTAAAAACCGATAATCTAAATAAAAATATTTTGATAGTTGGCCATAGCAATACAACGCCACAAATGGTGAATATGCTTTTGGGCGAAGAGAAGTACGAAGCCTTGGACGACAGCGAAAACGGTGCGCTATTTATTGTGAAAATCGTAAATAATGTTGCTACCGATTCTAAACTGACCTTTAATTGTAATTGCCCGGATTAACGCTTATATCCTCTAACTTAATTTCGGATAGCAGGTTTAGCGCATTCGATTCGTACAGTTCGTCTATGTCATGAATAGATCTGTCCAGTTGCGTGTTCTTATAATTTTGGTAATCTACAAACCGTATACCGCCTACTACTCTTTCGTTAAAGGCTTTTCTAAACCGCTGCCCCCCGCCATCTACTTGAAATTCATAGGCCAAATAATCTGGATTAAAAGTTTTTGAATTGAACCAGTAAACATAAACATCATCAAAATCATCCCCACCACCCTCTTGGTCGAATGTAATTTCTACTTTGTAATATTCCTTCTCGTTCAAACGCACTTTCCCTAAATACTTTTTGTTTACCGCCGCATCGTTTAAACCATACGGTAAATAAGCGAAATAATGTACCGAGTTTACCGAATTTGAGTAAACATTGGCTAAGGAATCGGAAAGGACAACAAGGCTATCGTTTACATAGCGCTTAAAGTCTTTTGGTGTCCTCACATCTTTGATATGAGCACTGTCTTTTTGAAAACTACGTGTAAGGACCCTATTGTTTCCAAAACCTGATGCCGTATATACCATATCGCGAAAGCGAAAAGAAATATCGCTTGCACGGTAATTCTCCCCGCCAGAAACCAAAATACTTCTATCAACGATTTCCTGTGCCGTAGGTTCCTTCGTTTTTTCATTGCATGCCGTTATCAATAGCAATGCAAGCAACCAATACCCTTTGTTCATTTGTTTCCTTTTATTTTCTATTTAAAAACTTGGTAATATCAATAAACTAGTTGAATCTATTGTTAAGATAACCATTTTGGCACCTATTTTTATACTTATTCGTAAATACACTAGTTTCATTACAAATGAAGCACTTTAATTCGTTGCAAAAGTAAAGTGGATTATTTAATTGTGCTTATTTTTGTAGTGTATGCAGAAGAACATCAATATAAAAAATAAAAAAGCAAGGTTCGAGTACGAACTGTTGGACAAATATACGGCCGGTATCGTTTTGGGCGGTACCGAAATTAAGTCCCTGAGGTATGGTAGGGCCTCTATTTCGGAAAGTTTTTGTGAATTTAACGACCGTGGTGAGCTTTTTGTCATCAACATGCAGATCGATGAATATTCCCATGCATCCCATTACAATCATAAACCCAAAGCCCAGCGAAAACTATTATTGCAAAAAAGGGAACTAAAAAAATTGCAAAAACAAGTAGTGGCATCCGGGTTGACCATTGTGCCTTTGACGCTCTTTATAAACGACCGTGGACTGGCAAAAATACAGATAGCGTTGGCCAAGGGCAAGAAACTCTATGACAAGCGAGAAACCATGAAAGACCGCGACAATAAACGGGATTTAGCGCGGATTAAAAAGAGTTTCAATAATTAGGGAGCTCTAGTTTTTATCTTCCAATAAGGGCACGAATTTAAAGGAACCAAATTCCTCTTTCGTAAACTCCTTTTCCGTGGTTCTCACATAAAGGGTCATAATCTGCTCCTCGAATCCAACAGGAATAACCAACCTCCCACCTACTTTTAACTGCGATAATAAGGCCTTTGGTACTTCTGGCGCTCCAGCGGTTACAATTATCCTATCAAAGGGAGCATCTTTAGGTAGGCCTTTGTATCCATCGCCAAAAATAGTTTTCTTTGGTCGATAGCCCATTTTCTTAAAGAAAAGACTTGTTTTTTTAAAGAGTTCCAACTGTCTTTCTATCGTAAAAACCTTAGCCCTACATTTTAATAGCACCGCTGTTTGATAACCACTGCCAGTGCCAATCTCCAAGACGTGCATGCTTGGTTTCAATTCCAATAATTGCGTTTGAAAAGCTACTGTATAGGGCTGGGAAATGGTCTGGTTAGCGGCAATGGGAAATGCTTTATCCTGGTAAGCATGTCCCTCAAAACTGCTATCCATGAACAAATGCCTTGGAATATCGCGGATGGCATCCAGTACCTTGGCGTCCGTTATTCCCTTTTCTATCAATAGCTGCGCTAATTGGTTGCGCATTCCCCTGTGTTTTAAGGTGTCTTTCAATCGTAGTTGGTTTGGAATTCAAATGTAGCAAAGTTCCCGGTACGAATGAAACACTATAAAAAAAAGGTGGGCAATTAATTCGAATTTTGCTAAGGGCGTTCCTCTTAACTTCCAAACTATGCGTATTTTTGAAAAAAAAGAGAATCATGTTGAAAGCAGGTGTTTTAGGAGCGGGTCATCTAGGAAAAATCCATTTGAGATTGCTCCAAGAATCCAACAAATATGAATTGATAGGATTTTACGACGCGGACATCATCAATGGTAAAAAAGTAGCTTCGGAATTTGGATATACCTACTTTGATAATATGAACGAGTTGATCGCTTCCGTTGACGTAGTAGATATTGTAACACCAACACTTTCCCATTACGAATGCGCCAAAAAGGCAATGGAGCATGGAAAACATATATTCATAGAAAAACCGATCACCAACACCTTGGCGGAAGCCGAAGAACTCTTGGTTCTAGAAGACAAATTCGGCATAATGGGTCAAGTAGGACATGTGGAACGATTTAATCCCGCTTTTACCGCTGTAAAACATGCCATCCAAGAACCCATGTTCATTGAAACGCACCGGTTAGCGGAGTTTAATCCAAGAGGTACCGATGTGCCAGTGGTCTTGGATTTAATGATTCATGATATCGATGCTATCCTAAGCGTGGTAAACTCAAAAGTTAAACAGATAAACGCCAGTGGTGTTTCCGTTATTAGTCAATCTCCGGATATCGCAAACGCACGATTAGAGTTTGAAAATGGTTGTGTTGCGAACCTAACGGCAAGCAGAATTTCCTTAAAAAACATGCGTAAGTCCCGCTTTTTCCAAAAGGATGCCTACATATCGGTCGATTTTTTGGAGAAAAAGGTAGAGGTGGTAAAAATGAAGGATGCACCGGAAAATCCTGGTGATTTTGATATGGTGCTGCAAAATGCGGAAGGTGTCAAAAAACAGATTTATTTTGAAAACCCAACGATAGCGGCCAATAATGCCATTTTAGATGAATTGGAGGCTTTTGCCGATGCCATAAACAATAAGACTACGCCTATAGTCTCACTCAAACAAGGAACGGAAGCCTTGAAAGTAGCTTTACAGATTATAGCTTCATTTGAGGACAACAAAGTACAGGTATAAAAGTTTTCCCGTGTACCGACGAATACTACAGAATTACGGGGAATAGTTGAAAACTAAAGATTCCCCTGTTAAGATAAAAAGACGGATAAAATGAAAAAAATAGCGGTAATAGGTGCTGGCACCATGGGAAATGGTATTGCACATGTTTTTGCGCAAACCGGTTTTACAGTGCGCTTGATCGATGTTTCACAAGTAAGTCTGGATAAAGGATTCGCTACCATTTCCAAAAATTTGGACAGAATGGTTGTCAAAGAAAAAATATCGGAAAGTGATAAGGCTTCTACGCTTGGTAATATCAAGCTGTTTTCCAATTTAAAAGAAGGTGTGGCCCAGGCCGACTTGGTTGTGGAGGCCGCCACGGAGAATATCGACCTAAAACTGAAAATCTTTAAGGATTTAGATACGCTTTGTGAGGCCGGAACAATCTTAGCTACCAATACATCCTCCATATCCATAACGCAGATAGCCGCGGCAACATCAAGACCGGAAAAAGTAATTGGTATGCATTTTATGAATCCTGTGCCCATAATGCAGTTGGTAGAAATTATACGCGGGTACAGTACCTCTGATGAAACAACGACTACGGTTATGGAACTTGCTAAAACCTTGGGAAAAACCCCGACCGAGGTTAACGATTACCCTGGTTTTGTGGCCAACCGTATTCTCATGCCTATGATCAACGAAGCCATAGAAACCCTGCAACACGGGGTAGCAGGTGTCACAGAAATAGATACCGTTATGAAATTAGGTATGGCACACCCCATGGGACCATTACAGTTAGCCGATTTTATTGGTCTGGATGTTTGTCTCTCTATTTTAAACGTAATGTACAATGGTTTCAAAAATCCAAAATATGCACCGTCTCCCCTATTGGTAAATATGGTCATGGCCGGTAAGCTGGGCGTAAAATCCCGAGAAGGTTTTTATGATTACAGCGAACATAAAAAAGCCGAAATAGTGTCCACGCAGTTTTTAAAGGGATAATGAAAAACGTGCGCCACCGTTCACGGGCATATAGGAATCAAATTATTAACGAGTAGATTCAAATAATTACATGTCGATACAAAAAAACTTAGCGAACATTCAGCAATCCATTCCCCACCATGTAACCCTGGTAGCGGTATCCAAAACCAAACCCGTTTCAGATCTGCTTGAAGCTTATCGAGCAGGGCAACGCATCTTTGGAGAAAATAAAATTCAGGAAATGACCCAGAAATGGGAAGAAATGCCCAAGGACATCCAATGGCACATGATTGGTCATGTACAACGTAACAAGGTAAAGTATATGGCAGAATATGTAGCACTGGTTCATGGCGTAGATAGTTTAAAACTCCTTAAGGAAATAGACAAGCAAGCGAAGAAATACGACCGTACTATCCCCTGCTTACTTCAGGTGCATATTGCAGAGGAAGACACGAAATTTGGTTTTGATAGGGAAGAGTTGCTGTTACTTATTGAAAATCCCGAATTCTTAGGATTAAAAAATGTGCGCGTTAAGGGACTTATGGGAATGGCCACCTTTACAAATGATCAAGACCAGGTAAGAAGGGAATTTAAAACCATAAAGCAGCTATATGCCGTTATAAATACCAAAATATCAACTGTGGATACCCTCTCGATAGGAATGAGTGGGGATTACCACATAGCCATAGAAGAAGGTAGTACGATGGTACGTATAGGAAGTAGTATCTTTGGTGCAAGAAATTAGATTGATTATGTTAATCGGCCGGTCGGTTTAAAGAGAATAATAGCCAAAAATCAAAATGTACGCAATTTTAGATATTGAAACAACAGGAGGAAAGTACAATGAGGAAGGTATCACGGAAATTGCTATACATAAATTTGATGGGCACCACGTAGTGGACACCTTTATTAGTCTGGTAAATCCTGAAAAAGAGATTCAGCCTTTTGTTGTGAATCTTACAGGAATCAATAATAAAATGTTACGTACCGCACCTAAATTTCACGAGGTGGCCAAACGCATTGTGGAGATCACCCAAGACGCGGTACTAGTAGCCCATAACGCGCAGTTCGATTATCGAATTTTAAGAACGGAATTTAGACGTTTAGGCTATAACTACCAACGTAAGACCCTTTGCACGGTAGACCTTTCCAAAACCTTGCTGCCAGATGCCGAGTCCTATAGTCTAGGTAAATTGGTGCGATCTTTGGGTATTCCCGTAACCGATAGGCATAGGGCAAACGGCGATGCGCTGGCAACGATTAAATTATTTCAGCTCTTGCTGGCAAAGGATAGTGAGAAAATAATTATACAGGACGTTATTAGAAAAGAGGCGCATGGCGAACTTTCCGAGAAGCAACTGGATATCGTGCAGCGCATGCCCAATGAAACCGGTGTATTTTATATGCATAATAAGGACGGGGATATCATTTACCTAAGTCGCAGTACCGATATCAAAAAACGGGTAAACCAGTTGTTTACCAAAAGTGGTAATCGGTCTAGAAAATTGGTAAAAGAGACAAAAAAAGTTACGTTCGAACGTACCGGCAGCGAACTCATCGCATTACTAAAAGAGCACCAAGAACTCAATAAAAACAAACCTAAATACAACTCATTGCCCAAAAAGAGAATGTTCTCCCATACCTTATGCTCTAAAATAAACGAAGGTGGGTATATAGAATTAAGGGTGCAACCCTTGTCCGATTGTAAAAGGCCTAGCGGTACCTTCAACGGAGTTTTTAGTGCACAAAATCACTTACACAAAATCACCAAGGAATTTACCCTTTGCGATAAATTGAACGGAATAAGCGAGGCCAGAAAAAACTGTGCGGCTTATGACGATAATGAATGTCACGGAGCCTGCATCCAAAAGGAAGTTTCGGAAACCTATAACCTTCGCGTTGCAGATGCGCTGGCAAAATATACCTTAAAGGGGAAAGATGTACTTTTAATCGATACGGGTCGAAAAATAGGTGAAAACAGTGTTATTTTAATTAAAAAGGGGGCTTTAGTAGGCTTAGGCTACTATGATCTAAACCATCAAATAAATAATATGTCTATCTTAGAAACGTTGATTACACCTATGAACGGAACCGTTAACGCTAATTTTATTATAGAATCCTATCTAAGAAAGAAACGTATTTTAAAAACAATTCCTATTAACGCGTAAAATTGAAACAAGAAACATCCAAACTTGGCTGGCGGGAAAAGCTACATGAGATTATTTATGAAGCCGATACCCCTATGGGGAAATGGTTTGATCTTATCCTAATCATATTAATCCTGCTAAGTGTTGTTTTGATTATGCTGGAAAGTGTAAAAGAAATCGACGTAAAATACCATAGGGAATTATTGTTTCTAGAATGGGTTGTAACCATTTTTTTTACCATAGAATATATAGCTCGAATTATTTCTATACGTAAGCCTTTTAAGTACATATTCAGTTTTTACGGTGTTATTGATTTTATTTCCACAATTCCGCTTTACCTGTCCTATTTGTTCGCTGGTTCCCAAGTATTATTGGCCTTTAGAATATTTAGGATGCTCCGTATTTTCAGAATATTAAAATTGGTAAAATTTATTGGTGAAGCCTCGCAGTTAAAACAGGCGTTGAAGGCTAGCAGGACAAAAATCGTTGTATTTATTTATGTAGTCCTTATACTTTCGGTTATAATGGGTACGATCATGTATTTAATAGAAAGTGAAGAGGCTGGTTTTACAAGTATCCCTAGAAGTATTTATTGGACTATAGTAACGTTGACAACAGTAGGTTATGGTGATATTGCGCCTGAAACCAATTTAGGTCAGTTCATTGCAACTATAATCATGGTTTTGGGGTATGGCATTATCGCAGTTCCTACTGGTATCGTTAGCGCGGAGTTTGCAGCAGGACAAGGCACTGCAGAGGAAAAGAAAAAAGATGGGTCCATAAGCGCTGGGACAAATAAGCATGGCATACACTTGAATACACAATGTTGTACCTATTGCTCCAAAGAAGGTCATAGGGATGATGCCGTACATTGTTATAACTGTGGTAATTTATTACATGAGTAAGCTCCTTATTTCCGTAGTAGGGCCTACGGCCATAGGTAAAACCAAGTTAGCAATTTCGCTAGCGCAACATTACCGGACCGAAATCCTATCTGCAGATTCGAGACAGTTTTTCAAAGAAATGACTATCGGAACCGCGGTACCCTCGCTAGCAGAGCTAAGTGCGGCAAAGCATCATTTTATACAACACAAAAGCATAAAGGATGCCTTTTCAGTGGGAGATTTTGAGAGGGATGGCATAGCCTTGCTGAATCACCTTTTCAAGAACCAAAGTATTGTTATTATGGTCGGTGGCAGCGGTTTATATGTTGATGCAATAACGAAAGGTATGGATAAATTCCCGATCGTAGATTCGGAAATACGGGAACAACTTAACCAAGAATTTAAGGAATCCGGTATCGTATCACTTCAAAAAAAACTTGAACAACTAGACGGTAGTTATTATAAAACGGTAGACCTAAACAACCCCCATAGGCTAATACGTGCCTTAGAAATATGTCTTGGTACGGGAAAACCATATACGAGCTTTTTAAACAAACCGAAGAAAGCGCGCGATTTTAAAACGATAACCGTAGGCCTAAAAGCGGATAGACCACATATATACGATGCAATAAACCGAAGGGTCGATACTATGATGGCCCTAGGTTTGGAAGAGGAAGCAAAAGCATTGTTCCCAAATAGGGCGCTTAACGCTTTGCAGACGGTTGGGTACAAAGAACTTTTTACGTATTTTGATGGTATTTGGAGTTATGAAACGGCTGTATCCGAAATAAAGAAAAATACCAGACGCTTTGCAAAGCGGCAGCTTACATGGTTCAAGAAAAATGAACAGATCTTATGGGTGGATAGTAACACAAATCGTGAACATCAATTAGAAAGTATAGCAGAACATGTAAACCAGGCCGTAGCGTTCTCGTAAGGATTTTGAAAGAACATCTGTTACAACTTTTGGTAGGCCCTGAAGAAATACGCGGACGATAGTCGGGCTTAACTCTGGATTATGGAATTTAAACATAGCATGAACAGACCTAAGACTATATACGTTATGGGAGTTTCCGGTAGCGGAAAATCTACCGTAGGTAGCCTTTTGGCCGAACGTTTAGGTTACGCATTTTTTGACGGTGACGACTTTCATCCAAAATCCAATATAATCAAAATGTCCCGGGGAGAGGCATTAAACGATACCGACCGCCAAGGTTGGTTGGAACGCCTTAACCAGATTGCCAAGGAGCATGAGGAAACAGGCGCTGTAATTGTATGCTCCGCATTAAAGGAAACGTATAGGAAACAGCTTAAAAAAGGCTTGGAGAACGGTTTTGAGCTATTATATTTAAAGGGAAATATTGATGCCATTAGAGAACGTCTTTTGAGCCGAAAAGGTCATTTTATGCCCCTAGAATTATTACAATCCCAATTTGATACTTTAGAAGAACCTTCAAACGCTATTATAATATCGATACTAAAGAATCCGGAACAAATTGTAAACGAGTTCATGGAAAGGGTATTTTTTTAAAGCGACGGCTCCACCTAAAAAATTACCCTCCACAATATACAGTACAAAACGGAACTGAATTTACTTTTGTCCAAGGTAAAAACATTAGCATTGGTCTAAAAACAGAAAGACTCCGGCCAAACGGTTAACGAAGCGTAGTTACTCCCCCTCCGTTTTTACGACCAATCGGAAACCTTCTCCATGGATATTCAATATTTCAACCGTGTCGTCAACCTTCAAATATTTGCGCAATTTGGCGATATACACATCCATACTTCTGGAGGTAAAGTAATTGTCGTCTCTCCAAATTTTGGTCAAGGCCAGTTCCCGTGGCATTAAATCATTTTCATGAAGCGCCAATAAACGCAATAGTTCGTTTTCTTTTGGCGACAGTTTAATCGCCTCGGTATCCTTATATTTTAAGAATCTTAGTTTAGAATTTAAGTGAAAACCACCGATGGTGAATTCAAATTTTTTACTATCGGCCAAGCTATTGGAAGCTTTACGCTGAAGAATGGCCTTTAGCTTCATTAAAAGCACTTCGGAGTCAAAGGGCTTGTTCAAGTAATCATCCGCCCCTGCCTTATAGCCTTTAAGTACATCTTCCTTCATCGTTTTGGCCGTAAGAAAAACTATAGGCACGTTCTCGTTCTTTTCACGGATTTCCTTGGCTAAGGTGAAACCATCCTTATAGGGCATCATGACATCCAAAATACAAATGTCATAATTATCTTTCTTGAATTTCTCAAAGCCTTCCATTCCGTTCTTTGCCAACGTAACGTCAAAATCGTTCATTGACAAATAATCCTTAAGTACAATTCCAAAATTTGGATCGTCCTCTACTAAAAGTATTTTCTTGTTTACTGTTTCCATACTATTTTTTAAATTAAAGGTAGTTTTACGAAGAAAGTGCTTCCTTTTCCTTTTTCACTTTCTACGTAGACCTCCCCTTGGTGATCATCTACTATTTTCTTTACGTAGGCAAGACCTAAGCCGTGTCCCTTAACGTTGTGTACATCTCCGGTATGTTCTCTATAGAATTTTTCAAAAACCCTTTTTAGAACCGCTTTACTCATTCCGGATCCTTGGTCCTGCACCTTAATGATAATATAGTTTTTTACTTTTTCGGTGTACACGTCTATTTTTGGTGCCTCTTCGGAATATTTTATGGCATTGTCCAACATATTTACGATAACGTTGGTAAAGTGCATTTCGTTTGCCAAAACTTCGGACCGTTCGGACTCCAAATGCGTATGTATATAGCCTCCCCTATCTTTCGCAATCAATTCTACATGCGTAATGGCATCGTTTATTATGTCGTGCACATCTACCCTATCCTTACTAATATCCAATTGATTCCTTTCCAATTTAGAGATTCGCAATACATTTTCTACTTGGGCATGCATTCTTTTGTTCTCGTCCCTGATCATGGTAAGGTAGCGGTTCACCTTTTCCTGGTCTACTATAATCTTGGGATTTTTAATCGCCTCAACAGCTAAATTTATGGTTGCAATAGGTGTTTTAAACTCATGTGTCATGTTATTTATGAAATCCGTTTTTATCTCGGATATCTGCTTTTGCTTAATCAATTGATAAATAGCACCGGAATAAGCGATAACAATGATTAAGGTAAACAATAAGGACAACAATGCCATTCCCAAAATAGAACTGACCAAAAAACGCTTTTTCTCGGGAAAGGAAACCAAAAGGTCAAAATTGGAACTCCCTTCCATATCGGTGAACATGTGTGCCCTATAAATATTCTTTTCCGAGTACTTAAACTTCTTTGATTTCACCTTTGTTGGCAAACCATTGCTATAGATCCCATATTCAAAACTAATATCCAAACCTCTATTTTCCAGTTCCCGCTGCATAAGCAACTCTATTTCCTGTTTGGATACACGTTTATGTATGGGCTCTCTTTTGGCGTAGGTATTAAAAAGATCTTTTAGCGCTAGTTTGTCAAATTCGGACAGACCACCAATTTTTTCTACCCGCTGTTGCGGTGTTAACATAAAACTCTTCTTCCCGTCTAAATCATAATCCTCCTTAAAAATCGAAGTGGTACGTTTACTGGTAAAATTTTTTATAATGGTATCGCTACCATTGGGATTATCAAAGAACGTTGAGGAAATGCTATAGTCCTCCTCTAGTATACCATGTTCGTATAATAAGATTTCGTTGGAATTTACATCCCTATCAATAAAAAAGAAGTTTGTAAACTGTGTATCCACTAATTCCCCAACACTATCCCTTGCCTGTAGGTATCGATCAAAATAATTCTTGGTCTCACGTTCCGAGATCTTATCGGTTACGCTATTAAGCGCCTCCGATACCATGTTTGAAAACTGTTCTTCCTTGTCCTCGACCGATTTATTTATCCATAGACTTTGGACAACTATCAATCCGATGAGCGATGAACTCATCAATATAACCAAGATCACAAATAACCTCTTGTTCATTGAGTGTTAAAATTACAGATTTAGTATAAGGGAAAAGGCGGGTTTAACCTAAGCTTAACATAAATGTTAAAATGCCTTAGAACCTAGCAATATTCAAGGAGAGCGATGTTGAGCGCTTGAACTTTCCCCTTAATTTTATCTAGCTCAATATTCTCCAGCACATAATCGGCCAAAGGTAATTTTATAGCATCGTCCAACTGATTGTCCATCCGGTCCAAAACCTGTTGTCGCGTGCTTCCGTCCCTTTCCATTATCCGTTTTATACGAATATCCTTGGGTGCGGTAACCAAAACCGTCTTGTCATAATAGTCCTGCATTCCATTTTCGAACAGCAAGGCCGTTTCCTGTACCACATACGGATGATCTTTCTTTTTGGCCCATCTTAAAAAATGTTTCCGAACTGCTGGATGTACGATTCCGTTCAATTTTTCTAAAAGTGCCTTATCGTTGAATACCTTTTTAGCGATATAAGCCCTATTGAGCGTATCATCAACAAAGGCCTCTTCTCCTAGTAGTTGAACTATTTTTCTACGCAACACCTTTGAAGTGTTCATTAATCGCTTGGCCTCTATATCGGAGTTATAAACGGGCACCCCCAAGTCTTCCAATAATTTTCCAACCGTAGATTTACCGCTTCCTATGCCACCTGTGAGTCCTACCAACATCATTCCCGTCTTAATATAAATTCCACCTCATTGGTAACCAGTGTAGCCGTACTTAATTTATCCGGAAAGTTTTCCATAAGCAATGGGAGTTTATTATCCTTGGCAGACGCTATTTGGTTATAATCGGAAATAATCTTAAAATCATTCGGATTTAGATCCTTCAAGGCCTCAATAGTGCCTTGGCACAGCACTTTCACTTCATTGGGAAACATACGAACCTTTACACTGTCCGGAACATTCACCATAACCACTGGAACAGAAAGCACCTTCTCCGAAAAGCGAAGAACCCTACCGGAAATGATAACTGTGGGAGGTGCTAGGTTCGATTTTGTTAAATCCCTATGTAATACCAAAGCTTGTTCTTGAGAAAAGTCATTACTTACGTTTTCTAAGTTCATAAATGACGTTCTTATAGCGGTTATTGTATCTACCTCGCTTTTTGGACCTCTTAGCTTGACTGTTGGTGGCGCAACTGTTATAGGGCCGTTTAACATATAGTTCGTAGCCAATTCAACATTGGTTCTTGGAATAACCGGCACCTCTTTCACAATGAGTTCCATCAACGGAATGAAAAGGGTATCGTTATCCATTTGTAGTACCTCCATACTATTCGGCAATTGCCTTTCTATCTGTTTTCTGTATACTTTAGGTAAAATAAAATATCGATCACCTTTTACGCTTATGTTGGAAAGGTCTATTTGAACCTTACGTTTTCGTATTTCAAAACCTACAAACTGAAAACCTATGGCCCTTAGCCTTACATCTATTGCCTCCCTAGGAGTCTGGGTAAGTAAAAAGGCATCCGGTGTATTCACATATTCCAGTTCAAAGCTTGTATTGCTAACAAAAGACTGAGATAGATTGTTAATAAGCCAGGCAAGGGTAGAAAAAAGCAAAAAAAGCGAGAACACCTTTACTTTTCTCTTTTTTAATGCTGTTTTTATCCGTTCTACGATCAAAATCAAGAATTTGTTTTAAAAAATAACTTAGGAAAAATGTCTTGTGGCGCACTTTTTCTAAATGTAATATGTACGGTCGATTTTAAAAAACCATACCCGTACCCTAAGAATTGAATGCCCGTAGCAAATAATGCCAAAAGGGCAATCATAAAACTCCTTGTCTTTGCCAAGGCATCAACAAACAATATAAAGAAATAGATACCAAATAAGACCAATGGCCATAAAATACCTAGAAACGAAAAGCCAAGGGCCAAGATAAAGCCAAAACAGAACAAACTGGGAAACCAATAGGTAAGCTTAGCCGTTTGGGGATGCCATTTGTTCAAAATGGGACGTACCATTCCAAATTTATTTACTTGTACGTAAAATTTGTGCCAATCTATACGTCTTTTATGATATACGTAAGCCTCTGGGATCAATTTGGTAGTAAACCCTTTATTCCAAATACGGATGGTTAGATCAGGATCCTCCCCAGGATGAATATTTCCGTATCCGCCTACGGTGTTAAAAGTTTCTTTGGAAATACCCATATTGAAACTCCGCGGCTGAAATTTATTTATTGATTTTTTACTACCACGTATGCCACCAGTGGTGAAAAAAGAAGTCATCGCGTAGTTTATGGCCTTCTGGATATCCGAAAAAGAATCGTGAGCCGCATCCGGACCGCCATAACAATGCACAAATTCCTTTTCTAAACTTTTCTCTACCCGTTCCAAATATTCCGGTGGTAAAATACAGTCGGAATCCAAGACTATAAAATAGTTTCCCTTTGCCAACCGCATCCCGTAATTTCTGGAATCTCCTGGTCCCGAATTAGGTTTCTGAAAGTAAGAAATTTCCAAAATACCGTTGTATTCAGAACTAACGGAATCGGAAGGTATGGTGGAGCCATCCTCTACGATAACCACTTCAAAACGCTTGGTGTACGTCTGCTTACAAAGGCTTTCTAAAAGCTCCCTTATTTCTTCGGGCCTATTGTAAACAGGGATAATAAAAGAAAAAGATAATTGCATTTTTACTTTTATATCGGTTAATCAAAAACCTAGGTTCTGACCATCTAGGTATGCGTTTAAAAGTATTAATTTTGAACTCGCCTTCCGGCAAATAGTATGATTGGCCTACATCACTCTAAGAGAATTTTTCTATTACTTCTTGACTAACTCCGGTATTGGAAAAACCACCATCATGGAAAAGATTTTGCATCGTTACCTTGCGGGTCAGGTCCGAAAAAAGCGTAAGGGTGTAATCGGCACAGTCTTGTGCGGAAGCATTCCCTAAAGGGGACATTTTTTCGGCATAACTAATAAAGCCATCGAATCCTTTTACACCTTGCCCTGCAGTAGTGGGTGTTGGAGATTGTGAAATCGTATTTACACGAACATTTTTCTCTTTTCCAAAGAAATACCCAAAACTACGGGCTACAGATTCCAAGTAAGCCTTGTTATCTGCCATATCGTTATAATCAGGGAAAACGCGCTGAGCGGCCATATAGGTAAGGGCCACAATACTTCCCCACTCGTTCATTGCGTCCGCTTTATATAAAGATTGCATTACTTTATGAAAGGACAATGCCGAAACATCCCAGCCCTTAGCTGTGAAATCATATTTTTCATCTGTGTATGCCCTTCCTTTTCTAACATTTACGGACATACCTATAGAATGCAGTACAAAGTCCAATTTACCTCCTAAAATTTCTTGCGCTTTGGCGACCAAATTATCCAAATCATCTACATTGGTAGCATCTGCCGGAATAATTTGAGCACCGGTTTTTTCCGCTAATTCGTTTATCTGGCCCATTCTCATAGCAATTGGGGCATTTGTCAACACAAAGGTCCCACCTTCTGCGTGTACGCTCATCGCTGTTTTCCAAGCAATGGATTTTTCATCCAATGCGCCGAATATAATTCCTCGTTTCCCTTTTAATAAATTGTATGCCATATATGTTTTGCTACTTTGTTAAACGTAAAATTCAAAGATATTTAAAATATGCCTACTAATTAAGCAACTCCCTAGCATGGGCCATAGCAGAGTCCGACACTTCTTTGCCGCCCAACATTTCAGCTATTTCCAGCACACGCTCCTCGTGGAGAAGTTTTTTCATATTTGTACGAGTTCCTTCCTTTTCATCTGTCTTATATACCTTAAAATGGTGATGGCCTTTTGAAGCTACTTGTGGTAGATGTGTAATGGAGAATACTTGCATTTCGGAACTCATGTCTTTCATAATATCCGCCATTCGGTTGGAGATCTCCCCGGAAACCCCGGTATCTATTTCATCGAACATGATTGTAGGCAACTTTTCGTATTTGGCCAAAATCGCTTTAATGACCAACATTATACGGGAAAGTTCCCCTCCGGACGCTACTTTTTTAAGCAAGCCATAGGAACCTCCTTTGTTTGCGGTAAACAAAAAAGAAAGCTCGTCCATGCCGTTAGCTTTAAAGCTATTGGTTGCGTTTAAAGTAATTTGAAAGGAAGCACTTGGCATTCCCAAAAGGGCAAGGTCTTCTTCCAATTGTTTTTTTAATTGTGCAATAACCCCATTTCGTTTTTTATTCAATTCCGTTCCCTGTTCTTTTAGAGCTTTCTCCAACTCCTGCAGCCTTTTGGTCTTTATAGCTATTTTTTCTTCGACATTTGCAGTTTCGTATAAGCTATCGGACAATTGGTTCCTAATCGCTATAAGCTCCGAAATTTCTGAAACCCCATGCTTTTTTTGTAAGTTGTACAGCAGCTGTAGCTTTGTATTTACCTCTTCCAATAGTCCTGGGTCGGATTCCACGGCTTCCTGAAACGCCTGTAATTCTGTATTTATATCGTCTAATTCTATAAAAACGGATTGTACTCTTTCGTACAGACCTGCATATTGTTTTCCGAAACCCGCTAATCTTGAAAGTGCCGATCGTGCTTCCGACATTAAAGAAAGTACACCGATCTGCTCATCATTAAAAAGTTGATCTCCCTTGGATAGCTCTTCTTTGATCAACTCAACATTGTTAAGCTGTTCGTATTGGGTTTCCAGTTCTTCCTGTATGCCTTCCTTCAATGGTGCAGCCTCCAACTCGGTAAGTAAAAACGTATTGTAATCCTGTTCTTTAGTAGCGTTTTGCTGAAAAGCGATTAAATCCTCCAGCTCTTTTTGCTCCTCGGTATAGGCTTTTAGGGTTTTTGAATATTGGGAGAGTCGCGTTTTATTGTTGGCAAGTGCATCGATTAGTTTAAACTGAAAATCGTTTTCGGTCAACCGCATGGTCTGGTGCTGGGAATGTACATCTATCAATTGATCCCCCAAGCTAGAAAGGACATCCAAGGTTACGGGTGTATCGTTAATGAATGCACGTGATTTGCCGCTAGGCAAGATTTCTCTTCTAATGATGGTCGTTTCTTCATAATCCAGATCGTTCTCGCCAAAAAACGATCGCAGACCATAATCACTTATTGAAAAATGCGCTTCTACAATACATTTTTGTTCTTTGTTACGTAAGGAAGACAAATCCGCACGCTTGCCCAACACCAAAGAAAGTCCGCCTAGTAATATAGATTTTCCGGCCCCGGTTTCACCTGTTATTACAGTAAAACCAGAAGCCAAATGCACTTCTAAACTGTCTATTAATGCATAATTTTCAATGGAGAGATTGGCTAGCACAGATTACGAATTTAGTAGTACAAAGGTACTCTATATTCTGAAGTGAAAAAAGGGACTAATAACTAATATCGTTCCATGTGCCAGAGTAAAAAGGTGCTACACTGTTGAGGGTCTCTTTGAGTTTAACGATGTCCACTTTTGGTCCGTCTGAAAATATACTCTGTATTTCTTCGGATTTGGCATCAAAAAACGTTTGTACCAAAAAGGCGTTGGGCCTTCTTTTTACCATAATTTCAAACAAATTGATGGTACCCGCAATGACCTGTTTTCCCGTACTATTGTTATCGCCTAAAATATCAAGACCTTTTCTATGGTAGTTATACATGGCCACACGATATTCCTTATACGTGTTGGAAAGGATATCGCTTATAAAATCGAAGCGCGTCCTATTGTCGGAGGTGGATTGGTTCCAACCTGCATAATTACTTCCCTGTGCCTGGGTTGTAATCTGCTGTGCTTTTCTAAAATAATCCGTCCCACCTTCCAAAGAAAAGGTGTCGGCATCCAATCCTAACATAATATAGGCGTAGTAGGCCAAGACCGCAACGAGGTTGGACTCAAAAACATTTTCGTTGAACACCAAAGGCTGAAACTCTACATACTGAAAATTAAACTGATTATCCTTGTAATTGAATACCGTAGTTTCATAAGAGGTGTTGAAAACAGGTCTAGAGGACTGTAATTGAATAGTACCCGTAAAACGATCCGATTCGTATTCCGTTATTGTGATGAAAATTTGGGCATTTACCTTTTCATTTTCCTTGTACACCCTATTTGTCCATTTGGTCTTGTTAACGAAATCGGTCAAAGACCGTTGAAGGGTTTGAAAAATCTGTTGGTTGGTCTGGGACACTTGGTCGGCGTTTACCGTAATGGTAGCGTTCAACTCTTGTGCATGCAAGGAGTTAAGGAAAATACCAAAAAGAAGGAAAAATAACAGCTTACGCATAGCGTCTTTTAATGATTTCATTAAAAATATCCTCGGCAACGGCTGCCTTGGTTTTTAATTCAAACGTCCGTATTCCGGAATTGGTATCTAAAAAGCTAATTTTATTGGTAGTACCACCAAAACCTGCTCCTTTATCGTTGAGGGAATTTAGAACAATGGCATCTAGATTCTTACGTTTTAGTTTTCTTTTAGCGTTTTCTATTTCGTTTTCGGTTTCCAGTGCAAAACCTACGAGATACTGGTGTTTCTTTACCTGGCCCAAAGAAAAAAGGATATCCTTGGTTTTTACGAGGTCTATCTGTAATTCATTCTCAGATTTCTTAATTTTTTGGGTGGCCGCCACCTTTGGTCGGTAATCCGCAACAGCTGCCGCGCATATAACAATGTCGGCATCGGCGTAATGCTGATGAGCGCTATCGTACATTTCCTGGGCAGAAACGACAGGTGTCACCAAAATGTTATCATGGTCTACCGAGTACTTGGTAGGTCCGGAAACAAGTACTACTGTTGCTCCTAACCGTGCGGCACGTTTGGCCAATTCAAAACCCATAAGTCCGGTAGAATGATTGCCGATAAACCGTACGGGATCTATGGCCTCATAAGTAGGTCCCGCCGTAATCAACACCTTCTTGTGGCTAAGCGGTAGTCCCTCCTGAAGTTGTCTTTTTATAAAATCGATAATATCCTCTGGCTCTGCCATTCTTCCTTCGCCATGAAGACCGCTTGCCAACTCGCCCGAAGTTGCCGGAACCATATAATTGCCATAGGACTGTAAGGTATTCAGTGTTGTAACGGTACTTGGATGCCTGTACATGTCCAAATCCATGGCAGGTGCAAAGAAAACGGGACATTTGGCAGAAAGATAGGTTGCCAAAAGTAAATTATCGCAATTTCCGGAAGCCATTTTGGACATCGTATTCGCCGTGGCCGGAGCGATTACCATAAGATCCGCCCAAAGACCGAGTTCCACATGATTGTTCCAATCCGTGGTGTTGGCCTCTGTCTTCACAAAATCCGAAATTACCGGATTTTTTGAAAGCGTTGCCAAGGTTAGTGGTGAAACAAAAGAGCTGGCGCTATCGGTAAGAACGATCTTAACGTTAGCGCCAGCTTTTATCATTAAACGAACCAGGAACGTAGTTTTGTACGCGGCAATCCCTCCGGTAATGCCTAAAAGGATGTTTTTACCGCCTAACATAATCCTTATCCGTCTTTCTCGGTATTTCTATGGTAAATTTTATCCATCAACCACTCCTCTACTGCCATGGCATGTGGTTTTGGTAATTTTTCGTAGAACTTTGACACTTCTATCTGCTCTTTATTCTCAAAAACCTCTTCAAGACTATCGCTGTAGGTAGCAAACTCCTCCAATTTCTCCAATAATTCCTTTTTTATTTCAGAATTGATCTGCACGGCACGCTTTGCGGCAATGGAAATAGCTTCGTAAATATTATCGGTTTTACTGTCGAACTCGTTCTTGTTTATCGTTACCGTTGATACGGCAGCTTTCGAGTTTTTTAAATCGTTCATGTTCATAATGGCAATTATTTATTTTGATTCTGCTGTGAATTGTAATAATCCGTTTTCAACTTTTTCCATCAAGTCGGATACTTCTTTCTCAAGTTTAGAATTAGGGTATTGCTTCTTAAACGCCATAATAGCGTCTTTAGCGTTCTGTAAGCGTTCTTTTTGTAAGCTTTGATAGCTATTCATGGCCATGTGGGTCAGTGCATCGGCCTTAACGAACAGTGCTTCCTCCCGGTAAACCGAACCAGGAAAATCAGATGCGAAATTTTCACTTGCCGCGACTGCAGATTTGATCATATCGTAATTAAATTCCCCAAGCTTGTTATACTGCTTTACGATTTCGTATGCCTTACGCTCCTTCTTTTGTGTTAGTTCCTGGGCCATGGCATTCGCCTGTGCAAAATATTCGGACTCCGAATATGCGTTTATAAAGTTTTGTAATTTCAGTAACGCTTTGTCGGTATCCGTTTGGTCCAATGAATAGTTCGGAGATAGTTCATAGTAGCTTCTGGCTCCTAAAAATGCAGCTTCCGTGCTTTTATCACTCTTAGGATAAGATTTAATAAAACGCTCGAACTGGTATCCTGCGGTGTTGTAATCATCCAATTCAAAATAACTATTTGCCAAAAAAAACATCACCCTTTCTCCCTGCGGCTTGCCTATATACTTTGGGGCAATCTGTTCCAACAATCTATTGGCACGCTTAAAATCACCTTCCCCATAGAACTTTTCGGCCATGTCGTATTTCGGCTTTATATCCTCGTTTTTAAGCACTTTTTGGTATTCGCTACAAGATTGTGAGGCTACCGCCAAAACCAAAAAAATAAAATATCGTTTCATTCTAAAAAACATTTTGCAAAATTAGTGATTCCCAACGGATTTAAAAAACATTTTTACACTATCAAAAATAAGCGCATTCCGTTTGTCACCTGTGGTTTTTGGGTAAGTTTTAACGTAAACTATTACGCTAGGATTTTGGAAACCGAATACATGAAGAGACCAATTTTCTTTTTAAGCTCGTTCGATACGGCGATGAGCGGTAACCTCACATCGCATCGGCCCAGGTTCAAAAGCTCTAACATAGCCTTTATGCCTGCGGGATTACCTTCCTCAAAAATAAGGTGCATTCCCTCCTGTAGTTGGTAATGATAACGGTACCCTTCCTTGGCATTTCCTTTTAGACCTAACCTAACCATTTCAGAAAATTCCAGGGGCAGTCCTTGCCCTATTACGGAAATAACACCATCGCCTCCCGCTAAAATCGTGGGCAGTGCGGTAATATCATCACCTGAAATGACCATAAAATCCTTTGGTTTGTTTTGGATAAGTTCCATTACCTGAACCATATTGCCGGATGCTTCCTTTATAGCTATAATATTTTCCAAGTCATTTGCCAACCGGATCGTAGTAGCGGGCTGCATATTACTACCTGTTCTGCCAGGCACGTTATACACGATTATAGGTAACGGCGAAACTTGCGAAAGCGCCTTAAAATGTTGATATATGCCTTCTTGGGTAGGTCTGTTATAATAAGGTGAAACGGAAAGAATTGCGCAAAAATCGCTCAAGTCCAACGTTTGGAGTTCTTTCATAACAGCTCTTGTATCATTACCCCCTATGCCTACCACTAAAGGTAGTTCCCCGTTATTGGCAACCACCACGGTATCCAATACAATTTGTTTTTCTTCTTTGGACAGGGTAACGGATTCCGCCGTTGTTCCCAAGGCTACCAAATAGTCGATTTTACCTTTTTTGCAATGCACCACTATTTTGGAAAGGGCTTCCACGTCTATACTACCATTTTCCATGAACGGCGTAACCAAAGCAACACCAGTACCCCTCAATTCTTCCATAGCTATAATTCTTTAAGTACCCCCAAATATTTTTTCAATTCGGTTTTAAAGGTTTTAAAATCGGAAATCTTTGTTTCCAGCATTAAATCATTAAACTCCGGCCCTACTTCTTTAAATCCTACTTTTAAACGGGCCACAGTTTTTAAGGACATGATATTCAACAATAAATTACTCTCGTTGTAATAGTTCACCAATACATCATATTCCCCGTTAAGGAACTCCAAGGCGTAACTATTTTCTATATCCCCGTTCCAGCCTAGGTCCTTATCGGAAAAAACCGGGGTGGCGTAAGGAGAATTTTTGTCGTAGTAGCTTTTATACCCAATGATTTTGACCGCATTGGGTTGTAAACTAAACGCCTCTAAAAACTCATAGAACATATCCGTTTTATCAAATTTATCCAGATCAACGATGCATCCTATTTTTCTAACCCCTTTTTTTCTTGTGCTTTTGGCCGTAGGTTTAGACAGTGTCTGCTGTATAAATTTACGCGCGGATTTCTGTTTAAACTTGTCCTTAATTCCTTTTAAAAACATGTATTTTTACATTTCTACAAATGTAAATAATATCCGTTCAACTGTATGGCGAAGTTAAAACACTTTAGAATTTTAAATATTGAACATTTTGTTATATTTGTAACATTTGTGGTTTTAGCCTCTTGTAAACGGGCCAACCCTCCGTTAACATCCATTGAAGGAAAACAACTTGCCATCGATTCTACCGCTGTAACCGTACAAACCATAGCCGACTTTGTAAAACCTTACCGAGAACGAATAAATGTTATTCTAGATAGTACCTTGGCATTCGCCCCTTATACCATCTCCAAAAACGACGGAAAATACAACACCACGGCAGGTAATCTTATGGCAGATATTATGCTATCAGAAGCCAACCCTATCTTTAAAAAACGAACGGGCAAGACTATCGATTTTGTGTTCATGAACCATGGCGGTATAAGGGCTAGCATATCAAAAGGTAAGGTTACGGCCAGAACCGCTTATGAGGTGATGCCTTTTGAAAACAATATAGCGGTCGTAGAACTTGCAGGAGAATCTGTTCTTAAACTGGTTGATCATCTCGTAACAAGTGCCCGGGCACATCCTATTGCAGGAATACAGATTATCTTGAACAAAAACGATACGGTGAACAGTATAAAGATCAATGGAGTTCCTCTGGATGTAAATACTACCTACTTTGCAGCTACTTCAGATTACCTAGTAAGCGGCGGAGATGATATGGTGTTTTTTAAAAACGGACTTTCATTTACCGCACTAGACTATAAAATACGTAATGCCATGATCGATTATTTTACTAAAGCGGACACGATTGCACCAAAAATAGATAACCGCTTTTATAAAATGGACTAGCAGGTAAAAAAATACTATCGGCATTTATAATCTTGAAAGAAATGGAACGAAGATATTTTATAAAGAACACATTAGCATCGGCGTCTTTTGTTGGGGCTGGCGGATTATCCTTAGGGTCTTGTTCGGGCGAACAAAAAAAACATATTACCATTTTACACACCAATGATGTACATAGTCATATTGACCCTTTCCCATCTGGACACTCCAGATTCCCCGGACTAGGTGGTCTGGCCAGAAGAGCCGGACTAGTAAACCAGATACGTAAGGAAAATCCGAGTACCCTGTTGTTCGATGCCGGTGATATTTTTCAGGGTACGCCCTATTTCAACTTTTATGGTGGTGAGCTGGAAATGAAACTAATGACCCTGCTCAATTATGATGCGGGAACTATCGGAAACCATGAATTTGATAACGGTCTAGACGGACTCCTAGCCCAACTACCTTACGGAAAGTTTGATTTTGTATGTTCCAATTACGACTTTAGCAATACCATAATTGACGGATTTACAAAACCCTACCAAACCTATATCCGTGATGGAATAAAAATAGGTGTATATGGTTTAGGCATTGAGCTGGCCGGGCTTGTGAACAAAGAGATGTTTAAAGAAACGTTGTATTTGGACCCTTATGACATAGCTTCCGATTTAGAGCGACAACTAAAAGAAGAGGAAAAATGTGATCTGGTCATTTGCCTGTCCCATCTTGGGTATCAATACGAAAACGATCAGCGCCCAGATGATATGACCTTGGCGACCAAGACCAAACATACCGATTTGATTATCGGCGGCCATACCCATACTTTTTTGGACAAACCAAGTGTGGTGACCAATGCCGTAGAGCGGGATATTCTCGTAAACCAAGTAGGTTGTTTTGGCGTGCGCTTGGGCAGAATCGATTTTTATTTTGATGCCGACCGTATGGTTGCGGATGGTGTTTCCATACGGGTTTAAAAATGGGTCCAGTGTGTCAACCCTGTATGCCATAAGTGGGTGCAAACGCAATTTTGAACCTGAAACCTTATTAGGTTTAAGTGTAAAGCTCAAGTATCAAGTTCAGATACAAGCTCAAGCGCATACTTTTCCAACAAAGGACTTTTAAACCAAAAGAAGAAGGTAAAATGTCAACTTTTAACCTAGGACAGAAACCTGAAACCCCTAACATGAAACCTTGAACCTATATTTAGCTACTCCTTACGCTTGCTTAATCATTCCGATTATCGTAATTTTTGTGGCTAATCATAGCATTCATGGAAAAAGATAGACGGCAATTCATACAGAAAATTGGGATATTAGGGGCAACAACCGCGTTAACTCCAAATATACTTTGGCCAAAAACTAGCCTAGCAAAACCTAAATTAGGGGTTGCGCTGGTGGGCCTTGGCTATTATAGTACCGATCTTTTAGCCCCTGCCTTAGAACTGACCGAACATTGCGAACTTAAGGCTATAGTAACGGGAAGTCCCGAAAAAATCCCCGTTTGGCAAGAAAAATATGGAATTTTAGACAAGAACGTTTACAGCTATGATACATACGACAACATAGCCGACAATCCCGATATTGATGTGGTTTATGTGGTATTACCGCCCTCCATGCACGCGGAATATACGATTAGGGCCGCGCAAGCAGGAAAACATGTATGGTGCGAGAAACCAATGGCTCCCTCCGTTGCGGACTGTGAGGCGATGATCAAGGCATGTGCGGATAATAAGGTAAAACTTTCCATAGGCTATCGTTGTCAGCATGACCCTAATGTCCAAGCTTACATGAAAGTGGCGAAGGAACAACCCTTTGGTAAGGTTAAAATGCTGACCTCGGCAGCAGGATATTTTGATGGTCGCGCCAACCATTGGAAACAGAACAAGGCACTGGGTGGCGGTGTGCTGGGCGATATGGGCGTATATGCCATACAAGGAGCCCGTTTGGCAACCGGAGAAGAGCCTATTTCCGTTCTGGCACAGACCTTTACGACACGACCGGAAATTTATCACGAAGTGGAGGAAACGGCCATGTTTCAGTTGGAATTCCCCAGTGGTGCCAGAGCCTCTTGCCAAACCAGCTTCGGTATTTCCATGAACCATTTAAAAGTTACCTATGAGAAAGGGTGGTTGGCCATGGAACCCCATTCGTCCTACTCGCGCAATAAAGGTAGTATGTCAGATGGTACGGTCATCAATTTTGAGCTTAACAATCAACAGGCAAAACAAATGGACGATGACGCCCTTGCCTTAAAATTGGGCAAGGATATGCTTGTGCCAGGAGAAGAAGGACTGCGAGATATCCGTGTCGTAGAGGCCGTATACAAAGCTGCTGCTTTGAATGATCTGGTTAAGCTTTAAGACCTTGTGATACGGATTAGATAATGAGTTCTGCAATGAATAGTTTTAAAAATAATAAGGAAAGATTTTTACATAGAAAAAATGAGAGAAGAAGAACTTTCTGATTTAACGGACGAACAACTTCTGAAAAAGGTAAAAAAATCGAAATCCAGTGCTATCTGGGATGCTTTAATCATCGGTTTTATGATTGGTATTGTGATATACAGCGCGGTAGAGAACACGCTCGGTTTTCTTACATTGATTCCGTTATATTTTATTTATAAAATGGTGAAAAGCTCAAAAAATGATGATGCCCTGAAACAGGTTTTGAAAGATAGGGGTTTAGTTTAGCTTCCTTCAATGAACAAGTAATGAAACCAAAATCTTGGTTCGGTTGGTATACCATGGTCAAATGATTTAGATTTCTCTTTTTTTTACAGCCTATTTGAAAACTATTGAAATGCTTTTTAGCATTGCCAAAGTTCTTTATTAGTATTGAACTTGATGCAGGAACAACCATAAACCAATTGTAGCGAATAACTATGGAGAACGGCAATGATAAAGTAACAACGGAATGCCTTAATTGCAATACCTATGTTGCAGGTTATTTTTGCCCCCAGTGCGGGCAGTCTGTTCGGGATAACACAGATCGTTCTATAGGCAAGCTATTAGGCGACTTTTTGGACAATATCTTCTTTTATGATAATCGCTTTCTGATCAGTTTGCGCTACCTCTTCCGGTATCCTAGCCGAATAACCGTGGAGTTTTTGGCAGGTAAGCGTAAAAAGTTCGTTTCTCCCGTTACCCTGTTCCTGTTCGTGAACGTCATTTATTTCTTCGTGAATCCATTATCGGATTACTCCATTTCGCTTGAAGACCAATATACACAGCCCTATGCCCCTTTGATTAAAGATTGGATCAACGGGAGGCTTCAGAATGAAGGACTTGACTTTAGCACCTACAGCAGTACCTATCAAAATATGAGTGACACGATTTCCAAGTCTGTCATCATCATTAATATCCCCATGATTGCTTTGGGCGTTTACCTTATGGCCTTTAAAAAAAGGCGTTTTTATTATGACAGCCTCATCTTTACCTTTCACTTTTTTTCCTTGTTTTTGGCCAGTTGGATACTACTGGATTGGATAGATACGCTCATAGCTATGCTAGCTGGTCATGAAGAATCTGTGATTGCTGCCATCTCTTTTCTGCTGTTTACGTTTGCCATACCGCTATGCTATGCCATTTTGGGCATGAAAAAGTTTCTGGATATAAAATGGTATTGGGCCATTCCTGGGGGTATTGGTGTTATATTAGCTGTTGCGTTTGCTAATGTTTGCTATAGGCTGATTATCTTCATTTTAAGCATGTGGTTTACCTAAACTGAATGCTCATAGCCATGCTAGTTTTACTACTAAATGGTTAAAAACTTTGAATAACTCCAACTAGCGCTCGTCTATGACGGGTGCGAAAACATATAAGCAAAATTGAAATAACTATACTTCCGTTTAGGTTTTGTATTTTAGATTTCAACTGAGTGTAAAATATAAACCACTTTTGCGGTAACTAAAAGTTACAATCCCATTAACATTTACTACGACAAGAAAAATGAAAAAGAAATTTATATTAATAATTTTACTATTCGCAACAAGTACAACTTATGCTTGTACTTGTCCACTTATAAAAATAACTAATGCATTTTCACATTTTGAATTTATAGGAATAGTTGAATTTCAATCTTTGCACGAAATCGAAAATAATTCCGGGTATTATCAATCAAAGTTCAAAATAAATGAATTATTTAAAGGAAACAATATCAGCGAATTATTAATTGTCAGTGGAGAAGGCAGCACTTGTGGATTCTCACCTAGAATTAACACGGAATATTTTATTTTAGGATATAAAAATGAGGAAGGTTTGATTGAAACATCATATTGCCTTTCTTATAATTCACCGGATGATGAAAAGTTATCAATTTTGAGGGAATTAGCTCAGAAGGAAATATCTGTTCAACTTACCCCTAATCTCAGACAGGAATTATTGGATAAGCTAAATTCTACTCTTTTTGACAAGTCCGTAACAGGCACATTTCTTTATGAAGTGATCTTAAATTCAGATTTAGAAATCATAGAGATTATTGCCTGTAATGAAAATGCAGAAAGAAACTTCAACGAACAAATAAAAAAGGAAATAAAACAAAAAATCAAGTATGAAACATTTGAGGAAAACCAAAAAATCCCTATTCAGAAAATATCCTCATTTATTTTATTAAGTTGGACTGAGAACTACGAAAACGAAAAAGTCATTACTGCTACTAAAATATAAGTTTATCGAAATACATAGCTTGCGAGAGTGTCACGCTAGTAACGTTCTTGACAAGAACATACTAAAAATAAAAATTGACTTATGTAATCTTTGTTACCGTTTTTAGCAAACATAAAAAGTACCTTTGTACTAGTAATTTAAGTCATTTTAAAAACAGAAAAATGAACAATACAAACAGGATTGGTCTAGACAAAGACAAAGCAAAATATTTAGCTGAAAAATTAAACCCCGCTAGCGCTCGTTTGTGACGGGTGCCCACAACAGTAAGACATACAAATCAGAAATCAGATACCTATACTCACTCAGCACGGCACTCGTTGCAAACGAGCGCTAGCGCCTACAGCGGTAAGACTTACAGTTTAACTAGGCTACCCGCTAGCGCTCGTCTGTGGCGGGTGTCCACAACAATAAGACACAGCGTACTCCAGCTTGCTCACCCAGCATGGCACTTGTTGCAAACGAGCGCTAGCGCCCACAACACTAATACATGCAGCTTAGCTATACTGCTCATTCAGCACGGCACTCGTTGCACCTGTCCGACAACAGTGGAAACAGGCTAACAAAATTATTTTAGTTCTAATAAAATGTTAGAACCTAGCTAGTATTTCCTGATCAGTGCTAAAATGTTATGTATGCAGATATGGATGTTATAAAATATGTCAGGGTTTTACAGCCCCCCGCTAGCGCTCGTCTGTGACGGGTGCCCACAACAGTAAGACATACAAATCAGAAATCAGATACCTATACTTACTCAGCACGGCACTCGTTGCAAACGAGCGCTAGCGCCTACAGCGGTAAGACTTACAGTTTAACTAGGCTACCCGCTAGCGCTCGTCTGTGGCGGGTGTCCACAACAATAAGACACAGCGTACTCCAGCTTGCTCACCCAGCATGGCACTTGTTGCAAACGAGCGCTAGCGCCCACAACACTAATACATGCAGCTTAGCTATACTGCTCATTCAGCATGGCACTTGTTGCACCTGTCCGACAACAGTGGAAACAGGCTTGCAAAATTATTTCAATTATAATATAATCATATCAAAGAGCTAGTATTTCCTGATCAGTGCTAAAATGTTATGTATGCAGCTATGGATGATAAAAAATTATGTCAGGGTTTTACAGCTTAAGTTTTGTATTTTAGAAAACAAATGAATAAATGAGTAGAAAGTATAAATTTCATAATCCCGTTGGGGTATACTTTGTGTCTTTTGCAACCGTATATTGGATTGCTGTTTTTACCAGAGAAACCTACTTCCAAATTTTAGCGAATAGCTTATCCTATTGCAGAAAGGAAAAAGGAATGGAGCTTTTCGCTTATTGCTTTATGCCAAATCATATTCATCCCATTTTTAGGGATACCAACGAAAACCCAGCAAACTTATTACGGGATTTTAAAAAACACACGTCTAAACAGCTAATAGCTGCAATTGAAGAAAACCACCAGGAAAGCAGAAAAGAATGGCTTTTATGGATGTTCAAACGTGCAGGGAAAAAAAGTGCTAACGTAAGCACATACAAATTTTGGCAACATCATAATCAACCCATAGAACTTTGGAGTATTGCGGTTATTAAACAAAAACTAGACTATATCCATAATAATCCAGTTGCTGCGGGTTTTGTTAGCCAACCAACACAATGGAAATACAGTAGTGCCAGAAATTTTGCGGAGGAAGATTTTGCCTTTGAAATTGATGCGATAGGTTTCCTTGACTAATTTGAAATGCAATCACTCGTCTCAGACTAGCGCGTATCCAACAGTGGTTGCAGACAGAAAAAACCTTAAAATCTATATGCCTGCCTATAACTAATGTCTCAAGAACCCTCCAAAACAAAACCCACCATCTCCCGCAACTCATCCTCCAAGGATAGTTTAGGATAATTCTTGCCCGCTTGTCGGTACCAGTAGCCTGCATTAAATCTGTCGCCCTCCTTTCGGTGTAGATAGGCATGGATCCAACTGCCAATTTGGGTATGCATATCCTGGGCTATGTTATGGGAACTTTCCCAATCGCCTGTTGCATCGAACCAAAGGGCTTTTAGGGCATCGGGCCAAGCTATAGGTGGTGCTGGTTCGTTCAGCGTTTCCTCAAAATCGGTATAGTTTTTAGGCAGCATGGTTTATGCGCTGTTTTTCTGCCTTTTAAGGCGTTATATTTGGTTTTAATAGTATCCATTTTCGCAAGCGCAATAGGTTGCTTACACCATCGCCAAAAATTCCTGTTCGGTTATAATCGGCACATTGAGCTTCTCGGCCTTGGTACGCTTGCTTGGGCCCATTTTATCGCCAGCGACCAAGTAATTGGTCTTGGACGAGATCGAGGAGCCTACTTTACCACCATTATCCTCTATCAACTTTTTGAGTTCGTCCCTACTTACCGACTCAAATACGCCGGATACCACTACCGTTTTTCCTTTCAGGATGTCGGTCTGGTTTTCCAATTTTTCTGCCGATAAAGAAAACTGCACGCCCTTTTCCTTCAGCCTTGCTATGGCGTTCTGGTTCTTTTCGTTACTGAAAAAAGTGACTACGCTTTCTGCAATGCGCTCCCCTATTTCATCTACGGCCATTAACTCCTCTTTGGTAGCAACGGCCAAGGCATCAATATTTTTATAGGCTTTGGCCAGTTTCTTGGCTACCGTTTCTCCCACAAACCGGATTCCCAAAGCAAACATGACCCTCTCAAAGGGTATGGCAACGGATTCCGCGACTCCTTTGATCAAGTTTTCGGCAGATTTCTCCGCCATGCGCTCCAGCGGTAGAATCTGCTCTTTGGTAAGGTCGTATAAATCGGCATAATCGGTGATCAAGCCCTCCTTAAAGAGCAACTCCACGGTTTCCCCGCCAAGGCCTTCGATATCCATGGCCTTTCTGGAAATAAAATGCTGAATACGGCCTGTAATCTGTGGCGGACAACCATACTCATTGGGACAATAATGTTTGGCATCTCCTGCGGTACGTATCAAAGGCGTATGACATTCGGGACATTCCTCAATATAGACCGTTTCTATAGAATTGGCCGGACGCTTGGAAAGGTCAACACCAATGATCTTGGGAATAATTTCGCCACCTTTCTCCACAAAAACCGTATCGCCCTCTCTAATGTCCAGTTTGGCAATCTGATCGGCATTGTGCAGGGATGCCCTTTTTACGGTAGTCCCGGCCAATAAAACAGGTTCCAAGTTGGCAACGGGCGTAATAGCTCCCGTTCGCCCCACCTGATAAGTAATCTCGTTTAAGATCGTAAATACCTGCTCTGCCTTAAATTTATAGGCCATGGCCCAGCGTGGCGCTTTTGAGGTAAAGCCCAATTCGTCTTGGAGTTGTAAACTGTTTACCTTCACCACCACCCCATCGGTTTCGTATGGCAATTGGTGGCGCGCTACGTCCCATTCCTCTATAAATTCCATCACCTCTGCCGTACTTTGGCATAATTTGGCTACCGTAGGCACCTTAAAGCCCCATTCGCGTGCCTTTTCAAGCATTTGAAACTGGGTAGTAATTCCGGTATTTTCGCCCACGATACTATATAGGAGACATTCCAAGGGCCGTTGTGCGACTAAAGCACTATCCTGTAATTTTAAACTGCCCGAAGCCGTATTTCTTGGATTCATATAAGGTTCTTCTCCATTGGCGATCCGCTCTTCGTTCATTTTCTGAAAACCGTTAAAAGGCAAAACGATTTCACCACGGATATCGAACTTGGGAGGATAATCTCCTTTTAATTGCAAGGGAACCGACTTGATCGTTTTTATATTGGTTGTGACATCATCGCCTTGAAATCCGTCGCCACGGGTAACGGCACGTAGCAATTTACCGTTCTCATAGGTAATACTGATGGAGGCACCATCATACTTTAACTCACAAGTATAGGCCACGGGCGCATCGCCTAGATTCCGTTGAATCCGTTTTTCCCAATCCTCCAAATCTTCTTTGGAGTAGGAATTGTCAAGCGAATACATGCGGTGTTCGTGGGCAATGGTTTCAAAGTTCTTGGTAACCATGCCACCCACCCGAATAGTGGGCGAACTTTCATCGTAAAACTCAGGATGCTCTGCTTCCAATTGCTGTAATTCCTTCAATTTCATATCAAATTCGTAATCTGAAATCGTTGGATTATCCAGTACATAATAGTTGTAATTATGCCCGCGTAACTCCTCTCTTAATGCTTTTAATTTCGTTTCTATACTCATTAAAATTCTTCTTTAGTCATCCATTTTGGTGCAGGAAGGGGTTTGAAAGCCTTCATCTTCTCCAACAGGCTATCTATATTTTTATCCACTAAAATAGCATTCAAATTCTCTTTTTTAACAAAGCCCTTTTCCACCATCTTTTTTAGCATTTGTAGCAGCTCATCATAAAATTCGTTGGTATTCAAGACCGCTATGGGATAGGGATGTAGGCCCAACTGTGCCCAAGTGAGCATTTCAAAAAACTCCTCCAAGGTTCCAAATCCGCCAGGGAGCATAAGAATACCGTCGCTAAGTTCGTGCATTTTTAGTTTTCGGTCGTGCATATTCTGCGTAATGATAAGTTCGGTAAGTCCGTCATGATACACTTCCTTTCGCATTAAAAACTCGGGAATAACACCGATTACCTTACCACGGGCATCCAAAGCCCCTTGTGCTACCTTACCCATAATACCAATCTTGGCACCGCCATAAATCAAATCGACTTGCTGTTGCGCCAAGGTTTTACCCAAGTCATAAGCATCGTCAGCGAATTGAGGGTCGCTCCCCTCGCTACTACCACAAAATACTACAATTCCTTTCATTGCTATTCTTTTAAGTTCAAGTTCAAACATAAATGGAAATCAAATAATCTTGCATCTGTCTACGAACATCCGACCTACGAACCTTTTGAACATTAGGACTTGATTTAAACAAATTGCTACGTCGCAACAATCTAGTATAGCGCACTCCAATCCAAGTTTCGCTCCTTGCAAATATGTCCCTTGTAGGCGCACTATGAACTTCTGAACTTTTTACTAATCACTTTTCACTCATTACTTTTTGCTATTCACTTATCACTGCCATCCACTCACTACCAATGCCAACTAGTTCACTATCCTCTAAAAGCTACCAACTACTTTCTAAAAACTATCCCCTAAAAACACCTTTCACCATTCGGTCGTTCCCAAAAATATCCTTTTTTAATTCGATATCCTTAAAATTATAGGCATCAAGTAAATCTATCATTTCCTTGCCCAAATATTGGTTGATTTCCAGGTACAGCGAACCATTAGCTACCAAGTTTTTTTGGGCGAAATTAGCGATAGCCCTATAAAATACCAATGGGTCTTTATCGGAGACAAAAAGCGCTATACCTGGCTCATGTCCCAATACATTTTGATGCATTTCCTTTTTTTCCAACTCCCTTACATAAGGTGGGTTAGATACGATACTGTCAAAAGTAGATTCAAGCTGCGTCGTTGTACTATCGTTTAAAATATCAGCCTGATAAAAATTAATGTCAACATCATTTTGACGGGCATTGGTACGGGCAATTTGCAAGGCATCATTTGAAATATCCAAAGCTGAAACAGCAGCACCTTGCAAGTACCTCGCAATACTAATGGCAATGCATCCGCTTCCGGTTCCAATGTCTAAAATCTTAGGATGAGGATGTTGCGCGGCCCGATAATCCTCTAATATCCATCGCACCAAATCTTCCGTTTCCGGTCTAGGAATGAGTACATCCGCCGATACTTTAAATTTCAAATCCATAAACTCCGTCTCCCCCATAATGTACTGTACGGGTACATGTTTTTTTAACTGACTAAGTGCATTGAAGAGTATACTTTCCTCTTCCTTTGAAATCACCCATTGTGGTCGTAGTAGCAAAACAAACTTTTCCAAGCCCAAAAAATGATCTGTTAACAAGGTAAAGCAACTTGCTACTTCTTGGCTGCCGTAGATGGCATCCAGTTCGGTATGAAAAATAGTCTTTATTTCCTTCAGTAGCATCGTTACAGCGTTTTTAACATCCACACCTTACATGAGAAATGCCCTGTATTTCCCATACGCGCATCAATATACTCGAAGCCTGATTTTTGATAGAGTTTTTGCGCCGCCTTCATATAGGGCATGGTTTCCAAGTAGCATTGCTCAAAACCAAATTCGCGCGCTTTGGATAGGCAGGCATCCATCAACAAACTCCCGATACCCTTGCCCCTAGCCTGGTCCAACAAATACATTTTTTGAAGTTCGCAACAGTTACCATCATAATGCTCCAAAGGCGCTATACCAGCAGAGCCCAGTACCTCGCCATTTTGTTCTACCAGAAAATAAACAGCCTTTGGTACGTTATAATTTTCGAACATCTGGTCCAAGGCGGCGTCCGCATAGGCCGTACCCACTTTTGGTACGCCTAGCGATACAAGTACGGTTCTAATGACACGGGCAACATCGGCGTTATCGGATTTCTTTATTTCCCTTAGTACAGGCCTTTCCACGGTATTGGTTGTTATAGGTTTTAAAGTATTATTTTTGATGCGTGAAGATACATGAAATGTGTAAAATCATAAACGCCAAAGGCAAAGGAAAAATAAAAAGATGCAAACAGCATTAGACAAAAACGTGAGTCAAGCTACGATGGACGAAAAATTCATGCGCCGCTGTATTCAACTTGCCAAAAACGGGTTGGGAACGACTGCGCCCAATCCTATGGTAGGCGCTGTTATTGTGCACGACAATAAAATTATCGGTGAGGGATTTACGAGCCCTTTTGGCGGTCCACATGCCGAGGTTAACGCCATGGCAGCCGTAACGGATAAGGAAATACTAACGGAATCCACACTCTACGTTACCTTGGAACCATGCTCCCATTTTGGCAAAACACCGCCCTGCGCCGATTTGATTGTTAAGCATAGAATTCCAAGGGTCGTTATAGGCCTCAAAGACCCGCATAACAAGGTGGCTGGACAAGGGATACAAAAATTAAAGGATACCGGATGTGAAGTTGTCATAGGTATTCTAGGAACAGCATGCAGGGAACACCACAAGAGATTTCTAAGTTTTCATGAAAAACAACGGCCCTACATTATTTTAAAGTGGGCGGAATCTTCGGACGGTTTTATCGCTCCGGAAAAACAGCAACGACATACAAGCCCACAGCCTTTTTGGATTACAGGTAGCTTATCCAAGCAGTTGGTGCATAAATGGCGAAGTGAGGAACAAGCCATTTTGGTAGGTACGGCGACGGTTTTGGAGGACAATCCAAAATTGAATGTACGCTTGTGGACGGGGAAGTCCCCCACACGGATAATTTTGGACAAAGACCTTACAACTCCCCACAGTTACAATGTGCTGGACAAGAAACAAAGAACCATTGTTTTTACTACCCGTACGGACACCACCAAATATATCGATGGTATTGAGTACGTAACACTAGACGAACCCAAGAACGGCCCCGAAGCGGTCTGCAAACACTTACATCACCTAAACATACAAAGTGTTATTATTGAAGGTGGCGCTAAAACCCTGCAATCCTTTATTGATGCAAATCTTTGGGACGAAGCGCGTATATTTACCGGGGTCGTAAGGTTTACCAATGGTATTGAAGCACCAAGGATTAAAGGCAACTGTATTCATTATAAGTATATTGAAAAAGACCGATTAACTATTTTGAAAAATGATTAAAAACATTGTATTCGATTTTGGTGATATTTTTTTGAATCTGGATAAGCCGGCGGTTTACAGACATCTAGAGGTTTTCGGACACCCCGAATTGTCGCCTGAAATGGATACCTTGGCCAAAACCTATGAAGTGGGCAAACTAAGTTCCAGCGATTTCCTTGGCAAATTACAACATCATATTCCCAATGCTTCGATTTCTGAATTGACCGTAGCATGGAACTCTATTTTATTGGATTTTCCAGAATCGCGATTAACATTTCTAGAACAGCTAAAAGCGGAGGGCACATACCGACTTTTTCTATTGAGCAACACTAACGAACTCCACATTCAGCATGTAAAAAAAACCATGGGTACCAAACGTTGGAACCGATTTGAAGCTTGTTTTGAGCAATTTTACCTTTCCCATGAAATACAAATGCGCAAACCGAACACCGAAATTTTTGAGTTTGTACTGAACGAAAACGGACTGGTGGCAGATAAGACCCTTTTTATAGACGACACCCAGGAAAACACGGATGCGGCTGCTTCTATTGGAATACGTACTTGGCACCTTATCGTTGGCTCGGAAGACGTTACAGATGTAAAGACAAAGCTCTAAATGCAATACCTAGTACTTAGCATCTTATTTTCTAGCTTCATTTTTGTAGTTTTTAAGTTATTTGTACGGTATCAAGTACAAACCTTGTATGCCATAATAACGAATTATGTGGTGGCCTGTTTGGTTGGGCTTATCTTTTATGAAGGCGATTTGGATATTGGCAAGCTACCTTACAAAAGCTGGTTTTGGGGCGCTATGGCACTAGGCATTCTATTTATTCTGGTATTTAACATTATGGCGGCTACTTCCCAGAAACTTGGCGTCTCCGTAGCTTCTGTGGCAACGAAAATGTCCTTTGTGATACCGGTGGTACTGAGCGTTGTTCTATACAACGATAATTTGGACGGCATTAAATACCTAGGCATTGCTATTGCAGTTTTAGCCGTATACCTAGCTTCTATGAAACAAGCTGCCGAAAGCTTTAAGTTTAGCATGCTGTTGCTTCCTTTTTTGGTGTTCTTGGGTTCCGGCATTATAGATGCTGCCATCAAGTATTTTCAAGAAGTACATGTTCCCGAGGATGAATTTGCACTTTTTTCTTCCTTGTTATTCTTTTTCGCAGGGAGTTCCGGTTTACTTTTTATCCTTGTAAAGTCCTACAAACAAAGGATTAAATTGAATCCTAGAAATATTCTAGGTGGTATTGCATTAGGTGTCCCTAACTTTTTTTCTATCTATTTCCTGTTGCTTGCCTTAAACCATGCTGGACTAAGCAGTGCCTCGATATTCACCGTAAACAATGTGGGCATAGTGGTTTTATCGACACTTTTAGGAATTGTCTTGTTTAAGGAAAAGCTCAGTCCAAAAAACTGGTTGGGCATTGGCTTGGCCATTCTTAGTATTCTTTTAGTTGTATAACCTAGGAAGATGGAAATAATAGATACGTACAAAACCATTTCAAAAACTGTTTCCGAAATTCTATTGAAGGAAAGAAAAAGTAAGTTTTACGGCTATGCTTTTCCAATACAGAACGAAAGTGATGTAAAACCTTTACTTGATAATTTGAGAGCTTTATACCCTACGGCCAATCATGTATGCTACGCATGGCAATTAGGTGTAGAGCATGTTTCCTATCGCGCAAACGACGATGGGGAACCCAATAATTCTGCAGGAATGCCCATTTATGGTCAAATACAATCCTTTGGTATTACTAACGTACTGGTTGCCGTAGTGCGCTTTTTTGGAGGTACGAAATTGGGCGTAGGCGGATTGATAAGTGCTTATAAAAACACAGCACAATTAACGTTAGAAAATGCGAGAATCGTTAAGAAGATACTAAAGGAACGGGCAACACTTAGTTTTGAATATTCGGAAATGGATACTGTAATGCGTTTTATAAAGAAAAATCGATTAGAACTTGTTTCACAAAATCTGCAGATGAAATGTGAAATTACCATTGCAGTACGGAAAAAAGAAGTGGAAAAAATCTTAAAGGAACTAAAGTCACTGCATAAAATCAGCGTCAAAACGTACTAACACAATTTACCCCTACAACTGTATTCTGCTATTTTAGTTTTTTGAAGATATAATCCGGGCATTTTATAGGTCTTTTCTTACTAGCGTCCATAAAGGCTAAAACGGTGTTCGCCGTTAACAAAATTTCGTTGTTTTGATTTGTTAACTCGTAATCAAATTCTATCCGTACCATAGGTAGTCTTTTTAGCTTTGTTTTTACGGTTACCAAATCATCAAAAAGTGCGGGTTTTAAAAATTTCATTTCTAGGCTCACTACTGGTAACATAACTCCATTCGCCTCCATCTCCCTATAGGAAAGGTCAAGAGCACGGAGCCATGATATTCTTCCCATTTCCAGATATTGTGCGTAATTGCCGTGATACACAACGCCCATTTGGTCTGTTTCGCCATATCTTATTCTAAAAGTAATTTCGTTTGCTAGCATTTTTTCGCGTAAAAAAGTATATATTTAGTGCTCCCCCATCGGGCAAACGAACATGGGAAAAAAAAAGGTGATATTCAATAGAGAATGATTTTTTTTTTAGCTTATTTGTTCACATATTTGTCTTCTAAAGAAATTAGAAATATAACAAGTTTTGCTTGTTGATTAATCTTTACAACTAACCATTAAACGAGGGCTTTTTTATTATGAGTGTCACTGCTAAATCCGTTTGGAAAAATTGTATGTTATTTATACAGGATAATATCCAACCGCAGGCATTCAAGACATGGTTTGAACCCATCAAACCCGTGAAACTATCGGAGAACGCGCTTAGCATTCAGGTTCCCAGCAAGTTTTTTTATGAATGGTTAGAAGAGCATTACGTTAAACTTTTAAAAGTGGCCCTTACCAAGGAGTTGGGAGAATCTGCAAAGTTGGTCTACATTATACGTATGGAGAATACCTACGGAAACAAAGAACCCTTTACGGAAAAAATACCTAGTTCCAATAGGGAGAACATGGTACCACAAGAAATGGACGTTCCTATTAAATCTAAAAACCCTGAATTACGCAATCCGTTCGTGATTCCCGGTATTAGAAACATAAAGATAGAATCTCAATTAAATCCCAACTATAATTTTGACAACTTTTTGGAAGGTGATTCCAATAGGTTGGCACGTTCTGCAGGTATGGCCGTTGCCAACAAACCCGGAGGCACATCGTTTAATCCGTTATTGGTTTTTGGAGGTGTAGGTCTTGGAAAAACACACTTGGCCCACGCTATCGGGGTTGAGATAAAAGACAAGTATCCAGAGCGAACTGTGCTTTACATTTCCGCTGAAAAATTTACGCAGCAGTATATAGAATCCGTAAAGAAAAACACTAGGAACGATTTTATTCATTTTTATCAACTTATAGATGTGCTCATCATAGATGATGTTCAGTTCCTATCCGGTAAATCCGGTACACAGGATGTATTCTTTCATATTTTCAACCATTTACATCAAAATGGAAAACAGGTAATTTTAACCTCGGACAAGGCACCTGTAGATATGCAAGATATTGAACAACGTTTGTTGTCGAGGTTTAAATGGGGACTCTCTGCCGAACTACAAACACCGGATTACGAAACACGTATTTCTATACTGAATAACAAGCTCTATAGGGATGGCGTAGAGATGCCGGAAGAAATTATAGAGTATGTTGCAAAACATATAAAGACCAATATTAGGGAATTGGAAGGCGCTATTATTTCGTTGATAGCACAGTCTACCTTAAATAAACGAGAGGTAACCCTAGAACTTGCACAGCAAGTGGTAGAGAAGTTCGTTAAAAATACAAAACGAGAGGTTTCTATAGATTATATACAAAAAGTAGTCTCCGATTACTTCGAAATGGATGTGGCCACCTTGCAGTCCAAAACCAGAAAAAGACATATTGTACAAGCCAGACAATTGGCCATGTTCTTTGCAAAGAAATTCACTAAAGCTTCTTTGGCAAGTATTGGGTCACAAATAGGGAAACGTGACCATGCCACTGTTCTTCATGCTTGTAAAACGGTAGATAACTTAGCCGAGACCGATAAGCAATTCCGAAAGTACATAGACGATCTTACCAAGAAATTTTCGTAAAACCTACATGAGGACTAATGTGTTAATGGTATGCCTAGGAAATATTTGTAGGTCTCCGTTGGCCGAAGGTATTCTCAAAAGTAAGGTTGATCCCGAACGTGTATTCGTTGATTCTGCCGGAACTGCAGGTTATCACATCAATAATCCTCCCGATCCTAGATCCATCGAAGTTGCAAAGAAGTACGGTGTAGACATTGCTGAGCAACGCTGTAGACAATTTAATATTCAGGACTTTGACTTGTTTGATGTCATCTACGCCATGGACAAAGAAAACTATTACAACATTATAAAATTGAGTAGCAGTGCAGCCGATCGGTCCAAAGTACATTTGTTGTTAGGGGAAATCGATGGAAGTGCCAACGAAGTACCAGACCCTTATTACGGCGGTGTTGAAGGATTTGAACATGTATTTCAAATGATAGCCAATGCCTGTGAACAAATTGCCAAACGACTTTAATCCTTAGCTTATGAACAATGAACCGAATAAGAAAGGAAGATTATATTTAATTCCGACTACACTAGGCGATAGTCCGCCACTGGAAGTACTTCCTATTTCCATTAAACGGGCGATAGAAAGTATAGACCATTATATAGTGGAGAACGAAAAAACGGCACGGAATTTTATCAAAAAAATGAGTCCGAGAAAATCTCAACCTTCCTTGCAGTTGTTTGCACTGAACAAATTTACGGAAGCAACGGAAATACCAAGTTTTGTTGAACCTTGCCTAAATGGTTACGACATGGGTATTTTATCCGAGGCAGGTTGTCCAGGAATTGCAGATCCAGGTGCTTCTGTGGTTAAAATTGCGCATCAAAAACACATACAGGTAATTCCTTTGGTTGGCCCCTCCTCTATTGTGCTAGCGCTAATGGCCAGTGGATTAAATGGCCAGAACTTTGCATTCAATGGTTATCTGCCTATTGAGGCCACAGAAAGAAGGAAAGAAATCAAAAGACTAGAAAAAAAATCAAGAGACGAACAGCAGTCCCAAATTTTTATTGAAACTCCCTACCGCAATAATAAACTGCTAGAGGAGTTACATAAAACATTAACTGGAACCACCAATGTCTGTGTAGCTTGTGACTTGACCTTAAACACAGAATTCATAAGTACACGAACGGCATCCGAATGGAAAAAGGAAAAAATTGACCTACATAAGCGTCCGGCCATTTTTATTGTTCAGGCATAAAAAACCCCGACACTCCAACTTCAGGGCTATTTTATGTTTGGTATAAATCAAGACCGGAGATTTAGATTTCCAATATGAAGTAATTTATATGCTTGGGTTTTTTACGGCTTCGATACTAGAAATATCATAACCCGAAAACTCCTTAAGGTAATTAGCGATGTTGGTACCATAATCGTCCATCACATCTTTTTTTCCAAAAGAACGCAAATAACGTTTTACATTACCGGCCCCGGCCAGATGCGCGGCTGCAAGCATTCCGGATTCCGTAATTTCGATACCGCGAATATGCTTACCGACAAATCTTTTGATATCCCGCCTTAGGATCCATTTATTCCTGGCAATATTAATTTGGAACACTTTCTCCTGTAAAACAGGATCCTGTAAAAACTGTTGGTCATTGTGAACGCCCATCAGTTCTAAAGTACTCATGCCAAACTGATACTTGCCCAAATACCCAAACGTATTTACCACAAAATAATCTCCTTTAGATTCCTTAAAGGCCAACGCCTCCTTAAATCCAATAAAATCAGTTCCAGCAAAGGGAGGCACTAGTTTAATTTCGGTCATAGCAGTTTTATCTTTGGGAAACAGAACTGCAGTAGGTTTTCTTACTTTAAGTGGCTCAGGAACAGTTACTTTGAAAGGACTAAATCCAAAACCAGATAAAATAAACATCACGACGAGAGGACAAAAAACAATTATCCATCTTTTCATAGAATAAATTTCTTAAGACTTATGGCAAAATACCTGCTTAAATTTCAGGGGACAAAGTTAGACAGTAAAGTAACTTGTTATGGCAAGGTTATGTTAAAAATATACAAGAATAGTTAACATGTATTAAATTTCCGACAATTAACTATCTTTTTATCTTTTGAGCATTTATCCATCGGACGTATTGTACTTTATTTCGGCCATGTTGCGCTAAATCCTTTGCAAACATGTGATATCCAAAATTTTCTACGTTGGCAACCATATAGAAATAATTATGCTTTTCCGGATTTAAAACACCATCTACGGCACTGATATCCGGCATCGTGATAGGTCCAGGAGGCAAACCTGCGTTTTTATAGGTATTGTAAGGGGATTCAATTTCCAGATCCTTATATAGTACTCTTTTTATAATGGTATCAAAATTTCCCGTCTCCTTTTTTATAGCATAGATAACGGTGGGGTCGGCTTGCAATAACATTCCAGTGCGTAACCGGTTCAAGTAGAGACCGGCAACTTTTGGTCGCTCATCTATTTTCGCTGTTTCCTTATGCACAATAGAAGCTAAGGTCACCACTTCATTTTGGGTTAACCCCAGTGCTTTGGCCTTTGTTTTTCTTGCATCTGTCCAAAATCGATTATATTCGGTCAACATTCTGGTCCTAAATTCGACTGCATCGGTATTCCAAAAGAATTCATAGCTATTTGGAACATATAGTGCTAAACTTGTGTCCAAATCCATCTTATTTTCGGATAAAAAATCCGTATCCCTAAAGGCATTTAACAGACTAATGCTATCCGCTTCTATTTGATCAGAAATCCTGCCCGCAAGATCTGCCAAGGTTTCTTGATTGTTGAAAGCTACCTTTACAGGTATATTACCAACCCTAAGATTATTAATGAGTTCATTATTGTTCATTCCTTTTACTAGCCTGTATTTGCCCGCCCTTATATTTTCTGTATATCCCTTTCTTTTCGCTGCAGATTCAAAGGCGCCCACATCTTTTAACAAAGGCCCCAAATTCTTCTTTACGTCGGAAAATGAGGCATCGCTGGGAATAAAGACAAAAACTTCTTTATCTTCGAACGAGGTGTTCGGAGTAAAAAATGCACTATAGACCATATATGCAAAAGAACCGCCTACCACAAGTCCAAGTAAAACCAAGATCAGTAAAATTCGTTTAATGTTCATCTAGTCATTAATTTTTTGAAATAATACCTCATTTTTATATTCCCCATTACTACTGATCCAATCTTTTTTTACACCAACTTTTACAAAACCTAATTTTTGGAACAAATGGATTCCCCGCCCGTTATCTTCCAAGATATTGGCATAGAGCTGTTTTAACTCCAACACCGTAAACGCATAGTCGCAAAGTATTTGAAGCGCCTCCGCTCCTACTCCCTTGTTCCTATCCGTCTCCTTTATAACAACGATTCCAACACCCGCACGTCTATGCTTTGGGTCAAAATCGAATAAATCGATCAAGCCTAGCGTATTTCCCTCCGTTCCGCAAATAACAAGTCGCAGTTGCTTTACGTCATATATATCCCTATGGGCATTCTCCAAATAAAATTGTAGCACAGTTTTGGAATACGGGGTTACAGTACCACTTATTTCCCAAATATGGGTATTATTTTCCAATTCGTATAAAAACTGAAGATCTTCCTTTTCCAAAGCTCTTAAAAATAGATTGTTTCCTTTTAAGAGTTCCATTGCACCTCGCCTTTAAAGACCTGTTTGGCCTCTCCAATTAAATAAATTTTCTCGTACCCCTTATCCATTGGAGCAAAAGTAACTGCTAATCCCCCTCCTAAGACATGAACTTTTACGCTATTCTTTTTTGTCATACCAAGATGGTGCATTACCAAAGCAACAGCGGTAACCCCAGTGCCACATGAGAGTGTCTCGTTTTCAACACCACGTTCATAGGTGCGCACGAAAAATTCTCCGTGTTCTTTTTCTTCCACAAAATTAATGTTACTTCCCTCTTGTCCGTAAAGACCATAACGCAGTTTTGCCCCTTCGGATACGACATTAAATTGCGAAAGATCGGAAACGATTTGTACGTGATGTGGAGAACCGGTGTTCAAAAAAGAAGCTCCTTGCTTTGCTTTTATTTCTGTAACATCCTGCATTTTAAGATCAACCATTAAACCCTTAATCCTAGCATGATGTAGTCCATCTATTGCGCTAAAAGTGGTTTCATTTCCTATTATCTCTAAAAAATTTGCAAAGGACACTATGCAGCGCCCTCCATTACCGCACATTGTACTTTCATTGCCATCGGAGTTAAAGTACACCATTTTAAAATCGGATTTTTCGCAGTGTTCCAGCAGGATCAATCCGTCCGCACCGATACCGAATTTTCTATCACATAAATAGGCAATTCGTTTCCTATCTTCTTTAGGAAAGGTTCCCAGACGATTATCGATCATCACAAAATCATTTCCTGTACCTTGATACTTATAAAAGTTGATTTTCATTCTTAACTTAATAAAGCACAAAGATAGGATTTTATTAAAAGCTTCGATAGCAGTTAAAATGTCGTTAAAGGGGGAGCATAGGAGATAAAATCTACTAATTTTACTTTACAAAATATTAAAGTGTAACAAATGAAAAAAATAGGAAGCCTTTTGTTGGTCTCGATTTTTGCCGGGGCAATTACATTGGGAGCGTACAAGCTCCTTTTTGAGAAAACCAATTACGCCATTGTAAACCAAGAAGCAAGCGGCTCACTAATTAACACGAGCTTTACGCCAACATCTGCCAAAGGCGCCGGAATAAACGAAGTTGACTTCACCAATGCAGCCGAGACTACCGTAAACGCGGTAGTGCATGTGAAAAATGTAACACTTAGCAAGGCACCCACCTCCATGTTCGATTTTTTCTATGGATCGGGCGGTAGTGTAAAACCACAGGTAGGTACGGGATCGGGAGTAATAATTTCACAGGACGGTTACATTGTAACGAACAATCATGTAATTGCGCGTGCCAGTCAATTACAGGTTACACTTAACAACAACAAAACGTACGAAGCCGAGCTCATTGGTGCCGACCCTAATTCGGACATTGCACTTATAAAAATAGAAACAGACGAAAAACTACCTTATTTGGCCTTTGGTGATTCTGACAACGCCAAGATTGGGGAATGGGTTTTGGCCGTGGGAAATCCCTTTAACCTTACTTCTACCGTTACCGCAGGTATCGTTAGTGCAAAAGCCAGAAGTTTGGACACAAGAACGAACCAATCCTTTATTCAGACAGATGCAGCGGTTAATCCCGGAAACTCTGGTGGTGCATTGGTAAATACGAACGGAGACTTAATAGGAATTAATACGGCCATTTCTTCACAAACAGGCTCGTACGTTGGCTATTCTTTTGCCGTACCAAGTAATATTGCCAAAAAAATAGTGGAGGATATAATGGAGTACGGTAATGTGCAAAAAGGGTTTATCGGAATACGACCTGCACCCGTGAATACCAGGGATGCCGTAGAGCGGGGAATAAGTGATATAGAGGGTGTATACATAGAATACATTGAAGAAGAATCCGGAGCATCCGACGCTGAGCTGGCCATTGGGGACATCATTAAAAAAGTAGACGATATAGACGTTCGTAAATTTCCCGATTTAACGGGGTACCTATCTACCAAGCGTCCTAAGGATACTGTTAACTTGATAATAGAAAGGTCAGGAGAATTGATAAACGTACCCGTAGCACTTAAAAAACGACAAACTATAAACGTTCCAGAAATGGGGTTGGAAGTAAAAAACCTTACAGATTCGGATAAAAAGAAATTTAAGACCAACAAAGGTGTGAAAATTACAGGCGTACCGGAAAGATACAGAGGTTTTGGTCTTCAGGGTAAGGTGATCTTGCAAGTGGATGATAAAGAAATCGAGGATATAGAAGATGCAAAAAACGCGTTTGGCGCCATATCTAGATATGGTAAAACCGTAATTACCATGATAAGCGAAGAAGGTGAGCGAGAACGACTCATTTTTCAGTAGATCGAAAATACAATAGTAAAAAGCACCTTTTAAAAAGGTGCTTTTTTTATAATTCACATTTACTAAATGCCTGAAAATCTCTAGTTTTGCACTAAACCACTATAGATTCAAAAAAGTATAACGTTAATGTGGTATTTAAATCCCAAAAGGGTATTTGATTACTTCGTTATTTATATGCAATAACTCAATAATCAATTACGACTCATCAAATTTCTAAAAATACTTACAGAAACTAACGTCACCAGAATGCCACAGTATTTTGTAGAATAGATGTAGCAGTCAACGAGATACGTAATTCAACAACCATTATTTTTTATGTCACATAAATTATCCTACGAAAAAGAATTAGCTTTCCAAGCGGATCGCAGAAAAGCAACGACAGAGTTTATTAAAATTGTAAGTGACCTTTGGTATGATAAATCCATAGAAATAGTCCTATTTAAAAATCAGGCTATCGATAAAAACGTAAGCGACATTATTCATTTGCATGAGTATGCGGGAGAATTTGTGCAAAAACCGATTTCGATTTTTGATTCGGTAGAATTATTAAGGGCAATTAACGACATTAAATTACCTCCATCCAAGCTTGACATTGGAAAACTTACGTACGAATATCATGCAGACGACAATCACTTCAATAACGTAAAGTCCTTTGTTATTGAGAAATTAAAAGATGCCTCAACATTCGCAAGTATAGAGCCAAAAGATGTGGTGCTTTATGGATTTGGAAGAATTGGTCGTTTGTTGGCCAGGGAGCTGATGACAAAAACGGGCAAGGGAAACCAGTTAAGACTTCGCGCTATTGTAGTAAGAGGGTCTGCGGATGCCGAGGTGTTGGAAAAAAGAGCTAGTCTCTTACGCACGGATTCGGTTCACGGCACATTTTCGGGAACGGTACGAACCGACTTTGAAAATAATGCACTGATCATTAACGGCACCACGGTACATATCATCAATTCAGAAACACCAGAGGAAATAGATTACACTCAATACGGTATATCCAATGCACTTATTATTGATAATACCGGAGCATTTAGAGACAAAAAGGAGCTTTCTAGACATTTGATTGCAAAGGGGACATCAAAAGTACTGTTGACCGCACCTGGTAAGGAAGCTCCTAATATTGTTCATGGTGTTAACCATAAGGAATACAATCCGGATGACTTAAATGTGTTTTCCGCTGCATCGTGCACTACAAATGCCATTACCCCAATACTTAAGGTGATAGAGGATTCTTTTGGAATCAAAAAAGGGCATTTAGAAACCATACATGCCTATACCAACGACCAAAACCTCGTAGATAACATGCATGCCAAGTATAGAAGAGGAAGAGCCGCAGGACTAAATATGGTACTTACGGAAACAGGGGCGGGGGAAGCCGTATCCAAAGCACTACCTACATTACAAGGAAAATTGAGTTCCAATGCCATTAGAGTTCCTGTTCCCAACGGGTCTTTGGCCATCCTTAATCTGGATTTGTTGAACAAAACATCTATGGAAGGAGTAAATACCATATTAAAAAAATATGCACTTGAAGGCGATTTGGTAGAACAAATACAATATTCGTTGAGCAAAGAGTTGGTATCCTCCGACATTGTAGGTACATCGGCACCCGCCATTTATGACAGTAAAGCAACGTTAGTTTCCAAAAATGGAAAGAACCTAATACTCTATATTTGGTACGACAACGAGTATGGCTATTCCCATCAGGTAATACGTTTGGCAAAATATATTTCTAAGGTTCGTAGATACACGTATTACTAAAAAATACCCCCTACAAAACATCCCAAGTCCACATATTTAACGTACCTATTCCACAACAGGACCTTAAAACAAATTTTTCCTTAATTAAGATTAATAAATTACTTTAGTTCTCGCTAAATCATATTTTAATACCAATACAAATGAAAATCCCTAAATTACTTTGTTTTTTAATTGTCCTACTTAGCGTAAATATCCATTTTTCCCAAGAAACCGAAACGGAGGATAAGCTATCGCTGGACCAAGGTCCGATAAGCAGTCAATTCGACTATATTTCCAAAAGATCAGGTAACTATCGTGCAGACGGTATTCGCTATGAGGTGGTAAAGGAAAGTAATCTATACAAGCTGCGAAAAAATGTGTTGGACTCCTTGGCAGCTATTTCCAAAAAAACCGCTGAGCTAAATGCTACTATATCCGAACATGAGACGACCATTACGTCCCTCAATAAAAAATTGGAAGAAACAACTACAAGTCTAACCGCCGTAAGTGCAGAAAAAGACAACATGTCATTGCTCGGAGCTCAGGTGTCCAAAGGTACATACAACATTATTCTTTGGGCTATTATCGGCGCCCTGTTTTTATTATTGGGACTATTTATTTATCGGTTCAGAAACAGTAATGTACTCACACAAGAAGCAAAACAAAATCTTTCCGAACTAGAATTGGAATATGAAGATCACAGAAGAAGGGCTTTGGAGCGTGAGCAAAAAATAAGTAGACAGCTACAGGACGAACGCAATAAACAGAAAAAAACCAAATAGCTAAACTTAAACTCACTTTTGGAAGTTTTTTATACTACATGGTAACCATAAAGCAAGTCTCAGAGGCAGAACTGGAAGATATTCTACCTCTTTTTAACGCATACCGTCTTTTCTATGGTCAATTTATAAACGAGTCGGCAGCATTAGATTTTCTAAAAGATAGGTTAACAAAAAAAGAGTCCGTTATTTTCCTATCCTACAACAACAAAGTACCTGTAGGGTTTACACAACTATATCCAACGTTTTCATCTGTATCGCTCCAGTCGTCATTGATTTTAAATGATCTTTTTGTGCACAAGTCATACCGCAATAAAGGCATCGCAAAAAAGTTGTTGGAGGCAGCAAAAAGATATTGCGGCACTAACAATTATAAAGGTCTTGCTTTGGAAACTGCGACAGATAATCCTGCCCAATATTTGTATGAAAAAGAGGGATGGCAAAAAGATGTACATTGTTTTCATTACTTTTGGACGGCCAAATAAATGTGGTCACGACCAGCTATGAGAATAGACATTATTACCGTCCTCCCAGAACTATTAAAAAGTCCGTTTGAGGCCTCTATACTAAAGAGAGCAATAGAAAAAGGCTTGGTAGAGGTGCACTTTCATAATATTAGGGATTATACGGACAGCAGCTACAACCAAGTAGATGACTACCAGTTTGGTGGTGGCGCAGGCATGGTGATGATGATAGAACCAATAGATAAATGTATTTCCAAACTAAAATCCGAACGGAATTACGATGAAATTATCTATATGACACCCGATGGAGAAACGCTAAACCAAAAAACCGCTAATAGCCTTTCCTTACTGGAAAACATCATTGTACTTTGTGGTCATTATAAAGGTGTAGACCAGCGGGTTCGGGACGCTTTTATCACAAGAGAAATATCTATAGGAGATTATGTGCTTTCTGGTGGAGAATTGGGAGCAGCGGTACTGTGCGATACCATTATTCGATTAATACCGGGTGTATTGAACAATGAAACTTCGGCACTCACGGATAGCTTTCAAGACGGGTTGCTGGCTCCTCCTGTGTATACCAGGCCAGCGGAATATAAAGGAATGACGGTTCCTGAAGTACTTTTAAGCGGTAATTTTGGAAAAATAGAGACTTGGAGGGAGGATAAAGCACTGGAAAGAACAAAACAATTGCGGCCGGACCTTTTGAAATAGCGTATTTTGTTGAAACGCAGATAAAAATCTTAAAAAACACTTGCGGATTCTAAATTTAGAATTATTTTTGCACCCTGTTAAATTAACCTCTGACGATAATCGTGTATGTTGATTTGATTTAATTCCAATAGTAAATCAAAATATGGAATCATTAATTAAGTTTGTTCAAGACGAATTTGTAACAAAAAAAGAATTTCCAAAATTTTCCGCAGGAGATACCATCACTGTATATTACGAAATTAAGGAAGGCGAAAAAACGCGTACCCAGTTCTTTAAGGGCGTAGTTATCCAAAGAAGAGGTTCTGGAGCAACAGAAACATTCACCATTCGTAAGATGTCCGGTACCGTGGGGGTAGAACGTATATTTCCGGTAAATTTGCCGGCATTACAAAAAATAGAAATCAATAAAAAAGGTAAAGTGCGTAGAGCTCGTATCTATTACTTCAGGGAATTGACAGGTAAAAAGGCAAGAATAAAAGAAATAAGGTCTTAAGAAACCGATATACCGAACAAAAAGCACCAACAAACCAGTTGGTGCTTTTTTATGAACAATTGTTAACAACCAGTGTTTATAACGTGTTGATTTTTACTGCCATCGAAACCACACTTCTTTTACTACAAAATTGTACTTTTAGATTATAGCAATTGGAAATCATTAACGTAAAATTTGGTTTACGGTGGCTAGTATAAAGTTTACGTTCTTATATTGTTGTTTCATAACGAGTATAGGGTATTGTTCTCAAAACCACTATCATTGCGCTATGCGTTTTAGCAAAAAAGGCTGTCGCTTTTTTTACTATTGTGAACATCTAAGCAGTTAATGCCAAATGAGAAGACAACAAGAAGAAATGCCCAGTAGTTCCATATTGGTTGTCCAACCAGGATCGAAACGTATTTCAAACGTTGAATTAGTTAAGCGGATGCAATCAATGGTTGCCGTTTTAATACCAATTAAAACAAACAAAATCTGTAAACTACTTCTAAAAAGCCATATCAATGTACTTGTACGATGATATGGCTTTTGTTATTGCACATGTTCAATATCCAAAAAATTTACTGGCAAACATTCCGCTGAATCCTATTAATCGAGCCTAGATAAAATTGTATATTTGCTCCGCTTGAATTAAAACCAATTGTGCATGTCCAAAATTTTTTACACTAAAACAGACGAAGCCCCAGCTTTGGCCACAGAGTCATTTTTGCCTATAGTTAAGGCATTTACCAAAACTTCCGGAATACAGATAGAAACCAAGGATATTTCCCTGGCAGGAAGAATATCCGCTACATTTCCAGAACTGCTAAAAGAAAATCAACGCGTAAGCGATGATCTTTATGAACTAGGCCAGATGGCCAAAATGCCAGAGGCCAATATCATAAAACTACCCAATATTAGCGCCTCTATACCACAGTTAAAGGAAGCTATTGCAGAATTGCAGGCCAAGGGCTATGCAGTTCCGAACTACCCGGACGAACCTAGTTCCGATACCGAGAAAAAAATACGTACCAAATACGATAAAATAAAAGGAAGTGCGGTGAACCCTGTCCTAAGAGAAGGGAATTCGGATAGGCGGGCGCCGCGTGCCGTAAAGAATTACGCCAAAAAAAACCCGCACAGCATGGGTGCTTGGTCACCCGATTCCAAAACACACGTAGCCACCATGACAAATGGTGATTTTAAGGCTAATGAAAAATCCGTAACCCTAGATGCAGATACGGAAGTACAAATCACACTTACGACCCCCAAAAATACAATAACATTAAAGGGAAATACCGCATTACAAGCCGGTGAGGTCATAGACGCCACGGTAATGAGCAAGAAAGCCTTGTTGGCTTTCCTTGCCGAACAGGTATCGGATGCCAAGGACAAGGACGTTCTTTTTTCCGTGCACATGAAAGCTACCATGATGAAGGTTTCGGATCCAATTATTTTTGGCTATGTGGTAGCGACTTTTCTACAGCCGGTCTTTGAAAAACACCGCGAAGTTTTTAATGACTTGGGTATTAACCCTAACAACGGGCTTGATAATCTGTACAAGAAAATAGATACACTTCCTGCCCGGGAGAAGGCACAAATAATGAATGACATCAACACAGTACTCGGAGATAGGCCTTCCTTGGCCATGGTGAATTCCGATAAGGGAATCACGAACCTACATGTTCCCAGCGATGTAATCATAGATGCCTCCATGCCGGCCATGATCCGTAATTCAGGACAAATGTGGAATGCCGAGGGTAAACCTCAGGACACCAAAGCGGTAATCCCTGATAGTAGTTACGCAGGCGTTTATGCCACTACTATAGACTTTTGTAAAAGACACGGTGCATTTGACCCAACTACCATGGGTACGGTGCCCAATGTAGGTCTTATGGCGCAAAAAGCCGAAGAGTATGGATCCCACGACAAAACTTTTGAAATACAGGAAGACGGTATCGTAAGGGTAGAGGATATAACAACAGGCAAAACACTTTTGGAGCACCGCGTAGAACGCGGTGATATTTGGCGTATGTGCCAAGTAAAGGACGCTCCCGTACAGGACTGGGTCAAACTTGCTGTTTCCCGAGCAAAAGCAACGCAACATCCTACTATTTTTTGGTTGGATGCCAATAGGGCCCATGATGCCGAAATCATTAAAAAAGTACATACCTACCTACCCCAACATGATACGGCCGGATTGGATATTCGAATTCTGTCTCCAGTTGACGCCACCCAGTTAACCTTGGAAAGGATGAAGGCGGGAAAAGATACCATTTCTGTTTCCGGTAATGTACTTAGGGATTACCTAACAGATCTGTTTCCCATACTAGAGGTAGGAACCAGTGCTAAAATGCTCTCCATTGTACCATTGATGAACGGTGGCGGACTGTTCGAAACCGGTGCAGGAGGTTCCGCTCCAAAACATGTAGAGCAGTTTCTAGAAGAAGGTCACTTACGTTGGGATTCTCTAGGCGAGTTTTTAGCGCTTGGTGTATCCTTGGAATTCTTTGGTGAAAAAAATAACAATCCAAAAGCAAAAATACTTGGGGATGCATTGGACAGTGCCACCGAAAAATTTCTATTGAACGACAAATCACCTTCTAGAAAGGTAAACGAGCGGGACACGAGGGGCAGTCATTTTTATTTGGCCCTATATTGGGCGGAAGCCCTGGCCCGGCAAAATGATGATTTAGATCTTAAATCGGTATTTTCAACTGTTTTCGCGGAACTACAAGGCAAACAAGAACAAATTTCAAAAGAGCTTATATCCGCACAAGGGAAACCGCAGGATATCGGAGGCTATTACAAGCCCGATGCGAATTTGGCAGCAAAAGCAATGCGGCCAAGTCCTACCTTAAATGCTATTTTGGACGCTATCTAAGGTAAAAGAAAGTAAAATGAAAGACCTTCAATCCGAGGGTCTTTTTTTTTGCAAAAAACTGTTAAGATCAAGTCATACAGATATTTTCTAATTATTTTTAAAAAAAAATAGATGAAGAAAGCAACACTAGTATCGGCGATACTATTTTTCTTTTACAGCTTACATTCCTTTTCACAGCAAAAATACACACTAAGCGGAACCATTACGGAAGAAAGTAGTAATGAAACCTTAATTGGCGTAACCGTAGCCTTTCCGTCTTTGGGTACAGGCGTGGTGACCAATGAATATGGTTTTTATTCCATAACAGTTCCCGAGGGCGCATATCAAATCGTGGTGAATTATTTGGGCTTCCAAGATATTGTTCGTTCCGTAAGCCTGACTTCCAACACTAAAATGGATTTTAAGCTTACAGAAGCTGCCGAACAATTGGACGAGGTTGTGGTAACCCAGGATGTTGAGCGAATGGATATTCGAAAACCGCAAATGAGCGTTAACAGCTTATCCGTAGAAACCATCAAAAAAATTCCCGTTATTCTTGGAGAGGCCGATATTATAAAATCGATACTACTGTTACCCGGTGTTACAAATGCCGGTGAGGGTGCATCTGGTTTTAATGTTCGAGGAGGCTCCGTAGACCAGAATCTTATTCTTTTGGATGAGGCCATCATTTTTAATTCCTCCCACTTATTTGGCTTCTTTTCCGTTTTTAATCCAGATGCCATTAAGGACATCAAACTATATAAAGGAGGGATTCCAGCGCGTTATGGAGGTAGGGTCTCATCCGTTCTGGATATCTTTCAAAAAGAAGGAAATAGCAAAGAGTTAAAGGTAAACGGTGGTATTGGCGCTGTTGCCAGTCGGCTTTTGATCGAGGGACCCATAAAAAAGGATAAAGCAGCGTTCTTAATAGGCGGTAGGGGCTCTTATGCACACTTGTTCCTTCCGTTGTTCGACCTGGACAATACCGCATACTTCTATGACCTAAACACCAAACTTAGTTATAACGTAAACGACAAGAATAGTATATTTCTCTCCGGTTATTTTGGTAGGGACGTATTTGGTATTAGCGAGAGCTTTGTAAACACATACGGGAATGCTGTAGGTAATTTTAGATGGAACCATCTATTTTCCGATAAACTTTTTTCTAACTTATCCTTGATCTATTCCGATTACTATTATGGCTTAAAACTAGATTTTGTTGGGTTCAATTGGAATTCGGGCATCCAAAATTTCAACGTAAAATATGACCTTAAACACTACCTGAACGATAAATTACAGGTAAACTATGGCGTTAACAACATCTATTACCAATTCAACCCCGGAAAAATTGAACCCAGTAACGATACTTCTGGCATCGTAGAAGACCAGCTTACCCAAAAGTATGCCAATGAATTTGCGGCTTATGTAGATATTGAACATCGCGTTACGGATGATCTTAGCTTGGGGTACGGCCTTCGGTTTAGTAACTTTATGAGGCTGGGACAGCAAGAACTTAACGTTTATGAAAATGACAATCCTGTCCGTTTTGATCCTGTTTTATCCATTTATCAAGAAGCGGATCCTATTGAAGTTATAAATCCAGGAAGAAAAGGCAGTTTGGCTACGTTCAACAACTTTGAGCCACGACTATCCATGTCGTATACACTAAACAGCGATAGTTCGGTTAAAGCGAGCTATACGCGTTTGGCACAGTACTTACATCTGCTATCCAACACGAACTCCCCCACTCCCTTGGATGTATGGACACCTAGTGGCCCTTTTATACAACCACAGTTATTGGACCAGTACGCGCTTGGTTATTTTAAGAACATTGCCAACGGTACCTATTCTTTTGAGACCGAGGTATTTTATAAAGATGTACAAAACAGGATAGATTATATAGACGGTGCCAACCTGATTGCCAATGATGCTATTGAACAAGTAATTCTAAATGGGGAAGCTAGGGCGTACGGACTAGAAGTATTGTTCAGAAAAAATGAAGGTAGATTGCAAGGATGGCTAGCCTATACCCTATCCAAATCGGAACAGCGAACCCCGGGTAGAACAGCAGCGGAAACCGGAATTAACCTTGGGGAGTGGTACAACACCCCCTATGACAAGCCGCATGACCTTTCCTTGTTCGCAAGTTATGATCTTAGCGAAAAATGGAGTATCAACAGTAATTTCGTTTATCAAACCGGGCAACCTACCAATTTTCCTATAGGACAGTTCGAATTTCAAGGGTTAACCGTACCTTATTATGGACTCAGAAACGAACAACGTTTACCGGACTACCACAGAATAGATCTATCGGCAACCTTGACCCCAAAAAAGAACAAAACAAGAAAAATGCAAGGAGAATGGGTGTTTAGCCTTTACAACCTATACAACCGAAGAAATGCAGCCTCCATTAATTTCCGTAGAAATCAGGATACCGGTGCAAACGAAGCGGTAAGGACCTCCATTTTTGGCCTCGTTCCGGCGGTGACTTATAATTTTAAATTTTAATACCATGCATAAATATACCTACATACTTGCCATCCTGTTTATTTTTATAAGCTGTGAAGATGTTATAGATGTGGAGCTTGATACTGAACCGTCCCGCCTTAATGTAGACGCCGTAATTCGCCTAGACACTAGCAAAAGCATCACAACAGCAACGGTGAAAGTTGGGCTCAGTAGTTCTTTTTTTGAAGAAAACCAAGCCGTATCCGTTGATCGAATAGTGATTGAGAATGCAGAATATCAAGGAACCGACGCAGGGGACCAAAATACCTTAGTGTTTAACGAAACCGAAACCGGTGTGTACGAGGCATCCAAGAATACCGCTTTCTTTACCTCGGGAGCGCTCGTTATGACCATAAATTATGAAGGTGCTGTTTTTGAAGCTAAAACTAACTTTACACCCTCGGTCCCCTTTGATAGTCTTGTTCAAGGAGATGCGGTGCTATTTTCTGGGGACGAAACCGAAATTGTGGTGTCATTTACCGATATCCCGGATATGGATAATTTTTATGTTTTCGATTTCGACTTTAACGAATTTCTGGTTTCGGAAGATGAATTTTATCCAGGCCAACGATTTGAGTTCTCGTATTTTTACGAAGACTTAGAACCTGGTTCCAGACTAAATATCAGTATTTTAGGAGCAGACGAAGGTTTTTTCAACTATATGAACCAGCTTATCGTGCAATCGGGCGGCAATCAAGGACCTTTTCAAACCCCGTTGGGAACCGTTAGGGGAAATTTTACCAATGTGAGCGAAACTAAGGAGGTAGATCGTCGTACTAATTTTGCTTTAGGTTATTTTGCGGTTGTTCAGGAATTTAAAGAAACGATAACTATCCAATAAAGCAGTAGTTATGGATAAACACCAATAACCTTATGAGAACAGATAAAGATATTTTGGTCAAAGGCCTTAAATTATTGGCCTATACGGTGCTGTTGATGTTTTCTGCACCCATCGTAATTTGGCAAGCCTTTAAAAATGAAGAACACCCGTTTTATTGGCCGGTACTTATTGTTGGAATCATATTGGCCATTACTGCCGTAGGCATGGGTTTTAAGGGAATAATGACCATAATGGAATCCCTTTTTGGGAAAAAGAAAAAGAATTAATTTTTAGATGGTTTTCTCCATTTATTAGTCAGATCGGCATAGTTGTAATCCAATACACTCTCCTGCCGATCCAGCCTTCCGGAAGAAAAAGCGCGCTGTAGAATATCCTCGATAAGATAATCTTCTTCTACCATATTCGGATGAAACTCTTCCTTTATACTTATTTTGAACATTTTGGCCGTAGTGTTGTACCAAAAAGCCCGCCAGCCGTTCCTAAGTTCCTTTACAAGGTCAAAGGCCGTTGTTCCGGTCTGCCGGTAAATTAGTTTTACAAGTATTTGACCCTCTGTTCTGGTGAGTTTCTTTAACTCTTCGGAAAACTCGCCTTCAATATACTTCTGTACTTTTTTGGTGTATTTTTTACGTTTTCTAGGTTTTTTAATCACCTTTAGGCTGTCGTTAAGTTCAACCAAACGCTCTGCGGCCAATTTCGCATACGGATATACTTTGTGGGTTTTTCTTCTTAGGATATAGTACCGTAATTTATCCTTATGCGAATCAAATTTCAACTTCCCAAAAACAAAGGTTTCCTGCAAGTCAATAGAGCTTCTAAAGACAGAATCCCCTTCTATGATGATTAATTTTTCGGATACGGAATCCAATACCTGCTCTGGCACCTGAGCCTTCGCTTTAAGAATCCCTATCGCGATAAAAAACACTAAAACACTTCTTTGTACCATGGTTTCGTTACTGCAAATGTCTTGCCAAAATTAACGATAATTGAAGCACTATAGTATTCAAAAAACAAGTGAATATTGTTAAGTTTGTAGTAAATAAACTAAACATGGCTAAAAAAGATATCATCAATAAAAAATCGCTCGATTTTTTTGAAAAATACTTAAACAATGCAGCCCCCACAGGTTACGAGTGGGAAGGCCAAAAAATATGGATGGACTACCTAAGACCCTACGTAGACACCTTTATTACGGATACCTATGGTACCGCTGTCGGGGTCATAAACCCTGATGCCAAATATAAAGTGGTTATTGAAGGACATTCCGATGAAATTTCTTGGTACGTAAATTATATAACGGACAACGGTTTGCTTTATGTAATAAGGAACGGCGGTAGCGACCATCAAATCGCGCCTTCTAAATGGGTCAACATACATACTAAAAATGGTATTGTTAAGGGAGTTTTTGGATGGCCTGCCATACATACCAGAAAAAATGAAAAGGAAGAACCGCCCAAATTAGATAATATCTTTATAGATATAGGTGCAAAAGATAAGGAAGAAGTTGAAAAAATGGGCGTTCATGTGGGTTGTGTCATTACTTATCCGGATACATTTCAGGTATTGAACAAGAATAAATTTGTTTGTAGGGCTATAGATAACCGTGCAGGCGGATTTATGATCGCAGAAGTGGCCAGACTATTGCACGAAAACAAGAAAACCCTTCCGTTTGGACTATATATTACCAATTCGGTACAGGAAGAAATAGGGTTACGCGGAGCAGAAATGATTACCCAGACCATAAAGCCCGATGTTGCCATCATTACCGATGTATGCCACGATACGACAACTCCAATGATCGAGAAGAAAACCCAAGGACATACAGAAATGGGTTCCGGTCCGGTAATTTCATACGCTCCGGCGGTACAAAACAAACTACGGGAACGGATTTTGGAAACAGCGGAGGCCAAGAAGATTCCTTTTCAGCGCATGGCAGCTTCTAGAGCTACCGGTACGGATACCGATGCCTTTGCCTACAGCAATGGCGGTGTTGCCTCGGCATTGATATCTTTACCTCTGCGTTACATGCACACGACGGTAGAAACCGTTCACAAGGATGATGTAGAAAATGTAATCCGATTGATATATGAAACACTGTTGACCATAAAAGAAGGGGAAACCTTTAGTTATTTCGACTAACTCAAATCTAAGCCCTTCTGTTCAGGAAGGGCTTTTTTATATGGATGAACTTTTGGATATTATAGATACGAACGGCAATCCCACCGGAACCACCGCGCTCAAGTCAAAAGCGCACCGTTTAGGACTTTTTCATGCTACAGTGCATATATGGTTCTATACAAAAAACGGGGACGTCCTTTTGCAGCAACGAGCACAAAACAAGGATACCTATCCCCTACTTTGGGATGTTTCGGTCGCCGGCCATGTGGGTTCCGGTGAAACCGTAGCACTATCGGCAATTCGCGAAATTAAAGAAGAAATCGGACTTACGGTACGAGAAGCGAACCTAGAAAAAATTGGTGTTTTTAAGTCGATGCAAAAACATCACGACACCCTGATCGATAATGAATTTCACCATACCTTCCTTTCTGAATTAAAGGTAACTTTACAAGCGCTAGAAAAACAAGAAAACGAAGTAACCGATTTAAAGTTGCTATCCATATCCGAATTTGAAAAAGAACTCTTTACTTCTAACATTCAATATAGAAACTATGTTCCTCATTCCAGCGCCTACTATAAAACCGTCATAGCCACGATTAAAACAAAACTATAGCTCCGATATAAAGGTACCTACGGCATCAAGACGATATGTCTTTTGCTCTCCGGTTTTCATATTCTTGGCAACAAAAGCGCCGTTGCTTAGCTCCTCTGTTCCCAAAAGTATGACAAAAGGTACCTTGCGATTGTTGGCATATTTAAATTGCTTTTGAATCTTGGTGTTGGATGGGTATACATCTGCCTTAATACCAGACTTTCGTAGCTCGCTCGTCAATTTCAAGGAAGTCAGGGCCTCTTTTTCGCCAAAATTCAAACAAAGGACATCCAAGGATTTTTCCAGGGATTTTGGGAACAAGTTTAACTCTTCCAACACCAAGTAGATGCGGTCCAGTCCAAAGGAGATCCCTACACCGCTAACATTTTTTAACCCAAAAATACCGGTAAGGTCATCATAGCGACCGCCTCCGCCAATAGACCCCATGGAAACCCCATCTGGCGCACTCACCTCAAAAATAGCACCCGTGTAATAGTTTAGCCCTCTCGCGAGGGTAACATCGATGGATAGTTGTGCTGTTTGCAAACCTAGTTCGTCAATACTCTCTATGATATATCGGAGCTCAGCCACTCCTTTACTGCCTTCCTCAGAGTTTTGAAGTAATGTTTCAAGGCTGTCTAATTGCGATGTATTACTGCCTTTTAATGTAAATAAAGGAGCTGACTTTTCAATGGCCGTATCCGAAATACCTTTCTCCCGCATTTCTTTTTTAACGCCTTCCTCCCCTATTTTATCCAACTTGTCCAAGGCCACCGTAAAATCGATCAATAAGTCTTTTGCGCCTATAACCTCTGCAATGCCCGCCAAAATTTTCCGGTTGTTCAGCTTTATGGTAACTCCGGTGAGTTGCAGCGCCGTGAATACGGTATCATACAGTTGTACCAATTCCACTTCTTGTAACAGGGAATCGGACCCTACTACATCTGCATCACATTGATAAAATTCCCTAAATCTTCCTTTTTGTGGTCTATCTGCGCGCCATACGGGCTGAATCTGGTAACGCTTAAAGGGAAAGTCGATTTCGTTCTGGTGCATCACTACGTAGCGCGCAAAGGGAACAGTAAGGTCATAGCGCAGCGCTTTTTCTGTAATCTTTGGTGCAAGAGAACTCGAGTTTTTAGAGCTGTAGGTAACGTCATCTACTTTGCTGATAAAATCCCCAGAATTCAAGATCTTAAATATCAGCCGGTCGCCCTCTTCTCCGTACTTTCCTAAAAGCGTATCCGAGTTTTCGAACGAAGGTGTTTCTATGGGCTGATAGCCAAAGTTTTGAAAGTGGGTTTTAACGATATCGAAAATATAGTTTCGCTTACTTATTTCATGCGGAGTAAAATCACGTGTTCCCTTGGGTATTGAAGGTTTCTGTGCCATTCGTTTTTGTTGCTGTTAACGGCTATTGAGACAGGCCCAAACTACCGAAATCAAAATTCATTAAATTATCAATAACAAATATACTCCTACCCAACCTGCTTTGCAACGTAGTAGAAAATTTATACAAAACCACTTTAGCATATTAGGATTACACACGATTAGTAAACCGTAACACTTTAGGTTCCTAAAACATCTAAGTGTTATGCTCAACAGTAAGCGTTCCCCCTTTGGGGGCTAGGGGGCTTTTAAGGGGCCGTGTTTTCCATCATTGATTGAAACCACTTGTACAAATCCCCTTTAGTAATAACGGCTCCTTGTTGGATCAACTGAAACTTATCCAGGTTCTTGTCCTCCGTATAGGCTTTGGACGCTGTCATATATTCTACAAAATCCGATTGCCAGTTTTTTTTGAACCAGCTAAAACCAATTTCCGTGGTTAAATCTATTTTGGGGTTCATGACCTTCACGGCAATGAGTTTCATTTCTTTATCCGTTAACTCGAACAAGTGCATTTGTTGTGCGGAGATGTTTTCCAAATACACCACCTTGCTCAATACACCTTCCCAAATAAGGTCACTAAAGACATCCAATTCATCTTCGGCCACTTCTGGAGTATCTCTTTTTATCTTGGCCCATTCCTCACCTGTGATGGACTGTGTTGCCAAAAAATTGATGAATTCTGGCTCCAATTCTTGTAGCTGTTCTTTTGTAAGTCGCGCGTACTTCATTGTCATAAAAACAAAATAAGCCCTCCAGAAAACTGAAAGGCTTATGGATTCTAAATACTAAAATTACTTCTTCTCAGCTACCACTTCAAAAGGGAAGTCTACAACTACCTCTCTGTGTAATCTGATCTGTGCGTTGTAAGGCCCTGTTCTTTTAACGGAACCACCTTGTATGCTAATAAACTTTCTGTCTATATCGTGACCTTCCTTAGCAATGGCCTCGGCCAAATCGGAGGTGGTTACCGAACCAAAAAGTTTGTCTCCCGCGCCGGTTTTCGCAGCTATCTTTAATTCCAATGCTTTAAGGGTATCGGCAACTTTGTTAGCGGCATCAACTACTTTCTTTTCTTTATGCGCTCTTTGCCTTAGGTTCTCTGCCAATACTTTCTTGGCAGAGGATGTAGCCATTGCGGCCAAACCGTTGGGAATAAGGTAATTTCTACCGTATCCGTTTTTTACAGTTACTACATCGTCTTTAAAACCTAGGTTTTGTACGTCTTCTTTTAATATAAGCTCCATGATTCTCTTCTTATTATTTTAATAAATCACCAACATAAGGCATCAAAGCCAAGTGACGTGCTCTTTTAACGGCCTGTGCTACTTTTCGCTGAAACTTCAAAGAAGTTCCCGTAAGTCTTCTAGGCAACAATTTACCCTGCTCGTTTACCAATTTCATAAGAAAGTCTGCATCCTTGTAATCAACATATTTGATTCCGGATTTCTTAAACCTACAATATTTCTTCTTGGTGTTGGTTTCAATATTCAATGGAGTTAAATACCTGATTTCCCCATCTTTTTTACCTTTTGCCTGTTGTTGTAATGTTGACATAGTACTTAAGCTTTAGCGGTTTTGTTTCTTGTTCTTCTTTTTTCTGCCCATGCAACTGCGTGTTTGTCCAGTTTAACGGTCAAAAAGCGCATTACACGTTCATCTCTTCTAAACTCTTGCTCATAAGGTAATACTACCTGGCCAAGGTCCGTGAATTCGAACAAGTGGTAAAAACCACTTTTTTTGTTTTGGATGGGATAAGCCAATTTTTTAAGGCCCCAATTCTCTTTGGAGACCATTTTGGCTCCATTCTTAATTAAGAAATCTTCAAATTTCTTAACTGTTTCCTCTATCTGTACATCAGATAGAACGGGATTCAAAATGAAAACAGTTTCGTAATGGTTCATATATATAATTTTTGTTTTAAAGAGTGCAAAAATAGCCATTATTTTAAAATATGTATAAGAAAAGATAAAAATCTTCGTTATAGCTTGGAAGAATATATAAATTGAACAAACCAAATCTTAATCTATTGTCATCACCATTTACACAATTAACACTACATTGTTTACATCTTTTGTTGCAGTTTGTCGTGTTTTTTCGGTTATTTGTCGATGATTTAACCCCACAAATCAGCCCTTATGAAGTTAAGAAGTATTATCGTTGACGACTCGTCCATGCAAAGGATGGCCGTCGCAAAGTTGGTGAACAACCACCCCAACTTAGCAATGGTAGCGGAATACAGCAATGCTATTGAAGCTAAGAACGGTATCAAAAACAATGAAATAGACCTAATATTTCTCGATGTTGAAATGCCGATTATCACAGGATTTGACCTACTCGAGTCCCTAGATAACAGTCCTCAGGTAATTTTGATTACCGGTAAACCAGATTATGCCCTTAGAGCGTTCGAGTACGATGTTACCGATTATTTGCACAAACCCATTACCATGGCCCGTTTTGATGCATCCGTTAAAAGAGCGGTGGCAAAATACGAGCAAGCGAACAGGGTTCTGGAAGACGAAGAGCACATCTTTGTAAAGAGTAATTTAAAGAAAAGAAAGGTTATCTTAAACGATATCAAGTGGATAGAAGCTTTAGGCGACTACATAAAGTTGGTAACGGATGAAGCCAATATCGTAATCTTATCAACAATGAAGTCTTTTGAAAAGCAACTCCCGGAGGATAAGTTTTTACGCATACACAAATCCTATATCGTTAATTTGGAGAAAGTTGAAAAATTCAACAGTAAGAACGTTGAAGTTAGCGGACGCTCTATTCCTTTAAGTAGAAACAAAAAGACCGAGTTGGCGGAAGCCCTTAGTAACGTATAGTTTTTATATGATATAAAATTACTTTAAAAAGAAACCGCCCAACGGCGGTTTCTTTTTTTATATATGGTCCACATTGTAAACGACCCTAACACTACGGTACATGGATATCGCATTAAAAGACTTTTCTATTCTTTTAATATGTTGCTTTTTTCTGGCAGCGGATTCCTTTTTATCCATCTTTACCAATACATGTTTTAGATATTGATTACGGATTCTGGCAACCGGCGGATATTCCGGCCCTAACACGTTCCCACCAAAATTAGTTTTGAGCGCACTAGAAAACCAGTCCGCCGCCTCGTTGAGCACATTATAATTTTTATGTTTGAAAGTAATCTTGATAATTCTGTTCACGGGCGGATATTTAAACTGTTCCCGTTCATATATTTGTTCTTCGAACATGTTGTCATATTCCCCAGTGGTGACTTGTTTTAAAATCTGATGGTAAGGGTTGTAGGTCTGTATGATCACTTTGCCCCTCTTTTTGGTCCGTCCTGCCCTGCCCGCTACCTGGGTGAGCAATTGAAAACTTCGTTCATGTGCCCTGTAATCGGGAAAATTCAAAAGCGCATCCGCATTCATAACCCCAACTAAGCTTACATTTCTGAAATCCAAACCTTTGGTAAGCATTTGTGTTCCAACAAGTATGTCCAATTGTTGCTGCTCAAAACGGGTAATGATTTTCTCATAAGCATGTTTTCCGCGGGTCGTATCTAGATCCATGCGATCGACTTTGGCTTCGGGGAATAACTTAATGACCTCTTGTTCTATCTGTTGTGTTCCGAAACCCTTGGTATCCAAATCTGGACTGCCACAGGCCAAACAACTTTCCGGCAATGCGGAATGATGTCCACAGTAATGACATCGCAACTGTTTTCTAAACTGATGGTATGTAAGGCTTACGTCACAATTAGGACATTGTGGGGTATGTCCGCAGGTTAAGCACTCCAAAACGGGAGCATAACCTCTTCTGTTCTGAAAAAGAATAATTTGTTCCCCAGCTTCCAGGGCCTCTGTCATTTCTTCTAACAAACGCTCGGAAAAATGGCCTTTCATTCGTTTTTTTCGCTGTGCTTCTTTAATATCTACCAGTTCCATATCCGGCATGAGCACATTACCGTACCTTCTTGTGATTTCCGCATAACCGTACTTCCCCATTTTTACATTATGGTAACTCTCTATACTAGGTGTGGCGGAACCTAGCAAAATTTTTGATGTATGCATACTTCCGAGCACAATGGCCGCATCTCGTGCATGGTAGCGCGGAGCCGGGTCAAATTGTTTAAAGGAACTTTCATGCTCCTCATCGACTAGCAACAAGCCCAAATCCGAAAAGGGAAGGAACATGGCCGATCTTGCACCGATAACTATTTGTGCCTTATTTTTCGCCAACAATACATTATTCCAGACCTCTACCCGTTCTTGGACATTATATTTGGAATGGTAAATCGCAATTTTTTCTCCAAAATATTCCTGTAACCTGGAAATTAATTGTGTGGTCAACGCAATTTCCGGCAATAAATAGAGTACCTGTTTTTTTAGTGCTAGGCACTCTTCTATCAATTTTACATAGACTTCTGTCTTTCCGGAGGAAGTAACCCCTTTTAATAAAGTGACCTTATCCGCATCAAAGGCGGTTTTAATATCGTTGAGTGCTTGTTCTTGATAGCTGTTCAGTTCTTTTACGGCGGAAACATCCCGAGTACCGTCAAAGTCCACCCGATCTACCCGGATGCTATACTCTTCTAAAATCCCTTTATCTACCAAGGCTTTTATAACCGCTTTGGAACTATTACCGGCTTGCTCCAGCTCCGAGGTAGAAATTGGTTTCTTACTTGTAGCCTGCAACTGGAACAGTGCCAATACAACCTGACTCTGTTTTGGTGCTCTGGTCAAGGATTCCAATAGTGTTTCCAAGGCCTCATCGGACGAATGCGCTATTCCCAGCCGAACATACTTGACCAGTTTAGGCTTGTATTGCTCAAAAACCTCCTCTTTTAACTTGATGACGTTCTTTGCCAGAAGTCGGTTTAAAATAGGTAATACGTTTTTCCGATCAACAATAGCGGCCACTTCGTGTACTTTTAATACAGATTGATGCTGCAAGGCTTCGAATACCAAAAACTCATCGTCCTTCAAATCTTGCTCATCTATCTCTGCATCCCTATTGCGCAGTACCAGGGTTTCGCTTTCCAAAAGAAATGCTCCGGGAAGCGCACTTCGTACCACCTCTCCCAAGGTACACATATAATAGTCGGCGATCCATTGCCAATGTTTCAATTGAATTTGGGTGACAATAGGTGTGTCATCTAGTATTTGATGTATTTCTTTGGCCTCATATACCTCCGGTGCCGTGGTATGAACGCTAAGTACGATTCCCGTATATATTTTTGATTTACCGAACGGCACCGAAACCCGCATGCCAGGTTGCAGTAATTTTGCCTCGGGGGCGGAAACACTGTAGGTAAAATGCCTTTCTAAGGGAATAGGTAAAACAAGATTTATAAAATGTGCCATACTACTTCTCTTGCACGCGAAGCCATGTTTGTGTACGATATATAAATGCCAGGTAGCCCCTGACCTTTAGCTCATTGGAGTTTTCCGGATTCAACCATATTTTACAGCGGAAGGTCATCGCCTGTTCCGGATCAAATAAGCGTTTTCCTTTCCACTCGCCATCTTCGTCCTTTTTGGCCGCCGTTATAATCTCCATTCCAATCACGGGTTTATCCTTTAGTTCGTCCTCACATTTTGTGCAGATAGAATCTTCTTTTCCCGGTTCCAATATTTTCTCTACATACCCGTACATTAAACCGTCTTTCTCATATATATTTATGATTCCTTTGGGATTTCCCGTTCGGTCGTCAATGGTTTTCCATTTCCCAAAAACAGATTGTCCGGACAGGATATGACCAAAACCAATAAGACAAACAAGTACTACTATTTTCGGGGGATGTATCATTCTTTATTTTTAGTGATTTTTCGAAGGGAATTAAGGGATGCGTTCAATTCAAAGCCAAGCAACAAGATATTGGAATTAAGCCAAATATAGACCATCAAAATCAATAGTCCTCCCAAAGCTCCGTACAACTCGTTATACCGTGCAAATTTATCAACATAAACACCGAACAAATAGGAGGTTACCACAAAAAGTATGGTCGTCATCAAAGCACCTACGGAAAAGAAATGCGCTTGCTTTCCTTCCCTTGTTCCAAAATAGTATAATGTAGCGGTCGTAAAATAAGAGAGAATTACAAAAAATAGAATCTTGGCAATTTGCACACCTGTTCTATCTCCGTCTTCCATTACATAACCACCAACTCTTGCCTGAAACTCGTCTAGGTATACCAATACATACACCTCAAAGTAAATGAACATAACAAATCCTACAATAATCAAAATTGCCAAGATCAATCCTACCATAAGAGCAAAAAGGTACTGCCTAAAAAAATTACGGGTCAACTCTATATGATACGAGGTTTCAAAACCTCCAAATATGGCATTTACCCCGTTTGCTACCAAAAAAATAGATATAATAAAGGCCGATGAAAGCAGTCCGCTGCGTTTTTGATCTTTTATTTGCTGAAACACTTCCCCAAAATAGTCCCCTGTGGCGGTAGGTAGAAAAGATTCCAAAAAGGATAGAAAATCGGCATCAAAATTTTCGTTCTGTAGGGCAACGATGTCCAACAAGTAGGGCACTAACGTTAACATGAAGATTAATAGGGGAAAAATAGCCATAAAAAGACTAAAGGCAATGGCACTGGCCCTTGTAGAGAGTGTTCCTTCGATAATACCCATAACATACATCTCGGTAAGATCATAAATAGAAAGTCCTTCAAAACCTGGTAACTTTATATTCTTCAAAAACCTTACAATCCAGTTTACGATTGGAATTTTCTCTAAACGGTTCTCTACCTCTACCGACATTTATACCGCTTTTAGGCTTAAGTCCAAATTATAGACCGAGTGGGTCAAGGCTCCCGACGAAATATAGTCCACACCACATTCCGCATACTGCCGAACGGTCTCCTCGTTAATACCTCCAGATGATTCTGTTAAGCAGCTATCGCCAATTAACCGAACGGCTTCCCTGGTGTCTTCGTAATTAAAGTTATCGATAAGAATACGGTATACACCATCGGTTTGGAGGATTTCCTTGATTTCTGCCAAGCTCCTTGCTTCAACGATAATTTTTAGATCTCTATTGGTTTCTTTCAAATATGTTTTGGTCTTTGCTATTGCCTTGGTAATCCCACCAGCGAAATCGATGTGGTTGTCCTTCAACATAATCATATCGTAGAGCGCAAATCTGTGGTTTTCACCACCCCCGATTTTTACCGCCCATTTCTCCAAGGCGCGTATGCCGGGAGTAGTTTTGCGCGTGTCTAAAATCTTAGTTCCCGTTCCTTCCAATAATCCCACAAAGTAGTTGGTTTTTGTGGCAATGGCACTCATGCGCTGCATTGCATTAAGTACTAGGCGTTCTGCTTTTAGTATGCTTTGCGAACTACCGGATACGTAAAATGCGACATCACCATATTTAACCGCACTACCATCATTGATAAGGGTTTCCACTTTAAGGTTTTCATCCACATGGGCAAAAACCGATTTGGCAAATTGCACCCCTGCAAGGATTCCTTCGTCCTTTACCAACAACTTTGCCTTTCCCGTGGCTTCTTTGGGTATACATGCAAGCGAACTGTGATCGCCATCGCCCACATCTTCTCGAATGGCGTTACTGATAATTATCTTTATTTCTTCCTTAAATTGTGCTTCTGAAATCATAGTGTGCTATTGACTGATGCTAAAATACGAATCCATTTCGGGAAATTGATTTACTTTTGGCGGCACCTAGTGTTTAATTTGTGCAAGCAGCAGCAAATCTAGATTTATAAACAAATGAATCATAACCAGTTAGGTTTTTATTTTTAGGCATATTATATGACAATAAAACTATTGGCCATTGGCAAAACGGACAGCCCGGAGTTACAGCAGCTCATTTCATTATATGAAAAGCGCTTGAAACACTATATAAATTTTAACCTAGTACTTGTTCCCGACCTAAAAAAGACCAAAAATCTTTCTGAACAGCAACAAAAGGAAAAAGAGGGCGAATTGATCCTAAAACAACTTGCCCCAACAGATGTACTGGTCTTATTGGATGAAAACGGGAAGCAGTACAATTCCATAGAATTCTCCGCTTACTTACAAAAGAAAATGAACTCGGGCATTAAACAACTGGTTTTTGTTATTGGAGGCCCTTATGGCTTTAGCGAGTCCGTGTACAAGATGGCCATGGGTAAGATAAGTCTATCTAAAATGACCTTTTCTCATCAAATGGTGCGGCTTTTTATGGTAGAGCAATTGTACCGTGCCTTCACCATACTTAAAAACGAACCTTATCACCATAGATAAAATCGCGTTCTAAACCACTGTTGCTAACCAAAGCGATACGGATTGAAAATCCATAGGTTTTATTGAAGCAATGAAATTGCAAATAATTATTGTGGTAGTTAGTTATACATTTATTTACTTCGAATTATAGAATATCCTATTTGTCAATAACCCAATAGCGAATGTAGCCATATTAAAATTACAGGGTTATAGCTTTTAACCGTAACATAATAAGAACAGGTATAACTACCTATGAAGAAGAAAAAATGCCTGAACAATTACTATACGGCCAATCAATGGAAAATAAAACAAGCTCTTGTTATAGTTAATGATCTATGACAAAAAATAAGATCTTAGTTTTACTACTGCGCAGATCAAAGAAAAGCGATATGTGCAACCCCCACAACGAATTTTCATCGAACACCCATAAATTTAAACCATCCTAAAAAAGAGAATATTGGATTTGTTCATTTGGTACTAACCTATGAATATAGACAAGCAAAAAACATGAAGTCTTAAACTAAAATGCATGCCGCAACGGCTAAATCTTAAGTAGCATTGATAGGCTCCAAGGTGTTTACCATATTATTTGAAACCTCTTCCAAATCATTTAACTCGTTCATAACACAGTCTAAAAGCTCCTGTTTGTGTGCTAAATTTTTCTCGATATCCATTACGTACTGCAGATCCTTGATGTTTTTAATATGGGAATTAAATGCATGGGACTGATGCCAAGCAATCTCTTTTAATTTCTTGTTCTGCACACTTATTTTCTTGATCGAGGGGTTTATAATAAAAATAACCTCCAGTAAAACAATCAAAATTGACAATGCAGCCAATTCCAGCTCTACTACCCTCAGTGTTTCAATATCATCCTCTGCCTTTTTTTGATATTGGCTTACGATGGTATTCATTCTGCTTACAAAAGTATTAACGTGCATGGAAACCTCTGCAAAGGAAACATTTTGTGCCTTGTTGCGATGATTTAAATTGTTGTACATATAGCTTAAACTAGGAGCTAGTTTATCAAAATTCCCCTGCATTTCTATGTACTCATCTTCTGTAAGACCTAAGTTTGAATTACCTGCACGTAGCGCTGCATTTGTAGAATATAACCTTTCTAAGCCAAGTATCATATCAGCGTAGTTGCATTTTAACAAACGACATTCATAAAAATTTGTAAGCACCTGCTGACCAATAAGACGTTGTTGGCCTGCAATATTCAGTAAAGCGGCAGATTCGGCTTGTTTTTTTAAGGAGTATTGGGTAATCGACTGTATGACGACAGTCAACAGTACAATAGTGCCACCTAGCAAATAATATGGATAAAAGCGCTTAGAAGGAAATGAAAGCTTGAACATTGAAATTATAAAGATATTTCCTACAATAATAACCAGCCTTTAATTAAAAGGCAATAATTTGTGGTATAACAAGGTATAGACGTTGTAAAACTAACTTTCTAAGATAAAAAGAATCGGGCATATTCATACCTGACCCTTATGTTATTGGTTTGAAGCTGCTAGCAGTCTAATAAAGTACTCTAAACTTTATAGTATTGTCTACCTTTCTTAAGGCCTTGATCACATCTTTATTATATTCTTTGTCCAAATCTGTAATTACGTATCCTACTTCGTTATCTGTAGATAAATACTGACTGGAAATGTTCAATTCATATTCCGCCAGGACTTTATTGATTTTGGCCATGATACCGGGCACGTTCTTATGTATGTGCAAGAAACGGTGTGCTTTGTTTTGTTTCGGCAGCCTAATATTAGGGAAGTTAACCGCATCTACGGTATTTCCAGAATTAATGTAATCCATTATTTTATTTGGAACAAAGTCCGCAATATCTCGCTGAGCTTCCTCGGTGCTACCACCAACGTGAGGTGTTAATATTACATTGGGCAATCCTTGCAGTTTGGTTGCAAAGCTCCCATTACTTCTTGGTTCTTCTGGATACACATCTATGGCCGCCCCTGCTAAATGACCACTCTTTAAAGCTTCGGCCAAGGCATCTATATCAACTACAAACCCCCTGGAAAGATTTACCAGCATGGCTCCCTTTTTCATTTGCTTGATTTCTCTCTCGCCTATAAAATTCTTGTTTGCAGGATTATCATCAATATGTAAAGTAACCACATCCGAAATATTCAATAAATCCTCGAGACTACTGCACTTTTTAGCATTTCCAAGCGCTAAACTATCCTCTACATCATAATAATAGACGCGCATCCCAATAGCTTCTGCCAGAACCGATAGTTGCTTTCCTATATTACCATAACCCACGATTCCTAAATTTTTACCACGCACCTCCCTAGAGCCCGATGCTGTTTTTTGCCATTGTCCGTTATGAAGTTCCGAGCTTCTGGCGAATACACTGCGCATCAACATAATAATTTCACCTATGGCCAATTCTACCACCGAACGCGTATTGCTGTAAGGTGCATTGAACACCACGATACCTTTTTTCTTGGCATACTCCAGTTCTATCTGGGTAGTTCCGATGCAAAAGGCACCGACAACCAGTAGTTTATCGGCCGCATCCAAGACCTTTTGACTTACTTGCGTCTTTGAGCGAATACCCAATACGTGTACGCCCTTTATTTTTTCTATTAGCTCCTCTTCCGGTAAACTATGTTTTACCAACTCTACGGAGAACCCATCTTCGGAAAGGTTATCGAACGCAGCGGTGTGTACATTTTCCAACAAAAGGACTTTGATTCTGTTCTTGGGGTATGATATATTTCGTGGCAAATCGTTGAGGTATAAAAATTCATCTAAACTAGGGGTAACGTGGTCCGCATTGTCCGCCGCCTTGTCCCTATGTACATTTTCTGTGTATGCGAAAAACTTATCGGCAATTCCTGCTTCTCTCATGACATAATCGCTATACCCATCTCCTATGACCTGGACCTCTCCTTCTAGATTCATATCCTTGAGACATTGTATTTTACCGTTGTGTTGGGAAAGCACATTATCCTCGTCAAAACCTACAATATTACCGGCGTCATCAAATTTGAAGGTGTTTGCATACACCCTATCCGATGGAATATTATATTCTTTGACTATAGGATCTATGAATTCTTTGAAACCACAGGAAATCACATAAATATCGTCCGCATATTTTTCAAAAAAATCCTTATTGGAAGCTATAGATTTTGATATTTTTTGTCTAAGCTCGTTTACCAAGTGCTCCAGATCGTTCTTGTGGGCATGTAACAATTTGATCCTACTTTCCAGAGATTCTGTAAACGAAATTTCGCCATCGATACCAAGATTGGTTATTTTCTGTATTTCGGCTATGATTTCGTCCTTGTCAGATTTTCCATGTAAGGTAAGCTCCGCCAGTACGTCAAGGGCCTCTACCCTAGTTAAAGTACTATCAAAATCAAACACATATTTTCTTCCTGTTGCTATCATTCTTTCCAATCCCTTGCTATAAAAAAATTAATTTTTCCAACGAATAGTATTCGTCTTCTGTATACATTGCTCAAAAGTAAAAATTATATCGCTGAGTGCACATCTTAAACGTCAAATAAAACAAAAAGTGCTGCCATTGGTTAAATTTCAAAAATAACCCCTGTGCTATTTTACAATTTTAGGGAATTAATCTATGGATTAGAGATAATTCGTGTACCATAACCCAGCCAAAATAGCCAATCCAAAACTCACCAAAGTTCCAATTAGGATATACTCCGTAAGCTTTCTACTGTTGCTTTCCTTTAAATCGTTAAAACGGAATACGGATTTTGCCGTAATCAATAGGCCAATAGCTTCCCACCTGCCGATCAATATAAAAACAAGGACGAACAACCGTTCAATGATCCCAATGTACTTACCGGCATTAGGGAGCGATTTATGGTCCGTATTTATTTGGCCCGACATAGGTTCCATTAGTTTCCCCATGATTATCGCAGATGGAAAAGTGACAAACACCACGGCCAAAACCAAAGACCAGTTTAAATTTTCGATAAAGGAGGTAAAATGCTCTGGTAGTTCTGTGTAAAATGCACAAAAGTAAAGGGCAAGTATATGTAGGAACTGGTCAACAAAAAAAGGAATTGTTTTGTTTTTAAACCAAGGGTCGCTAAACAGTTTGGCCAAGTCTATCAATAAATGTGATAAGGTAAGGACCACGGCAATTTTCCAAAGACGGAAATCCCATAATACCAATAAATATAATGCAAAATGAATAAGCACATGCAGGTATAGGTATTTGGACCTTGCCTTGTTGGATTCCTTGTGAATGACCCATTTTACCGGTTGCAACATAAAATCCCCTATAAGATGTGCAAGGAGTAGCTTTGTAAAAAGTACCATAGGTTAAATTTCCTTTATTACTTGTTGGTAATAGGCCAATAGATCTAAAACCAAATCTAGCCGTGCCCTTTTTATTCGTTGGCTAACAGCAGATTGTTTTATGCCCAGTTTTTGAGCAATTTCTTTTTGCGAAGCCTCTGGATTATCTAGCACCAGCAAGGTTATTTCTGCAGAAACCACACTCCAGTTATCCATAAAATCCAACGCTAGACGCAACATAAGGTTAAGGGTAAGGTCATGCGATTCGCTTCCCGTGGCAATACTCAGATTTACCTTGCTCTTCTTTAGGGATTCAAACTTTCTGCCGGAGCGTTGGTGTGCCGTGCCGTTAGATTCGCTTACTCCCGTTCCAATATAGGTCTCAAGGCCAATACCAATTCCCATTCTAACATCTAGTCCCTTGACCCTTTTCAGTAAGGCCTTTATTTGAATTGCGGATAATAAAGCGCTTTCGCCGGTAACCTTTAACTGAAATTCATCACCCCTATAGATTTCCCATTGCATGGGAGCAGGTCCAAAACGGTTAAAATAAGTTTTAAGGTCTTCTATCCATTCGGAGGATGGATGCTTTTCCGAGTTGATGATATCTCCGGTGATAATTGCAATCATAATAATTAACTATTATGCTAATATAATAAAATATAAGCCAAAAAATTAATATTTGAGCATATTAGCGATATACTAATACTAAGAAATTGAATGTTGGCTGTTTGATGTTTGATGTTTGATGTTTGATGTTTGATGTTTGATGAAAATTAAATAATTCGTCCCACTACTCCCAGATTACTAATCACTTTTTACCGCCACCTGCTCTTATGTACCAACTTGCCTCTAGACCAATAACACAGCAATAAAGTACAACTAGGTTAAAACCATCTTCTTGTTCGGGAAAGATACTCTTTATAGGGTTTTCCAAACGTTTCCAACAACATCCGTTCTTCTGGGATAATCTGAAATCGGTTCATGTAGCTTACAAATCCCGCAGCAATAATCGTATTGAATGCATTACCTAAAATAAGTCCAAATGCCAACAGTAACACTAGCAATGAGAAATACATTGGATTTCTGGAAAACCTGTACACTCCGTTAGTTATCAAAACAGTTGCCTTTTCCGGTTTTGTTGGGTCTACCGTAGTTTTTTTCATCAAAAACGGCAGCAAACTTAAAAAGCCTACCATCATTGCAATGATAACCAGAACTTTTGCCATGGGAAGCCTTCCAAAGAAATCAAAAAATCCAAACGGCAAGAGGACACTTAATAGGTACATGCCCAATGCAAAAAGCAAAAAAACAATCACGGGGGGTAATTTTAATTCCATGCTATAAAATTACTATTTTTGAACACGACACGTCCAATTAACTATCATTAAATTATTTTAAATGAAACTGGTATTTGCAACGCACAATCAAAACAAACTAAAAGAAATACAGGCGTTGCTTCCTAATGGAATCACACTAGTTTCCTTACAGGATATTGGTTGTAACGAAGCTATTCCGGAGACGGCCCCTACCCTGCAGGGCAATGCTAAACTTAAAGCAGATCATGTTACCAGGAATTATAAGTTAGCTTGCTTTGCAGACGACACAGGCTTAATGGTACCAGCGCTCCAAGGCGAACCCGGGGTATACTCGGCCAGATATGCAGGTAAGCAGAACGATGCCAACGCCAACATGGACAAACTATTAAAAAACCTTTCTGACAAAACGGACAGGTCAGCATCTTTTAAAACATCCATAGCACTAAACCTTAACGGTAATACGCTCTTTTTTGATGGTACTGTAGAAGGTGTAATAACGGAGAACAAAGTAGGCGAAAAAGGATTTGGTTATGACCCGATCTTTAAACCGAACGGATACAAACAAACCTTTGCAGAACTCCCTTTAGAAATCAAAAATCAAATTAGTCATAGAGGAAAAGCGTTCTCTAAACTTGTGGCATACCTAAAAACAATTTATGTTGACATCCAAGAAAAAAAATGATACCGTAGAAGTATCCGTAGCCTCTGAACGTGCAGAAGCCGTTGGTGGTGTACTAATTGCCTTTTTTGCTGCGCTAATGGCCATAGCCCAATTGGTAAATGGCGAATTGGAAGAAGAAATGATGATTGCCCACAACAGAGTGGTTAACTATTCTAGCTGGTACCAGTCTAAAAGTATTAAGGAAAGTCTAAAGGAGAGTGAACTAGATTATCTTACCGCCTTGTTGGAAAGTGGAATGGTCTTAGAAGAAAATAAATCCGTAATACTTCAGAAAGTAGCGAACGTAAAACAGAAGATTGAAAAATACGGCTTGGAAAAAACGGAGATTCTCATTGGGTCGAAACACGTAGGGCAAGCAAATTGGGCCCAGGACCTAGACGGGGAAATGGGTAGAATAACAGGTGTGAAAGAATGGGAAGCACTAGCCGAGGAATACGATACGGCAACCAAAAAATTTGATTTAGCGATGCTTTTCTTTCAAATAAGTATTGTTTTAGGTGCGGTATGCATTATTATATATGACAATCCCAAGTTGCAAAAAACCTTTATCATACTCATGATTTTATCGGGTATAATCGGCGTTTCCATGTCTATCTACGGCTACAGTTTTGCCCCATAGATCACCTCTATATAATAAATTATACCGTCTCGGTAATTAACAGTACCTTTGCCGCCAAATTAACGCCGCTGGTATAGCATGTGTTGCGCTGAGTCTATAAGGTTATACGATAATCGCTCTATGTAACATTCTTATTTGCGATCAAGTATAAAATAACATGACAAAGTTTGAAGCACTGGGACTCCAAAAGTCCTTATTAGATGCTGTTGCGGATATGGGTTTCGAAACCCCATCCGAAGTACAGGAAAAAGCAATCCCCATTTTATTGGAAAGCGACACGGACCTGGTTGCACTAGCGCAGACAGGAACCGGAAAAACGGCCGCATTTGGTTTTCCGTTAATTCAAAAAATAGATAGCAATAGCAGAACCACACAGGGCTTGATCTTATCCCCTACCCGTGAACTGTGTTTGCAGATTACCAAGGAAATGCAAAGCTATTCCAAATACGAGCGAAACATAAATGTTGTCGCTATTTACGGTGGCGCAAGCATAACCGATCAAGCAAGGCAAATAAAAAGGGGCGCACAGATTATAGTCGCTACACCGGGTCGTATGAAAGATATGATCAACCGTAGATTGGTAGATATTTCCAAAATTGACTACTGTGTTTTAGATGAGGCCGATGAGATGTTGAACATGGGCTTTATGGAGGATATTAAGGATATTCTTTCCAATACCCCAAATGAAAAATCTACTTGGTTATTTTCTGCGACCATGCCCAAAGAGGTGTCGATTATTGCAAAAAAATTCATGCACGCTCCACAGGAGATCACCGTAGGCGCCAAAAATTCCGGTGCATCTACCGTACAGCACGAATATTACATAGTGGGTGGTAGAGACCGTTACCCGGCACTTAAACGATTGGCCGATACCAACCCTGATATTTTCTCGGTTATTTTTTGCCGCACCAAAAGGGACACCCAAAAAGTAGCGGAAAAACTGATCGAAGATGGCTACAGTGCAGGTGCACTTCACGGAGACCTGAGCCAAAACCAGCGAGATCTGGTCATGAATTCCTTTCGTAAAAAACAAATTCAAATGTTGGTCGCTACCGATGTGGCCGCAAGGGGAATAGATGTAGACGATATCACCCATGTAATCAATTACCAGTTACCGGATGAGATCGAAACCTACACGCACCGTAGCGGTAGAACCGGTAGAGCCGGAAAATCAGGTATTTCGATGGTGATTATCACAAAAAGCGAACTCCGTAAGATAAAGGCCATCGAAAAAAAGATAAACCAGCCCTTTATTTCGAAAAAAATTCCTTCTGGAATGGAGATATGTGAAATTCAGCTGTACCACTTGGCCAATAAAATAAAGGACACGGAGATAAATCCAGAAGTAGATAGTTTCTTACCTGCCATTACCGATGTTTTAAAAGATATAGACAGGGAAGAATTGATCAAAAAAATAATTTCGGTAGAATTTACACGGTTCTACAATTATTACAACAAGACCAAGGACTTGAATTCATCCTCCGACAGGGAACGTAATCATGATCGTGGAGGAGATGTTCCCTCCAGTGGTGCTGTTCGTTACTTTGTAAACGTTGGGGAGAAAGACGGCTATGATTGGATGTCCTTGAAAGATTTTATTAGGGACACCGTAGGCCTAGGCCAAGAAGACATATTTAAAGTAGACGTAAAAGAGAGTTTCTCCTTTTTTAATACCGACGCAGAGGTAACGGAAAAAATCCTCGCTACGTTTACCGAGTTTAAGGTAAACGGTAGGTTTGTTAACGTTGAAGTTTCCAAAAGTCCCGGAGGCGGTGGGGGCCGAAGAAGCTATGGCGGGGGCGGTAGTTCCTACAAAGGCAAGCGCAAAGGGGGTAAAGATGGTTTCAGGAACCGTAAAAATGGTAGTGCCGACAACAGTCGCGGCAAACGAAGAGAACGTAGCGGCTCCACCAGTCCCAATTCTGGAAAAAGACGGAGCACCAAAAGAAAAGGTGATTTCTTTTAGTTAATTGTATATTAAAAAATACGCTTAGGCGTATTTTTTTGTTTTGTTTGTATCTTAGAATTAAAGATATTTTTTTAATGGGTAGATTTTTAGCATTTTTTCTAGTTTTTGTGACTATATCCGGGTTTGCCCAGGATGATATCGAAAACACCAGTATAAGTGCTATTGTAGTAAACGCCCAAACCGATGTTCGCATGGAAAGCGTACATGTTGTCAATCTAAACCAAGTGTCGGGCACCATTACCAATGAGCGAGGGGAATTTTCTATTACCGCGGCCGTAAATGATACGCTCTATCTATCCTTTCTTGGTTTCAAACCCCAAAAGATAAGGGTCACCAACGATATGTTCAAATTCGAGGATACCAAGATCGCCCTTACAGAGCTTGCATACGCGTTAGAAGAGGTTATCGTGCGACCGTATCAACTCACTGGTTATCTAGAAATAGATATAAAGAACCTTCCGATCAATAATGCCTACCAATATAGCATCTCAGGTTTATCGGTGGCGTATGAAGGCGGAAATAAAAATCCCAGTGCTGTAACCAAAGTACTTGGGGCCATACTCAACCCAGCGGACCTCCTTCGTAATCTATTTGGCAAAAAACCTGCTCAAATGCGAAAGTTAAGGCAGATGAAAGAGGATGAGGAAATAAGGAATCTTCTGGCTTCAAAATTCGATCGTGAAATATTAACCGAATTTTTACAACTAGAAAAAATAGATATTCAGGATATCCTTAATAACTGCAACTACTCCAAATCTTTTATCGTTACGGCAAACGACCTTCAGATTTTAGATGCGATAAGCACTTGTTATGAAGAATATAAGGTGCTTAACCGTAAGTAATCTAAGCGTAAGCCGGGAATATTCACAAGAAAACGACTTACAAAATAGTCAGAAATTCTCGTAACAAAATGTACTTCTATCGGTTTTAAAACACCATTGTCGTATAAAAATAAAATTTTTAGGTTCCATTTGCATTTTATAGCTTTAGAGCAAATAGATGATTTATGAAACACCTGCTTGCCCTACTTGGCCTTATTTTAATTATATCTTCCTGTAAAACCGAAAAAAGGCAACCGAAAGATGAAGCCTTGGCAGTTAAAGACACTATCATCGCTCCCGATAAAAAAGCTTCTTTTGACTGGGACGGGGCAAATATCTATTTTTTACTTACCGATAGGTTTAACAACGGAAACCCAAATAACGATATCAACTATGACCGTAACAACCCTACCGGAAAGCTAAGAGGTTTCATGGGTGGCGATATTGAAGGTATAACAAAAAAAATAGAGGACGGCTATTTTACCGATTTGGGTATTAACGCGATCTGGTTTACGCCAATAGTGGAACAAATACATGGAGATACCGACGAAACTACAGGGAACACCTATGGCTATCATGGATATTGGGCAAAAGATTGGACCGCTATAGACCCAAATTTTGGCACCAAGGAGAATCTTGCAAAATTAGTGAAAACAGCTCATGACAAAGGTATTAGAGTGCTGTTGGATGTAGTGTTGAACCATACCGGTCCGGTGACCGATAAAGATCCTGTATGGCCAAAGGAATGGGTTATTACCGACCCTACCTGTGAGTTTACTACCTATGAAAACACCACTAATTGTACCTTAGTGGATAACTTACCGGATATCCTAACCGCTTCGGACAAGCCGGTCGTGTTACCCGATGCCTTATTGGCAAAATGGAAACAAGAGGGCAGATTGAGTGAAGAATTGGACGAACTTCAATTGTTTTTTGACAGAACAGGTTATCCAAGGGCGCCCAGGTTCTACATTATAAAATGGCTCACGGATTATGTTCATGAATTCGGGGTAGACGGTTTTAGAGTGGATACGGTAAAACATGTGAACGAAAATGCATGGACAGAATTGTACAAGGAGGCTTCCTATGCCTTTGAAACATGGAAGAAGAAGCACCCAAACACCATTTTGGACGACACACCGTTTTACATGGTTGGCGAAGTGTATAACTACGGAATTTCTGGCGGAAGGGAATTTGACTTTGGCGATAAAAAAGTGGATTATTTTGACCACGGTTTTCATAGTCTTATAAATTTTGAACTTAAAAACGACGCAGTAAAAGACTATGATGCTATTTTTAGCAAATACAATAAACTACTTCATACCAAACTAAAAAATAAAAGCGTTGTTAATTACTTGACCTCGCATGACGATGGGCAACCCTTTGACCAAAAACGAACAGACCCTATACGAGCGGCTAACGTTCTTTTGTTGACCCCTGGCGCATCACAAGTATACTACGGGGATGAGACGGCTAGGAGTCTTGTCATAGACAGCACACAAGGTGATGCAACCTTACGCTCTTTTATGAACTGGGAAGAACTGGAAACTTCGGCAAAGACAAAAACAACTTTGGACCATTGGCAAAAATTAGGGAAATTCAGGAACAACCACCCGGCCATAGGAGCAGGAAAGCACAAGAGACTATCTAAAAAACCTTATGTGTTCAGCCGAACCTATAGTAAGGAAGATTATAAGGATAAAGTTGTGGTAGGACTGGACCTCCCTAAAGGTAAAAAGTCACTGACCGTAAAAGGTTTTTTTGGTGACGGTACAACGTTGTACGACACCTATTCCAATACCGAGGTTTTGGTAACCAATGGAGAGGTAGTTCTGGAAAATGATTTTGATATTGCTTTATTGGAATTAAGGGAGTAATCATGCCATTGGAAATATTTATGCATGAGTATTAAGTCTCACTATTGTAAAACGCTCAAAGGCTATATTCCAGTATTAACAACAATCAAGCTTTAGTGTGATAACGCTCCAAAATTTTATCGATACTTTTAATCGACTTTTTGGTCCATTCCAAGCGTTTTTCCAGTTTCTCGGCTTCTGTGAGTTGCCAAGGTACTTTCGTTTGCATCAACTTAGTACTTAAATTTTGTAGAATAATAGCTGCGGCAACAGATATATTTAAACTTTCCGTAAAACCTTTCATGGGAATTTTAAGAAATCCGTCTGCCTGTTCCAAAACAGCTTGGGTTAGACCATCTCGCTCCGTTCCAAAAAACAAGGCTATTTTCTCATCGACCTCAAAATCATGCAATAGCAAAGAATTATCATGTGGCGTTGTCGCTATAATTTTATAACCTTTCGTTTTTAAGGCCGTAATACAATCCGTGGTATCCTTATACCTGTACACATCTACCCACTGTTGGGCACCCATGGCAATGTTCTTGTCGAGTTCATTTGCATTACGGTTTTGAATCAGGTGTGCCTCCTGTATCCCAAAAACATCACAACTACGGATTACGGCACTGGTATTGTGCATTTGAAACACATCTTCAAGGGCAACGGTAATAAACTTGGTACGGTTGGCAAGCACGGAAATAAAACGTTCTCGCCGTTCTTCGGAAATGAAATCCTCTAAATAATCCAAAAGTTTTGCTTCTTCCATAAAACCAAGATAATAAAAAGTATATTTTTAAAGCAAAATAGCGTAAATGAAGCGTATTGTAGTTTTAACCGGAGCGGGAGTAAGTGCAGATAGCGGTTTAAAAACCTTTAGGGATGCCAATGGTTTGTGGGAGGGACACGATGTTATGGAAGTTGCCACCCCAGAAGGTTTTGCCAGAAACCCTGCTTTGGTACTGGAGTTTTATAACCAAAGACGTAAGCAACTGCTACAAGTAAGGCCAAACGCGGCGCATAGAGCGCTGGTCTCTTTGGAAACAAAATTTAAAGTGGATATTATTACACAGAACGTAGACGACCTACATGAAAGGGCCGGAAGTAAAAATGTATTGCACTTACATGGAGAACTCCTTAAAGCGCGAAGTACGCGTACGAACAGCGGTTCGGTCCCATGGTCCAAAGACATATTGCTTGGCGATGTTTGTGAAAAAGGATATCAAATGAGACCTCATATCGTTTGGTTCGGAGAGGCTGTCCCGATGATGGACAAAGCCATCCAAATCACGGAACAAGCAGAAATCCTGATCATAATAGGCACTTCTATGCAAGTATACCCTGCTGCGGGTTTAATAGATTTTGTCTCTAGGGAGATTCCTATCTATTTTATCGACCCAAAACCTTCCATATCGGAACAGCGTAGGAAACACTTGACCATTATTGCAAAAAGTGCCACTGACGGACTTCCAACATTAGTAGACAAACTGATAAATGAAAACGTATAAGTCTAAGCTTGTAGTTTGTTTATTCAAAATATAAAATAGTGCAAACTAGACCGCTATGGATTGAATATTCATAGATTTTAGTAAACTACGGGGCAAGCCCACGAGGCATTAAATAAGAAAACGATTTTTAATTTCGAGGCAAGCCTCGGAGTATCAAACCCTTTGGCGGTGCCAATGAAACAATTAAATTGCAAATGCTTATTGGTTTAATTTAGGCTATTCGGTTATTTATTTGGAATTACAGAACAACCCATTAATCAATAACTAAAAATGCGAAAATGTTTAAATAAATTTGAGCAGCTACATTAAAAATGCAGGGGTTTTAAACCTCACCTAGAAAAGATAGGCTCAAAAATTACACCATAAAAAAGGTAACAGTTTTCAAAAAGCGTAAAACATAAAACAATATGATGGGTCGTCTACCCAACTTTTGATAAAAATCCTGTAAAAGCTAAAATGACGGAAGAAGAACTATACAAAAAACTCGAATACACAAACCATACTAGAGAACAGCGCGGAACAATGGCCACGTTTATATTGGACAACCCTAGTTTAATTTTGACCCTTCTATCTATAATTTTACGCGTAGAAGATGTGATCAGTTGTCGCGCAAGCTGGATTTTGGAGTGTGTGGTTCGCAAAAACAAAGACCTGCTCTATCCTTATTTGGATGAATTTACGCTACTACTGCCTAAGGTACAGCTAGATTCCTCTATTAGACCCATTGCTAAAATCTGCGAACTACTTATTATTTCGTACTATGCTAAAACGCCTAATAAAAGCCAACAACACCTCAATAAAAAACATTTAGAACGCATTACCACAGCGTGTTTTGATTGGCTTATAGGAGACCATAAAGTAGCAGCCCAGGCCTATTCGATGACAACCTTGCAGTTATTAGGAAAAACCTTTGCATGGATCCATCCGGAACTCAAAATTCTTTTGGAACAAAATTATCATACAGGAAGCGCCGCATATAAGGCAAGGGCAAGAATGGTGTTAAAAAAAATTGGTTCAGCCTAATTAGTACTGAAAATTGTCTCCTTTTATTAAAGTCTTCCTCCCTGTTCTTTTAAACCGCGTTGGTAATAAGTATCTTTGCGTGCTTAAATACGAACCAATACTACGAGTATGACCCTGAACCAACTAAATGCCATATCCCCTATTGACGGTCGCTATAGAAACAAAGTTGCTAGCCTTGCTCCCTACTTTTCGGAAGAAGCCTTAATAAAATATAGGGTACAGGTAGAAATAGAATACTTTATCGCATTATGCGAGATTCCCCTACCTCAACTATCCGCTTTTGATCACAAAAAGTTTAGTGCTTTAAGGGAAATCTACACCAATTTTGATGCAAAGGACGCCCAGGACATCAAGGACATAGAAAAAACGACCAACCATGATGTTAAGGCAGTTGAGTACTTTATCAAAAAAGCCTTTGACACTCTTGGTTTATCGGCATTTAAGGAGTTTATACATTTTGGGCTTACCTCTCAGGACATTAATAACACGGCGATTCCACTTTCTATCAAGGAAGCGATGAACGAGGTTTATGTACCGCACTATTTTGAGGTATTGGAAAAGCTAGAGGAATTGTCAACAGAATGGTCTAACATTCCTATGCTTGCAAGAACGCACGGCCAGCCTGCATCACCTACGCGTTTAGGAAAGGAAATTTCGGTCTTTGTAACACGGCTAAAAGAACAATTTAATCTACTAAACGATATTCCCAGTGCGGCTAAATTTGGCGGGGCTACAGGTAATTTTAACGCTCATAAAGTAGCCTATCCACAAATTGACTGGAAAGCCTTTGGCGGTAGTTTTGTGCAAGAAAAATTAGGCTTGCAGCATTCGTTCCCAACCACACAAATTGAGCATTACGACCATATAGCTGCTCTTTTTGATACCCTAAAACGTATCAACACCATTATCCTTGATTTGGACCGTGATTTCTGGACCTATGTTTCCATGGATTACTTTAAGCAAAAAATAAAGGCAGGGGAAGTCGGTTCCTCGGCAATGCCCCACAAAGTAAATCCTATCGATTTTGAAAACTCCGAGGGGAATATTGGTATGGCAAATGCCATTTTTGAACATTTATCGGCCAAATTACCGGTATCAAGACTACAACGTGATTTAACCGATAGTACGGTGCTAAGAAATGTTGGGGTTCCGTTTGCGCATACGATCATTGCGTTTCAAGCTACCTTGAAAGGTTTGAACAAATTATTATTGAACAAGGAAAAATTTGAGCAGGATCTGGAAAATAATTGGGCCGTAGTCGCCGAGGCCATACAAACAATCTTAAGGCGCGAAGGCTATCCCAATCCATACGAGGCACTAAAGGGACTTACCCGTACCAATGAAATAATAAATCAACATAGCATTGCAAATTTCATAGATACATTAGCCGTTTCAGAAGCGATCAAAACAGAGCTAAAACAGATTACCCCAAGTAATTATACAGGAATTTAATTGGCACCGCCAAAAGGCATATTTCCACGAGGGCTTGCTCCAAAGTCAAAAGTTCATTACTTAAGACCTACTCCTTAACTTGCTCTCGAGGTAGTTTACTTTAGCATATCAGAGCCTACACAGCTAGGCTATAACTGAACAATTACAAAAAAAGACCGCGAAATTGCGGTCTTTTGTGTTTAAAGTGAAGTAAACTTCTTATTTGTTGATCTGTACTTCGTGCGGGTAGGGAATTTCGATACCTGCTTTATCCAATGCCAATTTACAGTTTTCATACGTAGCAAAATACACATCCCAATAGTGCTCTGGTTTACAGAACGGCCGCACTGCAAAGTTTACGGAACTATCTGCCAACTCCATAACGTTTACAGAAGGTGCAGGATCCTTTAAAACCAATTCGTTAGAAGTCAATACTTCCATTAAAACGTCTTTGGTCTTTTTAATATCCTCACCGTATCCAACGCCAATAACCGTATCTACCCTAATCTTACCTTCTGCGGTGTAATTCGTTATGTTTCCATTGGCCATAGCTCCGTTGGGAACGATTACCAATTTATTATCCGGGGAAACTAGCTTGGTCGTAAAAATCTCTATCTCTTTTACAACACCAAGAGAATCCTGTGCTTCGATTAAATCGCCTATCTTATAGGGCTTAAAAATCATTAAAAGCACACCGCCCGCGAAGTTGGACAAAGAGCCCTGCAAAGCTAAACCGACCGCCAAACCGGCAGCGGCAATAACAGCGGCTAAACTCGTAGTTTCTACCCCTAAAGTGGATATTACCGTAATAATCAAGAAAATCTTTAGCGCCCAAGAAACAAGGTTTACTAAAAATTTCTGTAGGGACTCGTCATAAGACCCTTTTGCCATAATCTTTTTCACGGCCTTGGTTATTTTTTTAATAATCCAAGAACCGATAAGGTATATTAAAATTGCCTTTAATAAAGGAACACCGTAGCTTTCTACGTAGCCCATAATTGTTTCCATCGATAAATTTTCCATAATAGTTTTCTAGGTTTTAATATTATTTGTTCTTTAACTTATGACACGAATATAAACAGAAGGTCACTTTTTTAAAACATAAAACTACGGACCTAACAAAAAAACCTATTGCATTTGTTCTGCAATAGGTCTTAAACACTAAAGGATAAAAACACTATCCTTTAAAAAACGCTCCTAAATCCCCAAGTTCCGCTCCATTAAAATCAGATTGTTCCAGTGCCTGTATCAATTGAACAAAATGTGCAGGATTCATATCTTTTCCTAAAACACGTACCAAAGCGAATCCTTTGTCTTTATTATCCCCGAAAATAATAACCTCATCTATGGCATCGTCCGCTCCTTTAAACTGTATGCTTGCACCGCCAAAACCTGTATTCATTTTCATAAGTTCCTCATAGTCATCATTGGCCAAAATTGCTTTTACCTTGATTTTCTCGGCCTTGTAAGCAGCGGCATTGTCCAATGTTTTTTTAAATGCCAAAACATTTAATTTTTTAAGGGATTCGTAGGCTATTTTTTGTTCCTTATCCAGTTCTACCGCATCTAGGTTCAATATGCTGGCGGGAATATCAAAAGCTAAAAAATCTGGATTCTCGGTATTGTCAATATAGTATTCTTGGAGACTTTGTTGAGAAGAACAAGAGGAAAGTACTATCAATGCTATTAGCAATACGCATCTAACTAATTTTTTCATCGTCTTTTTTCATTATGGTTATTACAGAAAAGAACCCATAGTCCTAAGGTACACCTTAGGACTATAGGGAGTTCTTTAGATTCTTTTATTATTTGCCTGCATCCTTTAATTCTTTTGGCAGATTCATTTTATTGGTAAGGGTTCCTATTTTGTTCAAATCGATATTCCCCGTTAAACTTACCAAAACAGTTTCCAATTTTCTGCCGTGGTTTCCAATTTCAGTATTTTCGAGCCCCGAAACGAACATCAATAATTCGGTTACATGATCTTTCTTTTTACCCTCTCGAACATAAAATTTTACGTTCACATCTTTATCCTTCACCCGCATTAACTCTTCTAGTTTAGAAGACTTCAGATATTTTTTTACTGTTTTAGCCATGTCAAGGGATACCTTGGAATCCTCGGTCATAAAAACCTTTACACCGTTAAGACCACTGGCTACTTCTATAAACTCCTTTGCTTCGGGATCATCGCTCATATCACCAATATTGGAGACCAATTCTATAAGTCCTTTGTTGATGATTACAGAGCCTACATTATCCATGTCTTCATACTTGTCAAAGATGGATTGTGAGAAACCAAATACTGGTACTAATGCGATTAAGAATACTACTGCTAATTTTTTCATGATTGTTGTTTTTAAGTACTTCCTTTAATTTTAGGGAAGATTGATTTATAGATTGATGAATTTATACTCCTGTTTATAATGGCTGTTGGCTATTGGTCCCTAGCCTTTTGCCATGGGTTCTTGTATTTTGCAATTATTGCCCGTGACCAATTTTCTATTTTTACCCACTATTGTACATTGGATGCAGATTATTGGGTAATTCTGCAACTTTTCCCTTTTAGTTTCCTTTTTTAGAGGCCTTGCCTAGCTGATCACCGCCGGGAAGATCCATTTTATCGGTGAGCTTGGAAACGGATTTCAAATTTATATCTCCGGTTAACGAAAGTAGTACCGTTTCTATCTTCCTTCCGTTAAGGTCTATGTCCATATCCTTCATTCCGGTTACAAACATTAAAAGTTCCTTTACATGATCCGAGTCTTTACCTTCTTTTACATAAAATTTCACATTGGAGCCTCCGTCCCGTATCCGCATCAATTCTTCAAAAGAGGATGTTTTTAAGCGATTGGTAACCCAGCCATCAACATCTTTGGTAATTAGTGCATCTTCTGTAGTAATTACCTTGAAACTGGTAATCGAATTTACAAGGTCAAAGAACTCCTGCGCTTCGGGGTCGTCCGAATTCACACTCATTTTTGCTAACATTTGGAACATTTTTGGCTGCATGGCCACAAAGGTCACTTTATCGTCATCCTCGTATTTATCGAAAATATCCTGTGCCAGTGAAGCATAGGGAGCTATGGCCAATAGTAGTACAACAAGTATCTTTTTCATAGTATTATATTAAATGGTTATGTATTATTCTTTGATTAAAAATTTATTTGTGCTCTTTTCAAATTCTTCCAAGTGGTACAATTGTTCGGTACCTTTATTAAAGTTCATTGCCAACAAGGCGAAAGCTTCTTGTGCAGCCGCAATTTCTTGCGCGGTATATACTTCTTCTAAATCTTCGGGCGAGGTATGAACGGTACTGGTAAAGTAAAACCCCAACATAAAAACAACTACTGCAGCTACCGATGCCCATTTGTATATCGTTGTTCTTGTTTTTAACGCTACCGGCTTGGTGTAGCGTTCTTCCTTGGCATTGGAGAAATACCGAAACATCTGGGAATACTGTTCTAAATGTGACGCAACATCATCACTTAAAAAATATGTTCTTAAGATTTCTTCCTCGGCAACCGTGGTGGTCGCTTCAAAATATTTTTCCAACAGTTTTTCTATATTATCCAATTCCATACCTATGTTTTTCCGTTAACTTTTCTCTTATCGTTTTCCTTGCTCTGGAAAGGGCAACCCTTATTGCCGTTGGTCTCATATCCAGTAGCGCTTCAATTTCGTCGTATCCGTACTGCTCCACATCCCTTAATTGTACGACCATTTTTTGTTGCTCCGGCAATTCATCCATAATCCGCTGTACCCAATTTATACTGTCCTTTGCTTCTAACTGCGTTTGTAGCGAGCTACTTTCATCACTGTAGTTACTATGCACTAGCTTTAGGTTACCGGCTTGTTTGGACTTTAATCTATCCAAACAAAAATTTTTGGTCATTGTCATGGCAAACGCCTCTACACTTTTATAACCTTCCATCTTGTTTTTCTTGGCCCATAACTTCATTAAAATCTCTTGTGTAGCATCTTCCGCTTCCTCGTTAGATACTAAAAGTCGCTTCGCCAGTCGGTATAATTTATCCTTAAAAGGCATCACTACATTTAAAAATTCCGATTGTTTCATAGTTGTTCGTTGTTCGACGATGTACCTAAGGCGTTACAAAATGAAGACGAAGTTCAACGAAATTTGTTACAAATTATTTTTATTTCTTAAAGATGTACCTAAATTTAACATCTTAACGCTAAGGATTTACGTAGATAAAACAACTGCGTCTTTATTCTTTTAGTAATCCTTTCCTGTTTGGTGCGATTGTTGAAAAAGAAAACCATTAAAAAGAAAACACTATGAAAAAGTATGTATTCCTATTCCTATGCATTGGCCTTGCCTTTGGTTCTTGTAACAAAAATGATGACAGCCCTGTTATCGAAGAAACACGTGAAGAAGAGCAGGTACAGCCCACTAACGCAGTAGCGGATTTCCCTGCCCAAAACTTTATGTGGCAGGCGATGAACGCATTTTACTTTTGGCAAGATGATGTAGCCGATTTAGCGGATGACCGCTTTGATTCCGAAGAAAGTTATGCCAATTTTTTAGCTGGCGAAGAGGATCCCGAGGCGTTTTTCTATCAAATCTGTAATGACCATATTCGATTGGTAGGAGAAGAAAATGCGGTAGATCGCTTCTCAGGTGCGGTTGAAAATTACAAGGATCTGGTAAATAATCTGCAAGGGGTTTCTAGAAGTAACGGTGTTGAGTTTCAATTATATCTTTTTAGGGATAGTGATGATATTTACGGTGTAGTGACCTATATCGCGAACGACTCCGACGCTTCATCAAAAGATATAAGAAGGGGGGACATTTTTACCGGTGTTAATGGCCAAACCTTAAATCGTAACAATTATATAGACCTTCTGTTCGGTGAAGACGACAGCTATACTCTAGTAATGGCCAGCGTAGAAAATGGCACGATAACAGAAAATGGAAAAGAAGTTGCATTGACCAAAGTGGTGAATTTTGCAGAAAATCCCATTTTACTTAGCAAAGTTATTGAACAAGAAGGTATCAAAATAGGTTATCTTATGTACACCGGCTTTTTAGCCGCTTACGATGAGCAATTAAACACAGTGTTTGGAAACTTTAAATCGGAAGGGATAACCGAATTGATTTTAGATTTTAGGTACAATGGAGGTGGACGGGTAAGCTCAGCGGTGCAAATTGCAAGCGCTATTTATGGGACCAACACCAATGACCTTTTTATAAAGGCAAGGTATAATAGTAAAATACAGTCTGGTTTAACTGCGGCACAGGTAGAAACAAACTTCACGGACACCACGATAGACGGAACACCGTTAAATTCTTTAAACCTACAAAGGGTACATATCATAACAACGGAAGCTACGGCATCGGCAAGTGAACTTGTTATCAACGGTTTGGCTCCTTACGTCGATGTTGTTCAAATCGGAGAGACGACTAGTGGCAAAAATGAATTTTCAATTACGTTCGTAGACGATGTTGAAAACAGTTTTTTCTATGACGAAGATCGCGAGGCAAACATAAATCCAAACAACCAATGGGGTATTCAACCCTTGCTGGGAAGAAATGAAAATGCCGACGGTTTCTCAGATTTCACCTCAGGTCTCGTTCCAAGATTTGAACTATCTGAAGATATCGTAAATCTAGGAACGCTGGGAGACCCATCGGAACCACTTTTGGCACTGGCCCTAAGTAAGATTACCGGGGCGAGTGCCAAATTTGACCTAACCCCTACAATGGTTGCCCCTACGTTTGTGAGTTCCTACCAGTTCAAAGGAAACAACAACCTATCCCTTATGGATGGTTTAATAAAAATAGATCTTGACAAAAAGGAAGAAAATAGTGTTAGATAATTTTTTTCGGTATTTGTAGTTATAACAGATACGGCACATTGCAATTAACGCTACTTATGAAAAAAGTTCTATATTTCTTTAGTATTATACTTTTTATATCCTGTTCCAAGGATGAACCCTTCTCCATTCCCGGAACGGTGAGCCCAAATCCTGATGCTGATGTAGACGTACAGGATTTTATGTGGAAAGCCATGAACTATTGGTATTTCTGGCAAAATCAGGTTCCCGATCTGGCTGATGACCGGTTTGTAAATACGCCCGAGGGAATTGAAGCGTATACCAATTTTTTGTCTTCAGAGGAAAATCCGGCAGATTTTTTTGACAACAGGTTGCTTTTTGAAGAGGATCGCTTTAGTTTTTATAATGAAGATTATAGGGTCCTTACCCAATCCCTGTCCGGAATATCGAGAAGTAACGGTCTAGAATTTGGCCTGGTCCGTTTTCAAAGTGGCCAAAACCTATTTGGCTATGTTCGCTATATCGTTCCTGGATCTAATGCTGCCACGAAGGATATTCAAAGAGGGGAACTGTTTAGCGGTGTCGATGGTCAAACCTTAAACCTTGATAATTATATCCAATTGCTTTTTGGGGAAAACAACGATTATACGCTAAATATGGCAGAATTTGTGGATGGTGCCTTAGCTCCCAGCGATAAAGAAGTGTCTCTCACCAAGGAAGAAGCATTGTCCGAAAATCCGGTATTCATCTCAAAATCCTTTTTAATAAACGGAGAGAACATAGGCTATCTTATGTATAACCAATTCACTAACGAATATGATGATGACCTGTATACCGCAATTGAAAATCTAAAAACTGCGGGCATTACAAATCTTATAATAGACCTTAGGTACAACCCCGGCGGTTCGGTTAACACGACACGGCTATTGGCCAGTATGATATATGATACAAATACCGACAATCTTTTTCTAAGAAAACGATACAATGATAAACTACAGCCAGAGTTTAGCAAGGAACGATTAGAGGTCTATTTTGCCGACAAAGTAGGAAACAGGGAAATAAACTCGCTAAACTTGAGCAAAGTATATGTGTTAACTAGTGCCAGCTCAGCCTCTGCGAGTGAATTATTGATCAACTCCCTAGAACCTTATATGGATGTGATACAGATCGGTGATGTTACCAGGGGTAAGAATGAATTTTCTACGACCTTGGTAGATGATAGGGATAATTCTTATTTGTACACCCCTTCACGAATTAATCATATAAATCCAAATGTTCAATGGGCCATACAACCTTTACTAGGTCGTAATGAAAACGCCGAAGGTTTTTCAGATTTTACAAATGGTTTGATTCCCGATATACAACTTAAGGAAGATTTACAGAATCTAGGTATTCTAGGAGACCAAAACGAACCTTTATTGGCAAGAGCGATACAAGAAATAACGGGTAGCACGGGCAAACGCGATTTTACTGTCAAACGGCCTGCAAATATTATGAGTAGTTCAAAACTGTTCAGTCCCTTAAGTGACCGGATGATCGATGACACACATTATTAAACGCAAGAAATGAAGTACATAAAAAAGGAGCATGTAAATCACGCTCCTTTTTTATGTACCTCTAAATTAAGACTTTTAAAACTCAAATGACCCGTTAAAATATACGGCTCCCGGAATAACAGAAACTTCTAAAGATGAGCTAAGGCTATTTGAAGCAAGGTCGTATATTTCCAAAGAACCGTTACTTGCAAAATCCTTGGCGTCTACTCCGTATAACATTCCATTGTTAACAGTCATGTCGTAGAAGGCCACCCCAGAAATAATAGCTGCGGCCGGTAAGCTTGCATCCGTTACATCAATGCTAAAAATATTTCCATCCATTAGGTAATACAACGTATCCTTATCTACCGATAAAAATCCGGGATGTTCGGTTTGTGCAAATTCCAGTGTTTCAAGAACCGTGTTGGAGACCAAATCTATTTTATCCAGTTGTCCTGCCGTTTCATCTCCTGTCCATGAAGGATTACCACCGGAAAGCACCCATAGATAACCATCCGCTATCTGCATAGAATTAGGTCTATTGGCAACGGTAATAGGACTATCTACCGTATTGGTACTCGTATTTATAATAGTCACAATATTATTCTGTCCAAAACCACCTTGATGTGCCACATAGACATAGTCTGCATTGGCTAAGACCCATTCCGGTCCTTCAGGTACAGAAAAGGTACGCTCCACACTGTAGGTGCTTAAATCGATTACAGCTACAAAATCATCCAGAACATCGGCACCATCGCCCCAATTGCTAACATAGCCCTTTCCGTTGGAAAACGCCATATATCGTGGGTTTAAAAGTCCGGTTGCAATAGTGGCAACAGATTCAAAGGTATATCTGTTAACAACTTCTATCTTTTGTGAGTTATTGACGATAATATAAGCCAAATCTTCATGGAAGGCCATACTTTGGGCAACATCCCCTAAGGGCATATCGTTGTTTTCGGCAAAAATAGCATTGCTGGTATTCGCCAAATCTTCAGATATGAATGAAACGGAGGCATTGCCCGCAAAAAAATTACCCTCGTTTAGCACCAGAATTCCATTTTCATAAGCAAAGGAGTCATTATCCGTAATCGTCAACGTAACAGCACTACTGGGAAGGCCAAAATTATATGAACCGTCTACCATACCGCTCAATCCGGTAATATTAATGGTCATTTCTTTACTTGGCGCTACTTCATCGTTATCAATTAAAATAATGTTTTGAATTACTTCCTGCGATCCGGCAGCAAGTAATACCCGTCCCGATAAAGACTCGTAGTCCTCACCAGCAACCGCGGTACCTGTTACTTCGTAAGTAAATTCCACATCATTTGAAAATGGTTGACTGGCCCTAAAGGTTACTGGAACGGTTCCGTCGCCTTCACTAAAAGTTTGCTGGGTAGCGGAAATCTCTAAAGTAGTAAAACCTTCGGGCGTGTCATCATCGGTACATCCTGTTAATACGAAGCCGGCTAAAGCCGTCATCAAAAAAATACTTCTTATTCTCATCTTTAAAAATTTAAAATTAATTGGGTTTGAATGTTTCTATTTGGCATAGGTCGTAAGGCGATATTTTCGTAATACGTGTTAAAGAGATTGTTTATCGTCACACCGATCCGGTATTCCAATTTTTGCTTTGTAGGGATTGTATAGCTTAGACCGGCATTAGCCACTTGGTAGCCGTCCAACTCGCCGCCAATAATGGAAACCGAGCCATTGTAAAGGTGCTGATAGAACACACCGAGATTAGCAATGCTATAGGCTATTGATGCATTTGCCCTGTGAAAGGGAACATAGATTAGTTGTACACCACTTGCTTTGTCCTCAGATACAGTATACGCGTAGTTTCCGTTTAGACGGATAAGCTGATTCTCTCCAATGGATTTTTGAAAAGCTACCTCACTTTCCAAACCATATATCCGGACTTCATCTACATTATTGGGCGACCAAAACCCGTTCACATTAGGAAGCCAACGAATCATATTCTCCGTTTGAATGTAATAAGTGTTCAATTTAAAAGTCAGGCTATCCCATCGAAGCCTATGACCCAAGTCCACTTGATAGGATTGCTCGGGAACAAGATTTAGATTACCCCCCGGCGTCCAGTATAAATCGTTGAACGTTGGCATTCGAAAATTACGTGAGCCGTTCAACTGTACCCGATAGTTTTTTCCAATATCGAAACTCCCGTCCCATGCAAAAACCAAAGGAGCGTTAAAGTCGGACGACACATCCTGTCTTAAACTAAAATTGTATCGCGTTTTGTTATTAACAGTATGTTTAAGGACTGCCGTTACCGCTGCATCGTTACGCTGGGGTGCATCAAAATTACTTCCTAGTGCCCTAAAATTATTGTATTCTATATAGGAATTAAGTCGAAAAGATTTGGATAGCTCTAAATCCACAGCGTAGCGTGCCAAGAGCGTGGTTACTTTGCCTTCGGAAAACGTGTCGGAATCCTTGTTTTCAAAATACTTAAAATCTTCATGCAGATACGCCAACTTTAAGCGTCCTACACCACTTTTAAAAAAATTGACCCATTCTAGTTGCGTCCTATGCTGATTATCTTTAAACCGACTGCGACCCACCGCTACCAAATTACCGGATAGGTTACGGTCCCCGATAAAACTCTGATGGTATAATCGAAGGCTATTTTTATCGTTTAGTATGTAGCCCGCATTCGCGTTCAAGTTTACGTGTTCAAATTCGCCATTGATGTTCCTAGCATCGGTCTCCAAGTAGCGGTAATCGTTATCCGAACTGTTATAATTGACACCAACGGTACTGGACCATTTTTCGCTTCCAAAGCTTGTACTGTAATTGATGCTCCGGGTGTCAAAACTACCATACCCCGTAAATACCTGATGATTTATGTGTTTTTCGAATTTTAAATCGTTGTTTAAATGCACGGAACCGCCAATGGCCCCGCTGCCAAACTGCACGCTTCCACCACCACTACGAATGCCTACAGAACTGTAATTAAACGGATTAATGGTGTTAAAATCTGTTTGTCCAGTAAGTTGCGAGTTAATATTGATACCGTTCCAAATAACGGCTGTATGGGATGCATTGGTTCCACGAAATGCAGGGGATGAAACCATTCCCAATCCATTTTCCTTAAAGTAGATATTGGAGTTAAAATTGAGCAGTGCTGTCAAAAAAAGCCCGTTCCGCTTTATGACACTGTCTTTTAAAACGGTGACTTTGTGCCCATCGGCATAACGTTCCAGCCTGGAATCGGATACCACAACTTCCTCCAAGAGCTGCAAAGGCATATCTTGGGCATAAATCTGCCACATAGCGGACATTAGGAACAGTATGGTGTACCTTAGACTTTTCATGATTCGAACTTTTATCCCGAAAGTTTCCAATATTATGTTATGAATTCGGCAGGTCTCCTGGCTTACAATTTGTTCCTTAACCTTCCCATCCTATTATGCTGGACAGTGGTATGAAGAAAGGACAACCCATATTACAATACGGGATACCAATTTATACTTGGTATATGTTTACAGTTGCGGGAACAGCTCCGGAATTTTTGACAATGAAATTCGAAATAAAGGCACGACATTATTCTTAATCGAACCTCTACATCCAAACTTCATATTTCAAAGCACCGGATTCCCTTTTAATTGACGCAGTCGTGCTGAACTTCCTTCAGTACAAGAAACAACCGTGTCAAACCTAAATTCAAAGCGAAAGTAACTTAATTATTTACGTTATCATCTTTTTTCTTGGTCATTTTAACGGCAAGCCAGATAAAACCAACTACAAAATGTAAAAGGATAATTGCGCCAATGCTATAAATAAGTGTGTTAGAATCGCCTCGCATAATTTTTGTTTTGAACAAAACTATCACATCTAGGACCCATCAAAAATGACTTTTGTTACTTTGCAGTTAAATAAAGTATTTTCTTGCTAATATTATGGATCGTTTGAAACGTATTTCTCTTTTTATTTGCGCTATTTACCTACTTACATCGGTTTCTTGTAAGGAAGATAAAAAATCGCACTCAAGTGTTATAAAAGAACAGCAAACCACGGTTAGCCATGCATTGGGGTTTCGAATAGATAATACTGGTGCATACCCTGTAGTCACCGTTACCGAACCTTGGCCAAATGCAGAACAGAGCTTTACCTACGCTTTTATCCCAAAATCGGAACTGGTGGCAAACCCGGATGATTTTAAAGGTTATGACGCGATCATTGGTACCCCGATAGAAAATATTGTAGTGACCTCTACCACACATATTCCCGCTTTAGAAGCTTTAGGCGGATTGGAAAAATTAAAGGGATTTCCGGATACCCAGTACATTTCTTCCATGCCGGCGAGACAACTGATTTCCGAGGGAAAAATAAAGGAGTTGGGGAAAAACGAAACTTTGAATACCGAAATGGTGCTAGAAATGCAGCCCGATGTCATAATCGGCTTTGCGATGGACAATAACAATGCCGCCTACAAACTACTTCAAAAAGCCGGTATCCCCATCTTGTTTAACGGAGACTGGACAGAACAGACCCCGTTGGGCAAAGCGGAATGGATAAAGTTTTTCGGGGTACTTTTAAACAAGCAGGAACAAGCAGAGAAGATGTTCCAAGAAATCGAATCTGATTACAAAAGCATAAAAGAGCTCGCCAAAAAAGCCGCTAAACAACCCACTGTACTCAGTGGTGCGCTATACAAGGATATTTGGTACTTGCCTGCCGGGGAAAGTTGGGCCGCCCAATTTATAAGGGATGCAAATGCAGACTACCTCTGGTCCGACACAAAGGGAACTGGAAGCCTGTCCCTAAGTTTGGAGTCCGTCTTGGAAAAAGGACAGGCAGCAGATTTTTGGGTTTCTCCAGCCCAGTTTAAAGCGTACGAAGAAATGTCCGAGGCAAACATCCACTATGCTGAATTCGAAGCCTTTAAAAATGAAAAAATCCATACTTTTTCTGCCACAACAGGCCCTACCGGAGGTTTGCTATATTATGAACTTGGCCCACAAAGACCGGATATCGTCTTAAAAGATTTGGTCAATATTTTTCATCCAGAATTACTCCCGGAGCATGATCTCTTCTTTTTTCAACCTCTAAAATGAATTTAGGTAAAACTTCATACCGTCTTTGGTTTATCGCACTTGTTTTTGCGCTAGTGTTCGCTATGCTGTTGAATGTAAGTTCAGGAAGTGTATCCATCCCATTCGGAGCTACGCTAAAAGCCTTGTTCGGAGGGAATCTGGACACACCATCTTGGGGATATATTATACTGAATTATCGTTTACCCAAAGCCATAACGGCTATTTGGGTAGGTGGTGGCTTGGCCGTAAGCGGACTCTTAATGCAGACCTTGTTCCGGAATCCTTTAGCAGGACCCTTTGTTCTCGGAATAAGCTCGGGCGCAAGTCTGGGAGCCGCACTATTACTTATGGGTGGTTCGTTATTGTCCGGTTTTGTGGTATTTGATGTTATAAGTGATATTTCGTTGGCAATAGCTTCGAGCGTTGGTAGTTTTTTGGTGTTGGCCGTGGTGACGATGGTAGCCAACCGTGTGCGCGATACCATGGCGCTATTGATTATCGGACTGATGTTCGGGAGTATTACCGCGGCCATCGTTAGTGTTCTGGCCTATTTTTCCGATGCGGAACAATTACAACGCTTTATATTTTGGTCCTACGGATCTGTAGGTAGTTTGTCATGGTCCCAAGTGCTCTTGTTAAGCTTGATCGTCACCATAGGACTTCTTATCAGCGTCTTATCCCTTAAAAGCTTAAACTCCTTTTTATTGGGCGAGAATTATGCCAAGAGTTTGGGCGTAGGACTAAAAAAATCTAGATTATTGATAATAATCGCTACCGGATTGTTGGCCGGCGGTATCACCGCATTTGCCGGCCCTATAGCTTTTGTGGGACTTGCGGTGCCCCATTTGACCCGCCAACTTTTCAAGACTATGGACCACCGTGTTTTACTGCCGGCCGTATTTTTATACGGTGCCGTTCTAATGCTGCTTTGTGACACTATCGCCCAACTACCAAACTCCGCCAGTGTACTTCCCATAAACGCGATTACCTCTATTATTGGGGCACCAGTCGTTATTTGGCTCTTGGTACGAAAACGTAAAATGATTTTTTGATATGGAAGAAACCCAAGCTACGATCACTGTACACGAGTTGGCTATTGGATATAAATCCATGAAAATTGCCGGCGATATCAATTTCAGCTTACAAAAGGGGGAACTCTGCGCCATTGTAGGCATCAACGGGATCGGAAAATCTACACTTCTTCGTACGTTGGGGAACGTACAACCTAAACTATCCGGAAATATTTTAATTGACAGCTCAAATGTAGAAAAATATACCTCATTACAGCTAGCGGCACAACTTAGTGTGGTTCTTACGGAACCCCTCGCCTCAAAAAACTTGACTGCTCTAGAGTTGATTTCATTAGGTCGATTACCGTATACCAATTGGCTGGGTACTTTAGAGCATAAGGATAAGGTTCATATTCAAAACTGTGTGCAACAATTGGATTTGCAAGACCTACAGCATAAGCACTGTTTTGAACTTAGCGATGGTCAGCTGCAACGCGTATTGATCGCACGTGCCGTGGCGCAGGATACCCCTATAATTTTACTGGATGAGCCTACCACCCATTTAGACCTCTATCATAAAGTACAGATTTTTAAACTTTTGAAAGGATTGACGCGCAAGCATCAAAAAACAGTACTTTTCACAACCCATGAAATAGATTTGGCGATTCAACTTTGTGATAAAATATTAATACTAGATGGTACTGAAAATCCGGTTGGACAACCTTGCGAACTTATTGAAAAAGGTGCTTTTGACCAACTCTTCCCTAGCGATATGATTGCTTTTGATGCTATTACCGGTACATTTAAAGTGAAAAATTAGTCATCGGCCAAGATTCGCCTCCTTAAAAACAAGACCTTCAACTACTGGATAAAAGTTACTTCCCTTGAAAAATTCAAGGAAGATTTCTATACTTTTTATGTTACAAAAGACGGAAAATAATGAACCTCCGAGCTATGGATTTAAACCTAATATAATAACTTGAGTTGGCTCACCACCGGACTTACACCTTCTCATCAGCACATCGGCTAACTCGCTACCAGCGCAGCATCGCCTTTTTGAAAAAGAAACCAAACATACTTTTCCCATTTAAACCATTATCTTTATCAGGTTAAAAAAATATATGAACACTGAGCTTATATATATCATCATAGCACTACTTTCCGTTGGTTTGGGAGCATTGGTGGGCATGTATATCCAAAAGTTAAAGACTCGTTCTACAGAAACCATCTGGAAAGAGCGACAGCTACAATGGGAAATAGAGTTACAAGACCTTAAACACCGTCTAACAATTTCCAATGAGGAACACAAAAAGGCACAACTGGAAAAAGAACTACTAGGCCAGAAAGTGGTACGTTTGGAAGGCATCAATGACAATTTAAACCGACAGAATACCGAACAAAAACAGGAAACGACCAAGCTACAGGAAAAATTCACCAAGGAATTCGAAAATTTGGCCCATAAAATTTTGGAGCGGAACAGCTCCAAGTTTACGGAGCAAAACCAAAAAAACATTACCCAAATCCTAAGTCCCCTGCAGGAAAAAATACAGCGGTTCGAAAAGAAGGTCGATGACACCCAAAAAGAGAACATTAGTATACATTCCGCTTTAAGGGAACAACTGTTACACCTTCAACATCAGAATATTAAAATTACCCAAGAAGCTGAAAACCTGACCAAAGCATTAAAGGGAGATAGTAAAATGCAGGGCAATTGGGGCGAATTGGTACTAGAACGGGTACTTGAAAAATCCGGACTGGAAAAAGACCGGGAGTATACCGTGCAGCAATCATTTCAACGGGAGGACGGGTCCAGAGTGTTACCGGATGTTATCATCAACCTACCGGACGGAAAAAAAATGATCGTAGATTCAAAAGTTTCGCTAACGGATTATGAGCGTTTTGTAAATGCGGAAGAGGAATTCAAACCAAAACATTTAAAGGACCATATCAATTCCTTACGGCGACACGTGGAACAACTTTCCGCTAAGAAATATGAAGATTTGTATGACATGGAGAGTCCGGATTTTGTATTGCTTTTCGTTCCCATTGAACCTGCCTTTGCAGTAGCGATCAATCACGATAATAGCTTGTACAACAAAGCGTTTGAGCAAAACATCGTTATTGTGACCCCTGCTACCCTACTGGCTACCCTTCGTACGATAGACAGTATGTGGAACAACGAAAAACAACAGCGAAACGCCATTGAAATTGCACGACAAGCCGGTGCCCTTTACGATAAGTTTGAGGGCTTTGTAACCGATTTAAGCAAAGTGGGCAAGAAAATGGACGAGGCAAAATCTGAGTACCGTGGTGCCATGAACAAATTAACCGAGGGTCGCGGAAATATTGTAACCAGTATCGAAAAATTAAAAACCATGGGAGCCAAGGCCAAAAAATCGATACCGGAGAAATTACTAAAAAAAGCCGAGGAAGATTCGTTATAAACCGATAAGTTAACTTTATAAAATGAAAAAAATATTATTGTTATTCATAGCCGTTGTACTTGCGCTAATGGCACTTTACTATGCATTTATCTACTTTGTACCCTATAGTGAAGGTGTACGGTCCGGAGAACTTATCAAGGTGAGCCATAAAGGAGTGCTCGTAAAAACATGGGAAGGAGAGATTAGCCAAGGAATCTCCGGGGCTCAAATTTTTCCGTTTTCTGTACTGGACAAGGATGCACAGGTTATCGAAAAATTAAAGGAATACCAAGGGCAGTATGTGAAAGTGAGCTATACAGAACGCTATGCTACCTTCTTTTGGCTTGGAGATACCAAGTACTTTGTTACAGATGTTAAACAGGAGCAATCCCCTCATTTCAGAAACTAATGGCAAAATATAAAAGTGCAAAAGAATCGATAGTTTCCATTACGGAACTCATGCAGCCCTCCCACTCCAACTTTGGTGGAAAAGTACACGGTGGGTATATTTTGAATTTAATGGACCAGATAGCCTTTGCATGCTCCAGCAAGCATTCACAAAGCTACTGCGTTACGGCTTCGGTGAACAGGGTAGATTTTCTTAATCCCGTAGAGGTTGGCGATTTACTTACCTTAAAAGCATCTATCAACTATACCGGAAGAACCTCTATGGTCGTGGGAGTGCGTGTAGAGGCAGAAAACATAATTACAGGAAAAAAAAGACATTGTAACTCTTCTTACTTTACAATGGTGGCAAAAGATGAAAAAGGAAAAAACCTAAAGGTACCCGGACTTATCATTAAGGATAAAGAGGCCATGCGAAGGTTTGCCAGAAGCAAGGAGCGCAAATTATCCGCTTTTAAACGCGATTCAAAATACGACGCAAAAAACTTTAAGATCAAAGAGTATTCGGATTTCCTCAAGGATGAAAACGTGAAACTCGAATTTAAATAGGTACGATCCTAATAGTAAATTTGACAATCATCGTTCCCTTGACCAAGTGGCTCCTGGTCATTACCTCTTACCAATACTGAATTGTTCTTGATTGTGCCAAAAGTAGCTGACGTTCAATAGCTTAACACTAAAGGCCTGTTCGCTGGTTGAATGCTTTCTTGATAATGATGAACATATAGTATTTGAAATCGTTTATCGTGCCGTAACCGTACATGATATAATTTTAGTAGGGTTTTTAACGTTTATAGTGTTGTAATAAAAACACTATTTACCTAACGATGAAATATTTTATTCTTGTATTTGTGCTTTTGATCGGTATATCCTTTAGCTGTTCTACCGACACTATTACTACTGAAGAAAATATCGATACGGTCTCCGAGGAAGACCCTATCGATGATATAGAAACTCCGCCCAGCGAGGAGACACAGGTCTCAAACGATACGAACGTTACTAGCTTAACCACCTATATCTTTGGGCACAGTTTAATTGTACATGATCCACCAAGCATAGCAACACCTAGCAATGAAACTACGGTGCCGCATTGGATGGCAAGCTTTGCAAATGCCAGCAATACCAATTTTAAGGTTGCGGGCCAATACGGGTTCCTTACCCAACATGACAACTTACCGCCAATATCGCAATGGGGGTTTGATAGTGCAAAACCTGCATGGGACTCCGACAATGAAAGTTTTGCCGCTGCAGGATTTAACACGATTCTTTTGACTGCTGGCAACTTTATTCAATATCAAGCAGCAACAGAAAATTATTACAACGAGCCTATTTCACCTGTTGGATCTACCTTACGGATTTTTGATTGGGTAAACGAGCAGGCGCCAGAGGCTACTTTTTATGTTTATGAAAACTGGCCGGATATGGCACCTTTTATAGAGAATGAAGCTTTTCCTCCTACCGGCGAAGAGTTGAACAATTATCATGAACACACACTAGATGCCTTTCACAATTGGTGGCTAGATTATCATGATTCATTATTGAGCGAACGGCCCAACAGTAGCATTAAAATGATTCCCGTTGGTCCTATTATCAGTAAACTATTAACGGAAACGCCCTTACAGGAAATCCCCATTTTGGAACTCTACGAAGATAACGCACCTCATGGCCGCCCCACGGTATACTTTGTAGCAGGTTTAATATCTTACATGGCCATGTACAACACCAAGGTCACCGAGGAGTACAACGTGCCTAACACCGTCCACGCTGCCGTAAGAGACAATTTTTCTTTAGTCGTGGATTACATCTGGGACGAATTGAATAGTTTTAACTTTGAAAATGGAGAAAGCAGGGTTCTTTTACATGTAGAATAAATGCATTAAGAAAGTAATTTTGACGCGTCCTCGTCCATAAACCAGCTTAATTTTCCAGATATCGGTGCTACCATGGCAGCAGGATAGGATTCATAACCCTTTCCCCTTTCCAAAATTTCCTTAACCTTGGTGGCTTTCGATGTGCCCGTGACCAAGAAAATAACTTCTTTTGCGTTATTAATGACCTTCCCGTTTATGGATACACGTTTTTGACCGGATTCCGGGTGCGTTGCTACCACACAATGGTCCTTTGCATTCCACAGATTTATCTCATGCGGAAAAATGGAAGCTGTATGACCGTCATCGCCCATACCTAAAAGAACCAAATCGAATTGGGGAATATCGTGTACCCGATCTAAATTAATCTCGAGCACATTGGCATAGCGCATAGCTTCGCCCATAGGCTGATTTTCTCCGAGTACGCGATGAATATTTTCCTTTGGCACCTTAATTTTTGAAAACAAATGGTCTTGGGTCATTTTAAAGTTGCTTTGGGTATCTGTGGGTGGCACACATCGTTCATCTCCCCAATAAAAATGAATTTGCGACCAGTCGATCGTGTTGCCATAGGTATCCGCCAATACATCAAAAATAAGCTTTGGTGTACTTCCTCCGGAAAGTGCTACATGAAAGGTTCCGTAGTCTTTCACCAAGTTTGCAAAGTAAGCAGCGAACTGTTTAGCCACATCATTTTTATCGGTATATACTTTCGTTTCCATCTTCTCAATTAGGTTATTTAATACTTTGAATATGTTGATTTTTAAGCCTCTCTATTGATTAAAAACCATCGGTAACTTAAACAAGTACTTTAACTACATTATGCTGCAACAAAGAACTATTTATTTTTTTCTTCCTTCGTCTTACTATTTCAACAAGGTGCCAGATCACATCAACTTCTATCCATCTTTTAAAATTTCGTATGGCTCTTTATAACGGCCCAAATCGAAATAAAAAACACGTCTTACAGCCACTGCTAACTGCGACTTCACATTTATTACTTTTCACTGATTACTTTTCACTGATTACTTTTCACTGAATTCCCCGCTAATATCAACAAAGCACACAAAAGCCAGGGTCATCTGTCAAGTTAGGACCAGGGTTTCTCCACATACCAATTCCGTCAATCAATTCGTCGGCATTCACAGGTCCCCACACTCCGGATGCGTAGCCATACATTCGCACGTCGGTTCCATTTTTCCAGTAATCCAAAATAGGATTTACAAATTCCCATGCGGCCTCTACTTCATCCGCTCTAGCATATAAAGTCGCATCGCCTTGCATGGCATCTAACAAAAGGCGTTCATAGGCTTCCATCACATGGGTTTCTGCCAGACTGGAATAATAAAAGTCCAAGTTTGCGCGCTCAACCTTAAAGCCCTGTCCAGGTACTTTTACGCCAAACTTCACCAAAATACCCTCATCCGGTTGAATGCGTATGATCAATTTATTGTCCTTGCTCTGCATTCCGGAATCCTGAAATATCTGGTGATGGGGAGATTTAAAATGAATGACCACCTCGGTTACCTTGGTGGGCATTCGTTTTGCGGTCCTTACATAGAAAGGTACATCTTTCCATCGCCAGTTATCTACAAAAAACTTAATGGCGGCATAAGTTTCGGTCAGGGAATCCTTTGCTACACCATCTTCTTCCCTATATCCTTTTATGCTCTTACCATCAATGTTGGACCCCATATATTGGGCCCGTATGGTATGGTCGTGTATGGTTTTATCATCCTTCATGATCCGTAAGGATTTTAGGGCCTTTACCTTTTCGTTCCGTATTTCTTCGGGATGGTCACCGATCGGCGGTTCCATAACAATGAGGGAAACAATCTGCAACAAATGGTTCTGAAACATATCCCGGAGGGCACCGGAGCTATCGTAATAGCCACCTCTTTTTTCCACACCCACACTTTCGGCATTGGTGATTTCTACATGGTTAATATAGTTTCTGTTCCATAAGGGTTCAAAAATGCTATTGGCAAAACGGGTAACCAGAAGGTTCTGTACAGTTTCCTTTCCCAAATAATGATCGATCCTATAAATCTGACTCTCCTTAAAATAATTTTGTAAGCCCTTGTTCAGCTTTTTTGCCGTTTCTAGATCATAGCCAAATGGCTTTTCCACGATCATACGTTTCCAACCATTGTTTTGTGTATTTAAACCTGCGGCAGCTAGGTTCTTTGCAATGGTCTCGTACAACGTGGGCGGGGTAGAAAGATAGTACATTATGTTTCCTTCCGTACCTTCGGCATCGTTTAGCGCTTCAATGCGTTTTTTTAATGTGTAATAGTCCGTATCATAATCTCCTCCCAAATCCTCATAGAAGAACCTATTGGCAAAAGTTGCCTTATGATCTTCCTTAAGGTCTTTAAACTTTTCCTGTAAATAACTGCTTTCCAATACAACTTTGTTGCGGAATTCAGCATCGGTCATATTAGTTCTACTGGCACCTAGTACTATAAAATTCTCGGGCAACTGTTTGTCAAGATAAAGGTTAAATAGGGCGGGCACCAATTTCCTTGCGGTTAAGTCTCCGGATGCACCAAAGATGACAAGCATTTGGTTTTCTGTGTTCTTCATGAGGTGCTTCTTAATTAGGCCCTAAAAGTATCGAAAAGAAAAGGCTTTCACAAAGAGTTTACATCAAGTTACCAAAGGATATGGAATTTTTTCGTTTATTTTTGACCGATTAGAAGAATAAACGAAAATTACTTTTAGGCTTAATGGGGTCTTCATCTTTTATAAAAGAAATTACATGAAAAATAAATATGATTTTGGATTGGTAGGATTAGGCGTTATGGGGCGCAACTTTATCTTGAACGTAGCCGATAACGGATTTACCGCTTTTGGAAACGACATTGATTCCGAAAAGGTAAACGCACTGATATCAGAAGGAGGGGATACCGATAGAATTAATGCATCGACCGATATCAAAACCTTTACTTCGGCCTTGTATACCCCACGTAAAATCATGCTTTTAGTTCCTGCCGGTAAAGTTGTAGATGTGGTTATCGAAAACCTAATACCGCATTTAGAAGAAGGGGATATTATTATCGATGGCGGAAACAGTTTTTATACCGATACGGATCGTAGGGACACTTATTTAGAAAAGAAAGGCATTAATTTCTTTGGCGCCGGAGTTTCCGGGGGAGCCAAAGGAGCGAGAAAGGGCCCAAGTATTATGCCCGGCGGTAATCGTGAGGCCTATCAACATGTAAAACCGATTTTTGAAGCTGTTTCCGCCAAGTATAAAGGTGAGCCCTGTGTTGCGTATTTGGGCCCCAAATCTGCCGGAAATTATGTGAAAATGGTACATAACGGTATCGAATACGGATTAATGCAGCTCACCTCCGAAATCTATGACCTGTTAAAAAAAGGAGGAAATTTCTCCAATGATGAATTGCATGATACCTATGCCGACTGGAACAACGGCCGCTTAGAATCCTTTCTGGTAAAGATAAGTTCAGAAATTTTTAATCAGGAAGACGACTTGACAGATGGACGTTTGATCGATCAGATTCTGGATAAGGCAAAACAAAAGGGCACCGGAAAATGGACGAGCCAAAATGCGATGGACTTGGGTATTCCCGTACCTTCTATAGATATAGCCGTAAGCATGCGCGAAATCTCTGCGTTAAAGGACGAACGCATAAAAGCGGATGCGCTTTATGATAGGCCTAAAGTAGCACTTATGGATAAAGAAAAACTAGAAAAATTGGCCGAAGAAGGCCTCTTCTTTTCCTTTATCATCACTTACGCACAAGGACTGCACCAATTGGCCGATGCCTCTAAGGAATATGGTTATGAACTGGATATTACCGTAGTTGCCAAAATATGGCGTGCAGGATGCATTATCCGTGCGGGACTGTTAGCAGATATTACCAAGGCTTTTGAGGCGAACAAGAACCTACCAAACCTATTGCTCTCCCCTACCTTTGTAGAAAAAGTACAAAGTACGGTAGCCTCTGTCAGGGAACTGGTCGCCTATGGTGCAACAAATGGAATTCCACTACCCGGACTTTCAAATTCACTAACCTATTTTGATGCCTATACCTCCTCTAGGCTCCCCTTAAATGTAATTCAGGCGCAACGAGACTACTTTGGGTCCCATACGTATGCCCGTTCAGATCGTGAAGGTGTTTTTCATACGGAGTGGAAATAAGCAATGATATAGGAATAGAATATTTAAGTGGCATTTAGGCGAAAAAACCGTTCGGCTTTCCAAATGCTTTACTATTTTTTCGATAGTATACCCTAAAGTGGTTTAAACTTTTCGGGTTCAATCGAAACTTAGTGATTTTTTGAACATTTGAAGACTTTTTGGAGTTGCATAGCATCGCTACGGAAGGTAAAAAGACAGGGCCGAAACAAAAGCCAACAATTTGGTTTTTGAATGAGGAGCCAGCTGAAACGCGCATTGAGAAAGAGCATTTTTTTAGCGAACCGAAAAAGTTTAAAGGACTTCACGGGGTCAACTCATTCATTTAGAGCAAAAAGACACTAAATTACATAACTAACTCAGCTTGACCTTTTCAGTGATAACCAATTAAAACTTCCAAATGATATCGTATACGATTACCGAGATCAACACTATTTTAAAAGGCGACCTAATAGGGCTACAGACCAACAAATAACCGGAGCAGGAGAAATACGAAAAGCAACTAATGCACAAATAATCTTTATCGGAAACAGCAAATACGCCGGTTTTTGGAAAGATTCCAATGAATATGCTGCACTAGTGCCACGTACTATGAAAATAGACCTAGGAGAAAAGCGTGCTTTAATAAAAGTGCTAAATGTTGATCTGGCAATGGCCAAGATTTTGGAGCTATTTAGTCCACCTAAACCGGTCTTCGAAACGGACATACACCCAACAGCGGTCGTACATGAAAGCACACAGCTTGGCAATGGCTGTAAAATTGGTGCCAACTGTTATGTTGGCAAAAATGTTGAATTAGGAAACGGGGTTGTTTTATATCCCAATGTATGCGTTTTTGACGAAACCATAATCGGTGATAAAACCGTGGTTTGGTCTGGAACCGTAATACGTGAACGCTCTATTATTGGCAAGCACTGCATTTTTCATACTAACGTTAGCATTGGATCGGATGGCTTTGGATATAGACCAAGTGAAGACGGCAAGGGTCTAGTTAAGATACCACAAATAGGAAATGTAATTATTGGGCATTACGTAGAAATTGGTGCGAATTCATGCGGAGACAGGGCAAAATTCGGTTCCACCATTGTGGGTGATGGCTGTAAGGTAGACAACCTGGTACAGATTGCCCACAATAGCGTTATGGGTCGTTCCTGTATTATGGCAGGGCATAGCGGTCTTGCCGGTTCCGTTACTTTGGGCGACGGGGTCATTATTGGCGGTAGCGCCTCTATAAAAGACCATGCCACAATTCATTCGGGAGCAACGGTTGGCGCCGGTTCGGGAGTTATGAACGATGTGCAGGCTGGAAAAACGGTTTTAGGCTACCCCGCGCAAGATGCAAAAGATATGTTAAGGCAATGGGTATTCATAAAACGTTTGGTCAAGACTAAATAAACTCATCTTTAAATCATAATCGGGTATAAACGTACGAGAGGCACTATTCTTTATAAAAAATAGAACCCATGTAATTCAAACCCTCGGTATACAGATGCTTCCAAAAGGATACTCTTGTTTGCCAATAACAGTCATGCTTTTTAAACAAATTGTTAAGTCGGCATAATGGGTTTTAAGACTCGTAACAGGATATAGGCTAAGGATGGTGTTAGAAACAAATCCGAGTTATAGTTTTGAAAGGATTATACTTCCGGGGCGTATAAAAATATCAACATCAGTAGTTGAAAACTGTTCATACCGGTGCAAAAAGATCACGCATTAAATCGTAAATTTGCGTTTTCCTAACCCGCTCAATACCTAAGTATACTATGATTCATTTCTTCGGGGATATCGCAACCAAAGTTTTTGCTGTCCAAACTACTCAAGAAATCAACCCAACCGATATAGAAAAATTAACCTGGTTGTTCGGTAACAAACCTAAAATAGATGTAGCGTCGGTCGACGCTTTTTTTATTGGTCCACGTGCCGCTATGGTAACGCCTTGGAGTACCAATGCCACGGAAATCACCCAAAATATGGGTATTACGGGTATTATTCGTATCGAGGAATTTAAAGGTACTTCAAAAGAGGACACCCATTTTGACCCCATGCTTTTCCAAAAGTATGCGGAATTAAATCAAAACATTTTTAAAGTGGACGTACAACCAGAGGCCATTTTAGAAATTGATGACGTTGCAGCCTATAACAAACAAGAAGGCTTGGCGTTAAGCGATGAGGAGGTTGCCTACCTAAATGGTCTTTCCGAAAAAATGGGCAGAAAACTAACGGATTCCGAGGTTTTTGGTTTTAGTCAAGTAAATTCGGAACACTGTAGGCATAAAATATTCAACGGCACTTTTATCATCGATGGGAAAGAGATGCCTTCTTCCCTCTTTAAATTGATCAAAAAAACCTCTTTGGAAAACCATAACGACATTGTATCGGCCTACAAGGACAATGTTGCTTTCGTAAAAGGCCCCAAAGTGGTTCAATTTGCACCAAAAACGGCCGATAAACCCGATTTTTATGAGGAAACCGAATTTAACTCGGTCATATCCCTTAAAGCGGAAACACACAATTTCCCTACCACCGTGGAGCCCTTTAACGGTTCCGCGACCGGTGCCGGTGGCGAGATTCGCGATCGTTTGGCAGGTGGTAAAGGTTCTTTGCCATCCGCGGGAACGGCGGTATATATGACCGCACTCTCCAGATTGGAGAAAAACAGGCCTTGGGAAAAAGGCATGGCAGAGCGTCCGTGGTTATACCAAACACCTATGGATATCTTGATCAAAGCATCCAATGGCGCATCCGATTTTGGAAACAAGTTTGGTCAGCCACTCATCGCGGGTTCGGTACTAACGTTTGAACACGATGAAAAAACGGATGTAGTCCCAAACGCTCCCGATGCATCGGATGAAGGACAAGAAGTTTCAACTGCGCTCAACATGACAAGAAGATTGGGTTATGATAAGGTTATCATGCAAGCAGGCGGCATAGGCTATGGAAAAGCGGAACAGGCTTTAAAGGACACCCCGAAAACAGGTGATAAAATCGTAATCCTTGGTGGGGATAATTACCGTATTGGAATGGGCGGTGCCGCGGTATCAAGTGCGGATACAGGCGAATTTAGTTCGGCCATAGAGCTGAACGCCATTCAACGTTCCAACCCAGAAATGCAAAAACGTGCTGCGAACGCTATTCGTGGTATGGTAGAAAGCGATAAAAACACTATTGTATCCATCCATGACCATGGTGCAGGCGGACACCTGAACTGCCTCTCCGAACTGGTTGAGGATACAGGAGGGAAAATCGACTTGGACAAACTACCGGTGGGCGACCCTACCTTATCGGCCAAAGAGATTATTGGCAACGAATCCCAAGAACGTATGGGCTTGGTAATCGGCAAGGAAGATGTTGCGGTATTGAAACGTATTGCGGACAGAGAGCGTTCTCCCATGTATGAAGTTGGCGATGTTACAGGAGATGATCGGTTTACCTTTGAATCTGCCACTACGGGAGAAAAACCAATGGACGTGCAGCTTTCGGATATCTTTGGTAGCTCCCCAAAAACGATATTGACGGACACTACCATAAAGAGAAGCTATAAGTCCCCTGCTTACGAACTGGAATTTTTCCATGATTACTTGGAACAAGTACTACAACTAGAGGCTGTGGGCTGTAAGGATTGGCTCACCAACAAAGTAGATCGTTGTGTGGGCGGAAAGGTCGCCAAACAACAATGTGCCGGCCCCTTACAATTACCATTGAACAATGTGGGCGTCATGGCCTTGGATTTTAAAGGAAAGGAAGGGATTGCCACCAGCATTGGCCACTCCCCCATTTCCGGACTAATTGACCCGGCCGCGGGTAGTAAAAATAGTATTGCAGAGGCCTTGACGAATATTATTTGGGCTCCTTTAAAAGACGGATTACAATCGGTATCTCTTTCCGCCAACTGGATGTGGCCTTGCAAGAACGAAGGCGAAGATGCGCGGCTTTACGATGCCGTTAAAGCGGTATCGGACTTTGCCATCAACCTAGGCATAAACGTACCCACGGGCAAGGATTCGCTTTCCATGAAGCAAAAATATAAAGATGGCGATGTGATTGCGCCAGGCACCGTGGTAATTTCCGCTGCCGGAAACTGCAACGATATTACCAAAGTGGTAGAACCCGTTTTGCAAAAGAATGGAGGTGATATCTACTACATTAACCTATCCAAAGATGGCTATAAATTGGGAGGCTCTTCCTTTGCACAAGTACGAAATGCAATTGGTAATGAGGCTCCTACGGTAAAGAACGATGCCTATTTTAAGTCGACCTTTAACCTAATGCAAAACTTAATAAAACAAGGGCAAGTACTTGCAGGCCATGATGTTGCATCAGGTGGATTAATCACTACACTTTTAGAATTGTGCTTTGCCGATACCGATTTGGGAGCCGATCTGGATTTGACCGCTTTAGGGGAATTAGACACCATTAAGTTGCTCTTTTCCGAAAATGCCGGAATTGTATTTCAGTTAAAAGACAATGCTGCGCTAGAGTCATTTACAGAGGCGCAAATCGATATTAAAAAAATTGGAACCGTTACGACCGAACCTATTTTAAGCATTAAAAACGGAGGTATGGAAATGGGACTGAACGTGACCTCCTTGCGTGATACTTGGTTTAAAACTTCCTATCTATTGGATGACAAACAAACCGCGAACGGACTCGCCAAAGACCGATTCGATAATTACAAGGTGCAGCCTTTAACATACGTTTTTCCGACTTCGGCTCCGCTCAGTCTCCCAAATCGTTCCCTGAGCGTAGACGAAGGGAGACCCAAAGCGGCAATCCTCAGAGAAAAGGGCAGCAACTCCGAACGCGAGATGGCCAATGCCATGTACTTGGCAGGTTTTGACGTAAAAGACGTGCACATGACCGATTTAATATCCGGTCGTGAGACCTTGGAAGACATTCAATTCCTGGGAGCCGTAGGCGGCTTCTCCAATTCAGATGTACTGGGAAGTGCAAAAGGATGGGCAGGTGCCATTAAATACAATGAAAAAGCAAACAAGGTCATTAACGATTTCTTTGCAAGGCCGGACACCTTGTCCGTTGGTATCTGTAACGGATGCCAGTTGTTTATGGAACTAGATCTCATCAATCCAGAACATGAAACGCATGGAAAAATGACTTATAACAATTCTCAAAAACACGAGAGCAACTTTACATCGGTCCACATTCAAGAAAACAATTCCGTCATGTTATCCAGCCTTGCCGGCAGCACCTTGGGCGTATGGATATCGCATGGCGAGGGAAAATTTAGTTTACCACAATCAGAAGATGAATATAACATCGTAGCTAAGTATGGCTATGAGACCTATCCTGCCAATCCTAACGGTAGCGACTTTAATACTGCGATGCTTTGTGATAAAACGGGGAGACATTTAGTGACCATGCCGCATATAGAACGTTCTACCTTTCCGTGGAACTGGGCGCACTACCCTACGGATAGAAATGATGAAGTTTCGCCTTGGTTGGAGGCTTTTATAAATGCAAAGGATTGGGTGTTAAAACATAGCTAGTTGTTTAAAATGAGGGTTAAATAGAGAATGGATTCATTGTAATAGCCTACCTCCAGTATTTCAAAACGAACAAAAAAAGTTAAAAGAATTTTGCAAATTAGATTGTGAACTACTTTTATGCCCTTTCCTTTACCACTACTAAGATGAGGTAGTGAAATAGTATCACTCTTGAATACTAAGGAATTTGCGTATTACCTTAACAATCTCTTTACTATTAAAACCTTTGATTCCTAAAATCATCTCTCTGTAAGAAAATGATAACCAAGCATCTACCCCTATTGCTAAAACTTTGTTAAACTTGAATTTTAGGTGATTTATACATTTCTTAATTTTCTAATTTGTAGGGATATGAAATATACCAAACCTTCTCATTGTTTTAATAGTGTAGTGTATCTATGGCTGTTTATGTTTTGCTTCTTTGCAGGTTCAACATCCTTTGCTCAAGAGATGGCTGAGCCAGAAGCAGCAGTGCTTCCGACCGAAAAAGTATATCTTCATGTTGATAAAAGCTTTTATGCGGCTGGCGAGGATATCTGGTTCAAAGCCTATTTGCTAGATGGTGCCAGCAACAGACCGGAGACCATGAGCGAAATACTTTATGTTGAGCTCATAGCACCGGACGACAATATATTGGCAACAAAAACCATTAAAACTACCAATGGCACAGGACATGGGGATTTTAAGTTGCCCCCGCAATCTGAAAGTGGTACGTATACCATAAGAAGCTATACCAACTACATGCGCAATTTTAGTGAGGAAATGTTTTTTCATAAGTCGATCGTAGTCAATTCCACAAAAACCTCCGAAGGTATGGTTCCGGCAGCAAGTAAAGGAACTACATCCACTAAGCGCTCACTTCAATTTTTCCCGGAGGGCGGTTATATGGTAAATGGTCTGGTAAATAACGTTGCCTTTAAAGTCTTGGATGGCCAAGGCAAGGGAACAGAAGTTTCTGGAACGATCAAGGACGATACGGGCCGCACCATAACCAAATTCGCAACTTCACATTTAGGCATGGGACTACTCCACTTTATCCCTACCGCGAATAGATCATACAGTGCTTACGTAGAGGACAAAAAAGAGCCCTTTGCCGTGGCACTGCCCGAAGCGTTGGAAGATGGGGTGCTTATGACGGTATCTTACCAGCACGACTACTACAAAATAGAGCTACGCGCCACAAATAGTGTCGATTTTAGCGACTATGTGCTAGTGGTAAAACAGCAACGAGACCCGATTTTAGAAGTTGCCGTACCTAGCCAACAAAACGAAAGAACGGCGGTGATAAAACTCTCAAAGAACATCTTAAAGCAAGGTGTGGCCCAACTTACGCTGTTGGACCAAATAGCGCGTCCCGTGGCCGAACGGCTCATTTTTAACGAAAATGATGTCATTGCGAATCCGATTGACATCCAAACCGGAAAAACGGAGTACGGGAATAAGGAGCGGGTCTTACTAGAAATTGAGGTAGATCCCACGCTGGTAAAAAATGCTGCTGCCAACAGTATGTCCTTGGCCGTAACCCATTCGGCGGTGTCCCAATTGCCAATTGCCGGTATGGATATTAAAACATATCTTTTATTGGATTCCGAATTGAGGGGTACCATAGAAAACCCGGGGTATTATTTTAACTCCAAGGATGTGGAAAGAAAAAAGAACCTAGATCTCTTGATGCGCACCCAAGGATGGCGGCAGTACGTACTCCAAGGGGAAGGGGCAAAAACAGGGCTCGATTTTGCTCCCGAAACGGGAATACCCATGGCAGGAAAGATCGTACACGCCCTAGACCGAAAAAAAATATTGGCGGGCAGCGTACTACTTACCTCCAGTAATCAACAGGAAATGGCCCAACATACCGCACAAACAGACACAGAAGGCAATTTTAAATTTAACAACCTTGATTTCAGGGATACGACGGACGTGCTTTTGAGTGCCCGGGTAGCCTATGTAAAAGAGGGCAAGAAGGGAAAATACACAACGGATTATAAGATAGTGTTGACCCCTACGGCACCACCCGAGTTTGATAATGGCAGTACCGACTCTGGACCCCTAATGCCTTTAGTTGGCGATGAACGGGAAGCGCAGGAACTTAGCAATACTTTCTTATTGGAAACGGGAAACACCATACAACTGGACGAAGCATTGATATCCGCAGAAGAAATAGAGGAAAAATCGGAGAAGCAACTAAACTACGAACGAAAAAGACAATCCGCCCTATATAAAGAACCTTCCCAAACAGTAGACTTTAACGACATAGTGGCCATGCCGAACCTGAATCCCTTATATGCTTTGCAAGGTAGGATTGCGGGCCTTGAAGTGAGGTTAGAGAATGACAACAGGATAAGCCTAAATATGCGAGGAAGGAGCTCTGCGCAGCCCCTTATACTGTTAGATGGCCTACCTATTGACCCAAATGGTTTCTTTTTACAACCAGAGGATATAGATTTCATAGACGTAATCAAAGGGCCAAGGGCAGGTATCTATGGGCTAAGAGCGGGAGGTGGTGTTATAGCTATTTACACCAAGGATGGTTTAGAGCCACTTTCAGGGAAAACCAAAGGCATAGGATCCATTCGCATGCAGCACCCTGGATATAACTATGCAAGAAAATTTTATGAACCCGACTATGGCAATACCGTACAGGCCGTTCATAAAGTAGATAAACGAACCACGCTGCTCTGGCAACCCTACATTTCATTTAATAACGATGGAAAAGCCTATATCAGTTTTTATACGGGCGATATTGAAGGGGACTACAACCTTACCCTGGAAGGAATAACCTCCGAAGGGCTTCCTTTGCACAGTAGCGCAAGGGTAACGGTAGTTTCCAATTTATAAGGAATTAGTAGTACGGGATACTATGCATAATAACATGTATACAACCATTAGAGATAGGATAAACGATAAATTTAGGGCGAACTATCCAGTAATACGTTTAGAATAGGAACGAATTAGTCCGGGACAAGAAAATACATCTTGTTACAAAATCGGAAATAGGTCCATCAAAACTATTTCACGGAGTACTCCGCATACATCGTCTTCTCAAAGACTTGCTAATGTTCTGGTTTCATACGTTCAGGAGCAAACAAACAAATACCGGTAGCTCCATTTTAGCTGAAAACACGTATTGCTGTTCTCAGTTCTGAAGGTAGCAGTCGGCATACACTGGGTCACTATCATTCGACTTATTTTCAGGATATAGACAAATGAACAGTAAACTGTAGATTGGTTTTGTACCATTAACGGAGGCTACCGCTTCCTTCACCAAGACATCGAATGTAGCAAAGACCCTATTCTTTAGAGTAGAAACAATCTCATTAGGATCGATTTCATATTTGATAGCCGAATCTACAAAAAGAACAAATTTCCATACCCGATCTTAGCTTTATGACTTATATGGGAATACCAACAACCTAATGTTATGATTCTATACATTTTAATGTAGTTACAAGATTTACATTAATAATATTTATAATCAGAATTAGAATTTTTATATCTAATACATGTCAAATTGCGAATCTCGTTTTAAATATTGCCGTTCTTTCCCTATTTTGCAAGTACCTAAAAAAACATAAAATGCAAAACGTTACCCGCCTTTTCGATTTTCCTTACTATCAATTGGAAAATTACAACTTGGATAAAGCTCTCGTGAGCAAAAAAGATGGTGAATGGATAGCGACCTCCACGCGGGAATACATCGATAAGGCCAATGCGCTAAGCCGGGGTCTATTAAGACTTGGTGTTAAACCAAACGATAAAATTGCTATTATTTCCATGACCAACAGAACCGAATGGAATATCTGTGATATAGGTATCTTACAAGTGGGCGCCCAGAACGTACCTATTTATCCTACCATATCGGAAGATGACTATGAATATGTATTAAACCATTCTGGCGCTACCTACTGTTTTGTTTCCTGCAAAGAAGTTTTGGACAAGGTTTTATCCATAGGTGAAAAACTTAAAAATTTAAAAGAAGTATTCTCTTTTGATGATTTGAATAATTGTGAAAGCTGGACCAACGTTTTAAAAAAGGGTGCCGATGAAAGCAACCAGCATGAAGTAGAAGCGAGAAAGGCAGCCGTTACACCGGGAGATTTAGCTACCTTAATTTACACCTCCGGTACCACGGGCAGACCAAAAGGGGTAATGCTATCGCACAATAACATAGTATCCAATGTAATTGCCAGTAAAAAACGTGTTCCTTTTGAGCCAGGAGCAAGCGCATTGAGCTTTCTCCCTGTTTGCCATATTTTTGAACGTATGATATTGTATTTGTACCAATACTGCGGCATTAACATCTATTTTGCAGAGGGATTGGATAAAATAAGTGATAACCTAAAGGAAGTAAAACCCAATGTAATGACAGTGGTGCCAAGGCTCTTGGAAAAAGTATACGACTCTATTATTGCAAAAGGTTCCGCTTTAACCGGAATTAAGAAAAAACTCTTTTTCTGGGCGGTAGAACTAGGTTTGAAATTTGAACCCTACGGCCAAAACGGTTGGTGGTACGAAAAAAGATTGGGACTTGCACGAAAACTTATTTTTAGCAAATGGAAAGATGGCTTAGGTGGTAATTTGGATACTATGGTATCCGGTAGTGCAGCGTTACAGCCTAGATTGGGTCGTATTTTTGGTGCAGCGGATATTCCGGTCATGGAGGGATACGGCTTAACAGAAACCTCACCGGTAATTTCGGTAAATCAGGCAAAAGGCGGCGGATGGCGTATTGGCTGTGTAGGTCGTGTCATAGACAATGTAGAAGTGAAAATTGCCAGCGATGGTGAAATTCTTTGTAAAGGCCCTAACGTAATGATGGGATATTATAAGGATGAGGTGAAAACAGCCGAAGTATTAAAAGACGGTTATTTTCATACCGGCGACATAGGCATCATAGACTCGGACGGTTTCTTGAAGATTACGGACCGTAAGAAAGAAATGTTCAAAACATCGGGCGGTAAATATGTAGCGCCCCAGTTATTGGAGAATCGATTTAAACAATCTAGGTTCATAGAACAGATTATGGTAGTTGGCGAAGGAGAAAAAATGCCTGCAGCTTTGATCCAGCCTAATTTCGAATTTCTGTATCAGTGGGCAGAAAAACATAACATTACCCTGAGCGAAAATTCGGATATCGTACTCAATGAAAGGGTATTGGCACGTTTTCAAGAAGAAGTTGATGCTGCCAATGAGGATTTTGCGAAATGGGAAAAAATAAAGCAGTTTAGACTAACCCCCGATGTGTGGACCATTGATGATGGGCATCTTACGCCTACCATGAAATTGCGTCGAAAAATCATAAAGGGCAAGTATGAAAGTTTGTACAATGATATATACGGGCATTAAGGTTATTAGTGCGAACGCACAGATAAGTTAATAAACTCGGAAAAGGCCTGACCCAGATCAAATGGTAAATTAACTTAGACTATAACACAAGCAAGCTAATATTTTAAATGGTGATTATGGAGTAAAAATCCCCTTACCAGTTTACGTGTTGGTTCGTTGCATATATCAAATTCGATTTACCTTTTTTATAAAACCGCTTTGCAAGCATATTTATTATGGATACCCCAAAAGTTTTGATAAGCTTTGGTTCCTACGCTTACATGTTTTTGAACCGTTCTGTTGAATATTCTATAGGTATTGCCAAAAGGAACGATGTAAAGAATTTATTTTTGAAAATATACTTATGAACTTACTCAAAACCAAGACATCGGATCAGCTAAAAAAATGGAATAAATTTTGTTTGGGAATAGCGCTATTTATCCTGTTTCTCATGTCCACTCTTTTAGGTATAGCTTTATTTCAGATATCGGATGGTAGCCATAGCGCCGTACTTACCTCCCTAGCTCCTTCGTTATTGCTTCCCTTCATTTTTGTCCCCCTTCTTTTTTCTGCACTAATAAGTAGTGAACTCAAAAAGCGAAAGCATTAAAATCCATACCCATTGCAAAACCGGATTTTAGTAATACATTTCAATAAATTTATTATGCATGCATAATAAATTTTCTTATATTTGAGGACGAACTTATAGTCCCATGAAGGAAATTACAATTGATTATGCACTTCGAGCCACTTGGCAAGCCGTTGCCAGAATGTATAACGAGGAGGCCAAACAATTTGAAAGTACAATGGCAGTGGGCTTTACCTTGCTAAGTATAGATCCAAAAACAGGAACACCTTCTACCGCTTTAGGCCCTAAAATGGGAATGGAAGCCACAAGCCTATCAAGAATTTTAAAAAGTATAGAGGAAAAGGGACTTATAGAACGTAAGCCTAATCCTGCCGATGGTCGTGGTGTTCTTATTCATTTAACTGATTTTGGATTGGAAAAAAGAAAGGATTCCAAAGATGTGGTTATGCGTTTTAATGAAATCGTGAAACAAGCTGTGGAAGCAGAGAAACTTCAGCACTTTTTTGAAGTGACCGAAACGATCAACAAACTCATCGCGGACAAAAAAATATACGTAAAGAATACAACAAATCATTAATTACAGGGTATAGTACATGAACAAGCACATTAAAAAAGTAGCAGTAATTGGCTCGGGAATTATGGGAAGCGGTATAGCTTGCCACTTTGCCAACATTGGGGTAGAAGTTCTTTTATTGGACATCGTACCCAGAGAACTTAACGATAAGGAAAAAGCCAAGGGCCTTACCTTGGAAGATAAGATCGTTAGAAATCGTATGGTAAACGACTCGCTTGCGGCGGCTTTAAAATCAAAGCCCTCCCCTATTTACCATCAAAAATTTTCGGGTAGAATCACCACAGGGAATTTAGAGGATGATATTGCAAAAGTCAGCAAAGTAGATTGGATCATCGAGGTCGTGGTGGAGCGTTTGGACATTAAAAAAACGGTATTCGAAAATCTTGAAAAACACCGAACGCCTGGTACCTTGATTACCTCCAACACTTCGGGTATCCCCATAAAGTTTATGAGCGAAGGAAGAAGTGAGGATTTCCAGAAACACTTCTGCGGAACCCACTTTTTTAACCCTGCCAGATATTTAAAATTATTCGAGATTATCCCTGGGCCAAAGACCTCCGCGGAGGTATTGGATTTCCTGAACGGATATGGTGAAAAATTCTTGGGAAAAACATCGGTCGTTGCAAAGGATACTCCGGCATTTATCGGAAATAGAATTGGTATTTTCAGTATCCAAAGCTTATTCCATGCCGTTAAGGAAATGGGAATGACCGTTGAGGAAGTGGACAAATTAACCGGACCTGTCATAGGCAGGCCTAAATCGGCCACGTTCAGAACGGTCGATGTGGTTGGTTTGGATACCTTAGTGCATGTCGCCAACGGTATTGCAGAAAATTGCAAGGAAGACGAGCGACACGCGCTCTTTGCCCTGCCCGATTTCATCAAGACCATGATGGAGAACAAATGGCTGGGAAGTAAGACCGGACAGGGATTCTACAAGAAATCAAAAGACGCCAAAGGCAAAACTGAAATACTAACACTTGATTTGGATACGATGGACTATCGTTCTAAAAAAAGTGCCAAGTTCGCCACCTCGGAAATGACCAAGACCATTGACAAAGTGGTAGACCGTTTTGCTGTCTTAACGGGCGGAAAAGACAAAGCAGGCGAGTTTTATAGAAAAAGTTTTGGGCAATTGTTCGCGTACGTATCGCACCGTATTCCTGAAATAACGGATGAACTCTATAAAATAGACGATGCCATGAAAGCCGGTTTTGGCTGGGAGCATGGGCCGTTCCAAATCTGGGACGCGGTAGGTCTTGACAAAGGACTGGAATTTATTGGTGCCGAGAATCAAGAAGCCGCCTCATGGGTATCGGAAATGAAGGCCGCCGGAATTGCGTCTTTCTATACCGTAAAAGACGGTGCTACCTATTTCTATGATATTCCATCAAAGAAAATGGAGAAAATACCTGGTCAGGATGCATTTATCATTCTGGACAACATCAGAAAATCCAAAGAAGTATTTAAAAACTCCGGAGTTGTCGTAGAAGATTTAGGCGACGGCATTTTGAATGTGGAGTTCCAGTCTAAAATGAATACGATCGGTGGCGATGTGTTGGCCGGATTGAACAAGGCAATAGACATGGCCGAAAAGGATTTCCAAGGATTGGTCGTTGGTAATCAAGCTGCCAACTTCTCTGTTGGCGCCAATATTGGTATGATTTTCATGATGGCTGTAGAGCAGGAATATGATGAGCTGAATATGGCCATAAAAATGTTCCAAGATACCATGATGCGCATGCGGTATTCATCCATCCCAACAATTGCTGCGCCACATGGAATGACTTTAGGAGGCGGTTGCGAGCTATCCTTACACGCAGATAAGGTAGTTGCAGCGGCAGAAACTTATATTGGTTTGGTAGAATTTGGTGTTGGGGTTATCCCTGGTGGTGGGGGTTCTAAGGAATTGGCACTAAGAGCATCGGATACCTTTAGAAAAGGGGACGTAGAGCTGAATATCTTACAAGAATATTTCCTGACCATAGGAATGGCAAAAGTATCCACATCGGCCTATGAGGCTTTTGATACGGGTATTCTCCAAAAAGGAAAAGATATTGTGGTGGTCAATAAAGACCGTCAAATTGCTACGGCAAAAGCACATGCAAAATTGATGGCCGAAATGGGCTATACCCAACCTCCAACAAGAAATGATGTAAAGGTATTAGGAAAGCAGGCCCTAGGTATGTTCTTGGTGGGAACAGATTCCATGGAAGCGAGTCACTATATAAGTGAACACGATAAAAAAATCGCGAACAAACTGGCCTACGTGATGGCTGGTGGCGATTTATCAGAACCGACACTGGTTTCTGAACAGTATCTATTGGATTTGGAACGTGAAGCATTTCTTTCACTTTGTACAGAACGGAAAACTCTGGAACGAATTCAGCACATGTTAAAAACTGGGAAACCACTTCGTAATTAGATTTGAGATTTGAGACATTAGATGTTAGACTAAAAACTATAAGAAGATGCACGACTTTCAGAAATTAATCATTTGGCAAAAATCCATGGAGATAACAGAAGATATTTATAGATTATCTGCAGAATTGCCAAAAGAAAAAAAATACGGATTGACAAGTCAAATAAAAAGAAGTGCCGTTTCAGTTCCTTCTAACATAGCCGAAGGTGCAGGTCGGAATACAGATCGAGAATTCAAAAATTTTCTGGGTATTGCAAGTGGGTCTGCTAATGAGTTATTAACCCAGCTCATACTATCACATAGATTGGATTTGGTCTCAGAAAAAGTTGTTGAACCTATTCTAAGCAAACTTATTGAAGTACAAAAAATCAATTATTCATTAATTAAAAAATTTACAAAGTGAAATATCTTAGCTCTAATATCTCACGTCTAATATCTAACATCTACAAATGAAAACAGCATACATAGTTAAAGCATACAGAACGGCAGTTGGGAAAGCACCCAAAGGCGTATTCCGTTTTAAAAGAACAGATGAATTAGCGGCGGAAACCATCGATTATATGATGAAGGAACTGCCAAACTTTGACAAAAAACGCATCGACGATGTGATTGTGGGCAATGCTATGCCGGAAGGTTCCCAAGGACTGAACATGGCCCGTCTTATCTCATTAATGGGACTGGATATCGTAGATGTTCCCGGTGTAACGGTTAACCGTTTTTGCTCCTCGGGGATTGAAACGATTGGTATGGCCACGGCCAAAATCCAATCTGGAATGGCGGATTGCATCATTGCAGGTGGTGCGGAAAGTATGAGTTCGGTACCTATGACAGGCTACAAAACTGAATTAAACTACGATATAGTAAAGGCAGGCCATGAAGATTATTATTGGGGCATGGGGAATACCGCTGAGGCGGTGGCCAACGAATTTAAGGTATCGCGTGAAGATCAAGATGAATTTGCCTACAATTCGCATGTAAAGGCATTACGGGCCCAAGCAGAAGACCGTTTTCAAGATCAGATTGTTCCCATTGAAGTGGAAGAAACTTATGTGGGTCCTGATGGTAAAAAAGCCACAAAGAACTATACGGTAACCAAAGATGAAGGGCCGCGAAAAGGAACTTCTGTTGAGGTGTTGAACAAATTAAGACCTGTATTTGCAGCGGGCGGAAGCGTTACCGCAGGAAACTCGTCCCAAATGAGCGATGGCGCGGCTTTTGTTTTGATCATGAGCGAAGAAATGGTAAAAGAATTAAACCTTGAGCCCATCGCTAGATTGGTAAATTATGCAGCCGCAGGGGTTCCTCCAAGGATAATGGGTATAGGACCCGTTGCCGCAGTACCAAAAGTTTTGAAGCAGGCCGGACTAAAACAGAACGATATTGAATTGATAGAGTTAAACGAAGCCTTTGCCTCGCAGTCCTTGGCCGTCATTAGAGAGCTTGATTTAAATCCGGATATCATCAATGTCAACGGAGGAGCCATCGCACTGGGCCATCCATTGGGCTGTACAGGTGCAAAATTATCCGTTCAGGTCTTTGATGAAATGCGAAAACGCAACATGCAAGGAAAGTATGGGATGGTCACAATGTGCGTAGGAACAGGACAAGGTGCCGCAGGGGTATTTGAGTTTTTAAATTAAACGCCCCCTAACCCCAAAAAGGGGAACAAAAGATAAATATAAAATAAGTTAAATTTAAAATGCCCGTTAGACTTCCTCTCCTTTGGAGAGGACTGGGGAGAGGTTATGGAAACAACAACAAAAGAAATACTGCGAGGCGGACAGTTCCTCGTAAAAGAAACAAAATGTGAAGATGTTTTTACCTTAGAAGATCTAAGCGAAGAACAAAAGATGATGCGCGAGAGCACAAAAGAGTTCGTAGATCGTGAACTTTGGGCCCATTGGGAACGCTTTGAGCAAAAGGACTATGCGTATACCGAAGAGACCATGCGCAAGGCTGGCGAACTGGGACTACTAAGTGTAGCCGTGCCGGAATCTTACGGCGGTATGGGCATGGGCTTTGTATCTACGATGTTGGTATGTGACTACATCTCTGGAGCTACCGGATCTTTTAGTACGGCCTTTGGAGCACATACGGGTATCGGCACAATGCCTATTACATTATATGGAACCGAAGAGCAAAAACAAAAATATGTTCCAAAATTAGCCTCTGGCGAATGGTTCGGTGCGTATTGCTTAACAGAACCGGGAGCGGGATCTGATGCCAATTCAGGTAAGACCAAAGCGGTACTATCCGCTGACGGGAAACATTACCACATCTCTGGACAGAAAATGTGGATTTCAAATGCAGGTTTCTGTAATCTTTTTATCGTTTTTGCAAGAATTGAGGATGACAAGAACATTACCGGCTTTATCGTAGAAAACGACCCCAGCAACGGTATTTCGTTAGGCGACGAAGAAAAGAAATTAGGAATTCACTCCTCCTCTACCCGTCAGGTGTTTTTTAACGAAACAAAAGTTCCGGTAGAAAACATGCTATCCGAACGGGGCAATGGTTTTAAAATCGCCATGAACGCCCTAAACGTAGGACGTATAAAACTCGCGGCAGCGTGCCTGGACGCACAACGCCGTATTGTGGACGAGGCTACCAAATACGCTAATGAACGCGTACAATTTAAAACGCCGATAATGAATTTTGGCGCTATAAAAGCAAAGATTGCCGATATGGCCACCAATGTATATGTAGATGAATCGGCCTCGTACCGTGCCGCTAAAAATATAGAAGATCGTATTGCCATGCGATTAGCGGACGGAAACACCCACCAAGAAGCGGAACTAAAGGGTGTTGAGGAATATGCCATAGAATGTTCCATACTTAAGGTTGCCGTTTCTGAACATGTACAACAAACCACGGATGAAGGTGTTCAGATTTTTGGAGGTATGGGCTTTAGTGCGGATACACCCATGGAATCCGCTTGGAGAGATGCGAGAATTGCCAGAATATATGAAGGTACCAACGAAATAAACCGTATGTTGGCGGTAGGCATGTTGGTCAAAAAAGCCATGAAAGGCCATGTAGATCTATTAGGCCCTGCAACCGCTGTGGGTGAAGAATTAATGGGTATCCCCTCGTTCGATACCCCCGATTTTTCAGAGCTCTTCGCAGAAGAGAAAGACTTGGTCAAAAGGTTAAAGAAGGTCTTTCTAATGGTCGCCGGCAGTGCCGTACAAAAATTCGGGGCGCAATTGGAAGAACACCAACAATTGATGTTGGCCGCCTCCGATATTCTGATACAAGCCTACTTGGCCGAATCTGCCATCCTAAGAACGGAAAAGAACGCAAAACGATTTGGGGAAGAAGCACAAGCAGCGCAAATTGCGATGTCCAAACTCTATTTATACAGAGCTACGGAAATCGTAATCCAAAAAGGAAAGGAAGCCATTGTTTCATTTGCCGAAGGAGATGAGCAACGTATGATGCTTATGGGCCTAAAGCGATTTACAAAATATACGAACAATCCCAATGTCATTGCACTGCGTACACAGATAGCGGACAAAATAGCAGCGGATAACGAGTATACATTTGACTAACTCAACAGACTTTTGTTCTACAACAGAAGCAAAACCGTCCGCCAATTGGTGGGCGGTTTTTATTTGCACATATTCTTGCAAGCATCTAACTTTAGCCGATGAAAAAACCGCTTTTACACCAGGTGTACGACACCGATATGTTTCGGAAAAAAGGCCATGAACTGATCGACCAATTGGCCGACCATCTAGAGGATAAACTCCGGCAAACATCCAAAAACGCCATTCATTGGAACGAACCGGATACCGAATTGGCCTTTTGGGAGAACTTTCTTAAAAATGGCGTGGAGAACCGATTATTCCCGGAAATCATCAAAAGGACTACCTACATACACCATCCGCATTACATAGGACACCAAGTAACGCCCACCGCGCCCATGACCGCTTTAACGGGCATGATTAGTTCCTTGTTGAACAACGGCATGGCCGTCTATGAAATGGGAATGTCCCCTTCCGCTATCGAACGTGTCGTTACCGATGTACTGTGTAAAAAAATAGGTTATGATACACACTCCGGTGGCTTCCTTACCTCCGGTGGAACATTGGCCAATTTAACCGCCTTGCTTACTGCCAGAAAAGCAAATGTCGAAGCTGATATTTGGAACGAGGGCTCGCAACAGCAATTAGGCATAATGGTTTCCGAAGAGGCACACTATTGTGTGGATAGAGCGGCCAAGATTATGGGGCTTGGGGAACAGGGCATCATTAAAATTCCGGCTACGACCGACTTTAGAATGGATACTGCACTATTGGAAGAGACATACGCGGAGGCAACGAAAAAAGGCATCCATATTTTCGCCATTATTGGCAGTGCCCCGAGCACGGCCACAGGCATGTTCGATGATTTGCAGCAAATAGCAGACTTCGCAAAAAACAAAAAACTCTGGTTCCATGTAGATGCTGCCCATGGCGGTGCCGCCATATTCTCTCCTAAATACAAACCACTATTAAAAGGTATAGACCAAGCGGATTCCGTAGTCATAGACGGACATAAAATGATGATGATGCCCGCCCTAACCACGGCATTGTTATATAAGAAAAGTGTACATACCAATGTAACCTTTAGTCAAAAAGCAGACTACCTTTTAACCGAATCCGAACTCGAAGACTGGTGCAACTCGGGTAAAAAAACCTTTGAATGTACCAAGACCATGATGAGCATTCATTGGTTTACCATGCTAAAATTATATGGAGAAGATGTTTTTGATGCCTATGTGACCCATTTGTTCGACATGGGCGAACACTTTGCGGGGGTTATTTCGGAACATCCGCATTTTGAACTGGCCGTACAACCTATGTCCAACATCGTTTGTTTTAGATTTATAGATGCCAAACTATCGTCTGAAGCCCAAAATAAACAAAACGAAACTATCAGAAAAGCCTTGTTGGAAGATGGCGAATTTTATATCGTACAAACTAAATTAAGAGGTGTTCACTACTTGAGGGTAACGATAATGAACCCGTTTACGACCGAAACTCATTTTAACAACCTACTGGATAAAATTTGTGTACTAGCCGATAATATCTAATCAATCTATTTCTAAAAAAAATATTTGTGACTTCCAATACTTAGAAAAGGTGCCTTATACTATGATTGCGAAAAGTGTACGGAGTGACTAAAAATTGTACTGCTAAACGGACTTTTTGCACTTTTTGCTGCAAACCGGACAAGGCATTGTAAAGAACAATCTTACGGCAATAGGCAAGAGTATTTTCGCAATAGAGGCCTATTTAAATATTACTTGAACACATAAAGCTATCGGCCACTAAAAAACTACTCTGAGTTCCTAAGCGCAAATTTATATATCGTTCCTCCAAAATCACAGACATAAAGTTCGTTCTCATTGTCCGTTCCAAACGATGCTATGCTCAACCTAGGTTCCAGTAAGAGCGCATTGGTAGCATTAGCTGTGTCCAGCGCCCAAATACGCCCACTAACAAAATCCCCATACACATATTTTCCAACTAAAGAGGGCAGCTCAGTGCCACGATAAACAAAACCACCCGTTACGGAGCGGTCACCGTTGTCATGGCCGTACTCAAAAATAGGAGCTTCCAATCCTGTTGTTTCACAATCTCCTGAAAAACAGGAGTTACCTTCGAAAATTCTCCAACCGTAATTACCGCCCGACACAATCGTATTTATTTCTTCACGCGCACCTTGGCCCACATCTGCGGCCCATAGTGAACCATCTTGGACATCAAAACTCATACGCCATGGATTACGCAGTCCATAAGCAAATATTTCGGGTCTAACCGATGCTTCGTTCACAAAAGGGTTCGTTGCAGGTATTGCATAGTTTAATCCATTATCTTCATTATCCACATCGATTCTTAGTATGTTACCCAAAAGATTTGTCCTGTTCTGTGCATTATTATCTGGATCACCTGCGCCCCCGCCATCACCAACGGCAATGTATAAATAACCGTCCGGCCCAAAGGATAACTGTCCTCCATTATGATTGGTTTCCGGTTGTGGTATTTCCAATATAACTACCTCGCTCCCGGCATCTGCAACATTTACATCATCAGATACCGTAAACCTAGAAACTACCGCTAAGTTAGCGTTTGGGGTATAAAAAATATAAAAATAGCCGTTACTACTATAATTAGGATGAAATGCCAAGCCTAACAATCCTTGTTCGCTAGCCGATGAAATAGTTGAAATATTTAAAAAATCCGTAACCGATGTAGTAGTAGAATCATTTTCAAATACTACAATACGACCGCGTTTTTCAACCACAAAAATACGGTCTGTGCCATCATCAGGTGATTGAAGGTCTAAAGGTTGATTGAAAGATAAGTTGGGAAATGGGTTTACAAGAGCGACTTCTTTTCCTTCTTCATCAATAATTGGCGCATTGGTATCGTCAGAGTCACAGGATACAAGACTTGTAAAAACAAAAAGTAAAAGATATTTAATTTTTTTCATAGGTAGTAGGCTTTACTTGATTTACGGAATCAAACGTATCTCGGATTACGGGCATTCTCTTAAAAAATGCTAAAGTTTTAACTTAAAGTACCGTTACCCGTACCTTCTTCTTCTTAAGTCGCGTATTATTTAATATATGCACCAAGGTATCTGCAAGAGCCAACGGGACGGCTACAAAGGCACAATCGTGTTTTAGTTCGATCACCCCAAGTTGGTCCTTGTTGATTCCCCCTTGCTTAAAAAACAAACCGGCTATATCACCTTTAGAAATTTTGTCTTTTCGTCCGCCAGATATAAATAGTGTTTCCCAATACTGTTCGTTATATGCTTCCTTCTTTGAAATTGAAACTGGTTTTTCTTTTGGAATAAAGCTTGGTAAACGTTCTTGACTATGTTGAAGCACGTATGCCGTTCCTTTCTCATTTACACGGGCGGTTCTTCCATTTCTGTGCGTAAACTCTTCTGCGGCTCTAGGAAGCTCATAATGCACGATGTATTTCATTTCTGGAATATCAATTCCTCTTGCCGCTAAATCGGTAGCTACTAGTATTTGGCAAGTACCATTCCTAAATTTAATCAAGGAACGTTCCCGATCTCGTTGTTCCATACCACCAGAAAAACAAGCATGGTTTATTTGATACGCATTTAAATAAGCGCTCACCCTTTCTATACTATCCTTAAAGTTACAAAAGACGATACCTGGTTCATTTCCTATATGCTTAAGTAAATCTACCAAGGTCTTCAACTTATCTTGATCAGCCGAGTACACTGTTTTTATGCTCAGGTTAGACTCGGCCTTTTTATGTAAGAAATTGATAAGAACAGATCGTTCCAAGCCTACAAAATTTGGGATTTTAATTCCTTGAGTAGCCGAGGTCAAAATACGTTTATTCAGCTTAGGGAGTTCATTTATAATAGCATTCATTTCCACTTCAAAACCTGTTTCCAGCGATTTATCGTACTCATCTAAAACGAGTGTTTTTATGTTATCCTTCGAAAAACGTTCTGCATGAAAATGATCAGATATTCTACCAGGTGTACCTATTAAGATAGCTGGCGTATGTTTTAATTCTATTTTATCCTTGGAAATAGCTCTACCGCCATATACCGCATTTACCTTAAACCCGGAACCCATTGCCCTAACTACCTGCTCAATTTGGATGGCGAGTTCTCTCGATGGCACTAAAATTAATGCTTGTACCTCATTACAGCTTGCATCTAAGGAGTTTATAAGTGGTAATAAAAAGGCTAACGTTTTTCCTGTACCCGTAGGGGAAAGTTATACCGTATTCTCGGTTTTATCAATGATTTCCAGTGCCTCCTTCTGCATTGGGTTCAGCTCCGAAATTCCTAACTTTTTTAATATTTCTTCCTGATTCCGTATGTGATTGGCCATAGTTTTTACGGTGTTTCGGGTGATTCAGGTTTTGCATTTGCACTGCCGTTTTGCACTATATAATCGGCTAACACTTTTTCTACGAGTTCCTCTTTCGTCAAATGATGAAAAAGGTTCTTCACTTTGTCCTTGGTTTCTAATGGTATAGTACGATTTGGCTTTGTTTTAAAAATCTTCTTTGCCCACAAAAGCAGGTTTGTTTCATCCCTATCTTTTGCATCCTGTATTTGAACTTCAGTAAAAACAATACCGAGCTCTTTTTCAAACTCCGGGATATCGATGCGTTCTTCTTTTTGTATAATACTTAACGAAACTCCGTTTGCCCCTGCCCTAGCGGTTCTGCCACTTCGGTGTACGTAGGCATCATAAGTGTCTGGCAAATGGTAGTTTACCACATAAGAAGTTTGTTTTACGTCTATACCACGAGCCGCTAAATCCGTAGCTATTAAAATAGCTATAAAACCTTCGCGAAACTGCCCCATAATACGATCCCGTATACCTTGGCTCAAACTTCCATGAATAGCTCCTGAAGAGAATTTATTGATGGCTAATTTTTTTGCCAGTTTATTAACCGCAGCCTTTGTCTTACAAAATATGATACCACGTTCCCCATCCTTAGAATTTAAGAAATGTAGTAAGACCTCTAATTTTTCAATAGGCTCTACCACAACATAGGTGTGTTCTATTCCTTTATGGCCAGTCTGTTCCATATCTGCAGACAAATGCACAACATGTTTGGACATGTAATTTTGTATCATTTGTTTTACTGCACCGGTTAAGGTTGCCGTAAACAAAAGTGTTCTTCTCTTTTTAGGTATTTCAGCTATTACAACATCAAGATCTTTTTTTAAGGAGCTAATCATTTCATCGGCCTCATCTAGCACCAAAGTGCTAATATTCGTAACATTGACTGCTTTGCGTTGTATTAGGTCTATTAGTCTACCCGGTGTTGCTACTAGCAGATGTGTGGTTTTCGATAGCCGATCTATTTGAGGTTTTATAGGGATTCCGCCGCAAACATAAGCAATGGATAGCTCCGGTATAGTTGATGAGAACGATATTAGGTTTTCATATATCTGCTGTCCTAATTCTCGTGTTGGCACCAATATTATTGCTTGTACGTTGTTTTTTTTTAGGTCGATCAACTGTACTATCGGTAAACCAAAAGCTATCGTTTTACCAGTACCCGTTTTAGCCAAACCAACCACATCTTCCTTTTGCTTTAATAGCACTGGTATGGTTTTCTTTTGAATATCTGTAGGAACGGAAATCTGTAATTTGGCAAGACTTTTTAAAAATTCTGCAGCTACACCTAATTCAGCAAATTGTTTTGACATGTGAAACGTTTGCGCAAAGATAGTTACACCGAATCTGGAAATCTGGTAAATGAGTTGATAATTACAGGATGAGGGAAATGAAGTCATTTAAACTTTTTCCGTTAGCTAAAAAATTGCTCTTTTTCACCCATTTTTTGTCTTTTTTTCTTTCCATAGCATAGCTATGGAAAGAAAAAAAATCTTCAAAGGTTCAAAAAATTTCTAATTTTCGCTTGAACGCGAAAAGTTTAAACCACTTCAATATTAAGATTTAATTTCCCGTAGGATTAACTTCTGGCCGAAACAAAAACTTAATTCGCTTATATTGTTGATATTTGAATTTAGGGCCAAAACGATAATGCCTGGACTAATTTTATTTTTTTGTGCCAAATTTAAAAGTGCACATCGAAAGGATTATTTGTTCGCATACGATCATTAACTAAATTTTTCTGCACATATATGCAATCAACCGAATTAAAAAAAGTTATTCAAGGTATTCCAAAAGCGGAACTTCATTTACATTTAGAGGGAAGTTTTGAACCAGAACTTATGTTCAAAATTGCAAAGAGAAACAAAATCGTTTTAGATTATGCTTCTATTGATTCATTAAAGGAGGCCTATAAATTCAATAATCTCCAAGAATTCCTAGATCTTTATTACATTGGCGCACAAGTATTGCTTCATGAGCAGGATTTTTTTGATTTAACCTGGGCTTATCTAACTAAAGTACATAGTCAAAACGTGGTACATGTCGAGGTTTTTTTCGACCCACAAACGCATACGGACAGGGGTGTCCCGTTTGATGTTGTTATTACGGGTATTCATAAAGCACTCGAAAAGGCAGAACACGAATTACATATTTCTTACAGACTTATCATGTCCTATTTACGGCATCTTAGCGAAGAGGCAGCATTTAAAACGCTAGAATCTTCCCTACCCTATAAAGACTGGATAGACGGTGTAGGCTTGGACTCCTCCGAGTTAGGAAACCCTCCCAGTAAGTTTGTCAATGTATTTAAAGCCTCTTACAATTATGGTTATACATTAGTAGCGCATGCTGGGGAGGAAGGACCGGTAGACTATATATGGCAGGCATTGGAGCTTCTACAGGTTGTACGAATAGACCATGGAAATAGATGCTTGGAAGATGAAGCCTTGGTAAAACGACTAATTGAAGAAAAGATACCATTGACATTGTGCCCGCTGAGTAATGTAGCACTTAATGTTATCCAAAAAATGGAAGACCATCCTGCCCTAAAAATGTTGGAGATTGGGATGATAGCGACCATTCACTCAGATGATCCTGCGTATTTTGGAGGTTACATGAATGAGAATTACTATGAAACAGCAAAAGCACTGCACTTAAACAATTCTCAACTGAAACAATTGGCCATCAATGCATTCGAAGCTAGTTGGCTTACTAGGGAAACAAAAGAAAAACACATAGCTCACGTTAAAAGCTATTTCAATACGTTACGTTAGTTAGCAGAAAAACACCTATACGATTTTTAAAAATAAAAAGCTCTAGTTAAAAACAACGTTGATTTACCAAATCCTTAAACGTACCGTTTAAAAGGGTTCGCTAATGTTCGAAGCTGTGCGGGCTATGGGTCGCTTACCCATTTTTCTTGACAGGCACTCCTTTTTTTTTGAACAAACCGTTCCCATTATGGTTCCTTCCCCTAGCAGGGGAAGGAACAGAGACCGAAAATGAAAGTGTATAGCGATAATTTCAAAAGGTTCTATTTTGCTTAGTACAACATAAAGCTGTCAATGCAAAATTAGACTACAGCCAAATAAAATAGCTTAACCTTATGTAACCAATACATTATGCCTCTTGCAAGGTACGCTTAGATTTTCTGTACAAGTAATTAGGATAGATGGTTCGTTTTGCAAAACGGTTCAACTTTGGGGAATTTACCATTTTAATATAAATAGGTTTTCTAACTCCAAAATACTCATAAGTAGTTCCGTCCAAGAAAGTGATTTCCAAAACCGAACCATCATGTATATAGTCCGCTATGCCGGAATTCGTAATGGTCTCTGTATAAGCCTCTAGGTTAGCCTCAATAGTTTCTGGGGCAATACTGACTAAAAAGTGGTAGCCGTCAATGATTGCGCGACTTTGTACTTCCGCTTCCTCCCGCTTTGCATCCCCATCTTGAAACGTATCGGGATGCCATTCTTTTACTAAATTTCGGTATGTAGCCTTTAATGTTTTTAAATCGATTTCTTTTTCGATACCGAACAACTTCTTATACTCTGCAATACGTTTCATAGCTCATTTTTACAAGGCGCAAAAGTACATTAATATTATGATGCGCAGCTGCCTTATCTATTTTTTTGTGAAAATTGGGGTAGGAATGACTAATTGGTTAAAGAACCGAAAATCAACGAATTGTCTTTCCGACCAAAGGAGGAAACCCACTCACTGTTATGTGGAGATTCTTCGTGCCTCGGAATGACAAAAAACAGGAGGGAATTTCAATCAATTGAAATGGGTCAAACCCTAACACTACTCCTCTCGCTGCTCTATTAACTTGTCGTTTTTCCAAATTCCTTTGGTTACGACCTCCCCATCCGAACTATAGAAAATTCCGGCTCCGTTTCGTTTATCTTCCGCCCATTGGCCAACGTACTTTTCTCCGCTTGGCCAATAATAGGTTCCTAATCCAGATCGTTTATCCTTAGCATAGCTACCTTCGTAGTATTCTCCATCAGGCCAGTAAAATTTACCTTCTCCGTGTCGCTCGTTATCCTTCCACTCTCCTTCGTAGCGACTGCCCGTATCTAATACTGCTATTCCGGCGCCATTGGCCTTTTTATTCTTAACCTGACCCACGTAGTGTAACTCGTTGTTTTTTTTACTTTTGAATTGCAGGTATTCACCAAATGATTTTTGCTCCAACTGTCTTCGTAACGCGTTAAGCTGTACTTGCTTTTTTTCAATAATAAAATTAAGGGAATCGTAGCGATTCAAAGCCATTGAACTCATCACAGTTGCTGTTAAATTCGAATCATTTGTAGTAGTATCGATTTTAATAATCGAGGCACCGGTCTTCAACTCGGAAAATTTTTTGGCAAGTGCTATACGCAACTCTAAACTTCTGTTGTCTCTATTCGTTTCGAAAGATCGTTTGTACGCGTTTAATGCACCATCAATATCTCCGGAAACTAAAACAGAATCAATTTGAAATAAATTGTTATAATCGGTCAGTTCGTTTTTAACCGTATAAAGTTCCTTGTTACGCTGTTGTAAATCATATTCCAGACCTGTACTTCTGAACATAAAAAATACAGCAACACCGGTGGCTACAATAAGTAAACTATAAGGTATGGCTATTCTTTTTTTCATTCGTTGTTTCATATACGAAGAGGATTAGTCATCTAGATGTATTGCGGGCAGTTTATTCCTAACCTTTCTAAAATCCGGAGAAAAATACATATGAAAACGCATGGTCCACCTTTGTTTGAAGATACCTGGATTAAATAGCTCCTGGCCATGTGAGTACATGACGCCCGCTGCAAAGGTAAGTCTCGGCGTAGCTATATATCCTAAGGTAGTCGTTAATCGTAAATCCTCCATAGTACTTCCTACCACTGCTTTGCCGCTTTGCATAATCAATTCGGCCTCTGGCGAAACATAAATGGTTTTCGGGGCTAGTTTAGTGCTGTTCAAAGGAATCTTGGCCCGGAATAGATAACGCCATCGATTTCTAAACGTATATGCGCTATTATCGGCAAAACCTTGTGTCCATCGATGCTCTATTCGAATTCGATGATAGATCATGGCACTGTATAAAGGTTGGGCAAATTGATATTGATGCCAAATACGCCACTCGGGAACTACATTTCTATCCGTAGAACTATCATCTGTATTAAAATTGACACGTGCTACACCACCCAGTCGAAAATCAATCTGTTTGGAATATATATATCCTATAGCATGCCGATTATAAACTTGTGCCACCTGGCCAGCGAATGGGGTGTTCTCCGTTTCCTGAAACCTAAAATGGGTCTGTGCATCCCAAAACAGACGTTTAGAAATACGGATGTTACCATAGGTATTTAGCCAAAGCCTCGTTTTGGGTTCCTGAAAAACAGATTCCTCCGGCAGTAGGGTTTCTTGACCTATCGCAGCACCGATCGAACATAAGAACAAGCCTAAAAAACAGCAGATATGGAGGTACGCATGTTTCATTCCTCCTTACTGTTTTCGACCACTTTTAGCTTGAGCATATCTAGCACCGATAAAGGGTCTGTTTCTTTCCTAAGTTTTCTTTCCAGTTTTTTCGTATCCTCATTTATGAGCTCCAACATACGCCTGTGCAGCGCATCCAAGAGTAGTTTAATATCGTCTACATTCTCACAGCTTAATTTTGTGTTGACCTGATCGAGGAAATACGGAATCAACACATTATGATAGGCCGATGTAATTCGCTTTTTTACCGCCTCGTTCATTAGGGTAGCCATAAACGGATTCCAAATTCTATCCTGATACAATTTAGTAATCTCGTCCGATTGCGCTGGCAAAGCAATGACCGATAATGCTAATTGATGCATGTTTTCATGACATACCACCAACTGCCTGGTAAGTTCCAAATCTTCCTTTGAAGACAAATCGCCAAGATTCTTGACAGTAACCGTTTGTATAGCTGACAGCGCTTTTTGATACGCTAATGGAAGTGTGTTCCCAACGGAATCCATGAGTATGGACAACCTTTTATTCTGTGCCAACAATTGCTCATCCAAAGCCATACGCTCTTGCTCGCGTTCTTGTTTGGATAATTTCACCTTTAGTTTTGCCTTAACAAATTCTAAATGCTCGGCAGTATATTGCGCTAGCATGGCGATGGACGCCATAGTATCATCTTCAAAATCAAATGCTAAAGTTTTTATGGACTTAAAACCGGTACTAGGGGCATTTGACTCGCGTTGCGCTAGGATATCCGAATCGATACCGTTGGGCCATAGGTTCTTTAAAATATCATCCTTGGTAAGAAACTCGATTATTTTATCTTGGTTGTAGGCCACCAGTTTTTGCAATGGAACCAATAGTTCCCTAACCATCTGTGCTAAGCTAGTGTGCAATGCCAGTGCCTCCGCATCCGATAATTTTAAAATATCCAACAAGGTATTGTCCAGGTAAGCATCGCTAACAGCAGTAGCCGCAGTAACGTTCATTTCTATAACGGACAGATGCCCTTTGGAAATTGAATCCACTGGATAGTAGGGAACTCGAACACCAAAATTTGGTGATAGTCCAGAAGTTCCGAGCGCAGTGAGAATGGTCTCTACTTTTTGATAAAACAGGTCATTTTGAGTCAATAAACTTGCGATACTATTCGATTCAGGAATTTGATTATGGGCGGTAGTTAGTTTAATATCTAAAAGACTAAGGAATTTCAGGTCTAATGCTATCGACTTCGTTTCATCTATTGTTGCATTAAAAACGGGAATACTATTCTCTTTCCCGTCTACCTGATTTACTATTTGCTCCAGTACGCCATCGTTAAATAGCCAGCGTTCGCTTGCATCTACTTGATCTATTGTGTAGCGTACCCATTCGTCTTGAGCGAAACCGTTCCGTAAAAAACGCCCCACGAGGACAGCACTATCGTTCTCGATACGAAAATTCTGTTGTGGAGTTCCGTTTTCAAAAGTAATACTGCTTTTAAAAAGGGTCTTTACGATATCACCATCCTTAATGCGCTGCACCGTATAGTTCCAAGACCCGTCGGGCTTTCCCTGTACCATAAGTCCTTGTACCTCCTCTTGCACGCCACTTGCAGAAATTCGATATTGATAATCCACCACCTGAGATTCTGCCCTTGCCTCAAACACACCAAAGCGAAACTTCCAAAACCCAGAGGCTATTCCTTTATCAAAAGTACCTTCTATTAAAAAAGTAGAATCTTTTTTGGTAAGTAAATTTTCAAGGTTGGATTTTTGCATCAAAAACCCACCGTTTAATATAGTATCCTGTTCGTTCAATTCAAATCCGTACGTAGCTTTTCCTTGGTAGTTGAGGAGTTTATAAGGCCCATTGTACTCCCCTTTCTCCTGAGCAAACAAAGCGTGGAGATTGCATAGAAGGATACAAACCAACGTAGGAACAAAAAGATATTTCTTAGATAGCCATAACATGGGGCAAAACAACCAAAATTATTCCGAAATAAGCTGTCTTATCCCGAAAAATTATAAACATATACCTATGGCTTATAAACCAAACATTAGTCATGGGATATATTTAGTAATAAAAAACAAAAGCCCCATCATTGCTGACGGGGCTTTGCTAAACTTTAAAGTGTATGTATTAAATAACCTTTACGTTCACTGCATTTAATCCTTTGTTACCTTCTTGAAGATCGAACTCAACTTCATCGCCTTCGCGAATTTCGTCTACCAATCCTGAAATGTGTACAAAGTGATCTTTTTCAACTCCTTCTTCAGTGATGAATCCAAAACCTTTTGTGTCGTTGAAAAATTTTACTGTTCCTTTACCCATTGTAATGTAATTAAATTTATAATACTTATTTAGTGGACAAAGATGGTGCCATTTTTCTGATATTCAACATTTTAATTGGTTTATTTTAAATTTATTATCTAAATCATTGTTAATAATAACTTCTAATTGTCGTAAATGACGGTCTATCAATCTATTTTTAAGACTCATACAAGTAATTTCTAATGTAATAATGTCCAGTTTATCCAAAAAGATCATAACAGTGCTTTTTATTGATTATACCAACGTTAAATAAAAGGTAAATCCATTTCAAAGCATGGGAGCTAAGATTATGTAAATATCTTTAAGGTAGATATTTTAAACTACCATGAGACAACTAGTGCTTTCTTCTTTGACTATTTTGTGTTGGACCATGAGCTTTGCGCAAGTACCAATAGAACAGCGTAATATTCCAGATAAAAACCCCGGAAACAGACTTTTGCAATACAATATGGATATGCCCAAGGGCGTAAATGGCGAGTAATTTGTTAGTGGTACGGTAGATATTCCAGTACTAAAAGATGTAGCGGTACGATTAGAACGTTTTTATACCAGATTTGGCACCCAAGAACAGGTAACCGCTAGTATGGCGTTCAAATATTTTATTGGAGATGATGTATACACCATTAGCGGCGCCGAAGTAGAATACAACTTACAATCTGGCCTAGCGCCTAAAAACAAGGTAATGACCCGGTTAAATTTCGGTGTAGGACATGAGGTAAAACCTAATCTTTTCTTGGAATTAGGATATAAACCCGGTATAGGTACGGCATCACCAAACGTACTACAAGGCCCTGTTTTCAATAGTCGTAATTCGTTTTCCTTGAAAGCGAAATTTTAAATGAAATTTGTAGCCTGCGCAAGTTTTATCAATTAACAATAGAATTCTTCTTACATATTTAATTCAAACCTTGAAAGGACAGGTAAACGAGAAATTAAATTCCATTTCTTAGATTTTAGTTTTGTATTTTCATAGGGATATTGTTAATCGCTAAATCTATATCGGTACAATGAAATTTAAAAGTAGAAAAGACACCCTTTTTACCCTGATTGTTTTTGGGGTATTGAGTTTCGTTATCGTATTAATCATTACCGGCATACTAAAGGATGAAATGGCCCCAGAAGAACGTTGGGTTATGATTCCCGTTAGTCTAGTTATTGGACTTGTACTTTGGCTCTATTTTGGAACATGTTATGAACTTAACCAAAATGAATTTATATACTGGTATGGCCCATTTAGCGGAAAGGTAAGTATCCATAAAATCCGAGAAGTAGTTAAAGGCAAAACCGTGTATGTTGGATTTAGGCCCGCAACGGCCAGAAATGGGCTAATTATAAAATATGACACCTACGGGGAACTTTACATTAGCCCAGAAACCAACGACAGCTTTATCAAACGCTTATTGGAACTAAAAAGTGATGTCATCATTTCCGAGTAGCTGGGAAAACCTGTATTTTACGTAAACTACCTTGGGGCAAGCCCACGAGGCATTAAATAAGAAAACGATTTTTAATTTCGAGGCAAGCCTCGGAGTATCAAACCCTTTGGCGGTGCCAATGAAAATTATATGTGTTGAAAAACAGTTTACTATCCATTATCTTCCTATGTCTTTTTGCTTGCGATACCAATCGGATACCGTATGCAAAGGATATGCTGGACCGCGAAACAAACACTTTGAAACCGGACCAACTGAATCTTATTTTTGATAACAGCAAGGTATTTCCGGACAACACGCAACTGGCTATTGGTATCATAGCTAACGGGAAAACGTCGTTTTATGGCATAAAAAGGGAAAATGGAGCGCTAATTACAGTTAAGAACGCTAAAAAAGTTTTTGAAATTGGTTCTATTTCAAAAGTTTTTACCGCTACCCTACTCGCCAACTTTATAGTGAAAAGCAAGGTCTTTTTAAACGAGCCTATAAATACCTACTGGGACAACCCCTTCAAGGCTGATAAAAAGTTGACCTTTAAGAACTTGGCCAATCATACCTCTGGACTACCACGCTTGCCCAGCAACCTTGACCTTTTATCGGTTGACCAAGACAATCCGTACAAGGACTATGACGCCAAGAAGTTGGATTTTTACCTTACAGAGGAAATGGAAATGGCAGATGAAACAGAACATCCCTATCTCTATTCCAATCTCGGAGTTGGATTGCTTGGTTTTACACTCTCTAAAATTGAAAACAGCTCTTATGAAGCTTTGTTACAGACCTATATTACCGAAAAGTTTAACATGCCGCAAACCACAACCCTACGTAATATCGTTGCATCCAATATGGTACAAGGGCAGGGTCCGAATGGTAAAAGTGTCCCCAACTGGGATTTGAACGTATTGGTTGGAGCTGGTGGCATTTTATCTTCGGTTACCGATCTGTCAACTTTTGCTTTGGCACAATTTGATGCTTCACAGGTTACCTTGGCACTTACCCGAAAAAAAACAGCCAATGTAGATGAACGGACAGCTGTTGGTTTGGGCTGGCATATCGTTAAAAATGATAAAGGGCATCACTGGGTAAGCCATAGTGGCGGCACCGGTGGTTATAGTTCTTCAATGTTATTGGATATTACGGATAAAAACGCCGTTATCATTCTTTCCAACGTATCCGGTTTTAACGACTCCGCTGGGAATATAGAGGCACTAGCTTTTGCATTGATGCACACCTTGGAAGCAGAATAGCACGTACCTAATACATGCGACTGAAACACCTAGGCACAATCATTTTGGTATGTGTTTGGAACTTATGTTATGTTCAAGGTACAACAAACGCCTTGCAAGGATTAAATGATATATAAGCGATTCACGGCCAATAGCGCTTTCCATTTGTGCAGTAGCCCAAGGAAATTTGCAACATAAATGGCTGTTTAAACGTTATAACTGCACCAATCAACGCTACTATGAATCGTTTTTTACTTTTCTATTTGCTATCCTTATCCATACTTCTGCTCTCTTGCAAGGATAGAAAGGGAATCCTTCCGGAGCATACCAGCTTTTGCGACTCCATTAAACGAAAAACCACAACAAGCCTATCCAAAGAACTGGCCACGCTCAACGATAGCATGAAAACCCAAACGGGCGTATACGTTTTGGAAGATGGCGGTGGTGCCATGATTACCCGGGCTTGGCTTACCGAGTCTGCCGAAAAAAGCATAGACATTCAATATTTCATTTTTTCCTTGGACAATGTTGGACTAATTGCAATTGATTATTTGGTACGTGCGGCTGATAGAGGTGTAAAGATAAGGCTGCTTGTAGACGACCTCATGGTAGATGCCGATATTGAAGACATACTCATACTGGATTCCCATAAGAATATTGCTATCCGGGTATACAATCCGGGTGTAAACCTAGGGAAGAACATTGTTCAGAAACTTGGCACTTTTGCCACAAAATTCCGTTCCGCCAACCTACGTATGCACAACAAAACCTTTATTGTGGACGGGAAGGTACTAATTACAGGCGGACGCAATATAGCGGACGAATATTTTGATTACGACCATGAGTATAATTTCCGTGACCGCGATGTGCTTTTGTTGGGCAAGGGGACCAAAAAAGTACATACGTCTTTCGAGGAATTTTGGAACAGTGAACTCAGCGTGCCAATTGCCCAAATGGTAAATGACCCACAGCCGGAAAAGCAAGACAAAAATCGCTTTGACCGTTTGCACGAATATGCCTGTAATCCAGAAAATTTCTGGCCGCAAATACGCGAGAAGATCGCAAGGCTTCAAGAAGCGTTTCCAAGCATAAAGGCATCCAATAAATTGGTATGGGTAGATGAGTTGGAGTTTGTATCCGACCAACCGGGAAAAAACGATGGCAACAGCGGACTTGGAGGAGGTGGAAAAACGACTACTAGACTCATAAGACTGATTAAAAACGCCAAAAAAAGCATTGAAATTCAAAGTCCGTACCTTGTAACTACCGAGCTATCGCAGCAATTGTTCAAAGACGCGGTAGACCGTGGGGTAAAGGTGCGTATTTTGACCAATAGCCTTGCATCTACGGATAATTTGGAGGCCTTCGCGGGATATCAGTCCACGCGTGAAGCTTTGTTGAAAACAGGAGTGCGTATTTTTGAGTTCCGGCCAGACGCTGCTGCACGTATGCAAATTATGACGGGTGAACTTCAAAAAACGATAAACTATACGCCCATTTTTGGCCTACACTCCAAATCTATGGTGGTAGATAGTGAAATTACGGTAATAGGTACGTTTAATCTGGATCCAAGAAGTGCCAACCTAAACACCGAATGTGTAACGATAATCCACTCTGATCAAGTGGCTCAAAATGTCCTAGTAGGGATAGAGAAAGAATTTAACCCTGAAAATGCGTGGGAAACGACCTTGGAGTTTAATCCCGATAGTAAGGTAGATGCCTATAAACGCATAAAAACTTGGACACGCAAAATACTTCCAAAGGATATTTTATAATGGTTTTACCCGTCTTGGAATTTTAATAATAAACTACAAAATCTGTCCAATCATGGAAGTACTTTATTAATGCCTTCATGATATTGCGGAAAGGAAATAAGATTGTTATGATCGCCTTCTTCTATGGTGAAAAAGGTTTTACGACCATGAGGTATGGCCTTGAACAGCTTTTCGCCAGATTCATAAGGTACAACGGAATCACTAGTTCCATGAAAAATGGTAATGGGGCAGGACACATCTTGCATAAACTCAAAAGAAGGAAGCGTATACTTTAAGAAAAGGGAAACCGGGAGTATGGGAAACATACTTTTGGCAACATCGAGCAAACTATAGAAAGGCGTTTCCAACACCAATTGTTTTGGATTATTGGTCGCTGCCAACTTGGTTGCAATACCTGTTCCCAATGATCTGCCATAAAGCGTAATCCTATGCTCGTCGTACTGTTCCAAGGCATATTCATAAAACAATTGGGCGTCATCAAATAGTGCTTGAGGACTTAACTTACCGGTACTTTTGCCATAGGTACGGTAATCCATAATAATAACATCGTACTCTTTTTCTACAAAATAGAGTACTATTTCGCCCCAGCGCGATAAATCTCCTGCATTTCCGTGAAAATAGACGAGTACACCTTTGGAATTTGAATTTTTAAAATGAAGTCCATTCAATACAGCTCCGTCTTCGGTTGTTAAGTTAAATTCTTGGTGAGGTAAGGCAAACGAGTACACATAGTCCTGTGGTAACCGGGATGGAAGAAAAATAAGTTTCTCCTGTAAGAAATAGAGCATAAGAGTACTAAGGATATAAAGGCCCGCAAGAATTATGGCCAACTTTTTAAGTCTTCGCATGTTTCTTTTTTGAGCCGTGTTTTACATGGATACTGGAGCCCTCCAAATTTATGGCTTTTGGACGGGAAGTAATGATTTCCGTTAACATTTTGTGATACCCTTCAAAGGTGTTCAAATCTTTATGACCGCCCCCGATCACTGTATGCAAGGTGGTCGATTTTGGGCGTATACGTGATAATTTCACACTGGTGTTATAGGGAATAAGGGCATCATCCGTACCATGGATAATGTGTATGGGACAATTCACGTATTTAAGCCATTTGTAGGTGGGCATGGGAAATTTTATCAAGAGGGATAAGGGCATAAATGGCAAGTAACGTTTGGCTATTTTACTTAAACTATAATATGGGGCATCCAGTACCAACATCCTTGGATTGTTCATGGATGCCAATTTGGTCGCAAAACCGGAACCCAATGATCTTCCGTACAGGATGATGTGTTTTTCATCGACCTTATCCTTTAGTTTGTTATATACAACCTGTAAATCCCTTTTTATAGCCTTTTGGGTACGCCTGCCCGTACTCTTGCCAAAACCACGGTAATCTACCATCACCACGTCATAGCCATGGCGGGTAAAGTCTACTGCAAACTTGCCCCAACCCTTAATACTTTTGGAGTTTCCCTTTAAATAAAAAACGACGCCCTTTGGGTTCTCCGTCTTAAACCGGAGTCCGTTTATAATAGCGCCGTCCCTGGTTTCAATATTGTATTCTTCAATCTCCTGGTGTTCGTAGTAAAACTGAAAATCCTTAGGAAGTTTCTCCGGTTTGAAAAGGAGATAGTCCTGTAAAAAATAGACTAGAATATTCAATGCCACGTAAACGACAAGAACAACGTATAAAATGTAAGTCCAATCAATGGCTGCAAGCATAGGGATTAAAGTACAAAATTTAACGCTAACCATTATCTTTAAATACATTGAAATAATGGCAAACCTATGTTCTAAATTAGCACAGGAACATATTTGTATCTTGGCTGGAGAGCAAAGTATGATCTAAAGCCAATCTTTCTTTTTAAAATACACCATCATACCAATAAAAAGAACGATCATAAGGCCCCAAACATAATAGTAACCGTTTTCCATGTGCAATTCTGGCATGTGGTCAAAGTTCATCCCATATATACCCGCAATGAATGTCAACGGAATAAATATCGATGCCATAATCGTGAGTACTTTCATGACTTCGTTCATCTTATTGCTCATGTTGCTCATATACATTTCCATAAGGCTCATGGACATTTCCCGATATATCTGTAAACTTTCATTAATCTCGAGCATGTGATCCAGCGCGTCCCTCAAAAATAACTTGGTATCTTTTTCAATCAGGGAATTTTCGGAATCTATGAGTCTACTTATCAATTCCTTTACAGGGAAAATCCACCGTCTTATCTTCAATATCTCCTTTTTTAGCTCCTGAATATCCTGCGCCACTATGGGTTTTGGGTTGTTGTAGACTTCATCTTCTAAATTCTCTATCCTTTCGTTAATATGCTCTAAAACCAGGAAGTAATTATCTATAATAGCATCTAAAAGAGCAAAAAACAAGTAATCCGCAGCCCTACTTCTTATTCTACCTGTTTTTGCCGCTATCCGATTTCTTACACCGTTAAACACATCGTCCTCTACTTCTTGAAAAACAAGTACCGTGTTTTCCATAAGCACCATGGCTACGTGCTCTCCTACAATTTCTTTGCCCGTATTTAAATACAACATTCTAAAGACACCAAAAATGTAATCCTCATACTCGTCTATTTTAGGTCTTTGCTCTGTATTTACGGCATCTTCCAAAACTAGGGGATTTAGACCGAATTTGGTGCCAAGGGCCTCAATAAAAGGCTCATCATTAATGCCGATTACATTTATCCAAGCGGTTTTATCGGACGCTTTAATGTCTAATATGTGGGCAATATCTATCGTCTCTTCTTCCATAAGACTATCCCCACTATAAAGTGTAGCGTATACCTTACTTGCCGTTTTATCCTTGGTACCAAGATAACTTATGGTTCCCGGCGCTTTTCCCATTTTGGTATGCACACGCGATACCTGTTTCTTCTTTTTTTGAAAATCTATTTTTCGTTTTAATGGCATAAAGACACTATTTTTTTCTAAAGATACTAAAACCGTATAGCTGCACTAGTCAAAGCTTAGCTTGTTAAGTAACAGTCCCGATCCTGGCGCCACTGTGGTAAACACTACGTTCGAGTCTGCTTTTAGAGACTCCTTGATCTCGTCTATGGACAACTCACCTTTCCCAACTTGGAACAAAGCGCCCATCATCATCCGAATTTGATAACGCATAAATCCTGCTCCGTTAACGATTAAAGCAAAACTTTCTTTCGGGAAAAAATTAGCGGTGAGTATACTATTGGTAACAATTTCGCAACTATATACTTCTCTCACGACCTTGGTATTAGGTTGTAGTTTGGCGGTATATGCAGAAAAATCATGGGTTCCCTCAAATAAGGCTGCGGCCTCTTTCATAAGCTCAATGTCCAAGTTGACCAACACATTTGTTAGGAAAGGTGCGCAGAAGGGATGGTTTTTGCTACCATAAGAAAACAAATAGATATATTCCTTGCTTTTACTTTGCTGAATAATATTGAAGTCCGCCGTTGTTGGTATAATCCCCGTCACCCTAATATCCGAAGGTAAATTTGAATTAAAAAGGTGAATAAATTCAGCTAAAGGCGGGAGTTCGCGTTCTATAACAAAAAGTTCAAAAGCCCCGTCCAAGGAAGATACCTTGGCATCGGTTCTACCGGCTCCCAATATTTTGAATTCCGTATCAGGAAGTATAAATTTTAAGGTTTTTACCAACATTCGTTCAATGGTCAGCTGCCCGGGCTGCTTTTGCCAGCCGCTAAACCGGAAACCCAAATATTGTAACCGAACAATATAGTAAAATCGTTTTTTCTGCATAAAACCTTCTCAGTCTTTATCTGTAAATAACTGATAACAATATAATTATCTTGAAAATATTAAAATAGACGGTTATTTTTATAATTTTAGAACTACTAATCTAAACCATTTTATTATGAAAACCACAACAAACATAAAGCCACCTAGGTGGTTTTGGGTTATTGGCACTGTAGCGCTACTTTGGAATTTAATGGGTGTGGGGGCTTATCTGGCAGACGCTTATACATCTATTGAGGATCTTGAACAAATGTCCCAGGCGGAACGTTTGCTTTACGAATCGCAACCTGCATGGGTAACCGGAGCTTATGCCATAGCCGTCTGGGGCGGCACATTAGGCTGTATACTTCTACTGATGCGCAAAAAATGGGCACGTACCATACTTTATATATCCTTGCTTGGAATTATAGCTCAAATGAGTTATTCCATTTTTTTCAGCAACTCCTTTGAAGTGTACGGACCTGGTGGTATTGTTATGCCAATAGTAGTATTGGGGATTGGAATCGGGTTGATACTCTTTTCCAATAAAGCAATAACGGCAACGTGGCTTCGATGAGGACATAATAGGCTAAAAATCGAAAATACTTCAATTTTTAGCCAATCCACCACATTTAATACCTTTCATCGATTTTATTGAAATAAAGAAACATTTAAGTCGTTAATTTCACATCTTTTAGTTTACCGTATCCCCCTAAAGTAGCATATAGAATGAAGTTTTTTAAAGACGTTTTGCCTTGGAAATGGACACTTTTACTTTCGATTTTTATTTTATTGTTGGTTGATGTATTTAGCTTTTACGGTTTGTATACCAATAAATTCTACTTATTCAAAATAGATAACTACATTATTCCAATACTCTCGATCGTCCATTTTGTTTTTCTTTATGTTCTCTGGTTTAAAATAAAGGAAAAAGAACTTAGCGATCCTCCAATGCGAAATTTGGAGTACTTGCTCTATGTTATCGGTATTATTTATGTCTTTAAGTTTTTTGACACCCTGTTTATTCTTTTAACCTACAATGATTATGAGAATTATTTGATCCCGGACACCTTTATTCCATTAGGGCTGGCGATACTTTTTCTCTACCTCGTACTGCTGTTACTTACAACGATTACTATTGCACATAGAAAGCAACTGGTAGGCACCTATCATTTTGACGATATGAACCAACATGTTGACAACTGGGGCGATTAAAGGTTAACCATCACAAATAAAAACGCCATTGCGAAATCCCAACCAGGATTTCGCAATGGCGTTTTAGCAACAAAAAACACTACAAGTCGTTAATGAATCCGCTATATAGATCCTTAAACTGAAAACCGTCTTCAAAACGTTGCTTGTTCAGTTTTTTATAGGATACCAGTCCCCACAATGCCAATTCCTTTAAGAAGTAGACATCTTCCTTGGGAAAATCCGGTTGGTGCGCTTTAACCAACTCGTTTAAGGCCGGGATACTGTCCAAGGTGCGTTTATATTCTTCATCCGTAAAGTCATCTAGTAGTTCAAAGCCTTCACCCTGAAAAAACCAATGTAACAACTCATCATAAGGCGTTTCGGCGTCCTTGCGCTCCAACTTGTTAATTTCCGGGAAATACTCGGGAAACAAGGATTTAACAGCATCATCGATCAAAATACCGGCAACACCGTCCGCACCTTCCTGTTCGCCTTCATAAACCAATTCTATTTTACCTGTAATTGCTGGTATCACGCCAAGAAAATCACTTAAGCGTACCATGGTCTTATCCGCTCCGGTTAACAATGACCTGCGCTCAGCGGTACTTAATAAATTCTGAAAAGCGGTAATACTTGTTCTTGCACTTACACCACTTTTTGCATCTATATATTCGCTGTCCCGCGCTTCAAAACTTATCTGTTCCAATAAATCCTTCGCCAAGTCCGGCACATAAACAGACTCTGTTTGTCGCAATTCTAAATTAGCCTCTTGCTCCGTGATTTTTCGAGCCGTTTCTATATCCTCTGGGTAGTGGGTTAAAATCTGGGAGCCTATTCTATCTTTCAGCGGAGTTACGATACTTCCCCTATTGGTGTAATCTTCCGGGTTTGCCGTAAACACAAATTGAATATCCAAAGGCAAACGAAGTTTAAACCCTCTAATCTGTATATCGCCTTCTTCTAAAATATTGAACAAGGCAACTTGAATTCTGGCCTGTAAATCGGGTAATTCGTTGATCACGAAGATACAGCGGTTGGCTCGTGGTATCATTCCAAAGTGAATCACACGGTCGTCTGCGTAAGAAAGTCTAAGGTTTGCAGCTTTTATGGGATCTACATCACCGATCAAATCGGCCACGGTTACATCTGGTGTCGCCAATTTTTCATAAAAACGATCGCTCTTATGCATCCAGGTAATCGGCGTACCGTCTCCCTTTTCCTTGATCAATTCCATCGCAAATCGCGACATAGGTTGTAAAGGGTCGTCATTTATTTCCGAACCTTCCACAACGGGAATCCACTCATCCAAAAGTTCCACCATTAAACGCGCCAGACGTGTTTTTGCCTGTCCGCGTAAACCCAAAAGGTTGATGTTGTGCCGCGATAAAATGGCCCTTTCCAATTCGGGAATTACGGAGTTTTCATAGCCCCATACTCCTTCAAAGCTGTCTTTTCCAGTTCGTAAACGTTCCCGTAAATTATCTCTAAGTTCATCCTTGATGCTTTTGCTAGCATACCCGGATGCTTTTAACTCACCTAAATTTTTAATTTCTGTTTGTTTCAATTTCAATTTTTTTATTTTTTCCTAAACTCCTAACCTGCTAAACTCACTGCAAAACTAACACTACCCACAAATCAAACAGTTTGCCACCTCGCTTAAACTCCTATTAATAACTTCACCCTTCTTTAGCACCTCGCAAAGACGGCCTTCGTGTTTTGTGCCAGTAAACGATACATCCACTTTTACTACCCACTACCCTCTACCTACTACCACTACCCACTATCCACTATTTCAACTTCTTCCTCCTATTGGACTCATAGTCCTCAAATATCATTTCTCCCAATCCCTTTAATCCCGTAAAGAAGGCTTTTCCTTTGTTCGCCTCCGTAAACTCACGAATAAATTGCATCAGATAGGGGTCTTGTGCAATCATAAATGTAGTGATCGGAATGTGTAATTTCCGTGCCTGCCTGGCCATATTGTAGCATTTCTCCACGATAAAATCATCCAATCCGGCGCTGTTTTTATAATATGTGCCGTCTGGCAGTCGCAAACAGCTGGGCTTTCCATCGGTAATCATAAAAATCTGTTTGTTCGTATTCCTTTTTCTTCGCAGCATATCCATGGCCAGTTGCAGTCCGGCTACGGTGTTGGTATGATAAGGTCCAACTTTTAGGTACGGTAGGTCCTTAATCGGAATAGGCCAAGCGTCATTACCAAAAACCAAAATATCCAAGGTATCTTTTGGGTACCGCGTCGTTATCAATTCCGATAGCGCCATTGCTACTTTTTTGGCGGGGGTAATGCGGTCTTCCCCGTACAGAATCATACTATGGCTAATGTCGATCATTAGAATCGTACTCATCTGAGCCTTGTACTGGGTATCCTCTACCACCAAGTCTTCCTCACTCAATTGAAAACTGCCAATACCGTGGTTCACCTGCGCATTTTTAAGGCTTTCGGTCATAGAAATATGCTCCAAGCCGTCACCATAGCGGTATTCCCTAAAATCGCCCGTATGTTCGTCCCCTTGTCCGGATTTTCCCGTTTTATGATTACCGGCACCACTTCGCTTTAGTTTGCCAAAAATCTGGTCCAAAGCACGTTGACGGATAATACGTTCCATCTTGGCAGTAATGGAAATATCGCCACCACCACTTCCTTCTTTTCCATCTTCTCCTGTTCCGCCACCATCTTCAAACTCCTCCCGAATATAACCTTTGGCCCTTAAGTCTTCAATAAAGTCCTCAATGGTATAGTTTTCATCAGTAAGTTCATATTCCTTGTCCAATTCGCGCAGCCAATCTATAGCCTCGTCAAAATCGCCCGAGGTGTGGGTAATCAATTCCTGAAAAATATCAAAAAGTTTTTCAAAGGGAGAGATTTCTTCCGCTTTATAAGGTACAAACCGAAATCCTTTTCTTGTATTCATAGCCATAAAGATAAAATTAACACATTTACGTGGGAAGTACTTCGTATTTAGGAAATGTTAACGTTGTTGTTTAAGCTTACGAAGGTTTCGCGGGTTTTGATTTACTACATATTGACACTACATGCGCTTACAAAGACCTATACGGGCAACAATGCAAGTAGCTAAACAAACGGAAATTCCGTAATTTGGTACCGCTATGCAAGAAGATCATCTTCAACAACAAATCGCTGGATTTCTTAATACCCCCGCCATCTGGCTAAACTCCCAATTTGGCATAAGGCAGTTTCATTTTCCACAAGTGGATGTATTAAATTTCTCCCCTTCGCCCATTCCGCAAAAAATACGTTTGGGCCACCAAATGGAACATGTCTGTAAACAGCTTTTGGACCACAGTGATACGTACGAAGTACTGTTGTATAACCTACCTATCCGAGAAGGAAAACAGACGATTGGTGAAATTGATTTTATCCTAAAAGAAAAAGCAACTCAGCAATTGGTCCATGTGGAACTGACCTACAAATTCTACATCATAGACCCCAGCATCTCAGAATCCATACACCAGCTCATGGGACCTAACCGAAGAGATATGTTCTTTACCAAAATGGAAAAAATAAAGAACGCTCAGTTTGCACTTTTACACAGCCTGGCCGGAAGCTCTGCTTTGGCCCAACATGATATCAATAGCAATGAAATACAGCACCAAGCTTGCTACAAGGCGCAACTGTTCGAGCCCTACGGGAGCGCACCGCTGCATCTTAGACCTTTAAACCCCAAATGTATCGTTGGCTATTGGTTACGCATGACCGATTTACAGACCGATGCCTTTAAAAACTACCAGTTCTATATTCCCTATAAAACGCAATGGGTCGTTGCGCCCCATGCCGAAATGGAATGGACCTCCCATTACGAAACCCTATTGGAAATTAACCTGCGCCTGATCAAACAAAACGCACCCATGGTCTGGATGAAGAAATCCGAAACGGAGTTTGAGAAGTTTTTTGTGGTTTGGTGGTAGTTTGTGGGTAGTGGGTGGTGGGTAGTGGGTAGTGGGTAGTGGGTAGTGGGTAGTGGGTAGTGGGTAGTGGGTAGTGGGTAGTGGGTAGTGGGTAGTGGGTAGTGGGTAGTGGGTAGTGGGTAGTGGGTAGTGGGTAATGTAGTGAAAAAAAACGAATGGAAAAATGAAAAGCTTTAATAGGTGATATCTTGTTCATAGGTTTTGATAAGTACGCGCAATTATGGGTTTTTAAAATCGTATTTTAGTCTTTATTAGCGGGATAATAAAATTTGCGTTATGCAGTTGTTAGCAGTAATATGAAAAAACTAATTTTAATTTCTAATTTATTCTTTCTTTTGGCAAGTTGTTCGCCAAAACCGGAGAATACTATTTCGGAAATGGAATTACTAAACGATATTTTTATTGAGTTAGTGGGAACTGAATATTATTATGAAAAACTTCCAATACCACCAATGCCGTTAGAATATGCAGAAAGCAAACAAGATTCATTAAACTACCAAATTGGGAAAGAAAAGTTTGACGAGGCATTTGACAACCCTAAATTGGAAAAAGCGGACTTGGTAATAGGAATTGAGCCATATCATCTTAATCCGAAAAGAGAATTTAAGGATTGGGATTCTGATGATTCGTCATTCCCTAGAATGTATTACAAAGACACTATTCATTCAAAAGATTTTGATAACCTTTTAATTCAATTGATAGACAGTACTAAATTTGAAAAGGGGAAATTGGAATTGGACAAATTATATGAAAGAGGACGATATATCATTAAAGATTTAGGGCAACTAGAAAAAGAAAAAAAAGTATATTGGAATAGTTCTGAATACAGATACGTTGCATCAATTCGGTTCTCAGATTTTAAAATAAACCAAAGGAATGATAGGGCTATTTTCTACTTTGATTTTTTATGTGGTAGTTTATGCGGTTCAGGAGAAATAATATTCTGTATTAAAGAAAATGGAAAATGGAAAATTGTGGATAGAAATATGCTCTGGGTGTCATAAATACTACTGCTAACAATGTATCCTAAGAAAAGCCCTAGTCCAGTTCTCTAAAGTTAATCAATATTTTCTTTTTGTCTTAAACCACCCCGGCTAGCGCTAGTTTGTAACTAGTGCCGTACCGAGTAAGCGGTTACCAAGGTTACCAAAAATTATGCATCCTATAAGTACTAATATCTGCAGGAAAGCGCAGAATAAGCATAACCCTACGTACCTAAAAGAAACAGATTACTTCGTCGTGCCTCCTCGTAATGACGATAGCGCAAACCACAGATTACTTCGTCGTGTCTGCTCTTAATGACGATAGCCACAAGCCACAGATTACTTCGTCGTACCTCCTCGTAATGACGATAATAACAAACACTGTTTACCTTGTAGTGCCCCCCCGCTAGCCTTAGTTTGCAACTAGTGCCGTACCGAGTAAGCAAATCCCAAGGGTACCAAAAATACGCATCCTGTAAGTACTAATATCTGCAGGAAAGCGCAGAATAAGCATAACCCTACGTACCTAAAAGAAACAGATTACTTCGTCGTGCCTCCTCGTAATGACGATAGCGCAAACCACAGATTACTTCGTCGTGTCTGCTCTTAATGACGATAGCCACAAGCCACAGATTACTTCGTCGTACCTCCTCGTAATGACGATAATAACAAACACTGTTTACCTTGTAGTGCCCCCCCCGCTAGCCTTAGTTTGCAACTAGTGCCGTACCGAGTAAGCAAATCCCAAGGGTACCAAAAAAAATACGCATCCCTAATAAGTACTAATATCGGTCTAGTCTAAGAATAGTAGCGGATTTTCACGCACTAACTTTTCGATTTAACACAGACCTTTTTTAAATTTACTTGCTTTTGTTTTAGCGAGTAAACCGCTATTATTTTTAACATTGTTAGCAGCTGGCATTATTTCCGAGCTAAAAATTCTTTCGCAGTTAAAACAGGAATTTTCGAATTTTTGAAATCCTTTTTATTCCGCGTTATAATTACATCTATTTGATTTTCGATAGCTGAATAGTATTGTAGTCCATCCTCAAAATCTGGAAAACTATCATCGCTCAAAGCTAATTCTGTAATCTTGTCATCTAAACTCAATAACTCAACGAGTACTTTAAATTTTCTCAATATTTTCCTCGCTTCTTTAGCTGATTTGAGTTTGGAAAGAATATAATTTGTGTTTGCAAATGTTAAAGATGAAATAGTCAGTTCTAATTCTTTCTTGTCCGCACGAGAAAATAAATCGGCAGCTTCATTATAGAATTTATCTCTTCTTGAAAGTAAATCTATTACGATATTTGTGTCAATTAATAATCTGCTCATTTGTATTTCTCAATAAGGTAATCAGTATAATCATCTTTTACGTCAAAATCCTCATCAAGATTAATTACTCCACTTAAACTTTCAACGAGAGGTGTTATTTCCGTTGAACTTCTTTGCCGTTTGGTGAGCGTTGTCAAATAAGATTCGATAAGTTTCGACAAGCTAATGTTATTCGATTTGGCATAATTCTTTGCACTTTCGATAATTGATTTGTCTAAACTCAATGTCAATTTTTTGTCCATAACATTTATTTTACGTACGAATTTAATAAATTATTACGTAAGTTTATTTCAATCACAGATTTTTTTGCTTGTGGCTAACTGCAGGAAAGCGCAGAATACGCATCACCCTGCATACCTATAAGAAACAGATTACTTCGTCGTGCCTCCTCTTAATAGCGATGAAAACGAACCACAGATTACTTCGTTGTGCTTCCTCGTAATAGCGATGAAAACGAACCACAGATTACTTCGTCCTGCCTCCTCGTAATAGCGATGAAAACGAACCACAGATTACTTCGTCGTGCCTCCTCTTAATAGCGATGAAAACGAACCAAGCAGCGCGAGCAATGTAAGCCGTACCAGATTAATTATTATGCTTGTGACCTTGCCGATAGATTATACGTCAAGTATTCATCAATTATAGCGTCAAAGTTTTCAGGAACACTGCTGTTTAAAAGTAGCGACCCTACATGAGCTTGATACTAGTTTTGAATATGTTTCTTGGCTATATTTACCGGTAAGGTATCCATAAGAAAATTATCCATCAAAACCGAAAAATACCATGCTCCAGCGTTCGCCATCAACATTCAAAACCACCCTCCTAGCCCTGTTTTTAACGGTTTACTTCACTCGGGGACAATCATCAAGTTATGATATTGTAGTTTATGGCGCTACTTCATCAGGAATTGTTGCGGCCATACAGGCGAGTAGGTTGGGAAAATCTGTAGTACTTATAACGCCTACAAGCAGAATAGGTGGCTTAACCACAGGAGGGCTAGGGCAAACGGATATAGGGAACAAACAGGCCATAGGTGGGATTTCCCGAGAATTTTACGAGAACATCAAGACCTATTACGATAATCCGGCCAATTGGAAATGGGAGAAAAAATCCGAATATAAAGACGGTGGGCAAACACGGACTACTGCAAACGAAAATTCCATGTGGACCTTTGAACCTTCGGCGGCACTTTGGGTTTATTTGGATATGTTAGGTAAAGAGAAAGTTACCTTGGTGTATAACGAACGTTTGAATCGGGAAAGCGGTGTTATAAAATCCGATGGGAAGATAGAATCCATTACGATGGAAAGTGGTACTATTTTTACTGGAACAATATTTATTGATGCTACCTATGAAGGGGATCTAATGGCGAGTTCCGAGGTAAGCTATACCTACGGCAGGGAAAGCAATGCACAATACGGTGAGACCTTAAACGGAATTCAAGCCAATGCAACCAGTGAAACCTTACGAGGTACGGTTTCCAATAATAACATTTACCATAATTTTGTGGATGGCGTAGACCCGTATATCATTAAAGGTGACCCATCTAGCGGATTACTGCCTTTTATTAATGAAGGAGGCCCTGGCGTAGATGGCGAAGGTGATAAAGGCATACAGGCCTACTGTTTTAGAATGACCTTGACAGATCACCCGGAAAACCGGATCCCGTTTAAAAAACCAGCCGACTATGACGAATTGGATTATGAATTGCTATTTCGGAATTACGAGGCCGCCACCGGCACACTGGAAGAAATGTATTCGTACGGTGACAAGATGGCTCCTTGGATCAATGCCCCCATGCCCAACCGAAAAACGGATACCAACAATCAAAAAGGATTTTCTACCGATTTTATTGGTCAGAACTGGGACTATCCCGAGGCTTCCTATGACAAGCGGGAAGCAATCGTAGCCCGCCATCGGCAGTACCAACAGGGCCTAATGTGGACGTTGTCCTATCACCCTCGAATTCCTGAAAAAGTACGGGATAAAATTTCGAAATGGGGTACTTGTAAAGATGAGTATGCCCGCGAAGATGGGTGGCAAGAGCAGTTGTACATTAGAGAGGCACGGCGTATGGTAAGCGATTATGTGATGACCCAAAAGAACTGCGAAGGGCTGAACCTTGTTCCTGATCCAATAGGCATGGCGGCATACGGTATGGATTCGCATCACATCAAACGTTTTGTTACTGCTGAGGGTTTCGTATCCAACGAAGGAAACGTAGAAGCTTATGTGAAAGCCCCGTACCCCATCAGTTATAAATCCATCGTTCCCAAAAAAAAGGAGTGCGCCAATTTGGTCGTTCCTATATGTTTAAGTGCCTCGCATATTGCTTTTGGTTCTATACGTATGGAACCTGTGTTTATGGTGCTTGGTCAAAGTGCTGCGGTAGTTGCCAGTATGGCCATTGATGAACAAAAGCCCGTTCAAGATATTTCTTACCCAAGGCTTAAAGAAAAATTACTCGAACAAAAACAAGTTTTGGAATAGGGTATCCTAAGGCACTAAAGTACACCATTATTCTACTATCCAATTACTTGAAATAGTATCTATTTTCCTTTGCTTAGGTACGGGAAATAGCTTTACTATATTCACTATCTTTCCTACAACCAATGCTTTAACAACTTCATCAATCAAAATCAAAACCCACATGGCCGACCAATCTTATTCTAGAATACAAAGTATAGACGCTTTGCGAGGTCTTGCTTTAGCGGGTATATTCATCTGTCACATGACGGAGAATTATATAGGTTCCATGGCGCCCCAAAGCTTTAATGACGCTGTACATCTAGGTTTTATTGATGATATAATCGATGGTTTAATTTTCTTCTTCCTTAGGGGAAAATTCATTGCCTTGTTCTCCTTTCTGTTTGGATTGAGTTTTTTCATCCAAATGGATAATGGTGCTAAAAAAGGAAAACCTTTTGGAATTCGCTTTCTATGGAGGCTCATTATTTTATTAGCTATAGGTTACGTACATAGTCTTTTCTATAGAGGCGATATCTTAACCATTTACGCGTTTCTAGGCATTTTCCTAATCCCTTTTTACAACATAAACAACAAGTGGATTTTAGGTATTGCAGCTGTCTTGTTTCTTGGTCTTGCAAGGTATATCGTCTATTTTATAATTGGCACGGACAGTATCTGGGGCGGAAGTCCGGAAATGGACGGCAATGCTGCCTGGGTAACGGAATACTATGACATTCTGAAAAACGGAAGTCTTTTGGACGTATTTGATACCAATGCAATAGCCGGTCATAAAGGAAAATCCGATTTTCAGTTTAGTATTTTTGGTAGGGGTTATTTTACCTTTGCTTTCTTTCTATTGGGTTTGTATATGGGTCGCATCGGGTTCTTTCAAAACTTAGGTGAACATAAGAAATTTATAAAAAAAGCCCTCATTTGGTCCGGTGTCACTTTAGTTGTTTCCTTTGGTATCGTAGCAGGCGCATTTTCACAGGTTGGTCCGGATGCCGGGTTGGATAGTTGGTATGCCATGGTAGGCTTATCGGCCTTGGACATCGCCAATATGGCGCAAACCTTTCTTTGGATCGCCGTATTTGTTGTACTCTACCAAAAGGTAAAACCGGGACGTTGGTTATCCAAATTAGCACCATACGGCAGAATGGCATTGACCAATTATGTACTGCAAAGTATCGTAGGAACATTTTTACTCTACGGTTGGGGATTGGGGCTCATCGGAGAACTTAGACAATTGTATGCCTTTTTGCTCGCATTGGTGCTTTTTGCATTGCAAGTGTGGTTGAGTAAACTATGGTTGGGCCGTTTTAACTACGGACCCTTGGAATGGCTATGGCGTAGTCTTACTTTTTTTAAAATTTTTCCCCTGCTCCGAAAATAAAGTCAGCGCTAACATTCATAAATATAGCTGTTTTATCCTGAATTTTACGGCGCTTTTCCATATCTTGATATCCTAAACCGAACAAATTTTACAGTCGAAATTAGCATGCCCTATGGAATACAATACCCTAATGAACTTACACTTGATTACCGTTGTGCCCTGCTTCTTTATTGGAACACTATTATTGATCATAAAAAAAGGAACTGCCATACACAAGGGTTTTGGCAGGGTGTATATGGTTCTGATGTTATTTACGGCCGTAGTTACCCTTTTTATGCCCGCCGATGTGGGACCACAGTTTTTAAATCACTTCGGATGGATCCATAGTTTCAGTTTTTTGACTATATGGACCGTTCCAACCGCTTATACTGCAATAAAGAAAGGAAATGTACGTGCCCATAAACGTAAAATGATCCTGCTCTATTTTGGAGCTATTATAATCGCTGGTGGATTTACTTTTGTACCCGGACGCTACTTGCATGATGTGTTTTTTGGGGGATGAAGTTTAGTGGTTAGAGGGTAGTTTTTAGTGGGTAGTAATTAGTAAAAGTAAATAGTGATTCGCTTATGTAATACCACAAACCAACCGTCTTTGCGAGGAGCTAACCGTTTGCTGTTGTAAGAAATACTGGTTAATGCGACGCGGCAGATTGTTGATTTAGTGGGTAGAGGATAGTTTTATGTGGACATTGTAATATGTATCCCTTCCTGATACAAGTTCAACACTTTAAATATTCTAGAGTCCGATCTTTATTCTTTCAAAAGTTAAGTCATATTACATGTAAGAAACAGCTCGTTTTGTTGAGCCTACTCGTGAAGACGAACATAACATTCCTCTAAGACAGCATTAACTACGTAATATAGACTACTTCTTCCGCTTCATTAATTCCGCCTCAATATCTTTTAGCGTAAATCCTTTGGCCTTTAAAAGAATAAGGTAATGAAACAAAAGATCGGCACTCTCATACAAGAAAAGTTCATCATTGTTATCCATAGCCTCGATAACCGTTTCTACGGCCTCCTCCCCAACTTTTTGGGCTATTTTATTGATGCCCTTGTCAAATAAAGACACAACATAGCTCTGTTTGATACCCTGCCGAAAATCGGGTGCTATGTTTGCTTCTTCTTGTCGTTGTGCAATGGTACTTTCCAGTTCCGAAAAGAATCCGAAGTTGGTTTCGTTCTTCTCGTTCCAGCAGGTATCGCTTCCCGTGTGGCAGGTGGGTCCAACTGGGTCTACGGTAATAAGTAAACTATCTTGATCACAATCGTTTTTGATGTCTACCACATTTAAAAAATTACCGCTTTCCTCCCCTTTGGTCCATAACCGTTGTTTGGACCTGCTAAAAAACGTAACCTTTCCCGTTTCTTGGGTCTTTTCCAAACTTTCCTCGTTCATGTAGCCAAGCATAAGTACGTTCTTGGTTTTGGCGTCTTGGATAATGGCCGGAAGGAGAGTGCCGTTTAGCTTGTTCCAATCGGGTGTAGAAAAGAGATACCTATTTTTATCGGTGTTCATGGTTTCATTTGTTTTACCGCTACCCTCCCAATTTTGGAGGTGTATGCATTTTTAAGAGGTAAATGGGAAAACCCAGTTCCTGCTCGGTGTTAAAAATTTTAAGTCCGAATTTTTGATAGAGTTTTACATGTTTCTCGGATGCCGTATCTACAATAATCGGTAATTTATTGTCTTTAAAGTCCTTGAAAACTTCTAAAATAAGCTTGGCGGCCGTTGTGGTACCTCGATACTCTTCCTTTACCGCAAAAATCATGGGGCGAATGTATTTTCCTTTTGGATAGTTTCGTTGAATTACCGCTTGCCTTTTCAGTACTTTTCGTACTCGTGTTGCCCCTATACATCTGAACACCAACCGCAACGTCGATAAGGCTTTGGATATGGAAAAACGATCCTTGTGCGCGTATGTAATCAACAAACAGCTTGCACGGTTATCCGATAAAAACACGGCTCCCGTACGCATGGCCTTCTCAAAAAGATACTCCATTAAAACCTGCATACGTTGCTTACGTTTTTTATCCTGTTTTACTACAAAATTAATGGAATTATCTTCCTGTAAAGGTTCAAACGCTTCCATTAAAATACTCACGACCAAGGCTTTGTCTTCTTTCGATGCTCGTAACACTATGTTTTCTTTATAGGCGAACGGGTATTCCCTTTTCCGCTAATTCTACTTTTAGATCTTTAATTTTTATTTCCTTAAAATGGAATACACTGGCGGCCAAGGCGGCATCCGCTTTTCCTTCTATAAATGTGTCGGTAAAATCCTGCATGTTCCCAGCTCCGCCCGATGCAATAATAGGAATATTACGTTCGGTAGACAATCTTGCCAATGCTTCGTTTGCAAAACCGTCTTTTGTACCGTCATGGTCCATGGAAGTAAACAAAATTTCACCGGCTCCCCTTTGCTCCACTTCCTTGGCCCAATCGAATAGATTTAATTCGGTAGGTACCTTGCCACCCACCAAATGTACGGTCCATTTTCCGTCTATTTGTTTGGCATCGATGGCCACCACGATACATTGGGAACCAAATTTAGCGACCAAATCATTGATCAATTGCGGATTTTTGACGGCGGACGAGTTTATAGAGACCTTATCGGCGCCGTTTTGCAATAGAATATCCACATCTTCCACTGAGGAAATTCCACCACCCACGGTAAAGGGAATATTTATTTTCTCTCCGACCCTGTATACCAAATCCGCCAAAGTCTTTCGCTTTTGTTCCGTGGCGGAAATATCTAAAAAAACCAGTTCATCGGCACCTTCCCTGCTATATATTTCGGCCAGTTCTACCGGATCACCGGCATCTCGCAAATCTACAAAATTGATGCCTTTTACCGTTCGGCCATCCTTAATATCGAGACAGGGTATGATTCTTTTTGCTAACATAAAAAAGCCCCCTCTAGCTCCCCCAAAAGGGGAGAATTATTACTCAAACCTATTATTGTGTTCATCATAACGTCAATTTAATTCTTGCATTATATTCCCCCTTTGGGGCTAAGGGGGCTTTTTAATTTAAATCAATCCCATCATAGAACCCAAGGTCTATATCTTTTAGTTGCTTTACCCAAAAAGCGATTTGTCCGGTATGATAGGAATAATGCTCTACCGCATGCATAATGACGCCTACTCCGGTTAAATTAAACCCTTGTACGGAACGCTGTCTTAATAACTGCTTTGTACCGGCATCGAAAATAACACGCTTAGCGGTATCTACCGTTTCTTCTAGCATTTTCAGTAGTACTTCTTTACTACCTGTTTTATGATCTAAAAATTCCGCATCCCGATTTCTTTTATCGGCTGTTTCACCCAGGGAGGAAATGATATACTGGGTCATGTTACCACGGATGTGTAGGATGAGATTCCCGATACTGTTGAGCGATCCATTAGGTTTTTGCCACAACTGGTCCTCAGCGATATATTTTAGACTTTTTTGTATCATCCGTGTACTTTCATCCATCCGGTAGAGGGCGTTTTTGACCAATTCCTCTACAATTTTTTCTTCCTTGCTCATGCGGTAAGAATATAGTTTTCCAATTGCTTTAAGCTGATTCTATTCTCATAGATAGCCTTACCTATGATCACCCCTTCACAACCCATTTCGGCCAAGCGGGGCAGTTCGTCAAAAGTGGAAATTCCACCGGAGGCAATGAGTTTAATGGCAGTATTATTATCTACTATTTTTCTGTACAAATCAAAGGATGGCCCTTCCAGCATTCCGTCTTTACTGATGTCCGTACAAATAACATATTGAATCCCTTTTTCTAAGTAGCTTTTTATAAACGGAAGTAATTCTTCTTTTGATTCCTCCTGCCAGCCGGATACAGCTACTTTTTCATCCATCGCATCGGCACCTAAAATGATTTTGTCGGCACCGTACGTATTGATCCATCGGGTAAAGGTTTCGGTGTCCTTTACTGCAATACTTCCCCCGGTAATTTGGCTTGCTCCACTTTCAAAAGCGATGCGTAAATCGTCATCGGTCTTTAATCCCCCTCCAAAATCGATTTGCAAGTTTGTCTTGGATGCAATTTTTTCCAATACCTTGTGATTGACAATATGTTTGCTCTTGGCTCCATCAAGATCAACCAAATGTAAATATCGAATGCCACTTGCCTCAAACTCCTTGGCCACTTCCAAGGGATGCTCGTTATATATTTTCTTGGTATCATAATCTCCTTTGGAGAGTCGGACACACTTACCGTCTATGATGTCTATGGCCGGGATAATACGAAGCCCCCTAGCCCCCAAAGGGGGAACATTAAGCTTATCACTCATAATTGCAAAAAATTATTTAAAATTTGCGCTCCCAAGTCTCCACTTTTTTCCGGGTGGAACTGAGTGCCGTAAAAGTTATCTTTTTGTAAGGCTGCGCTATAGGTTGATCCATAATGGGTTTCCGCTATCGTTTGCTCACATACCGGCACGTAAAAGCTATGTACCAGATAAATATGCTCATCTTCGGGAATACCGGTAAACAAGTCGGATTCCAGATGGTTGATTTGATTCCATCCAATTTGCGGTACCTTTACGGTTTTTGTATCGAACTTTATAACAGGTACATCAAATATTCCCAAGCCTTTTGTATCACCTTCTTCAGAGGAATTGCACATCAACTGCATGCCCAGACAAATACCTAGAACCGGCTGTTTAAGGGTTGGAATAATGGTGTCCAATCCGCTATTCCTTAGTTTGCTCATAGCACTGCTGGCCTCGCCGACCCCAGGAAAAATCACCTTATCCGCATGTTGTATTTCCTCCACATCGCTACTTAGCACCGCATCGTAGCCCAGACGCTTAAGCGCAAATTTGATACTCTGTATGTTCCCAGCACCGTAGTTGATGATGACCAAAAGCCCCCCTGCCGCCGAAGGGGGAGTTTTTATACTCTGGTGGTAATTAGAATCTATAGCTTTTTTCATATTCATTTTACTTACTTCTCTCAAACTTCTTAACGTTTGCATCAATTCCTTATGGGTTTTTACACATAAGATTGGGTGCCCCCCCCTTTGGGGGCTAGGGGGCCTTTAGGGGGCTTTTACAACACCCCTTTGGTACTCGGCAAAACCATTTTTTCCACATCTCGTTTTACCGACATTTTAATGGCCTTGGCAAAGGCTTTAAAAATAGCTTCGATTTTATGGTGTTCGTTGGTGCCCTCCGCTTTGATGTTCAGGTTGGCCTTGGCACCGTCCGTGAACGATTTAAAGAAATGATGGAACATTTCCGTAGGCATATCCCCTACTTTTTCCCGTTTAAAATCGGCCTCCCATACCAACCAGTTTCTGCCCCCAAAATCGATGGCCACTTGGGCCAAACAATCGTCCATGGGCAAACAGAAGCCATAGCGCTCTATGCCCAATTTGTTACCAAGGGCATTATGAAATACCTCTCCCAAGGCAATTCCGGTATCTTCTATCGTATGGTGCTCGTCCACCTCCAAATCCCCATCTACTTTTATACTCAGGTCCATTTGTCCGTGGCGCGCCAGTTGGTCCAGCATGTGATCAAAAAATGCGAGTCCCGTTGTAATATCACTTTTACCCGTGCCATCCAAATTCAGCGTTATCTGGATATCCGTCTCGTTGGTCTTTCTGGTGATTTCAGCAGTTCGCTCCTTCAATTTTAAAAACTCATATATTTTTTCCCAATCATTGGTTTCCAGTGCAATAACCGTATCCAATTCATCTCTTTTTACGGTAATTTCCCCGGTTCCCAAATGGGTGTCGTCATTGATAAAAATTCCTTTTGCCCCCAAATTTTTGGCCAGCTCTATATCCGTTAAACGGTCACCGATGACGAAGGAGTTCTTAAGATCGTACTCCTCGGAGAAATACTCCGACAATAGACCTGTTCCCGGTTTTCTGGTGTTCGCATTTTCGTGCGGAAAAGTCCGGTCCAGAAAAACCTTATCAAAAACGATTCCTTCGTTTTCAAAAGATTTGAGTATAAAGTTGTGAACCGGCCAAAAGGTATCTTCAGGAAATACATCGGTTCCGAGTCCGTCTTGATTGGTAATCATTACCAGTTCATAGTCCAGTTCCTTCGCAATTTTACCTAAAAAGGTAAAGGCTTTGGGATAGAATACCATTTTTTCAAAGGCATCTATCTGTTCGTCTACGGTTTCTTTTATGATGGTGCCGTCGCGGTCTATGAAGAGAACACGGCGAGCTTTAGGTTGGGATTTTTTTTCGTCGATCATACTAATGATGTTAATGCAGTGATTAATTTTTTATTTTCCTCCGGTGTTCCGACCGTAAAGCGCATGGTGTTTTCGCATAAGGGTTGCGTTGTTCGGTTACGGACTACGATTCCCTGGTCTACCAATTGGTTATAACGTAGTGTTGCATTATCCACTTTGGCCAATATAAAATTGGCATCCGAAGGATAGACTTTGGAAACGAAAGAGACAGTCTCTAATGCCGTATGTAGCCGCTGCCGCTCGCCAAGGATTAAATTCACCTCCTGTTGTACCGCTTTTGGGTCGGATACGCGTTGCAAGGCACTTTGTTGCGTTAACTCGTTTACGTTATAGGGCGGCTTTATTTTGTTGAGCACCGCTATAATTTCGGTGGATGCCATACACATTCCTAAGCGTATTCCCGCCATGCCATAGGCTTTAGACAAGGTTTGGGTTACGACGAGGTTTGGATATTCCGATAGCTTTGACACCCAGCTTTCTTCCGTTGAAAAATCGATATAGGCTTCATCGATAACCACCAAGCCTTTGAATGCTGTTAATAACCTGCTGATCTTTTGGGTCGATATACCATTGCCCGTTGGATTGTTGGGCGAACAAAGAAACATTAGCTTCGAATTGTTATCCGCTACTGCTAGTATAGCATCAACGTTCGGCTGAAAATCGGCATCTAGGAGCACAGTTCGGTTTTCTACGGAATTGATACCGGATAATACCTGATACATGCCGTACGTTGGCGGCAAGGTAATGATGTTGTCCTTTGCCGGTTCACAAAAGGCCCTGAACAATAGGTCCAAAACTTCGTCGCTACCATTACCCAAGAGTATGTTCCCCTCTTGAATCCCTTTTTGCGCCGCTAGGACAGCCTTTAGACTTCGCTGTTGCGGATCCGGATACCGATTGGTGCCATTTTCGAACGGATTCTCATTGGCGTCCAAAAATACCATAGTGGAGCCATCGGAAACGTATTCATCCCGTGCGGAGGAATAGGGTTTTAATCCTTTTACGTTTTCCCGTGTTATCTTATCTAGATCAAAGTTCATTCCTATGTTAATTCTTATATACTTTCTTTATGGTAAACATGTGTAAACTATAAAGGTCTTCGACTGCCTGCCTCGCTTGCAATTCAGGTGGGCGCTCAGACTGGTATATTGTTAATCCTCGTAAACTATATTTTGTGTCCTGCTGAGCGCAGTCGAAGAGCTAGTTTATAGACACCTTCTATTTTAAACTATTTAAACGCAGCGTAACCGCGTTTTTGTGCGCCTGCAGCCCTTCAGCTTCCGCCATGAGCTCTATTGCCTTTCCTATGGCCTTTATACCCGTTTCATTTATTTTTTGAAAGGTTATGGCCTTCATAAAACTATCCAAATTCACACCACTGTACTGCTTGGCATAGCCATTGGTGGGTAGGGTGTGGTTGGTGCCCGATGCATAGTCCCCGGCACTTTCCGGCGTGTAGTTTCCAATAAAGACCGAGCCTGCATTTACAATATTATCTACATAAAAATCCTCGTTCGCTACACAGACAATATAATGCTCCGGGCCATACTCGTTTATTAAATCAAGAGCCGTTTGGTCATCTTCAACATAGATCAATTTACTGTTTGCAATTGCCTGCCTGGCAATCTCTTTCCTTGGTAGCTCTTCTAATTGTAAGGCGACTTCCTTTTCAACGGCTGCTATCATATTCTTGGAGGTCGATACCAAAATTACCTGACTGTCAATACCGTGCTCTGCCTGGCTCAATAAATCGGATGCTACAAAGGCGGCGTTTGCGGTATCGTCCGCTACAACCAACAATTCGCTTGGGCCCGCCGGCATATCGATAGCGACTCCATGTTTGGTGGCAATTTGTTTTGCAACCGTTACATATTGATTTCCAGGCCCAAAAATCTTATATACCCGGGGTACGGTTTCCGTACCAAAAGTCAGCCCGGCAATGGCTTGGATCCCTCCTGCTTTTATTATCTTGGTTACACCACAAAGTGATGCCGTATACAGGATAGCTGGGTGTAGTTTGCCCTCTTTATTTGGTGGGGAACAGAGAACAATTTCTTTACATCCGGCTATTGTTGCCGGTACCGCCAACATTAAAATTGTAGAAAATAAGGGTGCCGTACCTCCGGGAATGTATAGCCCCACTTTTTGTATGGGTCTTTTTTCTTGCCAGCATGTAACGCCTTTGGTAGTTTCTACTGCTACCTTTTCCGAAATTTGGGCTTTGTGAAAGACCTCAATATTACTTTTTGCCAGTTGAATCGCTTGTTTTAGTTCTTCTGAAACCAATGCTTGAGCTTGCAAAAGTTCTGATTCTGAGACCAAAAATGAATCTAGATGTACCCCATCAAACTGCTTCGTATACTTCGAAATTACAGTATCACCATCTTGCTCTACTTCAGAAAATATGGTGTTGACCGTATCTTCAATAGCGGCGAGGGTTTGTGTGGGGCGTTTTAAAACATCCTTCCATTCTGCTTTTATTGGATTATATATTTTATTCATTTGTCTTGTATTTGTTCCTCCGCTTAGGAGATCTTAGGTTGGGCCTAGAGCACCATCTTTTCAATTGGACATACTAAAATACCTTCGGCGCCCGCTGCTTTTAATTCATCTATAACCTCCCAAAACGTATCCTTTTGTATTACCGTATGCACGGAGCTCCAACGTTCGTCAGCCAAGGGTAAAACCGTTGGACTGCGCATTCCCGGCAGCAATGCCAAAATTTCATTTAGTCTATCGTTTGGCGCGTTTAGCAACACATACTTGGACTGTCTGGCCCTAAGAACCGACTGAATCCTAAACTGTAGCTTTTTTAAAATGTCCTTACATTCTTCTGATATAGAGGGGGACACCGCTAGAACGGCTTCACTTTTCAATAGTACTTCAACCTCCTTCAAATTATTCTTGAACAAAGTACTCCCGCTCGAAACAATATCACAGATACCATCTGCCAAACCTATATTAGGTGCAATTTCCACGGAACCGTTAATAATATGTAAATCTGCCTTTATGCCTTTTTCTTTCAAATAGTTGATGACCGTGTTCGGATACGAGGTCGCGATACGCTTTCCTTCAAAATCTTGAATAGAGGTATACTTGAACGATTTTGGAACGGCCAAAGATACCTTGCACTTAGAAAAGCCGAGTCGTTCTGCCACTATGATATCGTCTCCTTTTTCGATCAATACATTTTCGCCAATAATGGCAATATCTACTACCCCATCCCTTAGGTATTGAGGAATATCCCCATTTCGAAGGTAAAATACCTCCATTGGAAAGTTTCGGCTAGATGCCTTTAACTGATCCTTTCCATTATCAATAGAGATTCCACAGTCTTTAAGAATTTGAAGGGAGTCTTCATTAAGCCTTCCTGATTTTTGAATAGCAATTCTAATTTTTGTCATTTGAGTGTCATTTATTCCAAGCAACCAAAAAGGTTCAAAAACAAAACCCGCTTGATTGCTCAAACGGGTTTTTAAAATATGTTGTAACTACGACAATACATTCCTACCTCGCTTGCGCGTGTGATCGGAAATGATGATGTGTAGTTCTGTTTCTCATTATAGTGTAAAAGTAAAACCTATTTCTGATTTCACAAAGCAAAAGTTTAAAATGAAACAAAAATAGTACTAAACGTTTTTTAGTTATTTCCTAAAATTAAAGGTAAACCTTCGTCTCCACCCCCAACGATAACTACTTTGGCATTAGGAGACTCGGCCAATTTTAGCGTGGCATCGATACCTTTATCCTTTAAGATCTGGTCATTTAAGGAGGCACTTAAAATACGGTTGGCATCTGCTTTACCTTGGGCCTCGATTCTAACTTTTTCGGCCTCTTTGGAAGCGGTAACCAAGCGGAACTCATATTCCAAGGACTCTTGTTCCTGTTTCAACTTACGCTCGATCGCATCTTTGATCGTGGGTGGTAAGGTTACGTCGCGCACCAAAATTTCATTGAGCTGAATATATTGCCCTTCCACAATTTTTTGTGTCTCGTCAAAAATTTCCTGCTGTATGGCATCTCGCTTGCTGGAATACAATTGCTCTGGTGTGTAACGCCCAACAACGGAGCGTGCCGCGGAACGTATGGTAGGCAAAAGAACACGTTGCACATACGCCTCACCCTTTTCTTGGTGTAATTTTCCAAGTTGCTGTCTCATAGGCTCAAACCATGCCGATGCTTCCAATTTTATATCCAATCCGTTACTGGAAAGCACGTTCATTTTTTCCAAAACTTCCTGTTGCCGAACTTCGTAAATGTATACCCTGTTCCAAGGGGCTACAATATGAAAACCCTCTCCCATAGGAGGCTCGTCGGTTACCACACCTCCGCCAAAGGTTTTATACAGTACGCCGGCCTGGCCGGAATCGATGGTGACAGCAGATTTTGAAATTAGAATTGTCACTAAAATAAATATAAATATTGCCGGCAAAGCAATCTTAGGTAATTTGTCCATAGTAGTCTTCTTTTAAATTAATCCGTTATATTTTCTAATAAACCACTCTAATGCGAAGGCCAAAACAATGAAGCCCATGAGTATTTTAAAATCGATCAAAGATACACTATTTTCCTTGCTTTTCTGGGTAGGAACATAGGCTTGGGAAGAAATTAACGCTGCAATTACCTCTTCATAATCCGAAGAAAAAGAGTGGATTCCTCCCGAGTTTTTGGCGAGCTCTTGCATCTTTCGATAATTACTGGAAACAAACTGTTTTTCCAAATCAAAATTGGATATGGTAAACAGTCCGGTTTCTTTAAAATCTTCACCTTTTACCTGCACTGTAAACTCATATTCCCCAGGAGGCAAATTCGTTAGATCCGCTTCAAAATATGCATTTTTTAAAACCATTGGCATCTCTTGCATGGCTTTTGTTTCCCTGTTTAAAATAGAAATTTCAATTTGTACATTGGGGTCAAAAACATACGTTTCATCAAAATATGTGGCAGAAATGTAAGCCGTATTGCTTCCTTCATAAGTATTGTTATACGTAACGTTCAAGCGGTTTTTAGTGGCATTGGCAGATAGGTATCGTATCAACTTTCCGAAGAAGGCATCTATATTGGAAAAATCCCCGGTATTTCTAAAAGACTGCACCCTCCATTTCCATAACCCTTCTCCCAATAACAGGGCTTTTTTCCTGGTATCCTCGCCAAATACGGTCAATAAAGGTGAATTCATGTCCAAACCTTTAATGGTAGTACCCAATAAGGTTTCACCAGCTTGGTCAAGATTCAAAGGGCCAGCGTCACTTTCAAGTGGCGGGAAGTCACTTAGATCAAAATCGCTAATGTCAAATTTTGAAAAACCGGAATTCAAATTACCGAAAACCTCTTGCTGGGGGTAACCGTTTTCAATTTTAAAGTCTTCTTGGATGTTGTTCAAAAAACCAAAATCCGTATGTACACCGGTAACGATAAGCATGTTTGCCCGCTTTTGTTCAATAAACTCAAATATGTTCCTGAATGCAGTATTTGGCTGATACAGGATAAATAGATCGACCTCCTCCAATTCCGAAACGTTTGCAGCTGGTTTTACCAATAGTACCTGCCGTTGTTCATTGCTTTCAATACTCTTTTTAAAGGCTCCCAAATCTGGGTGAACAAGATCCGTAACCAATGCAACCGTGGTTTTTTCGTCAATGACCTCTACGGACGTTGTTCGGGTATTATTGATAGTGTTACGCTCGGCAGGTAATGACCGTACGGATACATTTATCGATTTTACACCTACGTTGTTTGCGGTGATAAGGGAATTTATGCTCTGTAGGTTATTATTCTTTGATAAATTTAGTTGTTCCGAATAGACAGATGTGCCATCTACCTTAATTTGCACGTTTGCTTTGACTTTTCCTGGCCCTTGGTAGGATACATAGGTTTCCAATGGGTATTTATTGTTCAAGAAAGCATACTTGTTGGTATTGATGGGACCAATGCTTAAGTCTTCGTATGTTGTAGTGTCCCCAACGGTTATGGTATATATCGGTGGCGTTTTTACTTTATCTGAAAAGGTATACGCTCTACCTATATTTTGATTACCATCGGAAACCAGTACCATTGCCGTATTTCTTCTTGCATAAACGTCCGTTAAGGTCGCTATCGGTTTTTGAATATTGGTCTGTACATCGGTAAAAGCAAGACTGTCCAAGGGGGCTAGGCTTTTTCCGAACTGATAGAAGACTAAATCAAAACGATTTGATAGCTCCGGATGGGTATCAAACGCCGACCTTATCTCTTTTACCCTTTCCCCAAAAGCTTTTACCGAGGTTGAATTGTCTATAAGAACCGCCAAATTGGGTTTTTCCAAAGTATAGCTTACCTTGGAAAACTTTGGGTTTATGAGCAAGAGCAACAAACCAAAAATGCCAATAAACCGGAGTAAGGAGAGCACAATAGGCAGTATCCCTTTATGTTTGCCCCTAAAATAGTATTGAAAATATACTATGGTTACCGACAGGAGCGCAGCTAAAATTATAAATAGTACGGTGTTTGTTTGCATAGGCTAATTGTCTCGCTTCTCAAAATCTTCCTTTTTCCTATCGGCCAACCGTTTAAAAATAATATAGATCAGTATACAAAAAACTACCCCATAAATCAATATCATAAACCCTATGGGGAACTGTTTCATCAAAAGCCTATTTTAATTTCACAGCCGTGCCATAAGCCAACATTTCCGCGGCACCTTGCATAACTTGGGAGGTCGTAAACCTTACGTTAACTATAGCATCGGCACCCAAATTCCCGGCATCGTCCAACATGCGTTTGATGGCCTGCTCCCTAGATTGCGCCAGTAGTTTTGTATATTCCGAAATCTCACCGCCCACAATGTTTTTTAGATCGGCAAAGAGATCGCGACCAACGTTTCTTGCCCTTACGGTACTACCGCGTACCGTTCCTAAGGATGCTGTTATTTCCCTACCGGCAATAGCTGCTGTAGTAACGTATATCATAGTTTGTTTTTAAGGTTATGCCCTAATATCTAGGTCAACATGCCGCCGTCAACATTTAGCACTTGACCTGTAACATAGGATGAGAGGTCCGATGCAAAAAACAAACAGGCATTTGCAATATCTTCGGTAGAACCACCGCGTTTTAACGGAATACCATCTCTCCAGCCCTGCACTGTTTTCTCATCAAGTTTATCCGTCATTTCGGTCTCTATGAAACCTGGCGCAATAGCATTGCAACGAATATTTCTAGATCCCAGTTCCAATGCCACCGACTTGGTAAACCCGATCATTCCAGCTTTTGAGGCTGCGTAGTTCGTCTGTCCGGCATTGCCCTTTACCCCTACTACGCTACTCATATTTATAATAGACCCTTTTCGCTGCTTCAAAAGGGTTCGTTGAACCGCTTTTGTCATGTTAAAAACCGATTTAAGGTTGATATCTATTACGGTATCAAAATCTGCCTCTGACATGCGCATCAAAAGGTTGTCCTTTGTAATTCCTGCATTATTGATCAATACATCAATGACGCCATCAAAATCTTTCAACACATTATTTACCAATTCATCGGCTTCATTAAAATTGGCCGCATTGCTCTTATATGCCTTTGCTTTGACACCCTTTTCGGTAAGTTCCTTTTCTAAGGCCAAAGCTGGTGCCTCACTAGCGCTATAGGTGAAGGCAATATTGGCTCCGTGGTCGGCAAATACTTTAGCGATGCCCATTCCTATTCCTCGGCTAGCACCCGTAATAATTACATTTTTTCCCTCTAGTAGTTTCATACGTATTCTTTTAGGTTGATGGTATGTTGATTTTATAAGACCAAACGATAGGACAGCTTTCCTAACTATTTAAAAAATTACAAGTAAAAATCCATCGACTTAAGCGTAAGACCGATGGATTCATTTATCTAATTTGATGTAAAAAATTTTACCCAAAAAGTGAATTACCCCATCACTTCTTTTACTTTGAGGCCAATCTCTGCCGGAGAATCCACTACATGAATTCCACATTCTCGCATAATTCTCTTTTTCGCTTGTGCGGTATCATCGCTTCCTCCAACAATGGCGCCGGCATGTCCCATGGTTCTTCCTGCGGGAGCAGTTTCTCCGGCTATAAATCCAACAATAGGTTTTTTACTACCACTTTGCTTATACCATTGCGCAGCATCTGCTTCCAATTGCCCACCGATCTCACCGATCATAACCACACATTCCGTTTCTGGATCGTTAATCAATAATTCAACAGCTTCTTTTGTAGTGGTTCCGATAATTGGATCCCCACCGATACCTATGGCGGTCGTGATTCCCAATCCTTGGCGCACTACTTGATCTGCCGCTTCGTACGTTAACGTACCCGATTTGGATACGATGCCAATGTTCCCTTTTTGGAAAACAAAGCCCGGCATAATACCTACCTTGGCTTCTCCTGGCGTTATCACACCGGGACAATTAGGACCAATAAGCCTACAATCCATGTTCTTTATATAATTGGCCGCTTTCACCATGTCCGCAATAGGAATACCTTCCGTAATGGTTATAATCACCTTGATTCCCGCATTGGCAGCCTCCATAATGGCATCTGCCGCAAACGCAGGTGGAACAAAGATTATGGTCGTATCTGCTCCTACTTTATCAACGGCTTCGGATACGGTATTAAAAACCGGTTTTCCAAGATGCTCTTGACCGCCTTTACCGGGGGTTACACCGCCGACCAAGTTGGTACCGTACGCTATCATTTGTTCTGCATGGAACGTACCCTCGCTTCCGGTAAATCCTTGTACAATTATTTTGGAATCTTTATTAACTAAAACACTCATACTGCTGTTGATTTTTATTTTTAACTACACAAAAATATATGTTTGGCAATGAATACTAAAGCATTCTTCTTCTTATTTACTCGATAATCGAGATTTATCTACTCCAAGACCCGACTAGAAGTATGCCTTTGGTATTTATTTACCAAAATGGCGCACCAATTACTAAGGCAGTTTAGCATCTATCTTTTTAATTAGTTCGGGAATCTGTTTTATGTAGGCCATTTGTTTGAATTTTTCCCTAGACTCGGCTATGGGCGTGCCAAAATAGCTTTTACCCCCCGCTACGGATTTGGTTACACCGGTCTGCCCCATAATTACCGCTTTCTTTCCAATGGTTATTCCGCTGTTGGTACCAACTTGTCCCCAGATGGTTACCTCATCTTCTATGATAACGCATCCGGCGATACCGGTCTGGGAGGCAATTAAGCACTTTTTGCCGATCATGGTGTCGTGCCCAACATGTACTTGATTATCCAACTTTGTCCCTTTACCAATTGTCGTGTCGCCCGTTACGCCCTTATCTATGGTGCACAAAGCACCGATATCTACATTATCTTCTATAACTACACGTCCGCCGGAAAGTAACTTGTCATATCCTTCCGGTCTATTTTTATAATAAAAGGCATCTCCGCCCAACACACTGCCCGCATGTATGGTTACGTTGTTTCCGATAACGCAATTGTCATAAATGCTGACGTTGGAATGTATTCTGCAGTTATCGCCTATAAGAACATTGTTCCCTATAAAAACATTGGGTTGTAAAACAGTATTCTTTCCAATAATCGCAGAACTTGCAATGGTCTTATTAGCCTCCTCAAAAGGTCTAAAATAATGAGTGAGAGTGTTAAAATCACGAAACGGATCGTTAGAAACCAGCAGTGCCTTGCCCTTAGGACAATCTACCTTTTTGTTAATTAAAATGATCGTGGCCTTTGATTCCAAAGCTTTATCATAATATTTTGGATGGTCCACAAATACGATATCCCCTTCTGTCACTACATGAATTTCATTCATGCCCAATACCGGAAAATCCTCTGGGCCTTCAAAAGTAGCCCCGATTATCTCCGCTATTTGTTTCAAGGAAAAAGTGGTAGGGAATTTCAAGTTTATTCTTTTACGCGCTCCATGTAAGCGCCGTTAGAGGTATCTATCTTAATTTTATCACCTTCATTTATAAACAATGGCACGTTTACCTCCGCCCCTGTTTCTACCTTTGCAGGTTTTGTTGCATTTGTAGCGGTATTTCCTTTTACACCAGGTTCTGTGTAGGTAACTTCCAAAATAACACTTGCCGGCATATCTACGGATAAGGGCAAGCTATCCTCCGTATTGAACATAATCTTGACTACCTCACCTTCCTTTAACAGCCCTGGCGCATCTAAGGCACTTTCCTCCAAGGTGATTTGGTTGTAATCATCGGTATTCATAAAATGATACGTAGTTCCCTCTGGATATAAATACTGGTACGAGCGGGTCTCTACCCTAACGTCCTCAATTTTATGGCCTGCAGAAAAGGTGTTGTCCAGTACCTTACCAGTAGCTACACTTTTTAATTTTGTTCTTACGAATGCAGGCCCTTTCCCAGGCTTAACATGTTGAAAATCGATAATTTTATAGATATCATTGTTATATCGAATACAAAGTCCTTTTCTAATATCGGATGTAGTTGCCATTTATTTATTTTTAAGATAATGATTTTCTAATTTTGTTGATAAGGGTTTCAACGCTTAGTTATTACTAAAATAACCTTTCATTATACCCCTTTGGGAGTCCCTTATAAATTGGAGGATTTCGTCTCTTTCCGGTGTAGCTTCCATTTCGGCCTCGATGATTTGCACGGCCTGACTGTTGTTATAATTTTTTTGATACAGTATCCTGTAAATATTCTGTACTTCACGTATTTTTTCGGAGGTAAATCCTCTTCTTCTCAGTCCAACGGAATTTATACCCACATAAGACAAAGGTTCCCGAGCAGCCTTCACATAAGGTGGAACGTCTTTACGCACCAAAGACCCGCCGGTAACAAAGGCATGCTGACCAATAGATACAAATTGATGCACGGCAACCAATCCCGCAAGAATAACGTTATCCCCTATAGTTACATGGCCAGCCAGGGTAGAATTATTGGAAAAAATACAATTGTCCCCCACCAAACAATCATGGGCAATATGGCAATAGGCCATAATAAGACAGTTCTTACCAATTACCGTCTTCATCCTATCCGATGTGCCCTTATGAATAGTAGCACATTCTCGAATGGTTGTGTTATTTCCTATGATGACCGTAGTGTCCTCTCCGTCGTATTTAAGATCCTGAGGTGGTGCCGAGATTACCGCTCCTGGAAAAATATTACAATTCTTTCCTATTCTGGCACCTTCCATTATGGTAACGTTGGAACCTATCCAAGTTCCGCTGCCTATAACTACGTTATTATGAATTGTAGTAAATGGTTCCACTACAACGTTTTTGGAGATTTTTGCCCCGGGATGTATATAAGCCAATGGCTGATTCATACTATGTTCTTTTAACTATTTGTGCCATCATTTCGGCCTCGCTTACCAATTTATCATTGGCATACGCATAGGCTTGCATGTGACAAATTCCCCTCCTGATCGGAGTGATCAAGCTACAATGAAAAATTAGGGTGTCTCCCGGCAAAACGGGCCTCTTAAACTTCACCTTATCTATTTTCATGAATAGGGTCAAGTAGTTTTCCGGATCAGGCACCGTACTAAGTACAAGAATACCTCCTGTTTGTGCCATTGCCTCTACTTGGAGTACGCCAGGCATTACAGGCGCCCCTGGAAAATGCCCAACAAAGAAAGGCTCGTTCATGGTAACATTCTTCATCCCGACAACGTGCTGCTCGGAGAGCTCTATGATACGGTCTATTAAAAGGAACGGCGGTCTATGCGGTAACATGGCCATAATTTGATGGATGTCCATAAACGGTGGCAGGCTTAAGTCATATTTAGGCACATTGTTCCGCTTTTCCAACTTAATGATATTGGATAATTTTTTTGCAAACTGCGTGTTCACATAATGACCCGGTTTGTTGGCAATGACCTTACCTTGTATTCTGGTACCGGTTAGCGCCAGGTCACCAATAACATCTAAAAGTTTATGACGTGCAGCCTCATTGGGCTGGTGCAGGGTTAAATTATCAAGAATTCCGTTTGGTTTTACCGAAAGCTTCTTTTTATTAAATGCTTTCTCCAGTCTTTTCATGGTTTCATCCGAAATCTCCTTATCTACATAAACGATAGCATTGTTTAAATCGCCTCCTTTAATAAGCCCGTTTTCCAATAGCATTTCCAATTCATGGAGAAAACTAAAGGTACGCGCGTCCGCTATTTCTGTCTTAAAATCCGAAAGGCTCTCCAAAGTGGCATTTTGAGTTCCTAGAACTTTGGTGCCAAAATCGACCATTGTGGTCACCTGATATTCATCGGAAGGGATTACGGTGATATCACTTCCGGTAGCTTCATCCTTATAAGAGATAACTTCTTTAACCACGTAAACATTTCGGGCCGCTTTTTGCTCTACAATACCCGCTTCCTCCAGGGCGGCGACAAAATATTTGGAAGAACCGTCCATTATTGGTGGTTCCGGAGCATCTAACTCAATTAGGACATTATCTATTTCCATTCCTACCAAAGCGGCAAGCACATGCTCGGAGGTCTGTATCTTAACACCTCTTTTTTCCAAATTCGTACCTCTTTGTGTATTGATGACGTAATTTGCATCGGCTTCTATAATAGGCTGCCCTTCCAGATCTACTCGTTTAAAGGCATATCCATGGTTTTCCCCCGCCGGTAAAAATTTAAGAGTAACGTTGGCACCGGTATGCAAACCAACGCCCGTAAGAGAAACTTCCTTCCCTATGGTACGTTGCTTATCTGTTGTTGTCTTCATCATCTTTCCTTTTTTTCAAGGTTATCTATTCTATCTATTATTTTTGGTAAGTTTTTAAAGTAAACGTAGGATTTGTTGTAATCCCCATAGTTTAATGCCGGGGAACCTTGTAGTACCTCATTATCCTTTACATTTCTTCCTATTCCGGATTGTGCCTGTATTTTAACATGATTTCCAATAACAATATGGCCTACGATACCTACTTGCCCCCCGATCATACAATGCTTCCCAATTTTTGTAGAGCCTGCGACACCGGTCTGTGCCGCGATAACCGTATGCTCGCCAATTTCAACATTATGGGCAATCTGTATTTGGTTATCCAATTTTACACCTTTTCTTAGAATAGTAGATCCCAACGTGGCTCTGTCTATAGTGGTTCCTGCACCAACGTCCACATTATCCTCTATGATTACGTTACCCGTTTGCGGAATCTTCTTGAATTCTCCCTTGTTATTAGGTGCAAACCCAAATCCATCGGCTCCTAAGATGGCACCGCTATGGATAACACAATTATTTCCAATGCTTGTTTCCGAATAAATTTTTGCCCCCGCGAAGACGGTAACATCATCTCCGATCTTCACATTCTCCCCAATATATACATTGGGATAAATCTTTACATTATTCCCTATGCTTACGTTGTCACCGATATAGGAAAATGCTCCCAAATAAAGATTTTCTCCATAAGAAACGGTATCGGATTTAAACACAGGGGATTCTATCCCTACCTTGTTATCTTTTGCCTGATTATAATATTCGAGTAGCTTTGAGAAGGATTCGTAAGCGTCCTTCACTTTTATCAATGTGGTGGTATAGGTTTGTTCCGGAACAAAATCCTTGTTGACTATGGTTACGGAAGCTTTGGTACTATAGATAAACGAGGTGTACTTGGGGTTGGCCAAAAATGTCAAAGACCCCTTTTCACCTTCCTCTATTTTTGAAAGTTTATGTACCGCTATCTCTGCATTTCCTTGTACTTCTCCTTCTAAAATACCTGCAATTTGACCCGCTGTAAATACCATGAGTGCAAAAGTAAGAAAAATAGTTAAACGGCATCTTTGGGGTAACAGATATAATATTTGGTTACGGTTTTGGAAAGCGCGTTCAGATTAAGGTGGTCCGATAATGTAGCAACATCCACAATTTTTCCGTTTTTCTTTAAAATATTTATATTCTGCTCGTAGCGATCGTAAGCTTTGTTCTCCAATCTTCCCTTAAAGACAAAATAGCCTGTTTCGTCGTCGTTAAGTCGATAGTCTTTTTTAATTTCCTGAAACTTTTCGTTAAATCGTTTTTGGGAAATAGGTTCTTTCTTTATTTTAATATGCAATAAACGCCTGTTGACTATCATTTTACAAAGTTCGGACAACACAAAATCGTTTGAATATTCCCATTCCTTTAGAGCAGAGAGAATATCCACATCATCCAACTTTGCAAAAACATCAAGTATTTTGGAGTCAAAATTCTCTTTATCAACGGCGGTAGATAAAAAGTACAGCAATGAAGTACTTGCCTTTAGGGCCACACCTTCAGAAATAAGAAAACGGGCGCGTTTTAAGATACTAATAAGTAGTTGTTCGGCTACAACACCTGTCTTGTGCAAGTAGGCCTGCCAATACATAAAACGACGCGCCATCAAGAACTTTTCTACGGAGTAAATTCCTTTCTCCTCCACTACCAATTCCCCATCAACAACATTAAGCATAGTAATAAGACGGTCAGAGTTGGTATTACCCTCCGCTACTCCGGTATAAAAACTATCTCGCTTTAAATAATCCAGTCTGTCTACATCCAATTGGCTACTCACCAGTTGATTCAAGAATTTTTTGGGGTGGTTACCTGTGAAGATAGAAAGGGCAACCGTTAAACTTCCGTTAAAAAGTGTATTGAGTTCTTGCATGAATTTTCTGGAAATATATTCATGGCTTACCCCTTCTACAATGCTATGTTCCATGGCATGTGAGAAAGGTCCGTGGCCTATGTCGTGCAAAAGTATGGCACAAAGTAGCCCTTGCTCCTCTTCCTCAGAAATAACAACACCCTTAAAACGAAGTACTTGTACCGATTTCTGCATAAGATGCACACAGCCTAAGGCATGATGAAAACGTGTATGGTGTGCTCCGGGATACACTAAATAGGATAGGCCCATTTGGGATATTCTACGAAGCCGTTGAAAGTAAGGGTGCGCAATGAGGTCAAATACGAGGGGATTCGGGATTCTAATAAATCCGTAAATTGGATCATTGAATATTTTGAGTTTGTTTGATTTGGACAAGATGAAGTTTTTTTTGAATCAATTACAAAGTTAGGCATTTTTAAGGCTCAAGGTCTGGCCGCAGAATGAGGATTATAGGTTGAAAGGTTCAAGATTAAAAGTTCAATAGTTGTTTTAGGTTCAACCATATATTTGAATTTCATCCTTAAGTTTGAATTTGATATTTGAGTTTGTATCTGCGTTTGAACTTGAGTTTGAATCCAGCCTAAACTTAACGGTCAAAGGGTATTGGGTGATGAAAATAGGCGTATAAAAATTAGAATAGGAAATTTAGAACAATGCCAGAGTCTGGTTACCGTACTTAGGGCAAACAAAACATAAGATGAATAAAATAAAAATACTTTGGGTAGATGACGAGATCGACCTACTAAAACCACATATTATATTTTTAGAAGGAAAAGGCTACGAAGTAATTACCTCACAAAGTGGTAGGGATGCCTTGGAAGAACTAGAGCAGACACCGGTAGACATTGTGTTTTTGGACGAGAATATGCCCGGAATTTCCGGTTTGGAAACCTTGAACGAAATTAAGGTGATGGATGCCTCTATACCTGTTGTTATGATTACAAAAAGTGAGGAAGAATTTATAATGGAGGAAGCCATTGGATCCAAGATTGCAGACTATCTAATTAAACCGGTGAATCCGAACCAAATTTTATTGTCGCTCAAAAAGAATTTAGATCACTCTCGTTTGGTGTCGGAGAAGACTACCAGCAATTATCAGCAAGAGTTCCGTAAAATTGCAATGGATCTTTCCATGGTAAATTCCTATGGGGAGTGGGCCGAACTTTATAAAAAACTAATTTACTGGGAACTACAATTGGAACAAATTGAAGATAGCGGTATGTTCGAAATTCTGGAGTCCCAGAAAGTAGAAGCGAACAACCAATTTGGAAAGTTTGTGGATAAAAACTACGAGGATTGGTTTTCCGGTAATGATGCCCCTGTGCTTTCCCATACCCTTTTTAAAAAATGGATAGCGCCAGAGTTGAAGGATTCCAAAACCCTATTGGTGGTCGTAGACAACCTTAGATACGACCAGTGGTATGCCTTTGAGGACACGGTAAATACCTTTTATAAGAAGCAGAAGGAAAAAAGCTATTTCAGTATATTACCCACAGCTACACAATATGCCAGAAATGCCATATTTTCTGGACTTACCCCTTTGGATATGGAAAAAAAATACCCGGATTGGTGGAAAAACGATACGGATGAAGGGGGGAAAAACTTGTTTGAGGACCAATTTTTAGAAGAACAGCTAAAGCGGCTAGGGCTTACTATTAAATGGGACTATCATAAAATAAGCAGTTTAAAACAAGGTAAACAATTGTCCCAAAATTTTAAATCACAACAGGATAACGATTTAACGGTCATCGTGTACAATTTTGTAGATATGCTCTCCCATTCCAAGACAGAAATGGAAGTGATAAAAGAGCTCGCCTCTAATGATAAGGCCTACCGTTCGCTAACACAAAGCTGGTTCAAGAATTCTCCACTGTTGGAAATTATTCAGCAGGCTCAGCAGATGGGCATGAAACTAATTATAACGACCGATCATGGTACGATCAACGTAAAATCGCCGTCCAAGGTTATAGGCGATAGGGAAACGAGTCTAAATTTACGCTACAAAACGGGCAGGAGCCTTACGTATGAGGATAACGATGTTCTGGCAGCCAAAGACCCGAAAAGCATTTATTTACCTAGCATAAACATGAGCAGTTCCTATATTTTTGCAAAGAACGATTTGTTTTTTGCCTACCCGAATAACTACAACCATTATGTAAGCTATTATAGAAATACCTACCAGCACGGCGGGGTAAGCTTGGAGGAAATGATTATTCCTTTTGTGGTGTTGGAGGCTAAGTAATAGAAGTGGTTTAAACTTTTCACGTTCAAGCGAAAATTAGCAATTTTATGACCATTTGAAGGCTTTTTTGAGTTGCATACCACCGCTATGGAAGGAAAAAAAGACAGGGCCGAAACAAAAGCCAATAATTTGGCTTTTGAATGAGGAGCCAGCTGCAGCGCGCGGCGAAAAAGAGCAATTTTTTAGCGAACAGAAAAAGTTTAAATGACTTCATAATGTTGATATTGAACAACAGAAGAATTAGCGTATTTTTTAATAAACGTTTTATTCTAATATAAATTCCCATGTTTCTGCAGATGAAAAACAGCTCCTACTCCGAAAATCAAATCAATCAGATAACTAAAGAAATTATAGCAAGCGTTTCAACAAAATGTCTAGCCTTCTACGCCCCTATGGGTGCCGGTAAAACCACATTGATTAAAGAACTGGTTAAGGAACTGGGAAGTACGGATACGGTAAGTAGTCCAACATTTGGACTGGTCAACGAATATCATGATAGTAACGGAGCAATACTAGCCTATCATTTTGATTTTTATCGGTTAGAGGATGAAATGGAGGCTATGGATATGGGCTTGGAGGATTATTTGAATTCCGACGCATGGATTTTTATGGAATGGCCCGAAAAAATTCCGAGTTTGCTACCTAGGGATACCACAAGAATCGAAATAGAAATCCTAAGTCCCAAGCAACGAAGAATTAAATATTAAAACCCGAACTTGCCGGCAACCAAGGTGGCAGAGCTAAACATGGTTCTGGTTTGCCAGAATCTACGCTTCTGTTTTATTGTATTTATTTCGATGAATTACCTGTTTTTCGTTAAAATGTAAGTTTTAAACGTTAAAATGCATGATTTTAACGTTTAAAAACATAACAGGTGTACTTTATTTCTTACATTTGGGATAGACATTATGTAAACTTTAATCAAAAACCCCTAACGAAAATGAAAAACAAAAAGAACATTTTAGCCTCCATTGCCTTGGGAATTTTTCTTTTAGCAACCGTTGCCCCAGCCTTAACGATAGATAAAGAGGCCACAACTACAGGCGTTGACAAAACAAAAGTTAAGATTCCGAACAGGAAAGACAGATAAATAATTATCAAAAAAAAAGAAAGGGCAATCAATAAATTGCCCTTTTTTTCGTTTCCTTATTATTGTTCCCCAAACAAGAGTGATAATGAAGGAAGGTCTCTCATCAAAAAGAAAGCAAGCCAAGTATAGAATTTTCATAGATTCTGCTATGGTTTTTTTTGTAGTTATGGCCCCTTTTGTTTTCAAAATACATGAATATCTCCCAAGAAATCCAAACGAAACATTTGAGGTTTTAGGCTTTACCATAGGTCAGAATCAGTTTGCCGATGTAAGTACTTATGTATGGTTTCTGCTAGGTAAATTTATCCCCTTGTATTTATTATTTATTTGGTTTTTTACTTGTAAACATTGGTGGTATCATGCTATACTGATACCTATTACCATGTACTCTTTTCAAATTTTTGAAGTTGTTTATTCGGATGATAAGTATGTTGATAGTGAAAACCTACTATGGCTGCTACCCATCTGTATGGTTATAATTCCGTTTGTGTACCTCGTGAGGGTAAAATTATACGATAAATACGTTCACGGGATAGACCTTGAAGCTATGGATGCAGAATTGGAAGCTTTAAAATCAAAAAATGCCGCTCAAACAACATCCGACTCGTCTACTTTGGAAAAAGAATTAGAAAATTTAACAAAGGAGTCCTTTGCAGATGAATTAGATCGCAAATTATCTACACGAAATTTGGAACAGGCCGCTAAGCAATTTCAACTGCGACTACAAAACCTGCTTAATTTCAACAACAAGTAAGATTCTTTTCTTTCCCACTATTTCATAGCTAAGGAATTTTGGTTAAAAATTGTACATTTGATTCTAAAGCCTGTTAGCGGCATTTAGACAGCCAATACCTATGAATCAACCTTCAACACCTTTTAGTAAACAGCAATTGCTTCCGCAGGAAGAAACCTTAGAAATTTTAAAGCAGAAAGGCGAACTCTATATTGGACTGCCTAAGGAAAATCAATATCAGGAAAAACGAATATGCCTTACCCCGGATGCCGTAAATGCAATTACCTCGAACGGCCATCGTGTACTCATTGAATCAGGAGCCGGAAAAGGAGCCCATTTTTCAGATCTAGATTATACGAACGCCGGTGGTGAAATCACAAAGGACACGGCCAAAGTATTTGGCTGCCCCTTGTTATTGAAGGTAGAGCCCCCTACCCTTACCGAAATTGGCTTGATCAATCCACAGACTACCGTTATTTCCGCCTTACAGATAAAAACACAGCAAAAGTCCTATTTCGAAGAATTGGCGCGCAAACGTATTACGGCAATAGCATTTGAATACATAAGGGATGAGGATGGGAAATTCCCGGCTGTTCGTTCGCTCAGCGAAATTGCCGGAATTTCATCTGTACTTATTGCTTCCGAGTTAATGTCCGCCAGCAACAAGGGTAACGGACTTATGTTCGGAAATATAAGTGGTGTACCGCCTGTAGAAGTCGTAATCATTGGCGCAGGTACCGTAGGCGAGTTTGCTGCAAGGTCCGCTATTGGCCTAGGCGCCAATATTAAAATATTCGATAATTCCATCACAAAACTTAGGAACATACAGACCCATTTAAAACAAACCGTTTACACGTCTACCCTACAGCCTAAAAACTTACTTAAAGCGTTAAAGCGATGTGACGTGGCCATTGGCGCTATTCGCGGAAAGGATAGATCCCCCGTAGTTGTTTCCAGTACCATGGTAGAGCACATGAAAAAAGGAGCTGTTGTCATAGATGTTAGTATCGATACCGGAGGTTGTTTTGAGACTTCCGAGATTACAACGCACAATAAGCCTACCATAGAGAAGTATGGTGTTTTGCATTACGGAGTCCCCAATATACCATCTAGGTACCCTAAAACGGCCACCGTTTCCATTAGTAACATTTTTACGCCTTATCTACTTAAAATCGGTGAGGACGGCGGACTGGAAAATTCGCTTCGTTTTGACAAGGGACTACGAAACGGACTCTATATGTACCATGGTATTCTTACGAATAAGTCGGTTGGCGAATGGTTTGATCTGCAGTACAGCGACATCAATTTCCTTATCTTCTAGATTAGCGCTTCCGTTTCTTTTTGTATCCATTGGAAAACCATAATTTTACAGCGGTTTAATTATAACTGTAGTCGCCTATGCCATTTATAAAACGATTGGGATTTTATTTGTTCGGAGTTTCTCTGGGCATACTATTTTTGGCGTTCTTCTTTAAGAAAAAAACGGAGGATACCGGGGCGTATTTCTGTTACTTTCCCAATTGTAGGACATTAAAGGATATACGTTCCAAACCCATGTATTATTCGGATGCGGTGACCGAACAGTTGCGCAGCAAAGCGCTCGACACGACGGATATTGTAGGACTGCTCACCCAAGGCGATGTTGATTTTGGCAGGAGCGATACTAAATCGAACCCCTGTAAAACCTATATCGTTGAAGGCACAATAAAGGAAGTAGAAGTGATCGCCACGGTACGTAATTGTGTTAAAAAAGCAACATTGGAAAGTATAGTTCCGAATACGGATTGAAGCAACCACCAAATTTATTACCGAACCACTATTTTAGCTTACACTAAGTACCTGGCCTGCACAGGTGAAAATGGTCAAAAATAGCATTGGTACCTAAATCTTTCGCCGTTTACGCTCTTGTTTTAGCAAGGATAGCTCCCTAGTGGTCTGTCCGGCAACAGAGGTATTTTCTTCGGCACGCCTAATGAGGTAGGGCATCACGTCCTTTACCGGTCCAAAAGGCAAATATTTGGCCACATTGTATCCTTTGGCGGCAAGATTAAACGAGATATGATCGCTCATACCATATAACTGACCAAACCAAATACCTGCATCGTCATTCGCAATACCTTTTTCCTTCATCAATGCAAGAAGCTTTAAACAGCTTTGCTCGTTATGGGTTCCGGAAAAAATGGATATGGTATCCAAGTGCGCTACCATATAGGCAATGGTATCGTCAAAATTCTTGTCGGTCGCAAGTTTAGAATCACAAATAGGTGTAGGATAGCCTTTTTCAATAGCCCTTTCGTTTTCCTTTTCCATATACGCACCACGTACAACCTTCATTCCTATTTTAAACTTGTGTTTTTGGGCCTTTTTGTGAAGTTCCTTTAAATATGGGAGCCTATCCCAACGGTAAGTCTGTAGGGTGTTGAAAACAATAGGTTTTTTCTTATTGTATTGCTGCATCATTTGTGCCGCCAAATCGTCCGCAGCATCCTGCATCCAACTTTCTTCACCATCTATCAATAAAGAAACATCCAAGTCGTACGCTTTTTTACATACCTTATCGAACCTGTTTACGACCCGTTGCCATTCTGCCGATTCTTCTTTTGTAAGTTCTTTCCCCTCCCCTATTTTTTGATACAGTGCAAAACGTCCAAAACCCGTAGGTTTAAAAACGGCAAAGGGAATCGCATCTTTTTCCTTTACAAAATCCAATAGCTTAAGAATGATTTCGGTTGCCGTATCAAAAGGGTCTTCTTCTTGCTTTCCTTCAACAGAATAATCTAGCACGGAACATACTTTTTTCTCGTACATACGAGCTACCACGGGCAGGCAGTCCTCTTCATTAACACCACCACAAAAATGGTCAAAAACCGTTGCCCTTATCAAGCCCTCTACGGGCAGGTTCGCCTTTAGGGCCAAATTTGTCATTAACGAACCCAATTTAACCAAGGGCTCTTTGGAAATCATTTTAAATAGGAAATAGGCCCTTTCCAGTTCCGAATCGGTTTTTAACGAAAATGCCGTTGCGGTATCCTCAAAAATTCCATTCATAAATAGCAATATTTTTACCGCTCAAATATAATCACAGATTTTCTATTCTTTTCATTAAAAATAACCTTTATTTTGTACACGGAACCAAGGCAATTATAAGCTTTGGATTAAAGTGATAGTTTTATGGATTCTATAGTTTCTGATGCGTATGCCGTACATTTTAATACAATTGCATATACATCGCTGAATGCGCATTTGGAGAAAGCCAATTATTCGATTGTTTTTATTTTGGTAGATGAAAACACCCACGAACTTTGTTTGCCGCACTTTATGGCGCGCCTTACGGGAAGCTACCATTTTGAAATTATTGAAATTGAATCTGGTGAAATCAACAAAACAGTAGCCACTTGTGTTGGGGTTTGGGAGGCACTCTCCGAGCTGGGCGCCGACAGAAAAAGCCTTGTCATTAATTTGGGCGGTGGCGTATTAACAGATCTGGGCGGTTTTGTAGCCTCTACCTTTAAGCGCGGCATAGATTTTATAAATGTACCCACTACCCTGCTCTCTATGGTAGATGCCTCCGTAGGTGGTAAGACTGGTGTGGATTTGGGAACCCTGAAGAACCAAATAGGCGTTATAAACCAACCGGTAATGGTATTGGTAATTACAGATTTTTTGGACACCTTGGAAGAACGCCAGGTTACCAGCGGATTTGCAGAAATGCTAAAACATGGCCTTATACAGGATGAAGCGTATTGGGTAAATTTAAAAGCGACAACATCCTTGGAAGAGATCAAACAACAGATAATGCCTTCCGTAATCATAAAGAACAATATAGTGCTACAAGACCCAACGGAGCAAGGACTGCGAAAAATTCTTAACTATGGGCATACACTTGGGCACGCGGTAGAATCGTATCGGCTGGAAAGTAAAACGATGGATACCCTGCTTCACGGGGAGGCCATAGCTGTTGGAATGATTTTGGAAGGCTACCTCTCCCATAAGCTATTGGGACTTTCGTTGGCTGCCCTAGAGGATATCAAGGCTACGTTTTTGAACTATTACGACAAGGTGGTTTTTACCGAGGCGGACATAGACCAGATTGTAGCACTTATGAAATACGACAAGAAAAATTCGTATGGTAAAATAAATTTTGTGCTACTAAACACAATTGGAAATGCACAAATAGACGTCACTGCGCCTTCGGATTTGGTACGAGCTTCCTTCGCTTACTACGCGCAATAAAAAGTTCATGTACTAAAAAGTACTGTTTCACAACTCTTTGCCGACCAATAGGGTTAAAATTACTAGTTTAGATCAAGCAATAAACCAACCTATCTAAACACAACCAAATTATGACCAGACGTTTGATCGACTACAAAAAATTAGACCACCAACTAGCCAATCTTTTAATCGATACCTATCCTTACGGTTATGGCGATGAAGACATAATCAGTTTTAAAAATGGGAACGGCGAAATAATTGAAGCAGTAGAACTGCGGACCAGCGACACCTTATATTTGGTAAAAATTAGTAAAAGCCTTTCCAATTTTATCGCAAATTTTGAGGAGAACATTGAAAAGGAGCTGGAATCAAAAACTCCCGAAGCAGTAATGGACAGTGAAGATATTGTTCAAGAACTGGAAATGGACCATGAACAGGAACATGAGGGTTTTTCGGACTTGGACTAGCTATAATTAACTGTACCGTTCTTCCAAAATCTTAGCATGATGCTTTAAATGACCGCTTATCACAAAACCTAAAGCGGCAACGCTCCATGGCATATCACTAGCTGTCCCAATACGTCTAAGTTTTTCGTTTGACATACCCTTGAACATGGTTAACGTTGCTTCACGAACCGCTAAAAACTCTGCTACAATTTCCCCTATCGTGCGTTTTTCGCTCTCACTTTCCCCTACATAATCTTCATGATCGAATCCTGGTAAAGCGGTTTTATCATTTTTAGAGAAACGAAAAGCCCTATATTGAAAAATACGTTCGGTATCCGTAATATGAACAAGCACCTCTGCTACGGTCCATTTATTTGGCCCATAAGAAAAATTAAGTCTTTCTTTTGTTAATCCCGAGGTATATGCAACAAACCAATCCCTACTGGATTCCAAGGTTTCTATAAGCTCTTCTTCCCCTACCATGTTTAAATAGGTAGCGTAAAAATGATTGAATTCATTTTGTTTTAGTTCCGATAATCGCATAATGACCAATGCTTAGTTTAATACCAATTTAACTTCTAGATGTCGCATAAAACAAGTTTCTTTTTTACTCATTTGTCGTCATAAAATAGAACCATAGCTAATGCTATGCTTAGATTTCATTCCTAAACCGAGAAAAAATAATTCAAATTTTCAATACGACATTCAAAACTTAAATTGGTATAATCCCTATAAAAAAAAGCTCAATCGTAATTGTACGACCGAGCCATAACCTAATTTAGTTGTAGTTCTTATAACTCATTAAAAATTCGATGCATCAATCGTTTTTTATCGTTGAAGCTTTCTTCCAATGAAATCATGGTCTCCGTTCTACTGATGCCTTCTATATCATCGATTTTAAAGATGATATTTTTGGCATGTGTTGTATCCTTTGCCCTTATTTTGCAAAAAATGTTGAATTTGCCCGTGGTAATGTGCGCAATGGTAACATTGGGAATTTGGTTCAAACGCTCCAAAACAAATTTTGTCTGGTGTGTTTTTTCCAAAAAAATACCCACATAGGCTATAAAGGCATAACCCAATTTCACATAATCCAAGGTAAGGGACGAACCTCTAATAATACCGGCTTCCTCCATTTTTTTTACGCGAACGTGAACGGTGCCCGCAGAAATCAATAGTTTCTTTGCGATGTCCGTAAAAGGTGTCCTTGTGTTATCTATTAACATATCCAGTATCTGGTGGTCTATTTCATCTAATTTAACTTTGCCCATGCTTGATTATTTTTTGACAAAATTAAAACATTATAAAATTAAATGTAAAGAAACTCTCATTTTTTTAAATAAAATGTAACATAAAGTCGGTTTTATCACAAAATAACAAAGAATATACCTTAGAAAAGTGTTAACACACCCCGGTTTTCTAACCATAAACGGTCCCTTAGGTTCGCAGCATCTTTTGTTTCATGACCAAAAACGGCCTTTCCCTGTAATTCAATTGACTCGATTTTTGGGACAAAGACTATGTGATCCCCTGTTAGTCTTTCGTCAAATAGGATTGCTACCTTAGTGCCGTATGCCAAGTTCTTGTCCAGTAGATGTGCATTGTAGATTAATACATCACAGTACATTTTCCGATTTTCCGGAATTGCCAGATAGTCTTCAACGGTAAACAGATTCAGGCTTCCTTTTTTAATCGTCACAAGTGCTTCCATGAGTGCCATACATATATACTCTCGTGTAACCTCCCTATCGTAATCACCTGGATAATGACCCGCCTCGAACAACATAGTGGGCGTTCGAAGCATCTGAAACGCATCTCCAACACAGTTTGGGTTAAAACTATCATCGTATCTACCCACTTGTCCAGGTATGTGTTCTTGGAGTTTTTTGTTCATTGCCGCTATTAGCTGCATACTTAAAGTACGGGATTCGGATAGATTCCGCTTCTCATCAAAAGCAGGTGCTAAAAAAGAGACGGTCGCAGGCTTATCGGTTTCGCCCACATTAAATATGGTTCTTTGATCATGCAGGTTAAAACAGTAATCCGGCTTAAAATTATCATAGGCCGACATTAACACCCTACTTTCCGGTTGAGACAGTTCTTGGGCATCCCTGTTCAAATCAACTTGATCGGCGTTCACACGGGTATATGCTTTTGCTCCATCCGGATTAAGAATGGGAATAATCATAATCGTAAAATTTTTAAGCCAATTTTTGGATTCCCCCAGCTCCAATTTTAGGTAGTTGATCAAATCCAAAACAGCTTTTGTGGTCGTAGACTCGTTTCCGTGCATTTGAGACCACATTAAAATACGGTTGGTGCCAGAACCGATCGTTACCCCATAAATAGGATTTCCCTGTACCGATGACCCTAAAGTCTCCAAACGGAACGAAGGTTTTAGTTGGAACAAGTAGTCCCTAATGTGGTTATGGGTTACATATCTACCCTTAATATGTGATACCTTAAAATCAGCATGTTTTATCCCGTCGATCATGAACAACTATTTCTTGAACGACAAAAATACAATTGTTAAAAATTACATTTGTAAACAAACCAAATATCTTTATCCCTTTATGCGGTCTAGTAAAAAGAGAATTTTGTAAACCAAAACAAATAGACTATTTATATTAACTATAATTATTTTAAAATCAGCACTTTAAGTTAAATTATATCAACATTTAAATTAATAAATAACGACTTAAAAAGCAAGAATTAACTTAGGTGCATATTTGTAAACATGTAGAATTGTGTAACTTTGTAAACTGTTATGGATACTGAAAATATCAATCTTAGAATAGCACAAATAGTAAGCCATTATGAACTTTCCGCTTCGGCCTTTGCGGACAGTATCAACGTGCAACGCTCCAGTATTTCGCATCTGATCAGAGGTCGCAACAAGCCAAGTTTGGAGTTTGTGAGCAAACTGGTTCGCACCTACCCCGAGGTAGATTTATACTGGTTATTATACGGTGAAGGCGAATTCCCAAAAATAGATCTAAAAGAAAAACGCCCAAACCATATAGCTGGCCCAACAACCAAAATGCTTAAACCCGACCCGGAAAAAGAGATAGAAAAAGTGCTACTGTTTTATAGAGACGGCACCTTCTCAGCTTACAAACCAGAACTGTAGTTTTATAAAATAATTACGATACTAACAGCGCATAAAAGGTCTATTTTGATTATTTTGCAGTTATGTTTAAAAACGTATTTTTTATTTTTTTGGTTGTTGTTGGGCTTTCATCCTGTTACAGGCCCGAACGTGATTGCAAGGCCTACAAGACAGGCAGTTTCCTATTTACGTACGAGGTGGGCGACTCTGTTAAAACTGGGAAATTTGTTCGGGGAGCCGAGTATAGCGTAGACTATTATGAAGGAAAAATAGATAGTGCAAGTATCCGATGGTTCAACGATTGCGAATTCATTCTTCAGGATATAAATAGCAAAACGGCCATCCATTATAAAATTGTAAGTACTACAGACAGTTCCTATACCTTTCAATACAACAAAGCTGTGAAAGATATAAATAAGGAGCTCGTAGTGCGCACCGGTACGGCTTATAAAACCAACTGACCATGTTTGAAATCTTTACCGCTCCAGAGGCCTGGATAGCGCTTATTACGCTTATCCTTATAGAAGTGTTCGTAAGTATGGACAATATCGTTTTTATTTCGTTTGCCTCTGAAAAACTCGCAAAAGGAAAACAACGGAAAGCATTATTTGCCGGGTTTGCCCTAGCGCTACTATTACGTATTGTATTGTTGGTTTCCGTAACCCTACTGCTTTCCCTAAAAAAACCCTTTTTGATGCTGGATAGCGATTGGGTTTCCGGTAGTTTGAGTATCCATAGTCTATTGCTCTTTGCCGGCGGGCTATTCCTTCTATATAAAGGCACCGAGGAGCTTATGGAAAAAGTGGAGGATAAACGACACGACGAACGGGAGGTGAAACGAGAAAGATCGAGTACCCTTACAAAGGCGCTTGTGCAACTCTTTGTAATCAATATGGTATTTTCTTTTGACTTTGTACTTAGCGGTATCGGGATGACCTACGGTATTACCAATGACGATTATGACGCCTTGACCATTATCCTGTTGGCAGCAATGATAGCCCTGTTTATTATGATATCCTTTGCGCACAGCATCAACGCCCTATTGGAAAAGCACCCCTCGCTAAAGGTGTTGGGACTTGCTTTTATGATGCTTTTAGGTTTTGCTCTCGTTGCAGATGCCGCGCATGCGTCGCACTTGGTTATGTTTGATAGTGCTACCGTATTTTTACCTAAAGGACACCTACACTTTGGAATTTTGTTCTGTTCTATTATTGTAGCTGTATCAATGTTAAGGAACAAGAAGGGTAACACTGAAGAAAGTAGGTAAAATACGTAATAAATCATACTCGGATTACTTATTTTCACCTAACGATTTTTGTTCTGACAGGAACCGGTGTCTTTTTTCAAAACCTGGGAACAATTAAGTACAGTTAGGGAGTTCATATTGAAGTCATTTATTTCAATTATAGTTAGGCAATATTATGGTTGCTTTTTACAACTATTGTCCGATACCTAATGTACTGTATTGAACAATCATATTAATTGTAATTGGTTTCCCCTGTTTTTCGATTAGGATGAATTGCCTTTTCAAAGGTCGTAACCCACGGCAAGGGAATATTCGATTTTTCAGGTCTTATAAGGCTATCTTGCCCGAGCCGTGTTTTCTAACCCACAAGGCCTAGGCATAAACACCCTTATAGGCATACGTGCCATAGTACGAAAGAGCCGCGTATACATGCAAAAGGTAGAAATATGAATGCAAAGTCCTACAGTACAGCGACTACAATAGGTCCATGGGCGGAATACGAAAAGGGCCGCAAAAGACCATTGGGTGTTGTGAGAAAAGATGGATGTGGGCCGAATATCCCTTTGGCACCATTAAGCAAGGCTTCGGGTGGGGTTTGAACACATCATTACCAATGAAGGAGTACAGCCGTAAGTGTAGGCTTCGGGTTTATTTTGAAGGTATATACTTCAAAGAACCTGCTCAAATTTGAATGGAAACCTGCGACAGACTCATATCTTGGAAAAAAAGCCTAAAAACCTTCTCCTTGGAGAATAAAACTCTCAAAAATGAAATCCTGCACCGTATCACATCATACAGGGATTTTGAGCGCTATTAAACCCATGATTGGATATCCTGTAAAATAACTGGAAGAACCGCAAAAACCCTCTCCTTTATTGTTTTAAAAATCTTATCTTGAACTTAAATAATACACATACGGGGCCAACCGATATAGGTATCACACATACAAGGTTTTTAATTGATATGCTTTGATGTTAACTGGTTTGAATACATGTTAAAAAATTTAGTCATTGTCGTCTTGAGTATTTATTTGGGGTGTTCGTATGGATTTTCTCAAAATAGCCCCGATGAAATTAAGTCTAAAATCCAAGAATATAGGGATACAGGAAATTTCACTGAACACAATAAGGAATACATAGATCTTTTGGTTGAGCTTGGCAATGCATTAAAGTATTCCAAAACCGATACCGTTAAATCCTTAGCCGTTGAATCCCTAGAGCTAAGTAGACACATTAATTACGTTAAAGGCGAATTTGAATCGCTATTAAATTTTGGCTACTTCGAATTATATACAGGAAATCCAGATAAAGCCACCTTCTATTATACACAAACGCTGGAAGGAGCTTTATTAAACCAATTTAAAAACCTCGCTATTAAGTCGTACAATGGAATTGCACAAGCGCATTTCATAAGAGCCGAATATGCAGATGCTTTTACGAACTTTCAAAACGCCTTAGAATTGGCAGAAGAGATAAATGATTCAGAAATGATCATAAAAATGGGTGCAAACCTAGGAACGCTATTTTCTATACTAGAGGATTATGACGAAGCTTTAAAGTATTATAAAATTGCACAAAGCGAGTTTAATGAAAATACCACAGTGATAACCAAAGTATCCGTTTTAGTTAATCTTGGGTATTTGAACAATAGAATAAAACAGCCTAAGAAAGCGATGGATTACTTGGACGAGTCCATAGACTTATTACAGCATGTTGATGCAGCAAAAATCCTTGCTTTTGCATACCTCACCAAAGGAGACGTCTTAAATCAAACAGAACAGTATTACAAAGCTCTTTCATTTTTCAATAAAGCTTTTAAGATTTATGCTAAGGTCAACGACAAAAAAGGAGAAGCGGATCTCTATCTTTATTCCGGCAACTCCCATACTAAACTAAATAATTTTGAAAGCGCAGAAAAATCGTTTTTAAAGAGTTTAGCATTATACAAGTCTTTTAACCTTAAATCTGGTTTGGAAAAAAGCTATCGTGCTTTATATGAGCTAAACAAGAAAAAAGCCTTTACCTCCAAAGCTTTGGCTTACTTGGAGTTAGCCCAGGCATATTCCGATTCTGTATCGAAAGAAAAACAAAGAAGTACTATCTCCATGATGAATGCCAAGTTGGCTTATGAGAAAAATAAAGAGTTATTAAAAACACAAAATGAAAAAGAGCTGAACGATCGGAGAAAACATATTATCTGGATTTCTACTGGCCTTATTGCCTCCATACTAATCAGTTTAGTTGTCTTTAGAGCTACTACCACTAAAAAGCGACTGAATAAAGAATTAACAGTGCGCACAACCATACTTTCAAAAAAACAAGATGAACTTAATAAACTCAATGCAAATCAAGATAAGTTGTTTTCCATAGTAGGTCACGATTTAAGAGACCCCATTCTTTCACTCAAGAAGCTATTAGGGGAATCCTTGGAAAAAAATAAAGAAATCAAAAACTTTTATGCTTTTGGCCCTAAACTTAAAAAAGATGTGGACCATATTCATTTTACTTTGGACAACCTATTAAACTGGGGTCTCACCCAAATGAAGGGAAACGCAACCAAACAGGAAAACCTGATCATAAAACAACGGCTACAGGAAATAGTGGATTTCTTTACCGAAGATTTGGACAAAAAAAACATATCACTGGAATTATTGACGCCGGATCACTTGGAACTTATGGTAGACCCCGACCATTTTACAATAATTTTTAGAAACCTGATTAGTAACGCCATCAAATTTACACCTATAAACGGTACTATCTGTATTGAAACTAGCTATAAAGATGATTATGTAACCATTGCCGTTAAGGATAGCGGAGTGGGCATTTCTACGGATGCAATTACTAAAATATTTGATAACAAGGAGCATTTCACCACTATTGGAACCAATAATGAACGTGGAACCGGTTTAGGCCTAATCTTATGTGCAGAACTTATCGAAAAAAATAAGGGTTTCATTGTTGTTGAAAGTGAGCTTACAAAGGGTAGTGTTTTTTCAGTTCATTTTGGCACAAATACTAACACATCGTGAACTGTTTCAATAATCATTCCGATAAGAACACATAATCAAATTCACTAATATTTTTAACAAACAATACAAAATCTTCGATAAACTACATCTTTTTACTGCCAAAACACACATAAATACGTGTTTCACAACATATTTTAGCTGTCCATTTAAACATCTTTTAATTTTAGGTTTCTTTAACCAAAGATTATAATGTTTAGTAAGGCCTATTACTATAGTACAAAACAAACGCTGAGCGAGTCAGCAATACATTACGTTTTTGCCCTTTTTTTTTGTTTCTTAGGTTCTTATGCCCAAGCAGATAGTACCAAAGACAATTTAGTCGGAACTGGTTCGCTTAAGTCGGATGAAAATTTTTCGGAATCAGACACTACTTACATAAATACATTATTGCACTTAGCCGAAAAACAGCGTTTCTATAATTCGGACAGCCTTTATTTGTTAGCAAAAAAAGCTTTGCAGCTCAGTAAAAAATCTGACTATGTAATTGGACAATCCAAGGCCTACACACAACTAGGCAACTATTATTCCGATAATGGCCAACACGATAAAGGAATCGATAATTACGAATATGCTGCTGAACTCGCCAATGAAATAGATGATTCTTTTTTAAGGTTGGGCGCAATCAACGATCTAGCCGGAGAATTTGCCTACAAAGGCGATAATGCCATGGCCTTGAAACTATATCTTGAAGGTATAGAACTTGCAGAACTGGTAACAGACATGAATATGCAGTCTATCCTAACCGAAAATATAGCGGAGCTTTATGTTTCTCAAAAAGATTTTGAGCAGGCGATGAAGTTCTATAAAAAAGTAAAGAAAATTAACGATGAAATTGGCGACCCTGTTTTCATGGCCGAAACTATGAGCAATATGGCATCTGCGTATGCCGATATGGGTGAGTTAGATCAGGCAATGTTCAACGTAAACAGCAGTATCCGGATATTTGAAAAGCAGAAGAAAATGGCTTGGTTGGCTTATGCCTACGAAATAAAAGGCAAGGTATATCTCAAAAAACAAAAATACAATTGGGCCATGTATTGGTACAAACAAAGCGAACTTATACATGAGAACCTGGAGGATAAACGTGCAGAAATTGCTTTGCTAAACGGAATGGCAGAAGCTAATCTGGGCGCAAAAAACGATAGTATTTCCGAAATTTATGCAAACAAGGCCTTGGAACTATCTACAAAGTTAGACTATATGTCCGGAACAAAGGACTGTTCAAAAATCCTCTACACGATAAATAAGAATAAAGGAGATTATAAAAAGGCATTGTACTTTCACGAGCTGTTCCAAGAACTATCGGACACCTTATCACGAAGCGAAAATCAAAAAAGTTTAACCCTCTTAAAAACGAAGTTTGAATACGACCAACAGAAAGAGCAGCTTATACTTGACAATAACAAGGCCCTGGCCAAACAAAAAATGTATGTGTATGCGACCTTGCTTGTACTTACAATTTTCCTTTGTATTATATTCCTTATTCGAAGAAACGAAAAAATACAAAAGAAGCTTAATAAAGAGTTATTGTCCAAGCAGGCAGATTTAGAGCGAAGTGAAATTCATTTAAAAGAAGTGAATCAGACCAAGAATAAACTCTTTTCTATTATCGGTCATGATCTAAGAGGTCCAATTGGGGCATTTCAAGGATTGATAAAGCTTTTTAAAGAAGGAGAAATGAACAAAGAAGAATTTCTAGGTTTTGTACCAAAGTTAAAAACAGATATCGATAATATAGCCTTTACCCTTAATAATCTATTGTCTTGGGGACAAACGCAAATGAACGGTTCGTTTACTACTCCCGGAATAACGTCTTTAGAGCATATCGTATCCGAAAACATTGGACTATTATCGGAAATGGCTTCAAGCAAATCTATCACGTTTATCAATAAAATCGAACCGAATACGATAACCTATTCGGACAGCAATCAAATAGATATTGTAATTCGTAACTTGTTGAGCAATGCGCTCAAGTTTACTTTTGAAAATGGCACGATTACCATTGGTGCCGTTCAAAAATCTCAATATTGGGAGGTACATGTTAGAGATACGGGCGTTGGTATGGACGAGGAAACTCTGGGTAAAATTTTCAATAAGGATTCCACACACTCCACGTATGGAACCAATGATGAAAAAGGTACTGGTCTGGGTCTGTCCCTTTGCAAGGAAATGGTAGAAAAAAATAAGGGTATTATATGGGCAGATAGTGCACCAAATATAGGGTCCAGTTTCTACTTTACCATTCCTAAGGCAAAAAAAGAATACCAAAAAAGTGCTTAGATCAAACTGGCCAAACTATCAACAGCGATTAATCGCTCTACAGTAAAACCTTCGGCATACTCCTTGCCAACAAGCCTCCCCATATCCCTAGCCCTATAATTTACGCTCTCTATAAATGTTTTACTACTGATAGGGGTTTCCGGTTCTTTACTATCAGGATCGTGGAACTGAGAGCCATAAGCTAAAATAGCCGCTACTTTTTTATCTATAAAACCAGTAATATCTACGACAAAATCAGGGGTTATATTTTTCCATTGAATGTAATGATATACCACTTTAGGTCGCCAAGCATCTTGATTTATGTCATCAATTTGCGTATGTATTTTTATGAGTCCGCTTAGAAAACAAGCGTCGCTTACCAATTTACTGCCTTTGCCATGGTCTATATGACGATCCTCAACCGCGTTGCACAACACAATATCCGGACGGTATTTCCGAATCATCTTTATAATCTCTATTTGATGTGTTTCATCGTTGATAAAAAAGCCGTCCCTGAATCCGAGATTCTCCCTAACGGAAACCTTAAGAATATCTGCTGCTGCCTTTGCTTCTGCATCCCTTATTTTGGCAGATCCACGTGTTCCAAGTTCGCCACGCGTTAAATCTATGATTCCAACCTTTTTTCCGTTCGCTATTTCTTTGGCTATGGTTCCACCTGCGCCTAGCTCCGCATCATCTGGATGGGCACCAAAAACAAGGATGTCTAATTTGATCATATTTATTATTTATAAGCGTTTTAAAATTAAATTTTTGGGTAAAACCATATACCCATAATCTGGCATACGATTAAAAGGCGTAACATATAGGAATCTTCGCCAGTAGCTCTTGGAGCCTATGCTATTACTTCTATGGGATTTGTGCAGTCATTTCTTTTAGTCTTATGTTTTACTGGCGTCTGCCTAAGGAAAACTCAAAAGTCCTACGTAGTGCCAGTCAAATTTTTATTGCCACATTATTTCTTGATATAACTTTTATAATCAATAGCACCGTAATTGAGTCTGACAAGATACGCTTATGCAATTGCGGTAGACAATTTAACATGGGCTATAGCCTGTTCTATATCCTCCATCAAATCCTCTACTTCCTCTATACCAACGGAAAAACGTATGAGTCCGTCCCTTATCCCTTGCTCGGCTCTAACCTCTGGACTCATAAGAGCATGTGAAGTCTGGGCAGGTGATAAAAGCGTACTTTCTACCCCGGCCAAACTCATCGAGGATTTTATTAATTTCAACGATTTTTGAAATTTGGAAGCATCAATGAAAGGCTTGAGCTCAAAAGACAACATTCCACCAAATCCTTTCATTTGATTTTTTGCCAATTCATGGCCCGTGTGGGAGGTTAAGCCGGGATAATACACGGCATCTATGGCTACATGGTCGTATAAATATTTGGCCATAGCCATAGCATTTTCATTTTGTGCCCTTACGCGGATACCCATGGTCTTGATACTCCGCTCTAAAAGCCAAACGGTATAGTCGCTTAAACTTCCTCCAAAATTTTTTGCCAGATGAAAAATACGTTCAATATGCAACTCGCTTGCTGCTACCGCGCCTGCACAAATATCGGAATGGCCGCCCATGTATTTGGTAGCACTGTGGATGACCACATCTATTCCAAAATCGATCGGATTTTGGTTTACGGGACTAGCGAAGGTATTATCGATCATGGAAACTATACCATTTTTTTTTGCAATCGCAGCAACCGCCGCCAAATCCGTAATGGTCAACAAAGGATTAGACGGTGTCTCAATATACACCACCTTTGTGTTTTTTTGTATTTTTTCCTCGAAATCGCTTGCCTCCCATCCTTGGGTAAAGGAATATTCAATACCATATTTTGAAAACTCCTCCGTTACCAAATTATAAGTACCACCGTACAATGTTTGCTGCAATACCACATGATCGCCTGCTTTTAAAAATGCCATAAGGGCGGTACTTACCGCTGCCATGCCACTACCAAAGATCAATGCGGATTCTGCATGTTCCAAAGCGGCAATTTTTTTACAAAGACCTTCTTGGTTAGGCGTGTTAAAATATCTGGGATACCGCTTTACTTCAACATCGTCGAAGGCATAAGACGTACTCATGTAAAGCGGAGAGACCGCTCCCTTATGTTGCTTGTCCTCTAATTCCCCTACGTGGGTACAAATTGTATTTAACCCATTTTTTTTTATACTCATTGTAGTAACCGATTTTATTCCTTAAAGATACGAAAGACCTCGTTTACTTGGTGTAGTGGACTTTGTACCTCCAATAGCTTATCGCGCCCAAAATTATAACACCTGCAGCCGTGTAGTAAATAAAGGTGGGTGTAATTACTTGTGCCCCACTAGCGTAACTATGAAGCCCTACAAGGTAAAAGTTAACGCCAAAGTAGGTCATCATAATGCTTGCGAAAGAAATAACACTTAAAAAATTGAATGTCCATTTACTTCGTAGACCGGGTACTAATCGTGTGTGGATAACAAAAGCGTAGATCATAATCGATACCAAGGCCCAAGTTTCCTTTGGATCCCAGCCCCAATAGCGTCCCCAACTTTCGTTAGCCCATTGCCCCCCCAAAAAGTTCCCTATGGTCAACATTATTAAACCTATGGTCAAAGCCAATTCATTAATAATGGTCAATTCCTTTATATTGATGGTCATTTTTTTCTTGTTCTTAGACGTGGTAAGTATCATTAATATAAGGGTAACAACACCAAGAATCATTCCCACGGTCAGCGGACCATAACTACCCACGATCACCGATACGTGAATCATAAGCCAATAACTGTCCAATACAGGCACTAGATTGGCAATAGAGGGATCTACCCAACTTTGGTGCGCAATCCATAATAGCATGGCTGTAACAAATGAAGTTGCTGCAATAGTCATGTCGCTTTTTCTTCCAAAAGCAAGCCCCATACCCATGGTTGCCCAGGCAACATACAAGATACTTTCATAAGCATCGCTCCAAGGAGCATGACCGGATATGTACCACCGCAGTACCAAGCCAGCCGTATGCCAGAGAAAAAATAGGATGATAACCCCCTTAAAAAAGTAGATGCCCACTTTCCAAATTTCCCTATCCTTGAATATTTGTAATATTACAATTACGAACATCAAGAAACCTACTAAAAGATAGTACCTATATAGCCTGTTGAAAATGTCCAACTTGTTATAAATGACCTCTGTTTCTACTTTGGCATCCGACGGTAATACTTCACTACCATGGTTATGTTGGTTCTGGTTAAAGGCAGCCAAAAGTTTATCGGCTTCTGTGTAGTCACCAGATTTTTGAGCGGTACTCAAGGTCATTAAATAATAAGGCATGGCATTCTTAACAAAATTGGCATACAGCGAATCGGAAACTGGATATTGTCCTCCCCTATATTCTACGGCAGAAATCCACTTATTGTTCTCATCGTCCAACAAGGGAAAAATCTTCAAAATCTGCTGGCCCAAAGCTTGGTTCAAAAGGCTTAACCGAATGTTAGCATCCTTAAAATCCTGCTCAAACTTGTTAGGATTGTTCGTTGCGGTGGCCTCCCTTAAAAATGGTTCCAATTTGTAATTTCCCTTATCGTCAAAAAAGTCGGTCGCCTTTACATATTTTTTACCTAACGGAATGCCAACTATTTTTCGGATACTATCGTTCTGCGCCTTTTTGTCCAAGGCAATAAACTCGGTATTGTACCATAGCGCAGGATTCATCATCATGGAAAGAAACACTTGGTCGGCGTTATATCCCATATACGTATCCTTAAGACTCAACTTTCTAAGCAACTCCGAGGCAAAGGTATTGATCGGTTTCATACGGCCACCATCATCCTGGATGACCAATTTCCCAAACTTATCCGCATGATCCTTACTCACAATAGTTGCCCGTATTAAAGAATCTACCTGTTCCTTTGCAGGTGCGGCAACACTGGTAGTGGAACCGGAATGGTCATGACCGTCATCTTCTGAATGTTCTTGAGCGCTTATCGGAAGAGAAAAACCAATAAGTAACAGTATCATACTTACCATGGTTTTCTTCTTATTCTTTACCTTTTCCAAAGATGCAGCCAAATCCTTAAATCGTGTTTTGCCAAAGAACATAATGCCCATTAGCCCAACATACAAAAGAAAATAGCCGATGTAGGTAATCCATGTCCCCCAGAAATCATGGTTTACGGATAGGGTAGTTCCTTTTTCGTCCGGATCAAATCCTGATTGGAAAAAACGATATCCTTTGTGGTCCAGTACATGGTTCATGTAGACATCGTAATCGAACGTACGTTCATCCTTTACCGTAATCCTGCTCATAAAGGAAGCATAGGCACTCTCCGTACCCGGGTGTTTTTCGGCAATGAAATCGTTCAATTGAATGCTAAAAGGTAATTCGTGAACTTTTGAACCATAACGTAAGGCAAAATCCAAGCCACCTACATTGACCTTTTCCGAAAACTTAGTACTCCCTTTTCCTCCCAAAACTTTTATTTCTTTGGTTTCTCCATTGGATGTTACCTTCATTATCAAGGCATCCCTATCATTTTCCGTTTTCTCTGCAGCCGGGATTTCTATAATTCCATTTTTACCGGTTACCAATGAATCCGGAATCACGAACTGCATATTCGCCGCATTGTAAAGGGAACGCAACATTAATGGCTGTATGCTGTCTTTCACCAGTTTTCCCTGTAATTGATCTGCCATACGCATAAAAGTACCATCAAAAGGAGACTCTATCTGATATCCCGCCTCGGAAGTAGAGATATTAATGGCTCCCTTTGTAGGAATATTGAGCGCAAATAAAACACCATGTATACTATTTACCTTGTTATTTTCTAAAAAATGCTCATGGCGCTGCCCTTCTCCCGCTTCCACCAATTTTAAAAAAGCAGTACCGTTCTCGTCCAAAACAAGCCCTTCCTTGGCCCCGGCAATGAAACCGGAATAGGCAATGGTGAATTCCTGACCGTTAAAATCTTCTTTCCAAGGCAGGTTGGACTGTATATCCTCTGCCGTAACGATCAAGTTATCCTCTAGGATTTTTCTTCTGGGCTCTCCATCAATTTCACCATCTACATGTGCCGTAAAATAGGTTTTATCGGAATAGAAAACCTTTTCCGTCTCCCCTTCCCGTATGGGCATCATTCCCTCAAAACTTATGTAGCGCGTCACAAAGGCTCCAATAATAATTAATACCCATGAGACGTGCAGCAATAAAACCGGCCATTTTTCCCACCGCAACAAACGATATCTATAAATATTCCCGGAAAAATTAATAACGAAAAACACCATAATTACCTCGAACCAAGTAGCGTTATAAATCCAAATACGGGCCGTTTCGGTACTATATATACTTTCTACAAAAGTCCCTATTGCCATCGCAGTGGCAAAAACAATGAAGAGAACTGCCATTAAACGGGTAGAGAAGAAAATTTTCTTGAATAATTCTGTCATAGGAATAGACGTTGGTTTCAACGTGTAAAAATAAGCCCTTTTTAGGATTTTTGAATTGTAAAACACCATAGAAAGGTTAAACAATTATGTTAATTATTATATAAAACCGATGCTATAATTCTTTGTACTTTTGAGACATGATTTCCATTACGATACTAGGTTCGGGTAACGTGGCCCAAAATTTATTCGAGGCATTTTTGGCCAAAGACGACGTTTCCATAATGCAGGTGGTGGGAAGAAAACGATCTAGCCTATCCTATTTCAAAGGAAGGGTGGCCCTTGCCACGTTTCATGAAGAACTTCTATTGGCGGACGTTTATATTATGGCGATCAGCGATGACGCCATTGGTTCCGTATCTTCTAAACTTAGTCTCAAAGGCTTACTGGTGCATACCTCTGGTGCTGTTCCGCTATCGGATATAAAAAATCATGAGAGAATTGGGGTATTTTATCCCTTACAAACCTTCACTGTTGGTAAACTACTGGATTTCCGCAATATTCCTATATGTATAGAAGCTAATAATGCGGAAAGTTTTCAATTGCTAAAGCGATTAGGGCATATTTTAAGTGACACGGTTGCCAACATAGATTCCAACAAGAGAAAGGCACTACATTTATCTGCTGTTTTCGTGAACAATTTCACCAATTACATGTATATCATTGGACGGGATATCTGCGTACAAAACGAACTTCAATTTTCAATGTTACAGCCCTTGATTCAAGAAACTGCGGACAAAATAAGGGCAATGAGCCCAATTGACGCCCAAACGGGTCCCGCGAAACGGGGAGATTTAAAAACACTACATGCACATCTGCATTTGCTTAAAGAAAAAAATCAAAGGGAGATATATACACTTTTGAGCAACAGCATAAAAGCACGCTTACAATCATAAAAAAAGCCCTATCGCAAAGGCTTACAAAAGAACAGGAAAAGTATGGAAATAAGTTACAAAGAGCAGTTAAAGGATATTACCACATTCGTGTTTGATGTCGATGGAGTTTTTACAGATGGAAACATTCTAGTGAATACGGACGGGGAATTATTGAGAACCATGAACATCAAGGACGGGTACGCTCTTAAAACGGCGATGAACAAAGGGTATAATGTCTGCATTATTACTGGTGGCACCAATGAAGGTGTAAAAAAACGTTTAATGGCATTGGGCGTAACCGATATCTTTATGAATTCCCATTTAAAGATCGAAGCCCTTGAAGCGTATGCCAAAAAACACAATATCCAATTAAAAAACATGCTGTATATGGGCGATGATGTACCCGATATCCCTCCGTTACAGGTAGTTGGTTTGGCAACCTGTCCGCAAGACGCCGTGCCAGAGGTAAAGGCGGTAAGCAAATACATTTCCCATAAAATGGGCGGCAAGGGTTGTGTACGGGATGTTATTGAGCAGGTGTTAAAAGTACGAGGTGACTGGATGCAGCACTTTAGTGCAGCAAATGACTAAGAAATGTTAAAGGATCAGTTAGGTAGCTATAAAATAATTTTGGCATCTGGCTCCCCTCGAAGAAAAAAATTCTTTGAGGAAATGGAACTGGATTTTGAGATACGGCTAAAACCTGTTGAGGAGGTTTATCCCAACAGGTTAAAAGGTGCAGAGATTTCGGACTATTTATCCGTATTGAAAGCGGAACACTTTAAAGGTAACATACAGGCCAAAGAAATAATAATTACCTCGGATACCGTAGTTTGGCACAAAGGAAAATCCTTGGCCAAGGCGACATCTGCATCGGAAGCAAAGGAAATGCTGCATAGCCTCTCGGGAGATTGGCATGAGGTAATTACATCGGTATGTTTTACAACGGCTACGCAGCAACAAACAAAACACAGCACTACCCATGTAAAATTCAAGGAATTGAGTGATTCGGAAATAGAACACTATGTAAAACGATATAAACCTTTTGACAAGGCAGGTGCATACGGAATACAGGAATGGATCGGTCTTATTGCTATTGAAGAAATAAGGGGATCGTATACGAACGTCGTTGGTCTACCAACACAAATGGTTTACGAAACGTTAAGGGCTATTGCCAATCCATAGTTTTTACATAATTTTAAAAAGCTTTTGAAAACGTAGAAAAAACGGTTCGGTTAACAGTTTACGCAATACCTTACACCTTAAAATCAGCTGAAATTGAATTAATTCTATTCTAATTGATGTTGTTTCCAACTATTAAAATATCAGATAAATTAGGGCTATAGAGCTATATTTGCCCTTACCAAAACAAAATATAACTTATGTTTAAAAAATGGTTAACAATTGAACTTTCCGTAGTTTTTTTGGCCTTTGGAAGTACCGTACTGACTTCCTGCCAAGAGAAATTGACAGAAAAAAAAGAAGAACCGGTAGCGGTAGATGCGAAGAAAACACCGGACACTCCAAAGAAAGCCCTATCCAAAAACTTTAAAGGATACTGGTATGCCGGAGATGCAGAAATAACTTCCTATGCCTTGCAACAGGCAAGATATGGGGAACTCAGGGAGGGGAAAGCAGTTAAAATTTTTGTAACCGAACCCTTCTTAAAAGATAAGCAGGTAAAAGCGGACGGCAAGAACCCAGATAATATTCCTATTTTAAAATTGAACGCCACCAAAAATTACCTTACCGGTATATACCCCTACTCCATCATGACCAGCAGTTTTTATCCGGTTCACGATAATCAACATGCCTTAAAAGTGGCCTTTTCTTCGCAAGAGTGGTGCGGACAAGTATACGCACAGCTAAATAATCGGGAAGAGTTTCAAATAAGTTCACATTCCTACTTCGAAACAGAAGCCGATGAAGACATTCGCCTGGAAAAAACAGACCTGGAAGATGAAATCTGGAACAAGATAAGAATAGACCCGTATAGCTTGCCCACAGGTAAATTTAAAATAATTCCTTCCCTGGAGTTCATACGATTGACTCATAAGGATTTAAAGGCTTACGACGCCAATGCCAAACTAAGCTCAAAGGAAGGTATAACAAGTTACGAAATCAAATATCCTGACTTAAACAGAACCTTGACCATCAATTTTACCGAAACCTTCCCTTTTTCAATTGAAAGCTGGACAGATGCCTTTACCAGCGGTTACGGTGCCAATGAAAAAATACTAACGTCTACAGCCACCAAAATAAAGCGATTAAAAACACCTTATTGGAATCAAAATAAGAATAAGCATTTATCTTTGCGAGACAGTCTAGGATTATAAGTTTATGACAGAATTCATTGCCAACCATCAGAGCCAGTTTTTATGGAGCATCGCAATCTTGGTGCTAGTGCTTATTCTTAAAATTGCATTCAGTGCCGCAGCAAGAAAAGTAGGCAAACTAGGCGACTTTAATCCCGTTAGGACCAATCTCATTGTTAAGTATATATCCATAGTGCTTACCCTTACCGCCTTTGGTGCTTTAACCCTGGTTTGGGGCGTCAACTATAAAGATCTTGGGGTATTGCTATCCTCGATTTTTGCCGTCATAGGCGTCGCACTTTTTGCCCAATGGTCCATTTTGAGCAATATAACTGCAGGTGTCATTATATTTTTCTCTTTTCCCTTCAAAATAGGAAATACCATTCGTATCCTGGATAAAGAGTTAACGGGGCCGGAGGCTAAAGAATTTGACACGTTTAAAATAGAGGATATTAGGGCATTTCACCTACATTTAAGAAAACACAATGGCGAAATTCTTACCTATCCGAATAATATGATATTACAAAAGGGTGTTGTTTTGGTATCCACCTACAAAGAGGAAAGTCTTTTGGAAAACAATGGCGACCTTTAGTTTGTTAAAGAAGTTGTAAAAGCCCTACCTCAAGCGTTAAACTTGTTATATTTGAAACTAGACTAAAACCAACACTATGCGCCATATTTTGCTCCTTTTGGGATGCACCTTTTTTCTGTTCGGTAATTCTTATGCACAAGTACCCAAAAAAAGCACCCCTTCGGACATTTACCACGCAGTAAAAAAACTTAACTTTTTAGGTACGGCACTCTACATTGCCGCACATCCGGATGATGAAAACACGAGATTAATTTCGTATCTCTCCAATAGCGTTCATGCACGAACGGGATATCTTTCCCTAACCCGCGGCGATGGTGGTCAGAATTTAATAGGCGCGGAACTACGGGAGCTATTGGGTGTATTGAGAACAGAGGAACTCTTGGCGGCCAGACGCGTAGACGGCGGGGAGCAAATTTTCACGAGAGCTAATGATTTTGGCTATTCCAAGACAGCAAAGGAAACCTTGGAGATATGGAACAAGGAAGCTATACTTGGCGATGTGGTAACCACGATAAGACAGTTTAAACCCGATGTTATCATTAATAGATTTGACCATAGGGATGGGGGAACAACACACGGCCATCACACAGCATCAGCAATACTTAGCATGGAAGCCTTTGACCTTGCCAATGACGCCACTTCTTTTCCCGGCCGATTAAAAGATACCGCACCTTGGCAACCAAGACGCTTGTTTTTTAACACCTCTTGGTGGTTTTATGGTAGTGAGGAGGCTTTTGAAAAGGCGGATAAATCCAATATGCTCAGTATTGATGTAGGCACTTACTACCCTATTCTAGGCGCTTCCAATAACGAAATAGCGGCACTTGCCAGTAGTCAGCATTTATGCCAAGGCTTTGGAAGGTTAAGTTCAAGAGGTTCACAAACGGACTATATAGAATTGTTGAAGGGAGATTTGCCCAAAGACCCATCAAACGTCTTCGATGGTATAGACACCTCTTGGAACCGAGTAGCTGGTGGATCAAAGATTGCAGCACTCCTAGAGCCTATCGAAGAAAATTTTAATTTTAAAAAGCCCTATGAACACTTGCCGCAATTAGTGGAAGCCTATCTGCTTTTACAGGACATTGAAGACGAGCATTGGAAAAATATAAAAACAAAACAACTACGGGCGATTATAACAGCCGTAGCCGGCCTGCACCTAGAAGCTTCTTCAAAAGATGCCTACGCAAATGCCGGGGAGACTGTTACCATTGCCATCGAGGCCATTAATCGGAGTCCGGTAGAGATCGGCTTAACATCTGTCAGCATCAATGGGAAAAAGAAAGCTGTAAAAAGTTCAGTTTTAGAAGAAAACCAATTGTTAAGACAAGATATAAGTTTGGAAATACCTTCCAAAACAAACTACACCAGCCCATACTGGTTATTGGAAAAAGGAACTTTGGGCACCTACCGTGTCACAGATTCTAAATTAATAGGAAAACCGGAAACGCCAAAAGCCTTTCTCGCCACTTTTGAACTGAACTTCAATGGCACCATCATTCCCATAGAGACTCCGGTCATATACCGTTATGCCAAACCAGATAAGGGAGAAATATATCAACCGTTTGAAATTGTACCGGAGGCCACGGCAAGCTTTCGCGATAAGGTGATCATTTTTGCAGATGATACTCCAAAGGAAATACCTGTAACCGTTAAGGCACATGCCGATAATCTTGAGGGCACTGTTGAGTTCTGTTTTGACGAAGCTTGGAGCGTAGAAAAAGACACCAAGCCTTTTTCAATTGCCAAAAAAGGTGACGAACAAACTCTGTATTTTAAGCTAAGTCCACCATCTATCGAAAAAGAAAGTTACATTTCCCCTATTGTACGTGTAAACGGAAAAGAAATAAGCAAGGAACTCGTTACTATTTCTTACGACCATGTTCCCATGCAAACCATTCTATTGCCTTCGGAGGCTAAAACCGTTCGCTTGGATATAAAAACGGCCGGACAACACATTGGCTACATCATGGGAGCAGGTGATGAAATGCCCACTAGCTTGGAACAGATGGGGTATACGGTACATACTATAGATCCCGTTGGGATAACGGAGGGCAGTCTTACCAAATATGACGCCATTGTGCTGGGTATAAGGGCTTATAACGTGATTGATGAACTTAAATTCAAACAACGTTTCATTTTTGACTACGTAAAGCAGGGCGGTACGGTAATTGTCCAATACAATACGGCCAATAGATGGGGAGATCAATTTGAAGGTATTGCCCCTTACGACCTTAACATTTCAAGAGATAGGGTAACCAATGAACATTCCGATGTTCGCATATTGGCAAAAGAACATCCATTGGTAAACTTTCCAAATAAAATTACAACCTCGGATTTTGAGGGATGGGTACAAGAGAGAGGACTTTATTTTCCAGATACATGGGCCCCGGAATTTACCCCTATTTTGGGCATGAACGACGAAGGGGAGGAAGAAACCAAAGGGAGCTTGCTGGTTGCACCCTACGGAAATGGAAACTATATTTACACAGGTCTGAGCTTCTTTAGAGAACTGCCCGCAGGTGTTCCAGGAGCGTATAAGCTATTTTCCAATATGCTGTCCATTGGCAAGGCAAACCTAAAAACAAAAGAACCTATAAAAGGATGAGCAAAGAAGAAGAGGAACATAAAACTTGGAAAAAAGAGTATTCCATAGTACTACTCTTAAATTTAATTTACGTTCTAGTTTTCGCGTACATAATGGCATCATTTACATAATATGGGAGCATTAGACTGGACAATTCTTAGCGGTACATTAATTTTTATCGTTGCCTATGGTGTTTGGAAGACCAAGGGAAGCAAGAACGTAAACGACTATGTAAGGGGCGGCAAAGAGGCCCAATGGTGGACCATAGGACTATCTGTTATGGCCACGCAAGCCAGTGCCATTACCTTTCTTTCTACTCCGGGGCAAGCTTTCCATGATGGCATGGGCTTTGTTCAATTCTATTTTGGACTGCCTTTGGCCATGATAATTATTTGCTTGGTGTTTATTCCGCTATACCATAAAATGAAAGTCTACACTGCATACGAATTCCTCGAAGGCAGGTTCGACTTAAAAACAAGGTCTTTAGCCGCTATTTTGTTCTTGATACAAAGAGGGCTTGCGGCCGGAATTACCATTTTTGCGCCTTCTATAATATTATCTGCGGTGCTTGGTTGGGACCTCAGAACTTTAAATGTCATCATTGGTACTTTGGTTATCATTTATACGGTTTCCGGAGGAACAAAGGCCGTTAGTGTCACCCAAAAACAGCAGATGTTCATCATCATGACCGGGATGTTCATTACCTTCTTCTTTATCCTTGGATATTTACCTTCCGATATTACATTCGGCAAAGCGCTCAAGATTGCGGGAGCCAGCAATAAGTTGGAGATTCTTGATTTTAGCATGGATACGAAAAGTAGGTACACTTTCTGGAGCGGTATCACCGGCGGATTGTTTTTAGCACTTGCCTATTTTGGTACTGATCAAAGTCAGGTGCAACGCTACTTATCCGGAAAAACGGTAAGGGAAAGTCAGTTGGGACTTGTTTTCAATGGTATATTCAAAATACCGATGCAATTTTTTATTCTCCTTGTAGGGGTAATGGTATTCGTATTCTACCAATATAATCCTTCTCCCTTGAATTTTAATCCTGCTGCGACCCAAACGGTAATGGAATCGGAGTTTGCCGAAGATTACAAGCTTTTACAAGAAGGGCAAGTAGCTTTGGAAGCCGAAAAAAGAATTGCGCAAAACAATTTTTCTGCGGCCCTGGAAATAAAAGAATATGCCGCCGTTAAAGAGGCAAAATCACAAATTATAAGAATCAACAAAAAAGACAGCACAAACAGAGCCATTGCAAAGACCTTGATAAAGCAAGCAGACGATACAGCTGAAACTAACGATAAGGATTACGTGTTTATCCACTTTATACTAAACAACCTTCCTAAAGGACTCATTGGCCTATTATTAGCGGTCATCTTATCCGCGGCCATGTCATCAACAGCTTCGGAACTTAACGCTTTGGGCACGATTACAGCGTTAGATCTATATAAGCGAAATCACACAAACGAAGAAACCGATGCCCACTATGTAAAAGCCTCAAAATGGTTTACGTTCGCATGGGGCCTTGTGGCGATCGCTATTGCCAATGTGGCAAATCTTTTCGATAATCTTATACAGTTGGTAAATATCATTGGGAGTATCTTCTACGGAAATGTACTGGGCATATTCCTTCTAGCCTTCTTTTTTAAGTTCGTAAAAGGCAATGCCGTATTTTTTGCTGCGGTTTTAACGCAAATTATTATATGCGTAATATATTATAATCTCATCCACATACATCCTGCAGGCGAGGAAAAATTAGGTTATTTATGGTTGAATTTTATTGGTGCTGCCTTGGTCATTATTTTTGCTTTTGTTTTTGAAGCTTTTGACAGAATGTTAAAAAAACCTTTAGTGGTAAAACAGTAAATTGGCTGAGGAAAAGACAAAGAAGCGCTGGGAACCAAACGTCTTTATAGTTAGGAGTGGAGTGTCTTAGTATTCAAATCTAGACTATCGTGCAAGACATGTAGGGTATGCTAAAGGAAAACGAACGAAACAAGACACTACGGTTATACTGTACCATATCAAAGTTTATTCCATTCGGTAATAGTTATGTAAGTTCTTGTTTTGGCTAATGAACCAAAACAATAGGCCGTTTGGAGTGTACAAAAAACCGAGCCTAACTTCGAATCGTAAATATAAAATAAGCCGAATATTATTCTTACAGTGTTAAAATAATAGGTAGGAACCTGACGTAAAAAAAATATAAAATCAGGTCTAAACTTGAGATGTACCAAAAAGGAACTGGTAAATCTGGCAGTATTTATAACCTAAAGATAGGTTATGTGATAGGGTTTATACTATAGCGCGGTAATACGTAATACATAACATGTCATTCATCATTCTTTATTGTAGTGGTAGTTCAACAACAAAATAGCAACGGGACTTTTGGAAATTGCAAACGCCACGATTAAAATGGATATGGAAAATCCCTAAGAATAATACCACTTTAAATTCTAGATGTCGCATAAAACAAGTTTCTTTTTTACTCATTTGTCGTCATAAAATAGAACCATAGCTAATGCTATGCTTAGATTTCATTCCTAACCTGAGAAAAAAATAATTCAAATTTTAAATACGACATTCAAAACTTAAATTGGTATAAGTAAGCGGAAACAAGACCCATACCCCGTGGGCAATGGAAACTTGATTCCGCTTACTATAAATCCAACCTAACGAATCCGTTACATAGCTCCCCATTCTTTTAGGGAATCCATATTCATTTTTACGTAGTCATCGTTTCCAGCAACCTTAGACGCTTCCAAGGATTTTTTGGCGGTAGCGATTGCACCTTTCTTATCCCCGGCTTTGGCCAAGATTAAGGAATATTGTCTCAACTGCCAGAAAGCTGGCTTTTCGGTCATGGACATAGCTTTGTCCATCCATTCTTTAGCTTTGTTGATGTCTTTTCCTTCTGCCGAAAAATAAGTGGCAGCGGCATAATAATCTCCCGCCGTAGGCCCGTTAAGTGCACGGTCAATGTTTTTCATAACAGCGGCATCGGTAGGGACCCCAAAAGGTACGGCTACATAAGTGTTTTCCCAAATGATTCCAAGTTTAGCGCCAGTGTTGGTAAGATCGTCAATAGTGATAGAAAACGTTTCTACAGGCATTTCTATAGGCCAAACTGGTACAGTAGCCTTGGCAACAATTTTATTCTCGTCCCAGTTTCGTGGAACACCACTACCTTTTGTATCGGTATAAAAGAAAACGTCCCAGTTCTTAGCACCTGGCTTTGTGAAAATTGAATATGTACCAGCTTCTACAGCGGTTCCCGCAATGGTTACGTCGGTATCAAAACTTATGGTGGTGTAGGCATTGGCAGCCGTTCTCCATAGTTTATCATAAGGCACAAGGTCTCCGAAGATGGTTCTTCCTTTCATCGAAGGTCTAGAATAATCAATAACCACTTCGGTAAGGCCAACGGTCTGAATCAGTTTTGAAGCCGGACTCGCTTCAGGAGTGTTAATTTGTGCTTCCAAGGAAAATGAAGCTACAACAGCTAATAAAAATAAAATTACTTTGTTCATGGTTTTTTGTTTTTAATTGTCAACAAATCTAGAGATAAACAGATATTGCCATTGTTAACAAAGTCATAAATAAAACACGTGCTTAAGTCCAAAAAGCAATTCTTGGAATTTCAATATTGAATTTAAATCCTAAAGTAGGTCTATGCTCTTGATATACCAAAATGTAAACTGGTTCTTTAAACATTTAAAATCTTACTCACCATTTGCTGCCATTTTTAGCAGACCTATTTTATTGTCCGCCAAGGGTATCACTTTAATTTTGGTCTGTGTAGTCCACTCCGGAGTACCAAATTCTGCATATTCCTGCGGGTATGTTTCACTAAATTCTTTCAAAGAAGTGTTTAATTCGGTAATGGTAATCACCCCTTTTGCCTCGTTGTAGTCCCAACTCGCTTTATAACGACCATCAACCGATCCATTTGCACAAAATCCCAGTTTTACCTTTGAATTTGAACTAATTTTACACTGGCCGTTGGCAAAAAATAAAATATCCGTCCAAACTGAACTTTCAATAGAATCTGATTCCGACCTCGGTAAACACATTGATTTTTCCGGGAACTGATCCTTGTCTTTCAATTCCAGCACCCAACGTCCGTACAACTCAAATTTAGTGATTGGATCGCTTTGTGCCTTTACACAAACCCCTATCAAAAGAAAGACCACTAAAAAGGGTATAGTTATTTTCATCATGGGCAAAGTATCAAAAATCACTCCAATTACGGTCTCCAAAGTAAACTACCTCGGGCAAGCCCACGCGGCATTGATAAGAAAACGATTTTCAATTTCGAGGCAAGTCTCGGAGTATCAAACCCTTTGGCGGTGCCAATGAAAAGTCTGCTTAGTATACAACAAAGGCCTTTGATCTTACGGAATTATTAAAGTAAACCACAAAGTAGTAAATGGATGTGGGTATGTATTGCGAAACAATGCCATCTTTTTGAATATCCGTATTAAACTGTTCCCAAATGGTTTTTCCGTTCACATCATAAATGCGGGTCCCGTTGATAGGACTTTGTGAAGTGATGCTATATCGTATAGTCCCCGTACCTACTTCGTTAAAAATGAGTAATTCCTCCTTGTTTTCATCAGGTAAGGAACCTGGGTTTGGTTCCTCTTCTTGTTCCGATTCTCCTCCCGACTCCTCTTCTGCGGGTTCCTCTTGTTCTTCTTCCTCAATTTGAGCAAACCTAAAAAGACGCGATAAGGAAACAATGTTGGGCGACTGCCTAGAGAAAAATTCGGAGGAAATAAAGTAATTGCCAGCACCGTCGTTTGTAACACCTTCAACTTGCGCCAGCCCTATCTCTAAGGGTATTATGCCAAAGTTCTCTGAAAATATATTGGAATCGCTGAGTTCATAAGTTCGAGCAAAGGGCATTAAAAATGAAGAATAGCCCAGTACAAACAAAGTGTTATCCGCCAAATTATAGTCCACATCGGTAACTAGTCCTATATTTTCAACCGCACCTCGCCGTATTGCGGAATGGGTGCCCGGAGTTTTAGGTAGCGCATACGCGACCGTACCCAAACTTTTCCATTGCTTGGTAAGTACTATTAATTCATCGGCTAAAACAAAAAAAGCTTCTGCGTCCCAATCGCTATTACCGTTATCTTCAAAATCGGTTTGATCTTGATATGAAAAGAAAATAGCTTCAGCTGCAGCGGTATCGTTGTCCAAATAATCTTCCTTTGCTATCCGGTAAATTACTAAATCTTGACGCATGCCCAAGTTATTACCAAAATCGCCGATATAGATATACTCCTCATCTTGGCTAATAGCTTCCCAGTCTGTGTTCATGGCGTTGGTTATAGTAACCGTTCGTGTGATTTCAAGTGATACCGTATCAAGTTCAAACAGTAATGCTTCACCACCAGAATCGTTATGTGTTAGAATACGATCATTAAAAAAAAGAAGACCTGAGGTCTCGGATACCCGTTGAGGAAGTTCCCCAAGCGCTACTACGGTCTCTTGCGCTACGCCAACACCTATAGTAAGTAGCAAACAAAGCCCAAAGAAAATCTTCATATCCAACTGTTTGTGATATAACGCAAATTACAAAATATGCCGTGCGTTACCTGATTATTCAGTTTAAAATAAAAGAATACCGATGTAGGACAGGCTATTAGCTGGAAATTATATCATTTTTATTTTGTTTAACGAATTAAATTTTCTGCTAAACAATATTGCCTCTATATTTGTTAAAAATATAGGAATGAAATTATATCAACTGCACGCAAAGCAATCCTTTCCCATTTCAAGACAAGAAGCATGGGATTTTTTGTCCAGCCCTAAGAACTTACAGGAAATAACCCCTAAAGAGATGGGATTTACCATTCTTACAGGAGCCGATAGACCTATGTATGCCGGGCAGATCATACAATACAAGGTTTCACCACTTCCGGGATACACCACCAAATGGGTTACGGAAATTACGCATGTAAAGCAAGGCGAATATTTTGTAGATGAGCAGCGATTTGGGCCCTACGCAATGTGGCATCATAAGCATTTTATCAACGAAGTGGATGGTGGGGTAGAGATGGAAGATATTATAGATTACAAAATTCCTTTTGGAATATTGGGACAACTCGCACATCCGATTATTGTAAAGAAGCAATTAAGTCAAATTTTTGAGTATAGGGAGCAACAGTTAATAGACCGCTTTGGAAGTATTCCAGGATCGAAAAAAGAAATTCACTTTAATTCATTTTAAACATGAGCAAAAACATATTATTAATAGGAGGCAGCCATGGCATAGGACAGGCTTTGGTGCAGTTATTACACGAAAACCATAATGTATTCGTAGCGTCTAGAACTACCGAAGGTTTAGATGGAATCAACGTAACCCATATTCCGTTCGATGCCACAAGCGATGACTTGGACACCACTACCCTACCCGATGAGCTTCACGGGTTTGTATATTGTCCGGGAAGTATCAACCTTAAACCATTTAAAATGATGAGTTTGGATACCTTTGAACAGGATATGCAACTTAATTTTTTTAGCATGGTACGGGTGGTAAAAACAATTATCGGAAAAATGGCAGAGGCTAGCAGCATGGTTTTCTTTAGCACGGTTGCCGTGGGAACAGGAATGCCTTTTCATACCAGTGTTGCCGCTGCGAAAGGAGCTATAGAAGGTTTCGCAAAGTCCATGGCGGCAGAGTATGCACCTAAAATTAGAGTGAACGTTGTTGCACCGTCTTTAGTGGATACGCCTTTAGCCGGACGCTTGTTGAGCAATGATAAGAAAGTGGAAATGATGTCGCAGCGCCATCCTCTAAAACGTGTAGGAAAACCAGAGGATATCGCAAACATTGCCGCATTTTTGTTAAAGGATGATAGCAGTTGGATGACCGGACAAATTGTTGGTGTAGATGGTGGTATGTCTACCTTGAATATTTCGTAGTATGAGCAAAAAAGTGTCTGTTTATTGGTTCCGCAGGGATTTACGGTTGGACGATAATGTTGGTTTTTTGGAAGCTTTAAAAGGCGATTTCCCGGTACTCCCTATATTTATTTTTGATACGGAAATACTGGGTAAGCTTCCAAAAGATGACGCCCGAGTCAGTTTTATTCATGAAACCCTGCAAAAAATGAGGGGATTATTGCAAGAAGAACAAAACAGCTCCATCGCCTTGTATTATGGAAAACCATTGGACGTTGTAAAAGAGCTCACCAAGGAATATGATATCCAAGCGGTATACACCAATCACGATTACGAGCCGTATGCAAGGGAGCGAGATGAAGAAGTGGCATTGTTTTTAAAGGAACAGAACATCGATTTCAACACCTACAAGGACCAGGTCATATTTGAAAAGGATGACGTAATCAAAGACGATGGCGACCCCTATGTAGTGTACACCCCTTACAAAAATAAATGGAAATCGATTTTTAATGCGGACCATCTCAAGATTCATTATACAAGTCAATATTTGCACAACCTTATAACGCATACCAGACTTCCCAATCTGTCCCTTTCGGATATGGGTTTTGAAACCGCGCGTATAAAGGTGCCGGACTATGCCGTAACCCCTACCCTAATTCAAAATTATGAGGAAACGCGAAACTTTCCGGCAAAGGAAAATGGCACCTCGCGTTTAGGACCACATTTGCGTTTTGGAACGGTATCGGTTCGTAAAATGATGAAAAAAGCAATAGCCGAGGACAACGAAATTTTTTGGAGCGAACTTATTTGGCGGGAGTTTTTTATGCAGATCCTGTGGCATTTTCCACATACGAAAGACAAAGCCTTTAGGCCTAAGTACGATCGCATTGAATGGCGAAACAACGAGGACGAGTTTGAAAAATGGAAAAACGGGATGACGGGATACGCATTCGTTGATGCCGGTATGCGAGAGTTAAACGCAACGGGATTTATGCACAACCGGGTTAGGATGTTGGTGGCGAGTTTCCTGTGCAAGCATTTATTAATAGATTGGCGTTGGGGCGAAGCTTATTTTGCCGAAAAATTACTGGATTATGATATGAGTGCCAACGTTGGCAATTGGCAATGGGCAGCGGGTAGCGGTGTGGATGCCGCTCCTTACTTTCGCATCTTTAATCCTATGACACAGATCGATAAGTTCGACAAGCAAAAGGAATACATAAACACCTGGGTACCAGAATTACAGGAACTTACGTATCCGGAAAAAATGGTAGACCATAAAATGGCCAGGGAACGCTGTTTAAAAACCTATAAAGAAGCCGTAGCCTAGTGGTAGTTGTCTGGTTCAAAAGAGATCTGCGGTTATTGGACCACGAGCCCTTGGTAAAAGCCATTGCCACCGGAGAGCAAATACTATTACTCTACTCCTTTGAACCCCTATGGACAACCGATGCCCATTACAGCGAAAAGCATATCAATTTTATCAAGCAGAGCTTGGAGGATCTTCAACGGCAACTGTTGTCCTACGATACAAAAATAGTAGTGGTTGCCCATGAGATACTATCCGTTTTTAACACCCTTCATCAAACAGCACCTATAAGTCATATCTTCTCCTACCAAGAAACTGGAATGCTAATGACCTACGAGCGCGACAAAAGCGTTTTAAAATGGTGCAAAAGCAACGACGTAATTTGGGAGGAAAGCATTCAGAACGGTGTATTTAGAGGGATAAAGAACAGAAAGGCCTGGAAAAACGATTGGGTAGCTTTTATAAATACCGATATCGATAAACCGATAATGGAACGTGGCAGCTTCTATCCAATTTCGTATATCGATGCGCTTTCTAAACGGCATTTTAAACCTATTTCGTTAGCCACAAAACCGAATACCCAAATTCAACGTGGAGGTACCCGATACGCCGTAAAATACCTGGATTCCTTTTTAAAAGATCGAATATGGGGCTATAACGCCAACTATTCCAAACCTGCCACCTCCAGAAAACACAGTAGTAGGCTATCTCCTTATCTGGCCTGGGGCTGTTTGTCCACCAGACAGGTATGTCAGTATGCGGCTGGCCACAAAAAAAGCGGCACCAACAAACGAAACCTAAGTTCCTTTCTTTCCCGTATGCGCTGGCAGGCCCACTTTATACAAAAGTTTGAAATGGAAGGCGAAATGGAATTCAGAAGCGTTAACAAAGGCTATCATGAGCTTGTTAAACCCCTCCGTCCCGACCTACAAAAGGCCTGGCGGGAAGGTCAAACAGGAATACCGCTCATAGATGCCGCCATGCGGTGTTTGGTTACCACAGGCTTCGTGAACTTTAGGCTCCGTGCCATGTTGGCTTCTTTTTTTACCCATCTGTTATGGCAACCTTGGCAAGACTGCACCGAACATTTGGCACAGCATTTTCTGGACTTTGAACCCGGCATACACTTTCCGCAACTGAATATGCAATCGGGAGAAACGGGAGTAAATACCATTCGCATCTACAACCCGATAAAAAACAGCAAAGAACACGATGCGGAAGGGCTCTTCATAAAAAAGTGGGTTCCTGAGCTAGCGGCACTGCCGGTACAATATATTCATGAACCATGGGAAATTCCTCCCATGGAATTACAGTTTTTGGGTTTTGAACTGGGAAAGGACTATCCAAAACCCATAGTATCTGTATCCAAAATGAGAACCTTTGCAAGTGATGCTCTATATACCTATAAAAAGAACCCTAATACCAGAAAAGAAAGCAAACGCATCATTGAAAAGCACACGATACCGGGCAGGCCTGTTTGGGACCAACATAACTAAGATTTACAAACCCATTTCAACCAAGTTTCATTATCTTTAGGGACCATAAAACATATCCAACCTTTAAACTTTGAATACGTATGAAAAAAGCAATTCTCACATCGTTCTTATTCGTTTTTTGCCTTTCTGTGTCGGGACAAAAATTAACGAATAACAAAAAAGCACTGATCGCTTCGGTAGAAAAGCACAAGTCCGAACTTATAAAAATAAGTGACTCGATCTGGGCCTTGGCCGAAACGGCTTTTGAAGAAACGGGATCAGCCGAAATATTGGCCAACTATGCAGAGTTAAATGGATTGACCGTTACGCGCGGTGTCGCTGATATTCCTACCGCATTTACGGCAACCTTTGGCAGTGGTTCCCCCGTGATAAGTGTTCTTGGCGAGTTCGACGCCCTACCGGGTATTTCGCAAAAAGCCTCTCCGGTAAAAGAAGCCCTTAATGAAGGTGCTGCCGGTCATGGTTGCGGACACAATCTCTTTGGTGCTGCCAGTTTAGGAGCGGCCATAGCGATAAAAGAACTCATGGAAGCAGGGAAAATCAAAGGCACGGTGAAGTTCTTGGGAACTCCGGCAGAAGAAAAATACTTTGCAAAAGTATGGATGGTAAAAGCAGGGCTTTGGGACGATGTAGATGTTAACGTAAGTTGGCACCCGTCTTCCGGAATTGAGGCCGATGTACAATCCGGACTTTCCCTCATCGATTTTATCGTAGAATTTCATGGTCAGGCTGCTCATGCGTCCGGTGACCCATGGAACGGTCGCAGTGCATCGGATGCCTTGGAACTATATACAACGGGTATCAACTACTACAGGGAGCATATCTTACCCACTTCCAGAATACACTATCATATACAGGATGGCGGACAAGTGGTAAACGTAGTTCCCGATTATGCCAAGCTATGGGTGCGGGTACGCGACCCCAAACGGAATATCATGTTACCTACTTATGAACGTGTTAAGGAAATGGCAGAAGGTGCCGCGATCATGGCAGATGTAGACTATAAGATTTCTTTGGTCTCCGGCATTTACGAAACCTTGGTCAACCGTGCAGGTGGCGAAATCATGCAAAACAATTTAGAGCTTTTAGGCCCTATTTCTTATACGGAAGAAGAAACGGCTTTTGGCAAGGCGATTCAAAAAGCAACAGGAAAACCGGAGGTGGGTATGGACAGTAAGATATATCCCCTAAAGGAAACCGAAAAAAATCCCGGCGGTGGATCAACCGATGTAGGCGATGTAAGTTGGAATGTTCCCAACATAAACCTAGGGGTTACCGTGGCTCCAAAAGATACGCCCTGGCACTCATGGGCGGTAGTTGCCTGCGGCGGAATGTCCATTGGACATAAGGGATTGGTCTATGCCTCCAAAGCAATGTCCATGACTATGTTGGACTTGTTCGAAAATCCAAAAATGGTACAAAAGGTAAAAGAAGAATTTAAAACGCGAAAAGGTGATGTTGTTTATGAGCCTATGACAGAAGGTCCGCCACCGATCAACCAAAATTAATTTCAAAAAAAAAGAATTGCTATGTTCGGATTATTTAAGAAGAAAACTGAAAAAGAAAAATTAGAGGAGAAATACAAAAAACTCATGAAAGAGGCTTTTGACCTTTCTAAGATCAATCGTTCCGCTAGTGACGGAAAGTATGAAGAGGCGGATAAAATCCAAAAACAGATAGACGCCTTGGACACGAAGTAAAACAAAACAATACGTATGAAAAAACTGTATTTACTAGGTTTCATGTGTTTCATTTCCGTAGTGGGAACAGGACAAACGTTCGATTTTAAAATTGACCATTTTGCCCTAGTGGTAGAAGATGTTGATAAAAGCGCCGAGTTTTACGGTAATATTCTAAAGTTGACTGAAACGCCGCATCCCGACAAAAAACCTGGTTTTCGTTGGTTTATCGTCGATGGTAGTTCTCAAATACACTTAATTCAAAAAGAATTTGCGCCTTTTGAAAAAAATAAATCCATGCACCTGTGCTTGGCAACCCAAGACTTAGAAGGCGTAATAGCGCACTTGGAGAAAAATAAGATTGCCTATTCGGACTGGCCAGGAAAAAAAAACGCTGTTACGTTAAGAACCGATGGCGTTCGCCAAATCTACATACAGGACCCGGATGGATACTGGGTAGAGATAAATACGGCGGTACATTAGCGATAAACCTATGATCAAAGAAGTTTTTAAATTAGGATTTCCATGGCAAACACAAGATCCATTTCTGTTTTGCGTTTACCATTTGGATAACTATCCCAAAGGAAAAGAGGACATGACTCCAAATGCAGATTTGGAAGGCCGAAATTTGGGGAATGATTTCACCTTAAAAGATGGATGGCGCATGTATCATGGCCAGAGCATTCCAGGTTTTCCTGCACACCCACATCGGGGTTTTGAAACCATTACCATAGTCAACAAGGGTTTTTGTGACCATTCGGACTCCCTAGGAGCCGCCGGTAGGTTTGGGGAAGGCGATGTGCAATGGATGACCGCAGGCAACGGGGTACAGCACAGCGAAATGTTTCCCTTGCTGAACACCGACAAAGACAATCCCTTAGAGTTGTTTCAGATATGGCTAAACCTACCCAAGGCCAAAAAATTTGTTGCACCGCATTTTAAAATGCTTTGGCATGAGGATATTCCCGTGGTCGGGATACAAAGTGCAAACATAAAAATAATCGCTGGTACCTATGCCGCCGAAAGCGCCCCGGAACCGGCACCCGATAGTTGGGCGGCCGAACCGGAAAATCAGGTTGCAATATGGAATATACATATTGATGCCGGTGGTGTATGTACTATTCCCAGAACAGCAAAAGAAGTACAAAGCACCTTATATTTTTATGAGGGCGATACCATACAGATCGATGGAACCACCATAGTCCCGGATCATGGCATACAATTGGCTTCCGAGAAAGAAACTAAGATAACGGCAGGAAGTTCCAAAGCACACTTGCTATTGTTACGGGGAAAACCCATAAATGAACCCGTTGTCAAATACGGTCCTTTTGTTATGAACACAGAAAAGGAGATAGAAGATGCGATGTCCGAGTACCGATTAACCCAGTTTGGCGGCTGGCCATGGCGCTACCCAGATCATGTACACGAAAAAGAAAAGGGAAGGTTCGCAAAATATCCGGACGGAACACTTATTGAAAAAACATGAAATTAACACTTAAACTGGCGGCCATTTATAATATTCTCTGGGGAGCTTGGGTCGTGCTTTTTCCCAACCATTTTTTTGAGCTGGTAGGCATGGAGCCGTTGAACCACCCCATGGTGTGGCAAGGTATGGGTATGGTGATTGGCGTTTACGGCCTAGGCTACTGGTGGGCCTCTTACAATCCAATGCGGCATTGGCCCATAGTAGCTGTGGGCTTTTTGGGAAAAATATTTGGCCCCATCGGCTTTCTTTTCAATTATATCCAGGACGTGGTTCCCTTTGAATTTATCTATACTTTAATAACAAATGACTTTATTTGGTGGATCCCCTTTTTTCTTATTCTTAAAAAAGTACATCAGGAATATAAATGGAAACTATAAACGATGTCGGTTGATGCTATACGATTTGTGTACCAAATAGTGTGTTTGGTTACTAATCAAATGCGTTTATATTTACAGGTGCACAAACGAAACGCGGCAACTTAAAGCGTTTTTAGCATGACCAAAAAACTATTTCGACATCTATTCATAGGCTTCATGCTATTTGCAGGCATAAACCATTTCCTGAATCCCGATTTTTATTACCCTCTTATTCCACCATATTTACCCTTCCCTAAAACCTTAAATGTGGTGTCCGGACTTTTAGAAATTGGTCTTACACTGCTATTGTTCATACCTAGGTGGAGAACAATGGGCGTGTACGGAATAATTGTCCTATTTATTTTGTTTATTCCCTCACATCTGTACTTCATCCAAATAGATGCTTGCGTACCCGACGGTCTGTGTACCCCGGTTTGGGTGGCTTGGGTTAGACTGTTGGTCGTGCACCCGTTGTTGATACTGTGGGCATGGACAATAAAAGAATAAATTATAAAACTTTTGTAGTGTGATGCTATACTGTACTTTTGCTAACGTACATAGCTCCTTTCGATAAGCTTTTGCACCATCGTTTCAGGCTTAAAAGAATTAAATGACCCTCATCGCAAACCTTATTTTCGATACCGCTACCCTAGTGCTTATTTGGGCGGTTCAACTGGCCATCTACCCCGCCCTGACCTATTACGGCCATGAAAATTTACGAATTTGGCATCGTTCCTATACCAAAAGAATAACGCTGGTCGTGTTACCGTTAATGTTTGGACAGTTAGGTTTTACTGTACTTGCTGTACTTGGGGCTGCTTCGTTTATAGCGGTAACAAAGTTGGTACTTATTATTCTGGTTTGGATACTAACGTTTACGATTTTTGTTCCCCTACATAACCGCATAGAGGAATCAACGGCAATGGAAAGTCGGTCAATTGCTTCTAATCTCGTAAGTAAAAATTGGTGGAGGACACTGCTCTGGACTCTTGTTTTTATCCTAAGTGCGTACCAAATATTTATACACGGGTAATGTTCGCACCAATGGCGCGCAATCGCTCATCGATGTTCTCGTAACCACGATCGATCTGCTCTATATTATGAATGGTGGACGTACCTTTGGCGGACAACGCAGCGATCAATAAGGAGACGCCCGCCCTAATATCGGGAGAGGTCATGGTAGTCGCTTTCAAACTGGATTTAAAATCGTGTCCCATTACCGCAGCTCTATGCGGATCACAAAGAATAATCTTTGCTCCCATATCCAAGAGTTTATCTACAAAGAACAAACGACTTTCGAACATTTTTTGATGGATAACGAGCTCTCCCCGTGCTTGTGTGGCAATTACAAGAATGATACTCAGTAAATCGGGAGTTAACCCTGGCCAAGGTGCATCTGCGATAGTAAGTATGGAACCATCGATATAGTTTTGAATTTCGTAGCCGTTGTTGTGCGCAGGAATGTAAATGTCATCGCCCTTCCGCTCTAGGGTAATCCCTAACTTTCTGAAGGTCGTGGGAATCTGTCCCAAATCGTCCCAACTCACGTTTTTAATGGTCAGTTCGCTTTTGGTCATGGCCGCAAGACCGACCCAACTGCCAATTTCGATCATGTCGGGCAACATTCTGTGTTCGGTACCGCCCAAACGTTCTACGCCATCTATAACCAAAAGATTGGAACCTACTCCGGAGATTTTAGCCCCCATGCGGTTCAACATTTTACACAATTGCTGCAAATAAGGCTCGCAAGCTGCGTTATAAATTGTAGTTTGTCCTTCGGCAAGTACTGCAGCCATAACAATATTGGCCGTACCTGTGACAGAAGCCTCATCCAAGAGCATATAACAACCCTTTAGTTTTTTAGCTTCTACACCATAAAAATATTCTTCTTTGTTGTATCTGAATTTGGCACCAAGTTTAATGAAACCCTCAAAATGGGTGTCCAACCTTCTGCGCCCTATTTTATCGCCCCCCGGTTTAGGAATATATCCCTTTCCAAAACGGGCCAGCAGCGGTCCTACCAACATTATGGAACCTCTTAAACCTCTACCATCTTGTTTAAACTGATCGCTTTGTAGGTAATCCAAGTTAATATCGTCCGCTTTAAAGGTATAGGAACCTTTTCCTTTTTTCTGGATTTTAACGCCTAGATCCTCTAAAAGCGAAATAAGTTTATTGACATCTATAATGTCCGGAATGTTCGTTATCGCAACCTTTTCCTGCGTTAGTAATACCGCGCATAAAATTTGTAAAGCTTCGTTTTTGGCTCCTTGAGGTGTAATTTCACCGGATAGCGGATGACCACCTTCTATCTTGAATGTTCCCATCTAAATGTGTAGACGATTAATAGCGTTTTTTACCGCGATTACTATTTCTTTGATTGTTTTTGTTGTTACTGCCGCTCTTCTGTGATTTTGCAATCCTGTTCTTTAAGAATTGGCCACTGTCGGTAAGACTCTCGCCTTTGGCAGCAAGATCTATTTGTCCATCACTAAGTTCAAATAAGTGTTTAAATATGGTAGAATCGTCAACAACATCCTTGTTCCAGTTTAAATAGCACTTTTTCATGTGATTTGCGATCGCATATTCCAGACCGGAACGCTTGTCCCCTTTCTCCCACTCTACTGCAACATCGATCATACGTTTGATATTGTTACCGTAAAACCGATATTTTGGAAAATTTTGTGGATATTCCAAAGGATCAGGACGTTTTTGTAATATTTCTTTGGATGTAATGGGAAAAGGAGATTCTACATCCAATTTAAAATCGGACATGATAAATAACTGATCCCATAACTTATGCTGAAAATCTGGAACATCACGCAAGTGGGGTTGTAAATTTCCCATTACGCTAATAATGGCATTGGCCACATTATTTCTTTCTACTGGATCCTTTATCGAAACCGCATGATCTACCATTTTTTGAAAATGACGACCATATTCCGGTATAATCAACTGTGGGCGCTCTGTGTTGTACTCGAGGTTTTCTACTAATTGCAAATTGGATTTTTTTTCTTAAAACTGTATGAAGAAGTATTCTTATAACGACCGCAAAATAATAAAATTATAGCTTAAATACTATTTTATAGCGATATTACGCCTTCTAATGCTCCTACTTCTTTATATTTTTTTATGACTTCATCCGGATTCTGAAGGTTAACAGTAACCGAAACGCTGGTATACTTACCTTTCTTGGATTTTTTGGATGTAATCACGGCGCCTGTATGGTCAAATATTTTATGTATGTCCTTTATGTTGTCCGAGTCGGACATTACAATAAATTTATACAGGTAATTAGAAGGCCAAACGGTGGTCTGTGCCAACTGTTCCTTTAAACGCTTATAAAACTCCTCTGGACTAGTTTCTGCCATTGGTTCCTATTTTTTTTGCAAAGATAAGTGGAAACATCTGGTTTTTTACCATCCTAAGTTTACCTATTTTTGTTTATCTAAAACAGCACAATGAGCGTTAAACGAATAGTAATAACAGGTGCTCCGGGAACAGGAAAAACGTCCATTATAAAAACCTTGGAAACTTCTGGTTTTTATTGCTTTCATGAGTTTATCCGCAGTATGACCCTCGATGCCAAAAACGAAATGCATCCAGATAATGTAGGGACAAACCCAATTGCATTTGTTAGCGATTCAAAAAAGTTCAATCTACAGCTGTTAGAAGGAAGACAAAAACAATACGAGGCCGCAGAAGACCAAAACGAAGCCCTTTTTTTTTATGACCGCGGCATGCCCGACGTAATCGCCTATATGGATTATTTTGACCAAACGTATGGAGAAGACTTTTTTAATGTCTGTAAAAAACATAGTTACGATGCCGTATTTTTGCTTCCGCCGTGGAAGTCGATTTATGTTCAGGACAATGAAAGATTAGAAACCTTTGCACAGGCAACGGAAATCCATGAACACTTAAAACACACCTACACTGCACTGGGCTATGACGTAAAGGAAGTGCCCTTTGGAACAGTGCCTCAGAGAATTGCTTTTATAACGAACCATGTAAATTAGCCACGTGAACAATACACCCAATGAAATTCTTGAAAAGTATTGGGGCTTTACATCCTTTAAAGATTCGCAGGAACAGATTATCAATGCCGCTTTAGAAGGTAGGGACGTCCTGGCCCTTTTACCCACAGGTGGCGGCAAGTCTATTTGTTTCCAGGTTCCGTCAATGGTACAGGACGGCATTTGTATTGTGGTTTCGCCATTGATCGCATTGATTCAAAATCAGGTTTCCAATCTTAAAAAACTGGGAATTAAAGCGGTAGGCCTAACAGGTTCCATGCCGTTTGAAGAACTAAGTAATGAATTGGACAATTGTATATATGGCGGATACAAATTCCTATACATTTCTCCGGAGCGGCTAGATCAAGAACTCGTTCAAGATCGCATTAAGCAAATGAACGTAAATTTATTGGTTATAGACGAGGCACATTGCATTTCGCAATGGGGCCATGACTTTAGGCCCGCCTATCTCAAGTGTTCGGTATTGAGGGAACTACATCCTACCGTTCCATTTATGGCCCTTACGGCAACAGCGACCGCAAAGGTTGCCGAAGACATTGTTACGACCTTGGACCTTATCGCCCCGCTAATCCAGAAAGACTCGTTCTCAAGAAAAAATATAGCTTTTAAAGTACGTAAAGAGGAGGATAAACAGTATTGGCTAAAAACTTATTGCAACAAACTAGAGACCAGTGGTATCGTGTATGTAAGAACACGAAGGTTGGCCGAAGAAGTTGCCGCCCATCTTAACAGTTGTAACATTACAGCTACGTTTTACCATGGCGGTATAACAGAAAGGGAGAAGAAGAAAAAGTTGGAGCAATGGTTGGAAAATCGAACTAAAATAATGGTGGCGACCAATGCATTTGGAATGGGTATAGACAAACCGGATGTTGCCTTGGTAGTTCATTATCAAATTCCGGATTGTTTGGAAAATTACTATCAGGAAGCCGGAAGAGCCGGAAGGGACGGTGCACCGGCAGCAGCGATACTTATTACGAACAAAACAGACCAAGCACAGGTAAAAAAACAGTTTCTAGATATTTTGCCCGAAGTCCAGTATGTGAAATTAGTATATAACAAGCTAAACAATTATTTACAAATTGCTTACGGAGAAGGTTCAGGTAATACCTACAGGTTAAACTTTAACCAGTTCTGTGCAACCTATAGTTTAAATTCCTTGCTAACGTATAATGTACTGCGCATACTGGATAGAAATTCGGTTCTTGCACTATCCACCGCCTTTGCGCGAAAGGTAACCGTTCATTTCAAGGCAGAAAAAGATACCCTTTTTGATTATATAGAAAGGCACCCGAGCTTATCCGATCTGGTCAAGATTATCTTAAGAACCTACGGTGGTATTTTTGAATTTGAAACACTGATAAATACCTTGCTTTTAGCAAAAAAATTGAACACGGATGAAAACACGGTCATAAAAGGGTTGGAGAAATTGGCATCGGAGGATATTATCGATTTTAAAGGATCCCATAGCGACCTGGAACTTACGTTTCTAGTACCTCGGGAGGATGACAGCACCATAAACCTATTTGCCAAAACAGTGAAAGACCAAAACAAGCTAAAGCAAGAGCAGGTTGCGAAAATGTTGGCCTACACCAATAACGATAGTATATGTAGGAGCCAGCAGTTACTTACTTATTTTGGGGAACTAGGTTCACCTCCTTGCGGAATTTGCGATGTATGTACCGTCGTGCAGAATTTAGACCCCTCAACAACTACCATAAAACAGCAAATTTTGGTGCTATTGACTACAAATCCACACAACTCGAGAAGATTACAGCAGGCATTAGGTTCGGAAAGCACTAACGTTTTAATAGCTTTGCAAGAGCTACTCGAAGAGCGTAAAATTAAGCTCGACAATAAAAATCAGTACTATATATCTTAGGGAATTATGACAGACTTACGAATCGTATTTATGGGAACACCGGATTTCGCCGTAGGGATCCTAGACGCACTTTGTAAAAAAGGATACACAATAGCGGGTGTTATCACTGCTCCGGACAGACCCGCAGGGAGAGGAAGAAAATTAAACCAGTCTGCCGTTAAAACCTACGCCTTGGCCCATGGCTTAAAAATACTACAACCAACAAACCTAAAACATCCCGAATTCCTCGAGCAATTAAAGGAGTTAAACGCCAATCTACAAATAGTGGTAGCCTTTCGGATGCTTCCCAAGGTCGTTTGGCAGCTTCCAGCCCTGGGTACCTTTAACTTACATGCTTCCTTACTTCCGCAGTACCGGGGAGCCGCCCCTATCAATTGGGCCATCATGAACGGTGAGACCAAGACGGGTACCACCACGTTCTTTATCGATGAAAAAATAGATACCGGTGCCATTATCCTACAAGACGAACTCGCCATATCTCCAAGTGAAGATGCTGGAACCTTACATGACCGTCTAATGCACTTAGGAGCAAAAACGGTATTAAAGACCGTAAAACGGATCGAAGAAGGAAACCTTAGTACGTACTTACAAGTAGATTCCGCTGATTTAAAGTTGGCACATAAACTAGATAGGGAGACATGCAGAATAGATTGGACCCTTCCTATGGAAACTATATACAACCACATACGCGGTCTAAGTCCGTACCCGGCCGCTTGGAGCACTCTTATTATGAACAACGACAAGCTCGTAGTGAAAATATACAAGGTTGAAGTTGAAAAAATTGCTCATAACATACAGCCCGGAAAACTAATCTTTGATAAAAAAGAGATACGGGTTGCGGTTGCCGGAGGTTATATAAAGTTATTAGAAATTCAGCTTCAGGGCAAAAGAAGAATGACAACGGAAGCGGTATTGAACGGACTCAGTTTACCCGAAAATGCTGTTTTTGGGTAAAGCCCCTGTATTATAGGGCTGCGGGATTCGTAAAAAAAGCCCTACGTTATCAACAAACCTCCCGAGTTATCAACAAAATAAGGGATTTACAGCGGTTTTCCTTGTGTTGGTCGTAAATCCATATAAATTTGTTTCACTATATAAAGTTAGTTTAACAATTATTAATTTAATCACATTATGAACAAAACAGAATTGATCGATGCAATGGCGGCAGACGCTGGCATCACAAAAGCAGCGGCCAAGAAGTCTTTAGAGTCTTTTTTAGGAAATGTTGAAGGTTCTTTGAAAAAAGGGGACAGAGTTTCTCTAGTTGGTTTCGGATCTTGGTCCGTGTCAAAAAGAAATGCAAGAGAAGGTAGAAATCCATCCACTGGAAAGACTATCCAAATTGCAGCTAAGAATGTTGTTAAGTTTAAAGCTGGTGCCGATCTAGGCAATGCTGTAAACTAAATTGATACAGTTATTAGATTCGAAAAGCGCTTTTTAAGCGCTTTTTTTTGTAACTTGATTTTTGAAGTTTAATAAGAATTGTCTTATTTTAGACTTTTATAGCCTATTGAATAATGCTCCAAATAGAACCTGAAAAAGGAAAATTACTTATTGCGGAACCATCCCTTACCGGTGATGTTTCATTTAATAGATCTGTGGTATTGCTTGCGGAGCATAATAACGAGGGTTCTGTTGGCTTTATTTTGAACAAGCCATTGGAATACCAGATTAATGACCTTGTCACTGAAATTCTGATTCCTTTTCAAGTCTATAATGGTGGGCCCGTGGAACAGGATAACCTTTACTTTATACATAAAGTACCCCATTTAATTGAAAATAGCATAGAAATTTCCGATGGCATTTATTGGGGTGGCGATTTTGAAAAAACTATCTCCCTTATAAATCGGCAAGTAATCTCGGAAGACGACATCCGTTTCTTTTTGGGTTATTCCGGTTGGTCTTCCCTTCAGCTTGACGAAGAACTTTCTTCCAAATCCTGGATCGTGGTTACCAATGAATACGAGAGCCAAATCATTAAAAAATCTTCCGATGCCTTTTGGAAAGAAAAAATGATGGAACTTGGCGGCGACTATATGCTATGGTCCAATGCACCAGAAAATCCTAGCCTAAACTAAACTGTTAGGCGTGCAACCGCGTTCAATTTGCCTACGAGGTCCTTACTGGTGGTGTTTTTATATATCTTTTTACGGTATTTGTAGACTGGAATAATACCACTTATAGTATTGGTAATGAACATCTCGTCGGCTTTTTGCAGTTCAAAAGGCGAAATAGACTCCTCCCTTACTTCGTAGACCGTTGACTTGGTTGAAATTTCAATTATTTTTTTCCTAAGAACACCATTCAAACACCCGTCATTTAAAGGTGGGGTTTTTATTGTTTTTCCCGTCACCAAGAACAAGTTACCGTTCAGTGCCTCTACAATCATTTTATCACCATTGATAAGTAGGCAATTTTGAAAATCGTTCTCTTTGGCAAAAACACTTCCAACAACGTTCAAAAGTCGATTATTGGACTTTAAATTGGATAGCATATCCTTATTAACATAAAAATCCTTGAACAGTTCAACCTCATAAGGAGCATCGGAAATGGTATAGAACGGATGTTCCAATTCCTGTACTTCAACACAATAAGAGACTCGGTTGGTTTTCGGCAAATATAGTCCGCCATCGTTCCTGAACACTGTAAATCGAACACGGTAGGGCTTATTCTGGGCATTTGCCGAAAGTGTCTTTAATATTTCGGACGCTAAAAACTCCATTGTAAACTCCATAGGAATTTCCATTCTAAGAATACGCATAGAAGACATTAACCTTAGGTAATGTTCCTCCAGGAAATAGATACGTCCATTGACAACGCGGATGGCTTCAAAAAGTGAATCCCCATACCTAAGCCCCCGGTTAGAGTTATTCAAAAAGTGTGCATCGGTTTCTAGTAACGTACCATTAAAATTTACCATAAAAAAAGCCTTATAAAAATAAGGCTCAAAGATACTGTAAATACCTAATAATCTATTTGGAACCCAATACTTGTTTTAGGTCGGAAACCTGATTGGCCCATAACATTTTCGACTCTTCCACTTCATCATCCTCTGCAAAATCGGTAATGAACAAGGATACATCTTTTGTTATTTCATCAACGATAATTTTCATTTCAAAATAGGAATCATCATCATTTTCTTCCCATGCAAAACGAACGAACTCATCTGTTTTGCGCTTCAATAAAAGAGCCTCCTCCTCTGAGCCGTCCCAGATAAAAATAAACTTTTCACCCCTAGAGTTTACATTGTCCGCAAACCACTCCGATAATCCCGAAGGCGTGGCCAAATACTGATAAAGCATTTGAGGCGACGATTGTATCACAAACTCAATTTCAAATTTTATTTTGTCATTCATTTTTCACATCTTAATAAAGCCCAATATATATATTTATAAATGATAAAAAAACTAAATATGAGTATTATTTTTTCAGCTACTATTGCAGTTGATCCTAAAATAAACTTTATATTTGCACCCGTTTTAAAATACTAATTAAATTAAAAACAACGCTTGTAATCGAGTATTGTGCGGGCAAATTTGCTTTGCCAGTTGAAAGAACCAGTATTGAAAAACGAATATACGGCGAGGTAGCTCAGTTGGTTAGAGCGTCGGATTCATAACCCGGAGGCCGAGGGTTCAAGTCCCTCTCTCGCTACAACTAATCCGTTGAAATTGAATGATTTACATTCAGTATCAACGGATTTTTTTTTGAAGCTCACGGTATACGGTAGCGTATGCGGTTACTAATTAAATCATATAAAATACTGTTATTCTGTACTTTAAAAATCTAAAACCGTCGGGTTTATAATATTTAAGCTAAATCTAAATTTACTATTATTTACTATTCTGTAAATGAGGAAGGGGTTAAGCGTCTTTTTAGTACCAAATAGTCACCCAAACGTAAACACTTTATGTGATATTAGTGATATCAAATGGGTTCCTTAAACACAAAAAGGCAATGATTCCAAAAAAATCCAACCCTTTAATGATTGGATTTTCTCGGTCGGGGTGGCAGAATTGCAACTTTTCATTATAATTAATTATATATCAATCATTTATACAGAATCCTAATTTTATCTGCTTCTTTAGGTTGTGTATAAGCGAATGCTACAATCAACAACAATAGCAGACTTAAACACCTTTTTTTATAGTTCATTATCATACTAGATTTGATTTTTAATAGGCTTAGTAATTTCATTAACAACCTCTCCTGTATGCAATGTTGATTTATTTTCAATAAGCATTATATGGCATTCGTTTTTAGAACTTACCTTATGACTGATTCCCTTTTTCACAATAAACAAGTCTCCCTTTTTCATGGTAAACGGTTCTTGATTTTCTATTTCAAACAGAAGCGCTCCTTTGATAATAAGAAATAATTCATCTTCATTTTTATGATGATGCCAAGGAACTTTATTACCCTGTATTTTCACCAGTTTTATAAAAACATCATTTACTTCACCAATTATTTTTGGAGCATAGTAGTCATTAATGGTGTTTAGTTGTTCGGTTATATTCATCTCAAAATTTGATTATAATAATAGTACTCTATTCTTTGATTATCATGAATATCCACAAGCTCAATATCAGATAGTAAAATCCCGAAATAAATAGGGTGCCAATAATTTTACTTATGTCTACTATAATGAAATATTGTTCTATTGCATTTTATAGTAAGCCCGCAAATTAAATAGATTGTATCTCAAAGTTTTATGGCGTTTTTAATTGCAATCAGCATTTAGCTCTTGATAATCTGATTTAGAAATCTGTGGTATACTTTGTCCATCAAGAACTTTAATGCATGACAGATTTGGATTTCTATCTACTTTTAAATCAATAAGGTTTTGATTAAAACTCACGTTTAACCTATCCAGTGAATTACTGGTGATATAAAGATGCGTTAAATCATTATTTTCTAAGAGATTAATAGTTTGCAGCTCATTATCAGAAACCAGTAATGTTTCTAACTTTTTATTTGAAATCACCTCTAAACTTTGCAATTTATTTGATGTTAAAAGTAGGTTTTTTAGATTTGGATCTGAACTAATGTCGAGTGAATACAAATCATTATTACTCATATGTAAAACCTCTAACGACTCGCTAGAAATACTAAAAGTTTCAAAATAATTCCAAGACAAATCCAAGTCTTTTAATTCACCTAATTCTGATAATCCAACTACTGAATTCATTTCATTAGCAGTCAAATCAAGTAAAACTAGTTTACTGTTGTTGCTAATATCAATACTTAACAATTTATTACCCGCAAGATTTAACGTATCCAAATTTAAATTATCACTTAAATCAATTTGTGCTATATCATGCTGGGTGGCAATTAATTTCCTTAAACTAGTGAAGCCTTCTATTCCTGTTAAATCAGTAATAGCTCCATAATCTAGATTGCTTAAATCAAGGGTAGCTATTCCTTCAGCATCACTGCTTAGCATTTGCTGATTTATAATACCATCAGAATCTACACCTGTTTTTATAAGTATCGCTTCAAAACTTGAATCGGGTATGCTTACATAAGCACGATTAAAACCTGCAATATTATCACCATTTGAGCATGAAACTGTACTACCCATCAATACTATTATGCAAAAATATGTTAGTGAAATTTGGTTGGCTTTTTTCATTTTATTGACTGATTTCTCGATTATTTAAATTTTCGATTATTTTTAATGCTACATCTTTAGATGATAAATAATTTTGACCTGTAATTACATTTCCTTGTACCTCTACATGTACCGAGTTTCTAGGAGAATATTTAAATATTCCACCTCTTTCTTCTATGGTCTTTTGAATTAAAAAAGGGAATTGCTTAAAATATTCGGCACCCTCTTTTTCATAAGCTTCTGGGTATCCACTAATTATTTTATTATTTACCAAGTACTTCCCATCTTTTGTTTTTAAATCAACAATACCAGCCGTTCCATGACATACTGAAGAGACAATACCATTATATTCTTCAAAAATGGTCATTGTTATTTTTTGAATTTCTTTATTCTTAGGCACATCATACATTGCACTTCCACCTCCGATATAATGAACCGCTTTATAATCTTTTGCAATAATTTCTTTAGGCTTTTTGGTGTGTTTTAAAGCATACATAAAGTATTCACTGTAAAGCAGTTTTTTTTGGAGTGCGTCAGATGTATTAATATAAGCTAGTGGAATACTACCTCCATATGGACTAACGAAGTCCACAGTAAACCCTTCCTTTTTAAACGTATCATAAGCATTAACAATTTCAGAGAAGCTATTACCCGTTGGAAGTTTAGATGTTCCATGGAATGAGGCATTGGATACTATAAATAATATTTTATCACCATTTTGGTTACTTTTTTCACTGCTAGCAGTTTTGCTAATAATTTTCCACTCGTTTTCAATTTTTTTTAAAAGAAACAAATCAATGTATCTTAAACCACTCTTAGGGATAATAATTTCTGCTTTTGCAGTAGCAACACCTTCAAAGTTGTCAATCGATAAAATGTTACCTATTCTTCCCGTAAATTCTCCTTCTTTTTTATTTTTATATCAACTTGCATATTCTTTGACAGGAACGGTCCAAAGTGTTTTGTTACTTTTTTCTAAATACAGGTTTGCATTGGTATAAAATGCTTTTTCAATAAGTGCAGATTTATTGTAAGAAGTACCATTTATATAATTTAAAAGCGTGTTTTCTATTTTAGATACTTCCGTTTGTGCAAAAACTGAAGCGTTTAACATTAGGAATCCGATGAATAAAAGAAAATGTTTCATACGTATTTTTAGTATTGTTAATTAAATGGATTCAAAAATTAAGGCTTGTCTATAGTCTCAAACAAATTCTGCTCCTTCTCTATAAAATACCATTCTTGTTTCCATTTCTTTTTTAACCATTAAATTTTGCCAACCATTTTAAAATCGATTCATTTGTTTCATGTGGTAACTCTTGTTGAATGTGATGGCCACACTCTAGACAAATCACATCCAGATTCGGAACAAAATCCTGTAGCCTTTCAAATTTTGGAATCATATCTAGATTACCATAGATCATAAGTGTAGGCTGTTTGATGATTGGGTCTATATCTGCTAATACGTGCCAGTTTCGGTCAAGGTTTCTATACCAATTAATAGCGCCATTAAACCCAGAATTTTTAAAGGCCGTTACAAATACAGACAAATCAACGTCGTTCATAATAGGCTCACCAAAAGGCTTTTCCGCTTTTGCAAGATTCATCATTAACATTCCTGGTTCTGGTGGTGCAAGAGGCACATTCTTACGAAATAAATTACGAAGAAAGTTTTCTGCATGATTCTCTAACACAGCATCTGCTACTCCTGGTTTTTTATTAAAATGAACAAAATAGAAATCTTCACCAAAAATCTCTTCCATAAACTGAATCCATGGTTTTTCACCTCGTTCTTGATAAGGTAATGCAAGATTTAGTATTTTATTGACACGCTCTGGATGCAAGAGTGCAAGGTTCCAAACTACATTTGCGCCCCAATCATGCCCCACAAAAACAGCATCTCTGTAGTTGTAATAATCAAGTAAGGCCACTAAATCATCTGTTAAATGGGTTATATCATATGCCGTTACTTCTTTAGGGCGCGATGAATTGCCATATCCTCTTTGATTTGGAACAATGACATGATAACCAGCTTTAGCAAGCGCTGGTATTTGATAACGCCAAGAAAAGGCATGTTCGGGAAAGCCATGACAGAGTACAATTGGATTGCCAATATTTTCTTTACCCGCTTCAAATACTTCTAACTCAATTCCATTTATTGAAATTATATTGGATTTGGGAAATTTTAAAGATTTAATTTCTTGTATCATTTCAGTGCCTGTTTTTATCAATAATTAAATCTTCTATTTTTTTAAAATCCTTTGAATTTGGTACGTGTTTAGCATCTTCAATCAAAACAACTTCTTCTATAGAAGAAAATATTCGTTTTGCTCTTTTAATCATTTTTTTTCCGGGAAACATGATATCCTTTTCACAGGCAAAAATGGTAATCGGTGTTTTTATTCTATTTGCATCATTTTTAGATAGTATTGGTAAAGGAGAAAAATCCATATTGCAGTGTTGAAACGTAGAAGACATAAACTCTAATGCAAAATCATCGTATTCAGAAAAAAGTACGTTCATTACCTTTTTAATGTGCTTTTGATTGTTAGTTTTTATAAACTTTTTTAATGGTAGGAACATTTTAAACAAACCTACAAGAGGATTACCATTAACAATATAGACTGGTGCAATTAAGAATACCTGTTTTATAGTCGTTTCATTAAACACTAGTGCTTTTAAGCTAATGAAACCTCCAAAGGAAAAGCCTACCAGGGTCACGTCTTTCAGTCTTAGTTTTATGATTACTTCAATAAGCCATTTTCCATAATCTAAAGATTTCATGTCTAATCGATTCTCTGCACTTTTATTGGGTTGTGCTAACACATCTACTGCATAGACACAATATTTTGAAGCTAGATTGGGGAAAGAATCTAAAATTTGTGGTGCACAACCTCCTGTGCCGTGAATCAGTACTAATGGAGGGTTTTTAGTGTCGCCAGTAATGATAACATTAGTGACTCCAAACTTTGTTTCTATAAATTTTTCTGAATATTCAATATTCAGCTCATTCAACTTTTGATTGTAAAGGGATAAGATTTTTTCTTTTCCTTCTTTTGATTTGAAAAACATGTACTGTTCGTTTTTTGATTGATGATTATGATTGATGATTATGATTGATGTATTTTGAATGTTATGACGAGCGATGATAGGTATTTGTTACACTTTAATTTTTATTATTAATAGCTCAATTTTTGTTTCTACAAATATCTATCAAGAAGCAATATGCTTCTAACCACTTATGAAGCCTTATGTATAAAGTTTGATGATAGATTGAAAATTATGACGCAGTTCTATAAATTATGATGCAAACAAGCCTTTCTATTAAATCTTATTTTAATTTTTCTGATTTCATATACATTTTTACCAGTAGTTTATTTTTCAATGATTAGGTTTTCCAAATACCTCAGAGCAGTAGCTATTAAATTCTTTCGATTTTTTGCCTTTTCATTAAAAGAATCCAAAGTCGCTCTGTCCAATTTTCGCCCCTTCACAAAAACATAGGTGGGTTTTTTAAGCGAAGACAACTTAAAAAGCGGGTTTTCATCCACTAATAACAAATTAGCAATCTTGCCCTCTTCAATAGTTCCAAGTTGATTCATCATTGAATGCGTTCGAGAAGCATTGACAGTAGCTGTTTTCAACACTTCATAATTAGAAAGGCCAGCTTCTTTGTAAAAGGCCAGTTCTGTATGAATTGAAAACCCTGGAAGCGTAACTCCAATACCACCATCAGTGCCACAAATTATAGGTACTCCAGCTTCATGCAGTTTATTAACGATGTTCATGTGAAAATCATGCTGTTTTTTTATCCGCTCAACGGTCGTAGGATCTTCTTGCTTGGCATTATACCAACGCTCAAATTGTCTTTTGCTATCATCCATTTTAATGAGTGGATTCATATACTTCAATGATTCTGAATCTAAAATGTCATCATCCATCATCATTTGATAAATATTATGAAACACCGTAAGTGTAGGACTATAACTTGTATGTTTAGACGCGGAAATAGAATCAATAACAGCCTGAAGCTTAAGGGTATCTAAATCAAACTGCAAAGGTTGCTGCACAATTTCTTCAGCATGTTCAATGGATTTGATTTGTGGGTTTAAATGATATGAAAATGGTACTTTTTGAGAAGGGTGAGCAACAATGTCCATTTCAGAAATCTTGGCTTGTTCAATCACTGCATCAAAAACTTCCTTATCCAATCCATAATACGTTTTGATGAAATCGTAACCTCTGTCTTTATATTCTACAACCTTGTCTTTAGCTTCACTCGGATTACTTAGATTTAAATTGTCATCACCAATGAATTCAGAGCCTGTTAGTTTTGGTCCTGTTGTAAAAAACGATGGTGAAAAAATATTTTCTTCCATTACATCTTCTTTAATTCTTAAATGCATTGGCATACCCCAAAGATTTCTAACTGCTGTTACACCGTTGGATAGGTAGAGTCCGAGTTCATATCTATCCCACACATGCACATGCATATCTATAAGTCCTGGTGTTAGGTATTTGTTCTTTGCATTAATAATTTCAATCCCTTTGACCTCAATAGTGTCTGCAATCTTTTCAATAACTCCTTTTTTTATATACACCATTTTATCAACTAAAACAGTGTCCTGATTCATTGGGATGACATTGACTTTTTTTATCAGGTAAGAATTATTAGATGCAGTTTCATTCTTATTAATCTCAAGGTAATTTGTTCCTGATGAATCAACCCAAAGTGTAATGATTCCTATTAGCACAAGCAGGCCAATGAGAGCGAATACAATTTTTAAAAGTCGTTTTACTATTTTCATTTGGTTAAATATAAACATCAGATTATATCAGTCAGAAATAAGTGGTAGTTGTGGTTATATTTTTTCTTTTCCTTCTTTTGATTTGACAAAAATACACTGTTCGTTTTTTGATGCTTCGACTGGGCTCAGCACGAGTTGATGATTTATAAATTGGGAAAATCCATAGCGAGCTAAATAGTGATGACCACATTTCCTCTTTTATGACCCATCTCCACATATTTATGAGCTTCGGCCATTTTTTCTAAAGAATATACTCTATCAATAACAGGTCTTAGTTTCTCTTGTTCTGCTAACCTTTTTAAATTAAAAAAAGCTTCTTTTGGTGTTAATGGAGTGCCATGATCTATGGATATGTATTTGCCATTCAAAGCCAATACTTTTTTGCTCTTTTCTTTTAGTATCGATGATTTTGAGTTGCCTACGGCATCAATCACATATTTATACCTTTCCAATTGTTTTTCAGCATTTTCTATCGTGTAGTCAATCACCTTATCACTTCCTAAAGAAGTTACTAATTCGAAGTTTCTACCACTACAAACACTAGTGACATGAGCACCCAAATGCTTCGCCAATTGAATGACCATTGTGCCTATACTTCCTGACGCTCCATAAATTAAAACATTGTCGCCCTTGTTTATGCTCGTCTTTTTTAATAAATGAGTAGCAAGCAAGCCACCATAAGGTATCGCTGCAGCTTCCTCAAAACTAAGATTTACAGGTTTTAGGGCTAGATTCCAATCTTCTGGTAAACAAATATATTCTGCATAAGAACCAAAACGAAGTTTGGTAGGCGAGATTGAACCATACGCAAAAACCTCATCCCCAATTTCGAACAATGTTACATCTTTACCTTTACGCTCAACAATACCAGCTGTTACCATCCCCAATACAGGGTTTCTTGGACGGCCAAAACCAAATATGAGTTGGAGTATAAGTTTAGGAATGAAAGGTTCATTCATTCTCCGAATTAGAACATCGCTTGTGGTAACTGAAGTTGCATGTATCTTTATTAGTACTTCATTAGCTTTTGGTGATGGTTTTTTTACATGACTTAGCACCAGATTATCTACCTCCCCATATTTTAGACATTCTATTGCTTTCATAATTGTTTTTGTTGATAGCAAAGTTGGTTAAAATGTGGGGTACAAAAGTTCGCATTTTGAAATTGGAACAAACCTTTCCTTTTCATTATTCCTTTTTAAGAGCATAGATAACTTTTGCATCTACCCAAAAAACATCTACATTTTCAAAATCGTCTGATCCAACATTTCTACTAAAGAAAAGGTACTTGCCATCTGGCGTTATACTTGCTGAAGCTTCCCAGGCGTTGGTGTTTATTTTATCTCCCAAATTAATTCCATTACCCCAAGTACCATCTTTTTGTTTAAAACTGATGTAAATATCTGAATCTCCATAACCATCTTCTCTTTGAGCATCAAATAACAAATACGATTCATCTGGTGCTATAAAAGGATGGCTCAAAAAGGTTCCTTTATTTATTGCTTTGGGTAAGGCCTTGGGCTCTTCATGTTTACCGTTAATTAAACGCGAATAGCGAATTGGAAACGTTGAATCATTCTCTTTATAGGTGTCAAAATAGTACGTCCCATTTGAAGATGATGAGAGGCGCATAATATACATAGAATCATTACTTACAGTTGGAGGTTCTAGTTTTTGTAATTCTGACCATCCAGATTCCGTTCTTTTTAAATATCTGTCACCTAAATGCATGGTTTGTCCATCTGGGGATATTACCGGTCTTCCTATCCATGGAGATGCTATTTCAGATTTCTTCCATTCCCCATTAATTTCGCTGTATTTGTATTCGTAAAAAGCTGATTTTTTATTTTCTTCTCCTCTTCTAATAAAATAAAACGCTTTCATATCTGGGGTGAATGCACTATTGACTTCATACAAATCCGTAGACACAAGACCTGGAGCAAATGGTAAAGGTCTTAATCCTGGTGGTTTTTGTCCCAGATATGGGTTTTTAATGGTTGGTATATTATTATCTTTAGTTTTTTGTTTTTTTGCATCACAAGATTGCAAAGAAAGTATTCCAGCGATAAGTAGTGTTATGAAGGTCTTTTCCATTTTGATATTCAAATTATTATTGTTTTTGCTAAAACCTATATCCTATACGCAAGTGCATATTTAATTCCATTTCACTTTTGTTGTTTAAATAACCAGCACGTTTAGCAAATGTGTAACTAAATCCTGCACCAAGACCTGCTTCATAATTAAAGTGTTTACCTAAATTTCTTCTAATTCCCCAAGTGGGTATAATAGAAAAATCACTTACCACAGGAGCATCGTCAGTATTGAATAAGACAAACCAATCTGGATGATAACCCATTTTTAAAGCAATAAAGTTGCCACTATTCCCATCAATTCTTTTTGAGTTTTTTGAACGTTTTTCGAGGTTATAATAAAATCTTGGCTCCACAACTATTACAGGTGTTAGTAGAAATGGAGAATCATAATCATCATAATACGTAGATTCCCAAATACCAAAATCAAAACCAATCTCTGTTCTCAGTGCTAGGGTATTTGATAGTTTTGCTTCATTATATGCCCAGATTCCTAGAACTCCAGTTTGTAATCCGAATGTTGATTTTTCTACACTTGTGTTTTGAGCTTTGGCGATTAATGTTAGTCCGCACAAAGTCAAGGTAATTAAAGTTTTTTTCATGATGATGTTTTTTGATTAATGATGATTATTGATTGATTGATATTTGTATGAAGTTTACCTTCTTGAAAAAGTAGAATTAAGTAATGGTTTTAGTTATTTTGTTTTTTTGAAATGCTTCCGTTCGCTTTATTTGTTCTTCGAGATTCCATTCAAAATCAAATCTATTCTTTCAAAATAAAAAGATTGAATCGAGTCCGATTTCAGTTCTTTGCTGGATGTAGTGCTATTATATTTTCATATTCATTGCCTCAGTGACTTCACTCAACGTTCCAATAGCTGTTTCTCTCGCTTTACTTATACCTTTAAGCAAAATATCCCTGACATAATCTTTATTTTTTTCAAGCTCTATTCTTTTTTTTCTAATAGGCTCAAAATATGTGTTTATGGCTTCTTCTGTTAGCTGTTTAAGTTTTCCTGAACCTTGGTCGCCAATTTTATCAGCAATATCTGTTGGACTTTTATCTGAACATAAGGAAGCTAACTTAAGTAAGTTGGAAACCTCTGGTCTGTTTTCGGGGTCGTAAGATATGTAACGACTTGAATCAGTTTTGGCAGATTTTATTAGTTTTGCTGTTTCGTCAGCTGTTGACTTTATCATAATTGAATTGTTGCGACTTTTACTCATTTTTTGAATACCGTCTAACCCAAGAATAGTAGGGGTATCAGTAAAAAATGCAACTGGTTCTGTAAAAATATTTTTATTGAATTTGGTATTAAAGCGCTTTGCAATTTTCCGAGTTAATTCTATATGAGGTAATTGATCTTTTCCAACAGGAACCACATTACTTTTACAAAACAAAATGTCAGCAGCTTGATGAACTGGATAGATATACATTCCTGCATTAATATTACTCAGTCCTGAAGCAGTAATTTCTTCTTTAACAGTTGGATTTTTGTTTAATTCTGAACTGGAAACTAATGTCAGAAATGGAATAGTTAGTTGATTTAATTCAGGAATATGACTATGTGGAAAAATATGAGTTTTATAATTTTCAGGGTCTAATCCACAGGCTAAATAGTCCAAAGTTAGTTCATAGGTGAATTTTGAAATTTCATTAAAAACATTTCTATCTGTCAACACTTGATAATCAGCAATTAAAATATAAGTCTCAATTCCCAAGCTTTGTAATTTTAATCGGTTTATAATAGAGCCAAAATAGTGTCCAAGATGCAAATTACCTGTAGGTCTATCTCCCGTTAATACGCGGTACTTTTGAGGATTCTTATACAAATCATTTTCTAATAATTTACTTTGCTCTTTTGCTTTTTCAAAACTTTTATTTATCATTTAGCTTGTTTGAATGAAACCTAACAATTAGTTAGGAATAATTAAAAATTTTTGTTCGCATATTAACTTGATTCCTTGTGAGCAAACGATTTATGTGGTTTACGAATCATTGCTATTCCAATCCATACAAACCAAACAATCTGACTAATCCCAAAAATTTCTTTGAATACGACGAAAGGTAAAATGGTTAGAATGCCTGCAAGCGCAACAAGTAGGCCTAAAAAGTTCAATGGTTTTGAGAAAAACGAATATTTTAAAGCTGCTATACTTAAAAGTAATACCCAAATTGCTCCAACAATTTCATTTCCTCCACCAAGTCCTTCTGAAACAATACCAGTACTTGTCCAGATTGATATAGCTTTTTGTGGCTCCTCAATTCCAATTTTAATGACAGAATTAAGTCCAATATTTGCAATCATTCCACTGGCTATAACTAAGCCAACCCAGATTACTCCAAAAACAGAAGCGAGTATCGAAAAATTTGGCAAATTATCTTTTATTTTTTGGTGTATTGAAACAACTAATACAGCAAGTAAAATTCCAAATAAAACATAACTTATTAAGTTTGTTGTTGAAAGCATTACATAGTTTTCAGACAAGAAGTTTACTCTTTCAATATCCGTTGCGTCTGCCTTTGGATACGCTAATATTCCACCATAAACTATAAACGCTATGATGTAGATTAATCCAAGTGAAATTGAGCAAAATCCACCAAGTTTTTGTAATGTTTTTGTATTCATAATTATAAAAAGTTTCTTTTTAATAGGGTTGTGAATAGGGGATAACTCACTATTTATGTTAAAGCTTATAACCAGCTAAAGCCTAACCCTATATTAAAGATTACTGCATCTCTGTGTGCATCTCCTTCTAAAGACGCACGACCCAAAACTAGTTTTGACTGCACATTAAGTGCGAAGTTTTTCTTTTTGTAAATTTCGTAACCTGTACTTGCCATAACAGCGCAACCAAAATTCCAATCGTCATTTACATTGTCTTTAATATCATATAATGCTGGCGAATCTATTGCTAAACCAATTCCACCGTGAATCCACCAACGATCTTTTACCCAATATTGTAGCGATGGAATAAAACCTCCGAAATGCCTGTCATTATCCTGAAATTCATAAATATTTCCTGGCATTGCGGCAGTAATGGCTAGTTTTTCATTTAACATATAGCCCAACTTTAAATCTGGTAAAACAAACGTTCCTTGAGATGTGTCGAACGTTTGAATACCTTCACTATCTTCTAAACTGATTAGACCTCCACCTACTGAAAATTCAATAATAAAGCCATCTCGCTGTGTTGTTGTTGTTTCTGGATTTGCGTTTTGAGCGTATGTTATACTTGATACTAATGCAAAGGCTACGCAAGCCATTCTTGATACCATTTGTTTTTTGATTGTTTTCATTTTAATTGATTTCATGATTGTTCGCTTTTTGATTTTTTGATTTTTGTTTCTGATGTTACAAGCATTAATAGCTAATGCTTAAAAAAAAGTGGAATGTGTAATGAGTGATTTTTATTTTTTATGATTTTTTTTGGCACCATATTCTAATGCTGAACCTATGGCAATCCCTAAAACAAACCACAATTGCATATTTGAGGTCAAGTAACCAACTATAGCACCTAGTATAATCCCTATTCCTAATTTTAGACCCTTTCCACTTTTTTCAATTTTCATTTTTGTTATAATTATTAGATTTTTGATAAAATTAAATAGACTTTGCAACCAAAAAGTTCTACTTTAAAAACCAGAACCAAATCTTTTAATCAGCAAACAGCATTCTAATTAATTGATTTTGAATTTTTAGAATAACTGTTCCGATTTGATGGTACAAAGATGCGATGAACCTTGAAGCAACAGTAAACAGTTATGAAGCAAGAGTTAATAAGTTTAGCGCAGTACTATAAATTATGAGGCAAGACTATAAATTATGACGCATTTTTAAATATTACCAAAGAAAACAACAAGCGGTCTATTATTGTTAATAATTTATGAGGTAAAATTAATTGTCAACTTTAAAGAAAAGTTCTAGTTTAAAAATCAAAACTAATTTCAAGCCCCTAAAAGGATTTAAAAATTTTAGGGTGATTATTGGAAACAAACTTTTGGAAGCTTTCATTAGATATCGAGTTAGGGTACGTCATAACCAATAAATCAATTTTACGATCATCAATACTTGATGGGACCTTATATTCGTGTAAGTTTAACTTAAACCCAAGTCGCTCATAAAATCGAATTCTTCTATTATTGATTGAGCTATCTGGTAATTCAACCTCTAATAAAGTGGGATTAGAATTTCCCTTTATAAAATCTTCCAATATTTTGGCTCCATAACCTTTACTTCTTAGAGATTTTGTTACGGCAAAGTGATCTATGTATTGAAAATCTTCAAAATCCCACCACATAACGAAACCGATGAACACATTCTTTTCAATGAATACATCAAACTTGTAAATAGGGTTTTCCAGTAAACATGATTGTGCCTCCAATGTTCTTCTCTCATAAACTGGAAAGGCTTCTTCATAAAGCCCCCAAGCTGAAGCGAAGTAGTCATCATCAATATTATTTAAATTGAGTTGTATCATAAACTAAAAGGACATTAATTATTTGTTTCCGATAAATGATTCATTTCCTGTTTTCACATGTATTAATCGGCAAACTGCACGCGTATTAAAGGACTGTTCAGTAAGCTTACAAAAGTTTTTACATTCATATGAAAACTACCAGCAGCCGTTTCTGTAAACGCCTTTAGTTCTCTGAGTTTTTCTTCATCATAATACACACCGTTTAACAGTACTCCATTGATGCTTTTTGTATTATTTATATCCTGTAAGGGATTTTTATCCAGTAAAACCAAGTCTGCTTTTTTGCCTATTTCAATGGTTCCATAATCCTCGATTGCATTTGAGTAGGTGGCTGGAACCATAGTTGCACTTTGTAAAGCTTCAAGGTTGGTCAACCCAGCAGAAGTCAATTCGTATAATTCATCGTGCAAACTAAATCCGGCAAACACATAAGAGTCCATAACATCTGTTCCTGCCATAATGGGCACCCCCATTCTATGTGCCATGGATAGTTGATTTTTCGAAGCTTCAAAAAATTGTTCACTTACATTTTCACCTTTTCTTTCTAGATTTTTTTCTTTGTTATGGTCTGTATCATATTTCCACCATAACCGCTTTCTAATGTTGGTTACATATTTTAGATTTTCATTGTTGGTAAACTCATTTTTATGCGCATTGGCCTCAAACTTCAAGGTCTGTAAGGTAGGTGTCCAATAAGCTTTTTTTTGCTGCATTAAACGCATCAATGCTTTTGCTTGAACACTGTCAAACTGGTGTACAATCTTTGCTTTTGATTTAGAAAAATAGGCTTTCCAATTCGTTGAATGCTTTAAACTATCCGTTTCCGGGAAACATTCGTACATGAATATTCGTCCGTGTTCAAAACTTCTTTGTCCTAGGTTAACCGCATCTTCCAAACTTAGAAACATGGGTTTATGACCTGCTAGATGCAACCCATATTCTGGTGCTTTTAATGCTAATGTTTTATAGGTGTCCTTTGGTAGCTGTTGGTACACCTTAATAAAATCCACCTTTTCATTTTTATAGAATTGTAGCAATGAATCTACTTGGGATGGATTTTGCAGTTTAAAAAAGTCTGGTGCATCTTCAGGAATGGCTTTTACACCATCCATTTGGTAACTGCTTTGTAATACGTATCTAGGTGTAACCCTGGTGTTAAGTTCTAAATCTTTATTCCATTGCAAACGTTCCTTACTACCCACCCAATAACTATCCTTTTCATTCAATTGACCAGACATATCTCTTACCCCAGTAATGCCATTTGCGATGTACAGTGGATGATGCAACCATTCTGAATGTTGATCGGAATGGGTATGCATATCCCATAAACCTGGAATTAGGAATTTATCGGTGCCATCGATTATTAAAGCATCATCGGAAACTATGATATTTGTACTATCAATTTTTGTAATACGAGAGTGCTCAATTAAAACAAACTGATGCTTAGCTATTTTACCTGTTTTAACATCGACAATACTTACATTTTTAATGATAGTTTCTTCGAAAGATTTTGGTGGTTGTAATGTATTCGTTGGCCATATATAAGCTGTTGCCATAACTATAACTACTATAGAAATTAATGCGCAACTAACTTTTAAAAAAAATAAAACTTTTTTCTTCATTATTTAGCTTTTAGTAATCCCATTAAGTAACGTTGTAGCTTCCTCTTTTAAAAGATTTTTTTCAATTAGCTCTTCAAGTGTTTTTTTTTGCTTGTTCTGTGTTTTGAAGATTCAGCTGTGTTTTTGCTACTAATAACTGAAAGTTTTCATTGAAAAAATAAGGTTTACCAAAAGTGATTAAACGCATCCCTTTTTCTAACTTCTCTTTACTATCCTTAGCTCTTTGCACAGGCTTCACTCCTAAAGCATTCACCACAGCTTCCGCCGAAACTTTTGTGGAAGCTGGATTCTGCCCTGTTATAAACTTGCCAGAAATGACCACGTTTTCTAGCATAAAACTACTTTTTTGATATTTTGCACCTCTAGACTTTACGGCATCTTCCAATAAAAATGGGAATTCATCTATCCATTTACTCTTAAAAATTTTTTCTTCCTCATTAGAAAATCCTGTAATCCTTTCATTATCTAAAATATAATTGTTTTGGTGTTTCACATTAATAAAGGCAGAAGTACCATGACAAACAGAAGCCAAAACTGTACCTTTTCGATTGTATAGATTTAGTATTATATCTTGTAATGAAGGGTCATATGGAACATCGAACATTGCACCCTTACCACCAATAATATAGATAGCATCATAGTCATCTGCGTCTACCTGTGAAGTGGCTACTGTTTGTGAAAGTATGGAAGCTGTATTCTTATTTGTAAAAAAAGCATTATTTTTTTCTTTGGTTGCGTCAAATTTATCTGCCACAACACTACCACCTTTAGGACTAGCCACGGTAACCTTACTATTATTTGAAGTAAAAATATTGTAGGCATCTACAAACTCTTCAAACTCAAATCCTGGTCGTGTTTTACCATTATCTTTACCGTAACTACTTACAATTATGAGCACATTCTTTTGATTTTTGGAAGCAGACTGTGCAAAAGTTATCATTGTAAACAATAACAGAACTACAGTTATATATTTTCTCATGATTTAAAATTTATTATTAGACAAAACTAAGTTTAAGCCATTCTTAAACCATTCTGTTTTATGAATCCGAACGAATTAATTTACATGCTCTAATATCCAACTCGAAATTTCTTTTAATGCTATTGGGGAAAACGTTTGCTCTATCTTTTGATATTCGTCCATCTTTCCAGTTTCACACTCTTGAAAAAAGTGGTTTAAGTTTTCTAATTCTATGATTTTATAATCTTGATTACCTCCTTTAATCAAAGCTTGACGTATTCCATTTTGATTTATTTTGGCTTTTACTTGGGTATCTTTACTACCATTTAAGGACAATACAGGAATTTTTAATTTTTCGATTTCAGTAGCAGGATTGTAATTATAAAAATAGCGAACCCAAGGTGTAGTTCTTGTTTCGATTAAACCTTCAATAATTTCATTCACTTTGGCATCATTACCAACTAATGGTTCTAATATAGGAGCAATCGTTTTGTTGTAATGATTTGTCAATTCTTTTTTAATTATTGATAATTCGTTGTCTGAAGACGCAATTTTAATTGCTTTTCTAATGGCTCGTTCATATTCTGCTTCATTTGGTACAGGAAAAGGCCTCATTGATATAGACTGCATTAATGATATTTCACTCCCAGGAATTCCTGTAGAAGCCAATAAAACCATAAAAGACACGCCTTTTGTTTGATTTGCTGCTAAAGGAGCAATAATACCACCTTCGCTATGACCTATTAATCCGATATCATTAGCATCAATATCTGCTCTTGATTTTAGATACTTTACAGCACTTACTACATCTGTTGAAAAATCTTTTGTAGTAGCATTACTAAAATTACCTGTCGATTTTCCTACACCACGATCATCAAAACGCAAAACTGCAATACCTTGGCGAGTTAAATGATCTGCAATTATCCAAAAAGGTTTGTGATTTGCAAATGTTTCGTCTCTATCTTGTGGACCACTACCACTTATTAAAATAACAGCTGGAGATTTTCCAGATTTTTTAGGTATGGTTAATGTTCCAACAAGTGATACATTAGCTTCCTTATTCTCAAAAACTACTTCTTCTTCATTATAGGGATACGGTTTAACAGGTTCTTGAGGTCTATTATTTTTAGCTTCCAATTTTAGCTTTCCTTTTTTCAAGTTTAAAGGAAGTTGATTCACACCTTCGGTAAATGTGCCTTCAAACTGTTTTAATGTTTGATTGAATTTACCTTCGTACTTTACACCTAAGTTTGCACCATCTATAAGTAATACACCATTTTCAAAAGTCGTTTTTTGAGGTTTTAGAGCAGTAACACGTTGCTTGGGTATTGAAAACTCCGTAACATATTCATTTTCAATGTTTTTAATATTAAAAATAAAACTGATTTCTTTGTCTTCTCCTAATTTTGCTGTTCCGTTCCATATGCCTGTAATGTCTTGAGAAAAACTCAAAACCGAGTACATAAGTATAGCGCATGTGATGTGTATTTTTTTCATTTTATGAAGTTTAAATGTGTTAGAATTTGAACGTATTTTTCCTATCCGAATAACATTCAGAATTAAAATAAATACGTTACCTAGTTATGATTATTAGATTATGATAGGGCTAGTCTTCTAGTTCCTGCAATATGGTATTTGCTGACTCTGTTGCCTTCTTGTATTTTTTTAGTACCCATTGTGAGAATATAAACAAGACCCCAATACCAGAAGGGACTAACCAATTTAGCTTTTCTGTCATTGTAAATACATCGATATCTTTTATGATTTTACCAAATACAATAACCAAAGCTACCAGTACTAAAAAGCTGGTGTAAAAACTTATTTTTTGAATTTGCATAAACTTTGATTTACCTTTTGCATATGCTTCTACAGTTTCTTTAAAAGTGCTTTTAGATATATGCACAGACTTCATTTTTTGAATTGATTTTAAAGACAGCACAGGTAGTACCAAACAAGCAATAATTGCAAATACACCTGAAAGCTTTAAGTACCATACATCTAATGAATTAAAATTGCTAATAATAAACAGTACAGCAGCAAAACACATGAGTGCTGATATTGATTCTGGGACAGATATAGCCCGCATTTTAGTATTAAAACGTTCCTTGGTTAAATCTATAATCAATTGATCTGTCAATATTTTTTGTTGGTCAACTTTGTGACTCATATCTACCCATTGGGATTTCATTTCTTCTAGTTCCATTATTCTATTATTTCTTAATTTGAGATTTTAATTTGCTTTTAATCCTACCTAAACGTGTACCAATATTGGTATTTGTAAAACCAGTTATTGTAGCAATTTCATCATAGTTTTTACCTTCCAAATAAAGTAGTATAATTCCTCTTTCTACAATGCTGAGTTTTTTTATATGCGCATATAACAGTGTTACCCGTTCTTCCATAACCGTGTCAACATGGTCTATTTTATTTAAAAGAAAATCGTCAATGGATATTCGAGTTCCTTTTCTTTTTTCTTTTTTCAAATTGTTGATTGCGGTATTTAGTGCAATACGATACATCCAAGTACTTATTTTAGAATGCTCTTTAAAAGAATCGTAAGATTTCCAGAGTTGATACACAATTTCTTGGTATAGGTCCTTTTGATCTTCAGTATTATTTGAATAAATTCTAGAAGTTTTATAAATAATACCTTCGTTTTCTTTTATATCCTGAATGAATTTCTTTTTTGAATGCATTTAAAGATTATTACACTCTATTAGTTTATGAAGTGTCTAAAAAATCACAAAAAATGTGGTTTTAATTTTATAAAATATCCGTAAGGCATTGTTTTTCAAATATATACTATTTTAAAAAACTAACTAAAATTATATCGATAGAGAGCTTATAAAAGTAAAGTAAGAAATATAAGACTACTTTTTTTGGACACTTTTTAGGTAAGTGTTTGGTGTTGTGCCTTCTATTTTTTTAAAAAACGTATTAAATACGGTTTTAGAATTAAAACCACTATCGTATGCCACAGCCATTATGGTTAATCCTTTGTTTTCTTCTAGAAGAACGCGCTCTTTAAATTCGTTAACCCTAAAGGTATTGATATACTCAGAGAAGTTTTTTTGAAACCCCAAGTTTAATAATTGCGAGACATAATTGGCAGGAAGTTCCAAGTAAGAAGCTAAATCTTTTAAGGATAGGTCTGGATTTAAATACAGTTTGTAGTCTATCATTATTTGCTCTAGTTCCTTGCAGTACTTTTTGATTTCGTTGGAATCTAGTAAAGCCTGTTTATACTTCTTTTTCTGTTTATAATTTAAATTATCTGGAATGGCTTTTAGCATGATGTCTTTAAACCTTTTGTGATTTTTAACAGGTTTAAGAATTGGTGATGGATTAAGTAATAAAATTACGGGCAAACGATTATTGTATGCTTGAGTTATTAAATCAATTACCTTTTCGTTATTACCTAACAAGGCATTTACTAATATCAAAAACGTAAATGCCTTATCTACAAGATCAGTATTTAAATACGTCTCTAATTCTTTTAATCCATCATTACACTTTTCCGTTTCATTGAGTTTTGCATAGCACATGGTTTCACCTCCTAATTTGGTGAGGTCTTTCACAGAAACTCCTTCAAGTGAACCGAAATATGTCAAAGCTTCATTTGGTTTGCCTGACATCAATAAACAAATCCCTATATAAATTGGTGGAAAGGGTAACTTAGGGTCTAAATCTAATGCCTTTTTTAGATAAGGTATCGCAGTTTTATAATCTTCCTTCAAGTAGTATAAAAAACCCTTGTAATGATGATTTATAGCGGCATAAGGATCTAACTGTAAGGCTTTGTCAAGATAATTACTTGCCGCATCTAATTTTCCTTCTACGGTCAAAAAATTAGAAATGGTTAAGTAAATATCGTCTGCTTGTTGCATCTCCAAAGCCTTATTGGCATGTTCGTAAGCTTTCTTAAGATTCCAGTTTTGCCAGCATTCTATCCAAGCCAAATTCAATTGTGACCTTGATGAGTTTGGGTCTAGCTCTAATGCCTTTAACAAATAAGGTTGGGCCTTCTCGTATGCTTCAAATGCGGGCAAAAGCCCCATAGTTCCCATATTAACATAGGCTAGATTTATATCTAAATAGGGATTTGAAAAATTGGGTGATTTATGTATTACTTCTTTTAAGATATTGATACCCTTTATAGAGTTTTTATAATCTAGTTTCATGATGTAGTACCTTCCTTTCAAATATTCTCTATAAATAGCTACAGGTACATCAATAGCTTCTACTAGCTTATCTTCGATTTCGAGATGCCCTATGTGTTCGCGTAATTTTTCAGCGATAAACAGACTAATTTCATCTTGAATTTCAAAAATATTTTCAGGATTTCTATCAAAAGTTTCTGACCAGAAATGAAAGTCATCCAAAGCATCTATCATTTGCACAGTAATGCGCATTTTATTTTTGGATGTCCTTACACTGCCTTCTATAAATGTAGCTACCTTTAGTTTTTCCCTTATTTCTTTAGAGGTTGCTTTTTTGTTTTTAAAATAGAAGGAAGAAGTACGAGAGGTCACTAATAATACCTTTATAGATGCTAAGGCGTTAATTATTTCTTCGGTTAAGCCATCGCAGAAATATTCATTGTTAATATCATTACTCAAATTAACAAATGGCAAGACAGCTATTGATTTCTTATCGATTACAGGCATTATTCAAAGCTAAATTTACAAAAACCATATAGTTTATTTAACGATATATGGGAGAACCTTGCAAATACTTCTAAAGCTTGAAATGCCATAGAAACAAGTAACCAATTTGGATTCCATATTTACTTCTATGTATATCAATGATACCCCTTTTCAAAATAACTTTTTCAGGGCCTTAAACCTAGATACCGAAAAACAGGAAGTAAAGGTCATGGACTTCACTCTATTCCATAACTATTTGTGAGATGATACCAAATCCATTAAATTAGCCTATGGGGCTCGTTTTCTCAAATATCTTTACAATGGGACTCACCGCATCGTTACTTTTGCTTTGATCAATAGGTGCAACCCTGCAGCCCCTGTCCACGGAAAAAAATAGCCAAAAGGAGAATCGAATAGGCCTTTTTTGCCAATGATATACTAATAAGAATTTGGTTATTCCTTTAGGGAATACCAAACCGGTAAGGAAATACTACTATTACCTGAAAATATAATTTTTAACGGGACTTCTGCATCTTTAATATTTTCTTCATTCACATCCTTCCCCGTTCCATAATTAAGTTGTGCATTATTGTTTTTATTCACATTGACCACAGCTACCATCCTACTTCCTTTTTGTAGCTTTTTACTGATTAGTTTAGAATTGTCGAAAGACACTTGCGTTTTTTGATTCGGTGTCAATAAATTTCTTTGTTCTCGATCTGTAGCATAACTCGCTCTACCAATATAATAGCTTAAATGAAAGTAGTTCCCTTCTGGCGTTAAGTGATATAGGATAACGGAATAATCCACATCTTTTTTATTGATAGTAAATTCAAGATTTCCGAGGAAGGATCCATTTATAATCACATCCTCCTCTAAGGGTTCCGATTTAAAAAGCAATCCATCCTTTATATTGATGTTTTCTTTTTCTAAAGGCCAAGGATAATACCCTGTGTTATTCATGCTTTCTCTATCTTTAAAATCAACGGTTAAGTTAATTTTGGAAGCATTCGATTTCGATTTAAGCGCATAAAATTCATCCGATTTAGCATCACTTAAATGAAAAGTCAAGGTATCGTTGGTCATGGCACTTAAACTCGGTTTGTGCATCCATGTATTGGTTCCCATTACCTGAAAATTCACTTTATCCTTTAGAATACTTGGTTTTTCTTTACCTTTTAAGATGTAATCGAACCATTGATAAACCAAGTCATATCTAATGTCAATTAAGGCGGTTTTATCTAATTTGTAATTCCTTAAGAACTCCTGAGGTTGGGTTTGTGCCGTCCAATGATCGTAAGGTCCAACCAATACATAGTGATTTGGATTTTTTACATACTTAGTATGCTGGTCATAATAATATAGGGCTCCTCTTTGAGAATCGTCATAATAGCCTGTTATGGTCAAAATTGGAATGTTGATTTTTGAAAATTCTTGTTTATAAGGAATCATTTTCTTCCAATAAGCATCATAACTAGGATGCTGCATATAGGTATTCCATAATCTATTTACGTGTCCATCCAAGCTATCTAATCTATTAAAGGCAACTCCAGAGGTATACCACGTATTTTTTAAGGTATTCCATCGAGTAAAATCTTGGGAGGCTTTAAAATCCAAAAACTTAGTATTGGTTACATAAAAATTCCAAGAATAGGAATAATTATGTAGTATATTATTTTCCATTGGGTAATCAATTCCTGGTGCAATGGCTACCATGGGAACAATGGTTTTTAAAGCTGGATGCACTTTATATTTCATGGATGCCCATTGGGTAAATCCGTTATAACTACCACCGTACATTCCTACTTTTTGATTGGACCAAGGCTGCTTGCTAATCCAATCAATCACTTCATAAACATCTGTATTTTCATGTTCTAGAGGCTTTACCGCTCCTTTGCTTAATCGTTTCCCCCTTGTATTGGCGATTACTCCAACATAGCCTTTTGAGGCGGATAACATTGCCCCAGTCTCATTGGTACCTGCATAAATAGAAGCAATTAAGATGGCCGGTTTCTTCGCTTTAACAGATTCTTTTCTTTCAACCACTACTACGGAAACCTCTGCCCCATCTTTCATGGGCACTATTATACTGTCATTTATACGATATCTGCGTTTATGGTCTTGTTTTATTGCTTCAAAAAACAGATCTCTTGTGGATTCATAAACCATTTTCAAGAAATATTTGTGGATTAAATTTTGTGCAGTATCATTCGAAATCGTTTCAGTAGTTAAATTTTCATAAGTACGTTCAAAATCAGCAATAAAATAGTCCGTACCATCTCTCGCAATTAATGTGTCATCTAAATTCAGTGCCTGAAAATCATCGGCCTTTGTCACATAGGATTTATATAATTCTCTAAAGGCCACTTGAAAGTTAGGTGTGAGTTTTGCTTTGGCATACTGGTGATATAAATCTAAATAGATCTGTTCCGTTTTTGGCTTGTCCTTAGTTTCTTTCTCGATAGTTGCTATGGCATCGTCATATTTTTCACTTACGATTTGAACCTTGATTAAGTCCAATCCTGCCAATTCTTTTAGCGGATAGGATACAGCCAAAGCTTGCATTTGATTGGCAAGCGCCTTAGCATTGGACTTTGGTACCGTTTTAAATTCAAATCCTTGTCCAAAAGAAGTAAGATGAATTAGAAATAATATCAGCAATATTCTTTTCATGGTTTCCTTTTTAAAAGTGCAATTGAAAAATGCTCAATTTTCATTTTAGTTTGAATACAGTTTTAACTCCTCTTCGTATAAAAAATCATCTTGGGTTTGGATAAGTTTTATGAAATTTTTTATAGCCGGAGCATACAACCACACTTCATCCGTTTTGGCATTATACCCTCTCGAATTTGTAATTACACCTTTGTATTGAATCGTATAGGCCATGAATGTTCCTGCTTCTACTGTTTCTTCCTTAAAGGATAAAACCTCTACATCTTGACTTTGCTTTCCTGTGGTACCATCTTGACTTGTCCAATTTTTTTCATATTTCCACTTTTTACCCACTTCCAAAGGCCAGTCATATCTTGGCGTTTCGCTTTCTTCCGGTTTTACAATGTCTGTTATTGGAATCGTATCATTACCCATTGTCATCCCCAAAACACCATCTGCAATAACTACTTCTCTTGTATCTTCTCCCTCTGAACGTACCTCGCCTTCGGTAGTAACACCTTTATACTTCCAGATCCATTTTTCTCCAACGGAATAATCGGATAAAGTAGGTTGCGCAGCGATTTTTAAGGTGTCATTGGTGCATGAATATAGTCCCATAATGATCAAAACAATTAGAATTACAGGTAGGTGATAATTATTTTTGAAGTTACACATCGTTCTATTTTTTTAATTAAAATTTTATTTCTGAAGCAAAGAAATGATGAATATATACATGTGTAAAGGGAAAGTACAGGAACGTGAATAAAAGAAAATAAGCGTAAAATTAATTTACAAACCAATCAATTATAAGCTATTCCAGTTTTTAAACTTAACAGACTGTCGGCTTGAAACTTCAATCTTTTCACCAGAAATCAAGATGATGTGTAGCTTATTATTAAAATGCGGGTGAATTTCTTTAATAAAATGTGTGTTGATAATTTGACTCCTATTGGCTCTAAAAAACACGGTGGTATCTAACTTTTTTTCAAGTAGATTTAATGAACGTTTGATCATAGCCTTTTTACCACCAAAGTATAGGCGCGCATAATTATCCATCGATTCAATATAGTAGATATCAGAAATTGGAATGAAATAACATTTTTCGCCGTCTTTAATAAAAATCTTTTTATGCATGGGCAAAACATCTTGTGACACCTTTGCCTTCTCTGCCAACTCCTGTTTTACTTTTTCTATGGTTTTTGCAAAGCGTTCTTCCCGTAAAGGTTTAACCAAATAGTCCAATGCGTTTAATTCGAAAGCTTTTACAGCGTATTGGTCATACGCAGTTGTAAAAACAACTTCTGGAACGGTGGTTAATTCTTCTAATAAATCAAATCCTGACTTTTCAGGCATGTGTATGTCCAAAAACAATAGGTCTGGATCTTCGTCCGCTACTAATTTTATAGCCGCATCCACATTGTTTGCCTCTCCAACCACGATAAATTCCGGATATTTTTTTAAAGCACGTTTTACCTCTTCTCGCGCTAAACGTTCATCATCGATAATAACCGCTTTATATGTTTTCATCTGCTCTGTAGGGTACTAGTATAGTCGCTTGTACTATATTATTAGCTATTTCTTCTAAAGTAAAAGAAGCCTCTTTATTATATTGAAGCTCCAAGCGCTTCTTTAAGTTCATTAAACCTAAACCATTTGCAGATTTAGTATCATTTAATTTTCCTGGATTTTGAACTTGTATATAGACTTGATCTCCGTTCTTATCAATTTTCAAAGTTATTAACCCACCTTCAATAACTTTGTCAATTCCGTGTTTAATGGCATTTTCTATCAATAATTGGATGCTCAAGGTTGGAATTTTAAAATGGGCTAACGTCTTATCAAGAGTGATGTCTATTTCCAATCGTTCTTCAAAACGAAGTTTTTCCAACTCTATGTAATCATTTACTAAAGCTAATTCGTTTTTTACTGAAATTAAGTCTTTATCTTTTTCATATAAAGAGGAACGTAATAAGTCGGACAATAAGTCTATCCCACGTCTGGCTACATTAGGGTTCTCAACAATTAAGGACTTTATGGAATTCAAGGAATTAAATAAAAAATGTGGGTTTAGTTGAGCCGATAAATTATCTAATTGTGCTTGTTTCGCCACTAAGGAAAGTTGAGCATATTCTCTTGCCGTTACAACTTCTTTTTGATAATAATGATACAGATGATACGCTAAAATCCAGATAGACATTAACCGTAAACCGGTAAGTAATATGGGATCCCAATAAAGAAGCGATACCCATATATTCTTATCTTCTTCCGCTATCAAGGTCCAATAGCCATACCACTTCAAATTGTTTAAAAGCACATATAAAAAAGCCAATAAAAGTATACTGGGAATTACACGAACAAGCAGCTTTTTAATGGGTAATTGACTCCAATTTGCCTTTAAAGCATATGTTCTGTACATGTGGGTCAGGAAAATTCCAATGGCAACATCTAAAACATAATTACAGAAAGTGTAAAACACCCCATAGTCATCTCTTGTGTATACCGTGTATGCCCAATAAACAGAAACAGTACACCATCCTAGTAATTGGCACTTCCAATAAAGGGCGTTTGTTCTATTACTTTTGAGTGTTTTTGTACTGATATTCATTCATATACAAAGAAACACATTGATTTTAAATTCGGAAAGGAAAAATACATAGACGCACGATTGAAGGTTTAAACGTAATTCGAAATAAATTTTTCTCCCATACCTATTACCCTCCCCTCCCCCTATAGCTATTGGGCCAGGGCCTATAATTAGTGTTTACTCGGGTCATTACTTTTTTTAAAATAATACTTATCTGACTTTCCGCTGCAGCATATTCATTGTTAGTTATTTAGTTTGGTATTCATGGCCCTCGTAATAAACTATAATTTTTATAAGATGTTCAAACTTAATTTCGCAACCTGGTAAAGTGCCATAAGCCAAGAAATTACAATTCTACAGGCTTAACACTTTCAAATTGATCAACTAGTATATGCTGTAACGAATCTGGTGTAACCGCTCTAAAATAGCCTAACAAGTCTTGACTGGTGGCATAGCGATTGGTTTTCATTTTAAGCTTACCGTTAGTGGTATTCCAATTTTCCAAAAAGCGTCTTAAAGCTTTATTGACCTGCTCCTCGCCTATTGCCTTTTGAAATTGATACATGTTAATGGCACCTTTAGCATAATAAATATAGTCTTGATTATCTACTAATGCTAGCGTTGGTTCTGCTCCAGATTCTCTGAGTTTGCCTTCTTCGTATTTCTCTAATTGCAACTCTAAAAATTGATGAACCTTTTCTTTTGGATAGTGCGCTTTTAAAACCATCATGGCTGCATATTGAGAAAGTGTTTCCAAAATAAAGTATTGCCCTTTTACATTTGCCGCTTCCACTTGCATAGCAAACCATTGGTGGGCAATTTCGTGTGCGGTCACATAAAATGCCATATCAACATCGGTTTCATCATCAATATCCAATACAAAACCTATAGACTCTGAGAATGGAACAGTGCCCGGAAATGATTGTGCAAATTGCGCATAACGCGGAAACTCCATGATACGTAACTGTTCATATTGATACGGACTGAAATTTGTGCTATAGTAATCCAAAGAAGCTTTCATAGACTTCATCATCCTATCTATGTTATACTCATGACCTTTATGATAGTAAATTTCCAGATCTACTTGTTTTGAAATTGAATCAGATTTTGAAATCCATTTGTCTTTTTTTATGTCATACCTTGCTGAAACAATTGAGTAAAAATCAATCATTGGAATTTCCATTTTATAATGAAAATAATTACGATTATTTTCTGTCCATTCCTTCAATAAATTCCCAGGAACCAATGCTGTTTGATCAATTTCTGTTCCAATGACCATTTCAAAATGAATACCGTCAGAATCACTACCAGATCTTGCATTAACTAATTCTTTAGGGTCATTTCTATGAGCTCTATTCGTTCTTTCAGGCAAATTATATTCTGAACGTTCATCCCTATCACTTAGCTCATATTTTCTGTTGTAACCTAATGTTGGAAAGTCTTTATTGTTAAAGAATGTTCCATTTTCAACAATATTAGCATTTGAATTACCTGCTTCAAATCCATTCGTAGTGAATGATTGCTTAAAGTTCATTTTAATTGAATCTCCAGGATTCAAAGGGCTATGCAACTGATGGATGGTATAATCGTAGGTAGCGTATGTATTATTTTCTGTTGCGCCTCCATCAAAAGTGACAGCATCTAATGTGATATTCTCTTCAATTAGTTTCTGAATATGAATCTCATGAATGGGTTGCGCATTGGTGTTTTTTAATATATAATACCCTTCCGCAGTATAATCTCTTAATGAAGGATACAATTCCACTTTTAAATTCACATCTACTATTTTGGGCTGTGGTATATATTCAAACTGTTTGAGTTCCTTTTCATAAGCTACTCTAAATTCAGTTGCTTTAGTATTGGTCCAATAGGTGTTTAAAATATTCGTATTGTAAAAGATTAAACTTCCCATGAGTATAAATACTAAAAAGACCATAGAAGCAACTTTAAAAAGCGGCTTGCTCAATCTGTTTTTGCTAGCTCTTATGCGTTGCATCAAATTGGTTTCAGTACCTCTTACATTTACCAAAGACCCAATAATTAGTAATAGTATTCCGAAGAGAAACCAATACGATTTAATGAACAGATAGGGTTTTAAAAAATGACCATAACCATTCATATCAGAATACGTTCCTAAAGCACTGCCTCCGAAAAAATATAATTCGTGATCAAACCCGAATAAACCTAAAGCAACATTGGCTATAAAAAATAAAATCACCAACATTATGCCTACAAACTTATGGTTTACCACAGATTGAATAAAAAATGCAATGCATGTATACAGTGCTAAAAACGGTAAAATCTCTAAGAAGAAACCATAAAAATAGACTTGGAATTCATATTTGTAATACCCACTTAATGTTTGAAATAGAATTCCTGAACCAATTAATGCGAGCATTAATACTACATACACTACGTTTAATCCAATGTATTTACCCATTAGTTTTATAAAACTAGACATTGGTGTTGCGTCATAGATTAAATCTAACTTAGCACCTCGCTCTTTCCATACCAATTCACCTGAATAAAACACTAAAATTATTATGAAGAAATAAATAGATGTTTCTTTGAGTTCTTCAACAATAAAATAGGTTGCTGGATAGCTATCCACACCATACACAGTTCCAAGATTTACGGAATTAATGAGAATGATAATCATCCCACAAATAACAATTCCCCAAAATGATGCTTGCTTGCAAATACTGATAAAGTAAAACCAAGAAAATTGTTTTAATTGATTCCATTTTGAAAGTAATCCATATTGCTTTGTAGCTTCAGGAATTTCTATATCACTAACAACACTAGTGCTTTTAGCAACTAATTTTTCAACTTGCTTTCGCTTTGATCGCTTTTCTTTAATGATATTAAAATTGAATTTTTTATAACCATAGATCAAAGCAAGTATTCCTAGAGAAACCCAAAACAGTTTGTTATAAAGTATGGCTCCAATAAAGGGTAGCTCTTGGATACTTTTTTCTAAAGCTGACCAAGACTTTGTAGCAAAAGTGGTTGTTGTTAGCGAAAATGGATCTAGAATGGCTTGCCAAAATTCATTAGTGATAGCTTTGGTTAGCATAAAAATCACAAATAAAATAATACCTTGGGTATATACGACTACTAAGTTTCTGCTTAAAGCACCTGTTACAAAAAACAACGAAGCTCCAAAAAACAACGTTGGTAACGATACCATTAAAAATATCTTTATATAAACAAAGGCATTAAACCCTAATAGATCTTCTGGATTATGCCATGGCATAAATTCGCTTAGCATCATGCCAAATAAAATACCTGTAAATGCAAATAGCAAAACTGCAAACGATCCTAAAAATCGACCTAGTAAATAATCTCTTTTGTTGATTGGTGCAGAAAATAGCAATGATTCTATATTGTATTCAAAATCTCTTAGTACAGAAACGCCCATTATCATTGAGGCTAATATCATAAATATACCTGTAATAGCTCCCATTGTTTTTGCAATCACTATGGGTGAGTTTTTTTTCATAAGACCCATTTCTGAACCTTGAAAAATAAAGTCAACACCAACAATTGAAAATAGAAATAGAAAAAGGAAGAATACATAGGTGTCCGGTCGTTTAATACGGTATTGTATTTCGAACTTAAAAATAGTATACCACATAACTAATTAGATTTAAGTTTAGTATTATTGAATATTTCCGAAAAATAGACATCCTCTAATTCGGCATTAATAAGCGAAAAGCCGTCTCCTGGATTCGTATCACTTACGATATGAATGGTTGGTTTTCCAAGAAATAATCGTTCACTGATGACCTGATAATTTTCTTTATATAGGTTCAATTCTGATTTTTCGATTGTTTTTTTATAGACTTTATCTTTTAGGCCTTCCAGTATTTGTAACGGCTGCCCTTTTAAGCATACTTGACCTTGGTTAATAATGGCCATATTTGTGCAGAGTTCTTTGACATCGTCAACAATGTGTGTGGATAAAATAACCACAGTATGTTCCCCAAGCTCGCTTAAAACATTGTAAAATCGATTGCGTTCTACAGGATCCAATCCTGCTGTTGGTTCATCTACAATAAGTAACTTCGGATTGTTAAGCAACGCTTGTGCAATACCAAAACGTTGCTTCATCCCACCAGAAAATCCTTTAAGATTTTGTTGTCGCACCTCATATAAATTGGTTTTATATAACAGTGCCTTCACCAATTCTTTACGTTCGTTTTTATTAGTGATGCCTTTAAGCACTGCGAAATGATTAAGTAATACCTCGGCAGATATTTTTGGGTACAAACCAAATTGTTGTGGCAAATAACCTAATACCTGCCGCAATTCATTTTTTTGTTTTAAGACATCGATGTCTCCAAGGTCAATGGAACCAGCATCGGCTTCTTGCAGTGTTGCAATAGTTCGCATTAACGTAGACTTGCCTGCACCATTTGGGCCTAATAGACCAAACATGCCTGTTGGTATATCTAGTGAAATGTTTTGTAAAGCTTTAATCCCGTTTGAATACGTTTTTGATAGATTGTCAATTCTAAGTTCCATACTGTTCGTTTTTTGATTGATTGAGGCAAACTTATGGTGGGCCTTAATTGTAAAAAACAAAAAGTGACACATCTCATTTTAGGCGTGATACAAGACCTTAAGACTGGTGCAAACGTACTTTATCCCTGCTAAGCAGGTGTTTATTCCTCTGTATCTATTGTTTGTCAACTAATTTGTAGGAGGAATTTTATTTAATTAATCTTGACCTATGAAGTTGAAAATATCAGATGGGAAAAAGAAAATTATAAACAGTGTTTATAAAATATCCCTTGTAATTATAGGATTGGTCATTGTATTATTTAATGACACTTTTGGCAAGTTGGAAGGATTTGTAGAGTTTATTGTCCTGTACTTTACTCTTTTATTTATCACCATTGCCCACTGGGTTTTTAAACAGATCAAATCAATTATTAGATTAAAGAATGAAAAAGAAAAAACAGAACTACTGCATTTAAAAAGTCAGGTAAACCCACATTTCTTCTTCAATACACTCAACAATTTGTATGGATTAATGGAAAAAGATTCTAAGGAAAGGGAAATGGTACTTAAACTTTCTGATATGATGCGATATAGTATTTATGAGGGCCAAAAAGATTGGGTTAGCCTCAAACAAGAATTAGATTATTTAAAAAACTATATTGAACTTCAAGGAATACGCTATCATAAAAAGTCTGATGTTCAATTGAATTCTGAAATTGAGCATCCGCAAGCTAAAATTATGCCTTTACTATTTATTATTCTAGTAGAGAATGCTTTTAAGCATGGCTTGGAAAATTTAGAAAAAGACGCGTATATCCATATTAACTTAACTGAAAAGGATAATAAGGTAAATTTCATAATTGAAAATAATTTTGAATTACAACAAGCACCCAATACAGAAGGTATTGGTTTAAAAAACTTAAAGAGAAGATTAGAGCTAGTTTACTCCAATAAGCATGCTCTTTCTTTTGACGTTACCGCCAATAGTTATAAAGTTAAACTATCTCTAAAATTAAAATAATGAGGTATCTAATCATAGATGATGAACATATAGCCCACAAGATTATCATGGAATATTGTGAAATGCTTCCGCATATGAAGTTGCAGAAAAACTGTTATAGCTCTTTGGAAGCCCTTGAGTATTTGAATACACATCAAGTTGACTTAATCTTTTTAGATATAAATATGCCCAAATTAAAAGGATTTGAATTTTTAAGAACCTTATCATCACCTCCTAAAGTTATTGTCACGACCGCCTACAGTGAATTCGCAATTGAAGGCTACGAATTAAACGTTGTAGATTACTTGTTAAAACCTTTTAGTTTAGAACGTTTTTTGAGTGCTATTAATAAAGTGACGTCTTCAGCCATTAGTACAATAAGTATGGGAAGACAACAGAATATAAAGCCTGAAGGAAAGCATATTTTTTTAAAGCAAAATAATAGTCATGTTCAGGTAGCTATAGATTCCATACTATTTATTGAAGCTTCTGGCAACTATACCAAAGTTATTACTACTGATGGCATCATCAGCATTCGAGAAAAAATATCGGATACGATACAATTATTTTCAGACAATGATTTTCTTCAAGTTCATAAGTCTTTTGCAGTTGCAAAAAAGTATATACGTAGTGTAGAAGGCAATAGAATTCATATTGGAGATCATATTGTGCCTATTGGTAAACTGTATAAAACAAATATCAATAAACTATTATTAGGTTAACCGTTGTGAAGGAATCCTAGTCAGTTTTAGGTCTAAGCGTTTCAATAATCTGAGCATCAACCCAAAAGATATCGGCATAACTTTCGTCTAAAGTATCACCCAATTTTATTATGGCTGCTTTTGAAAGCGAAATGTCTTTAGTCTTTTGTAATTTAAAGATGTATGATGTCGTTTTTTATATCAGGCGCTTCTACCTTACTTAGAATTAAGGCAAATCGAAATTTTCAAGCGTTTCAAGGAATTCTGTTTTCCCAACCTTTCCAACAGCGTATTCAATTACGTTTCCCTCAGGATCAATAAAAACTGTGGTTGGGGTAGCGCCAATGTTATAGTGCTTTACGAGTTCTTCAACATTAGGGTCATCAATATTAATTTCTACGGGTATAACTTTCGCATTAATGGCATTCATGGCTTCTTTGTCTACAAAAATTTCACGCTTCATAATGCGACAAGGCGAACACCATTCCCCGGTAAAAAATAACATAATATTTTTGTCAGAACTGTCAGCAAGCTTTTGAGCAGATACCATGTCATCATTCCAAACCATATCATTAGAAGGTACATAGAATGAATACCATGCATACCCAAGAGAAACAATAAGGAAAGTGAGCCAGAACCAGCGCCAAAAAGGATGAGATTTAGTTTTCATGCGCTTTGAGACTTGTTTGATGCATTTGTTTCTAGAGTATCTGTTTTTTTCATTGCGTATATTAGTTTTAAGGTATTGGTTACTTTCTCCTTTTCAGGATTTTTACAATTCTATTATTAATTTTTTCTGATACGTTCCAAGAGTATCCGCCACTGGTATTTACAAATTGAACAACAACAGCATCAATATCCTTGTGATACTTGGCAATACTGCTGTAACCTGGTAATAATCCTGTATGTTCATATACATAGATTGATGTATAAATAGCTTGTTCCTTATCATTTAGCAAGGAGCCGTCGTTCAACGCCCTCAAGAATATACCCACATCCTGTGCTGTAGCCACCATGGAGCCGGCAGGGCTTACAAAATCATTGGGCTTTAGGTCTGGCTCATAGTCTACGGCATATCCGCTCATAACATCGTCTAAATTCACTTCACTTAGCAAACTGTAGGTATCGTTGAGCCCAAGGGGCATTAAAACTTCCTTTTTGATAAATTGGTGATGACTGTATCCCAATGTTTTATCCAAGATTTCGCCAATCAACAGATAATTGGTATTTGAGTACCTATATTTTTTATCCGGTTTAAAATCGGCAGGAGTATCGAGGACCAAATCGAGCGATTCTTTAGTGTTTTTAGAATAATCGTTTACCCAAAAACCTGGAAAGTCCGTGTAGTTCGGAATACCAGACCGATGTTGCACCATCATTCTCAAGGTGATTTTATCGGCATTTTCAATTCGTCCCACCAGTTCCGGCATATAATCAGCGAGCGTTTTGTCTAAAGACAACTGATTGTCATTAACTAATTTTGCTACGGCAACAGCAACATACAACTTGCTAATGCTGGCAATCCGGAATAAAGCTTTTGGGTTGGCAGGAATCTTATTTTTTCGATCCTGCCAGCCAGCGGCATAAAACTCAGGTGGCTTTCCAGCTTGGTCTACATAAACAATCATGCCGTCCAAACCGTATCCAATGGCATCATTGACCTGTTCCTGAACCGTATCTGGTAATGGTGTTAACAGTAATCTTAGCAAAATCCATGGCACAAAGAATAGTGAGCTGATGCTTGCCATAATTAATATGATTTTGAGTATTCGTTTTGATTGTTTCTTTGCCATAATACGATTGTTTGTTTTTTCATTTTATTGTCTTAAAACCTATAGGTTCTCAACTTTCGCCTTTCGCCAAAAATAGATGGCAAATAGCGTCGTAATAATCGGTAGCATGAGTCCGTATTCATCTATCCAAAAAGTCGTGCAGTTATTTGTTATCGTCAACGGCGTGAAAATCTTCTGTATGAATATATTGTGTACGGAATGAAATAGGGCCGCAGGCCACAAGCTGTTGGATTTAAAAGTATAGTAGGCCAAAATGACCGAAATTGCAACTATCATTACGGTAAAAGCTGTAATGTGTAGCAACAGGTTTCCAATTCCCTTGTATATCAAAAAGATAATTGGCCAATGCCATATCGCCCAAATCAATCCGCTAATCATGGAAACACCACCAAAGGAAAATAGTTTCCGAAGTTCGTAGTTGAAGAATCCCCGCCATCCTATTTCCTCGCCCAATGTCGAACCAATGTTCTTTACAACACCAACAATAGATAAGAGAACAATCATAGTCAATAGTATAATTGTACTACTGAAACCTTCCATGCCTAATTCTTGCGACCACTCGGTGATAGTTTCCTGATTGAGCACATTTCCAAAACCGAAAACCCAAATCAATACATAGGCAATCATAATATAGGCTACCGGAATCAAATAGGATAGGCGTAAATTTTTCAAACTTTTCAGACCCCATGGAAGACTTGAAATCGGTCTTTTCAGTAGCTTTAATGTAATAAAGGCGGATAATGCAGGGCTCATCATTAAAGCCCCGACATAGATGCTTGTAGGGTTCAGCTTGAGTATTGCGTAATAACAGATAGTACTTAGCAGGGTCAAAATACCCAAAAACAACAGTATCGTTTTCCGGACTTCTTTGGGATGGCTTAATTTTTCCGACATTTTAATATTTTTAAAGAACACTTAATAAACCGAGGCTTGTTACATTTCAACTTTCAAGACTATCAAAAAAGTAACATTAAAGTATCTTAAAAAGTGTGACCAATCGTTCGGTTTTTTAAATTGGAACTAATTTGAAGAGTCCTTAATTTTTAGATGATACATTTTCATGAGCTTTTTTGCTTTATTGGATTTCCATTTAAGTCCAAACAATGGCTTTAAGAATCCAATCCTTTTAATAATAAATTCATAAATGAGATAGCAGGCTAAACCTGTAAAAGCTACAATACCTACGAATTTCAATAAGATAGGTATTTCCAATGGCAATATGAACATAGCCCCTGCGTACAAAACAAACATGTGTATGATATAAACAGGATACGCTGCTTGGCTCAAATAACTCAGGATTTTACTTGGTTTGTTCAAGTACTTATATCCGAGGCCGAAAACGCCGAAAATCCAACAATTGGATTCGATAGCCGTAAGATAACCGGGTGCTTCCGTCGCGTAATTAAAATATCTTATGCCGAACAGCACGGCGGCCAAACCAATATATAACCAGCGCCATTTTAAAACGGTCTGCCAGAATGTTTTACCACTGTACACGAAAAGAAAGCCGAAAAAGAAGGCCAAAAATCCAATAAAAAAGCCATGCCAAGTCTCCGCATATAGGGCGAATAGCTGGGGTTTTACCAGTAATGCTTCAAGCACAAAAAATATAGAAATCGACAAAGGCCCAACAGGATTACCCATGAATTTGGACAAGCCGTTTTTAAATCTTCCATTCTCGTTCTTTTTCAGATAGAAAAATAAGGGCAGTAACAGCAGGACGTATGCAAAAATATTCCCTAGAAACCATAAATGCCCTACATGCGGATAATAGCCCAACGGCATATCATAATACGTCTGAAAAATATACATGTGTAAGGTGGTTATGGCTATAAAGCCAAAGACGAAGGGTAAAAGAATACGCTTTGTCCGTTCCAGAAGCAATTGTTTCCAGTTTCTCTTGCGCATGGCAAAATAGAGCCCCATTCCCGAGACGTAGAACAAAAGTGGAATCCGCCAGACGTTTAACATGGTCATTGGTTTCCATAAACCTTCTAGAAATTCATCGCTTCTGATAAAGCCAATGAACATGGCCCAAGGTTGAAATACAATGGCGATGTGATAAATGAGCAGCAAGCCAATGGCAATAACCCTTAACCAATCAATATCATATCTTCTTTCAGTTTTCATCATGTTTAATTTTAAAATCGATTATTGCAACATCATTGCTATGACCGGGCGGGTTTTTTCGATTTCGGTCAACTCAATTTGTAAACCTATCGGCCCTAATTGCTGCTGTAGCATTTCATAAATGGGTTTTATTTCTGCAAATGGCCCCATAACACTTTCCCTTGGTGTCATACCAAAGTTGTTTTTAGCGGTCTTATCGGCTTTGGCATCAATAAGTGACTGTACGACTTCGACTCTACAAAAGAATGCGGCCGTATGCAAAGCTGTTGCACCATCGTTATTTTTAGCCGATAAATCCGCACCGGCATCAATAAGGGCTTGCGCAATTTTATGCTTTCCAAAGCTCGCGGCAGTGATTAGTGGTGTGGCCCCGGTCATAGGGTCTTTTTTGTTCAAATCTGTTCCTGCCGAAATATGCTGTTTAACGGCTTCAAGATTGTCCGATAGTATCGCTGTTTGAATATCCATTTCTGGTGCATCAACTACCGACTTGGTTTCGGTACTGGTGGTTACTTCGGTTTTTGATTTACTGCTTGTTTGACCACATGCGGTCGTAAGTAAAAGAAGGCCTAATGACATGTATCCCAAGGTTCTTAATGTGTTAATTCTAAATGGTTTATTCATGATTATGTTATTTAATTTTAATAGGTATTCGTGAATCTTTGATTTCATGATTATATTTTTTTGATTATTGCTATTATTTTTTCTTTAGTAAACGACCTCGGGGCAAGCCCGCAATGCATTCGTAGGAAACGGACTTTTAATTTCGAGGCAAGCCTTGGGATATTATACCCTTTGGCGGTGCAAATGATTAAAACCAGCTAAAGCCAATTCCTAAACTAAATTGCACCACCTCTCTGTCATTATTATTATCTAGCTTTACACCACCCAGGAGTAATTTGGATTGGACGTTTAAGGCAAATTTGTTTTTTCTGTACACTTCGTAACCCGTGCTCGCCATAACAGCTAAACCCGTATTCCAATCTTCATTTATGTTATCTTCAATATCATATAATGCAGGGCCATCTATGGCTAAACCGGCACCACCATGTATCCACCACCGGTCTTTTACCCAGTACTGAACAGAAGGTATAATGCCTCCAAAGTGCCTGTCGTTATCATTAAGCGTGTAAATCATTCCAGGTGCAGAAACGGTAACGGCTAAACGGTTGTTCAGCATATAGCCAAACTTTAATTCAGGAAAAGTGCCACCGCCTTGGGTATCATCAAAACTTTGGGTTCCAGCACTATCTTCTATACTGATTATACCGCCACCTAGACCAAATTCGAAGATAAAACCATCTCGGTTAAAGCTGTTTTGAGTGTTAGAAATGTTTTGTGCAAATGCTAGTGCAGATATTAAAGTAAAGGCAGCACACGCCACTTTTAACTTAGCTTGTTTTTTGATTGTTTTACTCATGTCTTTGTTATTTAATTTTAATAGGTATTCGTGAATCTTTGATTTCATAATTACATTTTTAATTATTGTTATAATTTTGTTATGGTAAGGGATAGACTTTGATTAGGGCCTACCCCTTTTTTCAAACCAACAAACTAGGCTTCTAAATGAAGGTAAGGTCTGGAATGTGACCAACGGATTCTCTTGCTGTCCTCAAAATGGGTAAAGAAAGTGAACCTTCTAGATTCCGTTGGCGATTGATTGATGCCCGTTTTACTCATGGCTTTGTTATTTAATTTTTATAGGTATTCGTGAATCTTCGATTTCATGACTGTGTTGTTTTTTGATTTTTTCATATTGATCGTGATTAGCGGTTAAAGTTTCTGTACTGTGCCCATTGGGTTCTTTTGCTTGCGCTAAAGGATGAGAAGTACTGTCCTGTTCTTGACTCCGTTGCTGTTCTTGTGATTGATGCTTTCATAATTATTGTTTTAAATTGTTCGTTATGATTTTTGATGTTACAAAGGTGCTATAGAACTTGCAGCAACCTGTAGGAGCTATGCGCAGAACTATGTAAAGTTTCAGGAGGGCATAAAAATTATGGCGCGGCAATGTAACTTATGACGCAAAAGATGCTTTTTCCTCTAAATCGATGGCCGTTGGCGATAACGCATAATTCTCTATATTTTCCCTAATTTAGAGCCAGCAAAAAACAACATGTCAAATCCATCGGCCAAAAAACCAAACTTTATAGAACAAGCGGAAGCCCTAATTCTGGAAAATTTGGCCAACGAACAATTTGGGGTGTCCGAACTTGCGGAAGCTCTGCACATGAGCCGATCCAACCTGCTCCGGAAGATCAAGAAACAGACACAGCTTTCTGCAAGCCAGTTTATACGTCAAGTCCGTCTTAAGGAATCAATGAAACTGCTAAAGGAAGATTCTTCAACGGTTTCCGAAATTTCATATCAAGTAGGTTTTGGAAGCACTTCCTATTTCATTAAATGCTTTCGAGAACAGTACGGATATTCTCCTGGGGAGCTTGGAAAAAGTGATGTAGAAGTTGAAATCGAACAGATTAAACCAAACTATTTGAAACTATACCAATGGCCGATTATTGCTGCAACATCCTTAGCACTGATACTTGTAGCCATAATACTGTTCAATAAAAAGGATGCTATAAATGAACCGAAAATTGAAAAATCCATTGCAGTATTGCCCTTTAAGAATGAGAGCAGCGATTCCACCAATCTTTATTTTGTAAACGGACTGATGGAATCTGCTTTGAACAACATTCAGAAGATTGAAGACCTGCGGGTCATCAGTAGAACCTCGGTAGAGAAATATAGAAAAACGGACAAGGGTATTCCAGAGATTGCCGAGGAGCTGCATGTGAACTACTTGGTAGAAGGTAGCGGTCAGCGTGTCGGTGATCAGGTGTTGCTCAACATACAATTGATCAACGCTTCTACGGACACCCCTATTTGGGTAGAACAGTACAGTCGGGAAGTTGAGGACATTTTTGAATTGCAAAACGACGTGGCCAAGAAAATTGCAGATGCCATTGCAGCCGTCGTAACACCGACAGAACTGGAGCAAATTGAAAAAAAACCAACTGAAAACCTATTGGCCTATGATTACTACCTACAGGCATTGGACCCTTATTATTCTCGCTCAGAAGAAGGCTTGGAAAAGGCCATTTCATTATTCGAAAAAGCTATAGAACAGGATCCAGAATTTGCCCTCGCCTATGCCAACATCGCTATCTCATACTATCTTCTAGAAATGTCGCAAATAGAGAAACAGTACACCGAAAAGATTAACAGCTTTGCGGATAAGGCCTTGCTTTACGATTCAAAATCCGCCGAAAGCTTGGTCGCAAAGGCCTTCTACTATATACAAACTAAGGAGTACAAATTAGCCTTACCACATCTTAATAAGGCACTGGAGTATAATCCTAATTCATCGTTGGCAGTACAAATGCTTGCGGAATTTTATTCGCATATGCTGCCCAATACTGATAAATACCTAGAGTACGCATTAAAAGGGGTTCAGCTAACCGTTGCTAGTGATTCCATTACTCAGAGCTATACGTATTTACAACTAAGTAATGCGCTTGTATCGTCAGGATTTGCAGATGAAGCTTTAAAATATATTAACAGTTCGTTGGATTATAATGCTGAAAATTTTTATGCTCCACATTTAAAGGCATTTATACTGTTCGCCAAGGACGGTAATATTGAGCGTACAAGGAATTTGTTGATAAAGGAATGGAAGAAAGATACGACTCGGCTTGATATTTTACAGGACATAGGGAAGTTGTACTACATCGAGGAAAATTATGACAGTGCCTACTTCTATTTTAAAAAATTTGTGGAAACCAGGGAAGCAAATAGTCTGGATATTTATTTACAGGAAAATGTCAAAATTGCACTGGTCTATAAAGAGATGGGATTGGACAAGGAAGCTGAGAAACTATTTAATGATTTCTCTGAATATTGCGAAGGAGATCAATCCATTTATAGAAGTGTGAATCTGGTTTGGAAATACGCTTATGAAGGAAAAATCAATGAGGCTATCGAACAGCTTAGAATATTTTCCGAAACAGAGAATTATCTGTATTGGTTTTTATTAATCGAAGATGAACCATTGATAAAACCATTAAAGAGCCATCCAGATTTTGAGGAAATTATGCAGAAAATTAAGGATAGATTTTGGAAAAATCAGGCCGAGTTAAAAATATCTCTGGATGAAGAAGGCTTGCTATAATCCGTTAAAAAGCTTAGCTATTAATTCAAGGTTTTCACATAACGTAATTCCAAGTACCGTTTCATTTTATTCTTATTGTTTTTTATAACTTCCTTTTTCTACAAATTCTATCTTTTATGAAGGTCACCTAGTGTAAGAACAATTTCAATTTATCATTACAGATTCTTTTTACCTCTAATCCCTTTTACGCGATAAACCTTTTTCTGGATTCCCCCGCTTACAATGGAATTAAAATTTGAGAATGTTGTTTTGACCGATTTGTTTACCTCTTAAAAGAATTATCCGGTCAAAAAAGCATTTTTAAGAAAAGACCAAAAGATAAAACCTTTTAAAATCAATTAATTATTAGGTTTTAAATGTTAAGAAATATTAAAATAGAGTTAGCAGGATTCGAACCCCTATCTATTACTAATCTTCTCTTATTTAATATTGTGCACATTACAAATATTATTAGGAAAATTTATAGAAGTTCAATATTTTTATAAAGTAAACCGTATACGGTAGCGTATACGGTTTACACTAATACAGTAAAAATATATTTAATAACTACTTGTTTTTCAATAGGTTGTAAAACTAAAAAATAGCGGTTAAAGTTCATAACCCGGAGGTCGGGGGATCGTGCCCCCCTCTCGCTACTTAAGTTAAGCTCTTGGAAACAAGGGCTTTTTTTATGAACGGAAAAATGAAAGAATACGTAGTTTACATCCTGTATTCCGAAAAGCACGATAAGTTCTATAAAGGATTTTCTACGGACTTTATTAATCGTTTCAAATCGCATAATGAATTGGCCACAAAGGGGTATACCGCAAAGTTCAGACCCTGGAAAGTAGTTCATGTGGAACACTATACAACTAAAACAGAAGCCATACAAAGAGAAAAGTATTTAAAATCGGGAGCCGGAAGAGCGTGGATACGTTCAACATTCAAAACCTAGGGAGGATTCATATCCGCCACAGGCGGACGGGGGATCGTGCCCCCCCCTCTTGCTACTTAAGTTAAGCTCTTGGAAACAAGGGCTTTTTTTATGAACGGAAAAATGAAAGAATACGTAGTTTACATCCTGTATTCCGAAACGAATTACAAATAGCACAAAGAAAGTTTACTATTCCACTAACAAGGTATTCACAAAATCTTCAAACTGCGCCTTATAAGCTGTGTACTTCTTCCCTGTCGCCGGTCCGTTGAACCCAGTGTCTATTTTGCGAACTTTTCCGGTTTTATCTATAAATATGGATGTTGGATACGAAATGATATGGTTGAGCGCAGGCAGTTTCTCTTGCATCTTAACCTTACTGCCAGAACCGTATTGTGCCAAAAGAATGGGATAGGTCATGCCAATACGCTCACGCAGCCGTTTAATGTTTTCAAAGGCTCCTTCTGCTGTTTTCTTAAACTCTACCGTTAGGGCGACCACCTCAAACCCCTTGTCCTTATTTTCGTTATGAAACTGCGTGTAGAATACACTACTGTCCAAACAGTTGGGACACCAAGTACCCATGATCTGCACTAGCACTACTTTGTCTTTAAAACGTGCATCGCTCAAGGATACCATCTCACCATTTTCATCCGGAAATGAAAATTCCAAAGCATCATAGCCCTCGTTTAAAAACGTAAGTTCGTCTATTTCTGGCAGCTCAAAGTCTGGATTTCGCTTGGCTGTAAAGGGTTCTTTCCAATGGTTTCCGGCATAAAACAGACCTTCCATAGTACTATCTTTTACGGTAGCCTTGAATAAAAAAGCATGGGCGCCGTCATAGGTAGATAATTTCATGGTTTCCCCGTCCATAACCCCTTCGAGGTAGCGGTAATCACCGGTTTTGGTCCTAAACGTGCCTGTTACCTTTTGTCCGTCTTGTTCAAAAATTGCTTTGGCAATGTATGCGTCTTTTTCACCTTGACTAAAAACCGTTTCCCAAACCCCGGAGGTATCAAATGCGGCGGCTGCTCCGGCAGAAAAGCGAGGATTATCCGTGTAGACAGCTTTAAACGAGGTGATGCGATTTCGCGTTTTGTTGATGTATTTTCCAGAGACCTTATCACCTTCGATCACACCTGCAAAATAACTCTGAAAAACCGGTGTTTTTATATACACGGAATCCCCCACGTAGCGAATCTCGTCTACTTCAATACGCTCGTCCGCATTAAACAATATCAAGGTACTGTCGGAGGTCACTTCAAAAATAACCGGGATTTCCTCATTATCCTGTGCTGCCAGCACCATTCTGTACTTTCCTGTTTTTAACCTTGGTTCGGGATTTTTGTCGGCACAAGAGGATATCAAAAGGAAAGCAAAAAGAAGGGAGACGTATCGCATTATAGCTTGTTTTATTTAGAAGTTCGAAATAACAATAAATATCCTACATATAAAAACAAAGCTGGCATTACCCTGTTAAGCGCCATCAATATCTACTGAAAACCTAATGGCAATTAAAGAATTATAGTATCTTGGAGAACTGTATACTGAGTACCAAAAACAATCTTGTAAAGTTTAAATACCGAAATGATTCCGAACCAGCAGCTATCCCTATCACAATAGCCTTGTTAAATACAGGAACAAAAACCTATACGCTAGACTATCAAATGAAAGTATTATCCATAGAAGTAATGAGTAACGCATTAGGGATGCTGTTAATTGACGGGAGCCAACAAAGCTATTCCGTTGAAAGCTTGGGCAAACCCTTTTCTCTGCCCAAAGAAGATACATCTATAAAAAACACCATAGAATTTCAGGCTAAAATTGCCGAATACCTTCAGCATCAGAATATAGATCGGGTGGTATTGTGCGAAGGTGGTAATGACTCCAAAAAGTTGAGGGTACGGATGGAGTTTGCCGTTCTTAGTGAATGTGAAAAATTGAACCTGGATTACAAAACCTACCCTACGGGTTCTTGCACGCGCTTAATAAATTCCTCCTACACAAAAGAAACGGGCAAGGTATTTTCGGATGAGTTAGCTCGTTTTAAACTACCCAAATACATGGGGAAATCCCTTGCTGCTGGTTGGCGCTTTTTAGAGTAATACACATCAAAATTACAGGTAATGAAACATCTTTTACTTCTTTCTGTACTCATCCTATACCTTGGTTGTTCCAAAAACCCCAGCACGGAGGCCGCACAAATAAGGGCCTATTACGAGGGTTTTAAACAATCCGATTACAGTAAGGTCAAGAGCACCCTTTCCGATAGTTTGATCAGTGTGGCCGGTGATTTTACCATGCGCTATTCTAGAGAAAGTTTCTACGAGAAGTTTAAATGGGACTCTGTTTTTAGACCACAGTACACCTTGGTCTCCATTAATGAAGAAGGAGAAAACCCAATTGCAACGGTAACGATGAACTCACCAAAGCTGGAGTTTTTACAGAACAACCCCATGACTTGTAGATATACGGTGTATTTTAAAGAAGGTAAAATAGCAAGGCTCGTAGAATTGGATTGCCCTACGGCAAATTGGGAGATGTGGGCAAAACGAAGGGATTCTCTTGTGGGATGGACAAAAATTAACCATCCAGAACTAGGCGGGTTTATCAATGACTTAACCCTGCAAGGGGCCATCGATTATATGAACGCAATCGACTTGTATAAAAGAAGAAAATCTACCGTTTACAAGGACTAGTTTTACGATCGGTATCCTAATACCTAATGCTGCTTTCTTGCCCGTTTGTTTCTGCTACTTCTAAAATTCCTGCTATTTCTTGTAAGGTAAGCCACAACCACCAAGAGTATGGCAACAATGACAACAGGGTAAAGAATATCGTAAGCTTCTTTTGGAAATTCCATAAAAACAAGATACGAAAAATAGCTAAGCTATGGTAAACAAACACACTACATTTTTATAAGGCTTAAAAGATAAGCCTTCCCTAATCCTCTTCCTTACATGGTTTTTGGATAAAAGGACTCGTATGTTTAGAACCAAGCTTGTACACCTTTTGAAAACAAAGCTGTTTTAAGGAATCGGCACAAATAATCGGCTTATCTTAGCTTAAAATCCATGAGAAACAAAAACATGCTTACATATATTGAAAAGGTATTGGAAAATATGCCGGAAGACTGGTTGAAACTAACAACGCACCGACTGGATATTTACAATGAAAAGCTAGCCAAAACAGAATTCCTAAAGGCATTTGAAAATTTATACAACGATAGGAATTGCAAAACAAGGTCACTAGCGGAACTCCCCACAGCTTATGACTATATTCGATTAGGCCATCCCCTATCCTGTGTTTTGGAATGGACAATTGCCAAGCTACACGCTATACCACCGGAAAACGTTATCAGTTTTTCTTCTAAAACAATGCCGGTGATGGCCGTTCTTAGAAAGAACGCATTGGAAGGGACGCATACTCGTATATTATACACCGGCGACCTACCGCAGTGTTTCAATATAAATCTATTACAACAGGTATACGGCTATTCCTTTACGTTACAGAAATTAGAGTCGCTAACATCTATTTCAGCATATAACGGTAGTACTATCCTTATTTCTGCACAAGATACTATCGCAGATCAAGTCCTTAGTCCCAAGATCGACTTTTATGTTCATACCTACGACCGACTAGGTAGCATATTGCTGGTAAATGGAACAGAGAACGATACGTACATCCCAGAAATTCAACATGTACGACGCCGGGAAACGATTGCCATGACACCGGCGAATTGTTTTACGGCGTTAAAAAGCTTGGTAGGAAACAGGTTCTTGAACACCGGAGAAAATGATTCCGACAAAAACGAAGCGATGGTTTTGGATGCCATTAAGACCATTACGGGTACGGTATCCAAACCCTTAGTGGGTTCAAGTGGCTTATCCGTGCAGTATGCGATTATGATGGGTCTTGTGGATCATGCCCTGGAAAATCATAAGGAAAAGGATATTAAGTTCATTGTTCCTCCCAACTGCTATGGCGGCACAAACGACCAGGCAAGACGTGTTGCCGCCTGTATTGAAAATGTTGCAGTGGTGGATCTACCCGTGGATGGTGATAACGATATGGTGCAAAGCCTACACATGGTTTTGGACCAAGTCGCTAAGGAAAACGCAGTACCGTATATCATTGCGGAAATCCCTACCAATCCAAGAGTGGAAGTTCCGGATCTAAAACAACTGAAAAAGGCATTACAACAAGAACGTAAAACAGCAACAGGGGCAGTTGCCGTTGATCCCGTATTTATTTTGGACCAAACTTTTTGTCCCAATGTGCTTTTTCTTGGCGAGGGTCAAATCCTATCCCGTGTTAGGGCCATTTCCTACGCCAGTGGCTCCAAATTTCCAAGTGGTGGAAAATGCACGGCAGGATATTGCGTAGGAAACAAGAATGCGGACGCGCTTATGAAAAAAATAGAGGTGCATTTACAGGGGTGTAATAACGAGGCTACAGGATTGCAAATGGAAATCTTGGCAGAACAACTACCAAGCATGAACCGGCGTATTAAAGCCGCTTATGAAAACACACGCGAATTTGTATCGTTTATTGAACAAACCTTGCCAAAAGCAAAAATCAATTTTGTGTCCGAACTATTGGCGGCACAGGGGTTCACGCCTTCCGTATTTTCCTTGGACCTTCCTACAAAAGGCAAAACAGACCAAGAAAGGGAGGCCTATAAAAGAAAACTTAATCATCGATTAATTGACATGATGATTACACAAATCCCCGAGGAAAGCAAGCATTGTGTAAGCTACGGCCAGTTAAAAGGGTGTTATTGGACCATCCCGGCAACATCTACCCAAGGCACGACCAAAGAAGGTGACAAGGATTATATTGCAAGGGTTTCCTTATCCCCAAACTTGGACCTAGAACGCCATAAGCACGTATTTTTGAAGTTTGTTGCTACGTTGTAAACAAATGAAGTATAAATTAGATAGGGTATCACGGTTTAGCAACGGTTTAGCTTATGCACCTTAGGGTTGCCACTGATAAATCTTTAATATAGTCAGGAACGAGTATCTTGTATATACTGGCAGGAAAACAGATGTAATCTGAAAATGCTTATTGTACATTTCAATACCGAAGTAATAAAACGTGGTTTTTTTCCTTAGTCCACCACCCAAGTATTTACGCTGTTGTACTTGCCTTCTAACACCACTTTATAAAAAGAAGCGGGCAAACCGGAAATGTCTATCTTGGCCTTGCCAGCTGAAAGGTCTACCCTTCCCATTTTCAAGTAAGTATCCTTTCCGCCCTCTGAAAAAGTGTTTGTTGTGGTGAGATACACATTAAGTTTTCCCTTGTTGGCATAACTATCCCACGTTAAGTGCAAAGTATTGTCTTGGCGGACGGCTTGCAAATTGGCCAAACTTATTTTACCGGTTAGCGGTATGCCGTCCATTTCCCATAGTTGCGCTTTGGTTGGCCGTATGTGCATCTCCCGTAAGATAGTGGGCGCAATAGCAACAATACCTGGTTTCTTTTCTGTGAAATAGGAATTCAAGTTTTTCGTGTTGGTCACGATCCAAATAAGGCGTTCCCTATCGCTTTGGCCTCCATGCCCTTTTCCGGTCTCCTTATCCCGGCCATGGTCCGTGGTGATGTACAACTGCCAATCTTCGTTATGCCGTTCTTTTCGATACAAAATAGCCTTCCATAAACGACCTATTTGATCATCCATTTGTAGCACCGCTTCATGGAATTGTGGACTATCCCCGTACTGGTGACCCATATTGTCCGTATGTTGGAGGTAAACCCAAGAAAGATCGGGACTATCCGCCTTTATATACCTTGATGCTTCGGTGATTACGTGCTCATCTATCCTAAGAAAACGATCTTCGCTATTCGGAAATGCTATGGTGTCCAGTTCAAAACCGTCAAAATGGTAGTCTAGCTGTATATTTCCGGTTTCCGCCAAGCCTTCTCCGATCAATTTTGTACGATTGTCCAACCAAGTAGAAAAAATAGCTGTTTTCAGTTTAGGTTTGTATGCGTCCACAAATCTAAATAGCGTCCAATAATTATAGTTGGGAGCTTTAATATCATTCCCAAGAACATTGTGCTTGTTGACCCACGTACCCGTGAGCAGACTGTTATAGCCTACTGCGGATATGGTAGGGGTTTGGGAATACCCATCTCTTTTCCCTCCCATAACGGCACGGGTGTACCCACCTTTTGCTGCAATAGCATCCAAATTGGGAGTGGATACGTGCTCTATAACATCGGCCGAAATACCATCAACAATTACAAAAACCACTTTTGGTGTCTTTCCCTGTCCGCTCAGCAGCTGGGATATGGCTAGAATAATGATAAACTGTAACCCTATTTTCCAATTCATAAGACGAATGCGTTTTGTTTCATCTCTGAAAATACAAAATCTATTGTGCGCTCCTGTACTAATCATCATTTTAAAAACATATTGCATTCAGCTACCGCAATTTAACCAGTAAAAGGGGTCTTAACCTCTCTTGATTCTGATCAAGTTCCAGGAAAATGAACCCAATTTATGAACAACCGCTTTCCTTACAAAGCCAATGCTTCCCACTTTACAAATTTGCCATTGGAAATAGTACGAATGATATTGGTAAATGGTATGACCAAAATCATTTCAATTCTTAGGTGCAGACCGTAATTTTGAGGGATTACACGTATTTAAGCATGGCACAGGTTCTAATAGCACCTAAAAAATTACGGGAATTTTTGGTAGAAATAGGGGAGCTCTCCTATTTTGCCGGACGTTTCTTTAAAGAGTTTTTGCGGCCGCCCTACGAATTTAGGGAGCTGTTACGCCAATGCTATCAAATGGGTAATCGATCCTTGATATTGGTTTTGGTGACCGGTTTTATTATTGGCTTAGTAATGGATTTGCAATCACGACCTACCATGATTCAATTCGGAGCGGTATCCATGATGCCCAATATGGTCGGTATTTCAATTGTACGCGAACTTGGACCCATTATTACGGCACTCGTCTGTGCGGGTCGGATTGCTTCCGGTATTGGAGCGGAACTGGGTTCTATGCGTGTTACCGAACAGATAGATGCGATGGAGGTTTCCGGTACCAATCCGTTTAAATATTTGGTGGTGACCCGTATGTTGGCAGCTACCTTAATGCTCCCGCTTTTAGTGGTCATGGGCGATGCTATTGCGCTTTATGGTTCTGCCTTAATCGAATACTTTAAGGGAGGCGTATCCTTTCAATTGTATTTTAACACGGTTTTCAAGGCCTTGTCCTACGGCGATTTAGTACCGGCCACCGTTAAATCCTTCTTTTTTGGATTCGCTATTGGCTTGGTAGGTTGTTTTAAGGGGTATTACAGCAAAAAAGGAACGGCAGGAGTTGGGGTCGCGGCAAATACAGCTGTTGTGTTTACCTCCATGCTGCTGTTCTTTATCGATTTCGTGGCCGTATTTGTTTCCGATATTTTTTATGACCTATGATGGATGCAAAAAAAGACATAGCGCCCCAAACAGAAAAAGATCAGCGGGAAATCGTGTTGGAAGTCAAAAATCTGTATAAAAGTTTTGGCGAAAATAAGGTGCTCAACGGTTTTAACATGACACTTTACAAAGGAGAAAACTTAGTGGTCATGGGAAAATCGGGTTCAGGAAAATCGGTCATGATCAAATGTCTCGTTGGTTTGATACAACCGGATAAAGGATATATCTCGGTAATGGGCAAGGAAATAAAGCTATTGGAACGAGAAAGCTTGGATGCACTGCGATCGGACATTGGTTTTCTTTTTCAGGGAAGTGCCTTGTACGACTCCATGACCGTGCGCGAGAACCTGGAATTTCCCATGCGCAGGCACAAGAAAAAACTGGGCAATGTAACCGATACCGAACCCTGGGTTCTTGAGGCTTTGGAAAACGTAGGCCTTGCCCATACCTTAGACTTAATGCCGGCAGAACTGTCCGGCGGAATGCAAAGACGTGTTGCCTTGGCCCGTACTTTGATTTTGAAACCTAAAATTATTTTATATGACGAGCCCACTAGCGGACTGGATCCCATCACCTCCAAGGAAATTATTGAACTGATGCGGAACATCCAAAAAAAGTACGATACCTCGTCCCTCATCATAACGCACGATATGGACTGTGCCCGAGTAATTTCGGAACGAATGGTTTTGTTGGTCAATGGAACAAACTATGCCCAAGGCACTTATAATGAGCTTGTACAATCAAAAGACCCAAAAGTGGAGGCGTTTTTTAAGAAATAAGTCAGTAGTTGGTGGTTGGTGGTTGGTAGTGGGTAGTGGGTAGTGGGTAGTGGGTAAAGAGTAATAAGTAATTAGTAAAAAGTAGGTATGGTGAATAATAGTATTAGAGCAGTAGCTGGTAGGCAGTGGAAGTTATTAGTAAAAAGTAGGTAGCAATTGGAGCGAAAAATTAATAAAATATGTTTCGGTAGAATCTGAGACGAGGCGAACCATAAATACTAAAAGTTGACCCTCCTAAGGCGGGCTGGCCCTGAAACCTTGAACCTTGAATTTTAAACAACCCAGAAACCTGAAACCTTTGAACCTTTGAACCTTTGAACTATAGCAATTATGGAAAAAACAACATCGGAAAAAATAAGACTAGGGATTTTTGTACTGGTCGGCTCGGTACTGTTGGTAGTCGGGGCGTATCAAATAGGTAATCAAGAAAACCTGTTTGGGGATACATTCACGATCAATGCGGTATTCAAAAATACCAGCGGCCTACAAAAAGGCAACAATGTGCGCTATGCGGGTATCAATATTGGAACCGTAAGCGATATAGAAATGGAGAACGATACCGCCATTCGTGTTTCCATGCTCATTCAGCAAAAAATGGGCAACCACATAAAAAAGAATGCCATTGCGGCCATTGGCACAGACGGGCTGGTTGGCAGTATGGTCATAAACATTGTGCCCGGAAAGGGCGATGAAGCCTTGGTACAGGCCAATGACGAAATTGCATCCCTAAGTAAAATTGCCACAGCGGATATGCTGAATACCTTGAGTGTTACCAACGAAAATGCAGCATTACTAACACAGGACCTCTTAAAAATAACGGCATCCATCAATAAAGGCGAGGGAACCTTGGGCCGCTTGCTCAAGGATACACTATGGGCGGCAGAACTGCAACAGACCCTTAGAAATCTTAAATACGCCAGCGGAGGTGCCAACAGCGCTATTGGTGAATTGAACATTATTGCACAGCGATTTAATTCCCAAGAAAGTGTTGCGAGTGTACTCTTGGCAGATTCTACTTCGGGTCAACGTATGCGCAGGGCCATTTTGAACTTGGAAAGCTCATCAATCCAAATCGATAAAATGACCAAGGACCTTGCGATCGTGGTGGGCGATATGAAATCGGGAAAAGGTGCTTTAAACTACCTTACCACGGATACACTTTTGGTAAACCAACTACAGCGCACCATGAAAAATGTAGACCAGGGCGTGGAGCGGTTCAATGAAAATATGGAGGCTCTAAAACATAATTTCTTAACACGTAGGTACTTTAGAAAACTGGAAAAGCAAGAGAAGCAAGAGAAGCAAGATGAGTAATACGTAGGAAGTGAAATTTACAAAAAATAGTCGGCCAATACTAAGAAGTGCAATTACAGAGTCGATAACCAAATGAAAATTAAAATAACATCAAAATCATCATTATGAAAAATATTCTAGTAGCCACGGATTTTTCCAATAACGCCTATGCCTCATTGTTCTATGCTACCAAACTTTTTAAATCTGAGGTGTGTACCTTTTATCTATTAAATACCTACAACGAGTTTACACCCATACAAGGCAAAACTGGTGGTCTCTTAGGGCGAAAAAAACATTTGGAACATGTAAAAAAGGAGTCGGAGACCCGTTTAAATGAAACCTCCCATAGGATCGTGCTGGACAACAGTAACGACCTTCATCATTTTGAAACACGATCTGCAGAGGGTAGTCTGATCAAGATTATCAAAGAAGAAATAGCGCAAAAAAAGATAGATTTTATTGTCATGGGAAATAAGGGATTTACGCAAACTGCAGATGTTTTCTTTGGAAGCAATACCATACAAGTAGTGCAAGCCTTGAACAGCTGCCCTGTTTTCGCCATTCCCGGAGAAATGGATTTTAAAGCTCCCAAGGATATTGCTTTTGTTACGGATTATAAAACGGGCTGTCACCCAAGCACCCTTGCCCCCTTACTCTTTGTTGCATCACTATCAAACGCAGCCATCCATGTGATGCATATCAATGAAAGACAACACTTGAGTGCGGAACAGGAAAACAACCGCATCCTATTGGAAGAATGCTTGGCCAATGTAGAACATTCGTTCCATAACATGTATGATTTCGATGATAAGGCAAAGGTGATAGAAACCTTTTTGGATACCATGAAAATAGACCTTTACGCCATGGTCAACCGTAAAAAGAGCCTTTTTGAGCGATTGTCAAGAGAGCCTGTCATCAAAGATGTAAGCATGTATTCAGACGTACCTTTTTTAATCCTACCAGATGAAAGCGAGAAATAAGGATCAGGGTTTTTAAATGAATACACCTAAAAATTCTTGCAGGTAAAGTTCAAATTTCTAGTTCATGACCTTGTGGAACGGTCACGAGGCATAAGGACAATTTCTTTGGTCATTTTCCAGAAGAGAACTGGTATGAGTGTTGATTTTTAACCAAACGTGGGAGTATTTTAAATCTCGATTATGGAGTAATGGGTTATCCGCTGGGTCTCCATTACAGAAGTGAAGCAAGATGCTTTAACTCAACTTATTCTATACCTACATTGTACGCAACGGATTTTAAACGAAATTTACCGTATACAAAATTCCCTTCGGGATAATGCCAAACGGCCTCTCCGTAGGTGGGCAGCAAATGGCCATTGATGGTATCATACTTACTTGCAGGCGTAGAAAAGGGGTATGTTTTCATTTCGTCCACGGAGATACGGTCTTCGGATATAAAATTTACCAATTGTCCCTTTTCGTTAAATTCTAAAACAGCAGAAATAGCTGTATCCCTGTTGGTAAAAGTTGCCTTTACCGAACGGGTGTCCACGGGCTCCCATTCTATGCGGTCATCTATAAGTGCGGCGGGCGCAAAAAGACATAGGTCGTTGAAAAAAGTAACGGTTTCCGCTGTAAAAAGCTCTGGCGAATCCAATCGCACCACAGGAAAAAGCGAAAGTACCTTTACCTGCATCTTGGCATGTGCATCAAGGTACGCATGATACCCATGGGTAGGCAGACCCAAGACCTTGGCCTTCATAAAGAACAGTCTAGCGGGACTTTGATAAAAGTTATGCTGCTCCGAAGTAAACTCAAACCAGTCCTTACCCCTATCCCGCATATCGCCCTCGAATACAATTTTGACATTTTTAACTTTCGGCTTTCCCACCACTCCCGCATATTTCAAGTAATTTTGAACCAAGGGAGGCAAGTGTACCAAATCTTTTTCCGTGAGAATCTCCGTTGTCCTACTATTGGTCTTCATGGCAATATTCACATCTTTTTTATAGGCTGATTCAAAATGGATAGCGGCCAAGCTGGTTACAGCGGTCACTAGAATGACGACATTGGCTATGGTTCCAAATTTCGCATCGGCCCAAACGGTAACAATCAGGATTTGTGATACCACCACCGCAACGACCGCGATTAAAGGCCAAGTGTCCTTTTTCAGTACATAAAGGATTGCTGATACCATAAAAAATAGCCCCGTTAATAACCAAAGCCATCCCATGGGTCTGGAGATTTCTTTGGAAAACTGTTCCATATTTCCATAATCAAAAGCTTTGGCAAAACCCATAAAATGGATGAGTCCGTGAATCAGAAGAACAATGGATAGAAAAAACTTCATTACTACATATTTAATGGTAAAGATATATTGCCTTCTTCCAATTAAAAATGACATTCATCAGATCATCTTATGCGCGCGTTAAAGCATCTGCATCATTTTCTTTTACACGTTTTAATTGGATGAATTAGCTGTTTACCCCATTATAATGGTGCTAACATATCAGTATTTTGGCACCCCATATTAAAGCTTCCATTGCTAATCAAGACCACGTTACCTCTTTTTGGTTTCCGGAGTCTTACACGGATCAATGTAGTTTTTTCCTTCTCTATCCTTTGAAAATAGACCCGAACTATGTCTCAAAACGCTCATCGCTTTTAGCAAGTTTAAAAAGCGATCACAAGGAATTGACCCTAACAACCCTACTGGTTTTTTTGTTTTCTAGCTAACACAATAGAATTTTATAAGCCTTTTGGTTTGGGTTATCAGTTAGTTACAGTCGATGAACAAGCGGTGCCAAGTGCCATCTGAATTCCCTTTTTTCCGCCGTACCAAGGAACTACAAAATCTCCTCTTTGGGGCGATGCATCAATTCTGGATGTGTTAAGGTAATTTTTCTATGGCATCGGCCGGCCGCACCACCCCTAGTCGGTCTTTTCTATGCAAATAATTGAACAAAACATCCAATTGAAATTGTGTTATAACTATAGGAATATAATCGGCCACATTAGCGATAGAACGTTGGTCGCCCCCAGTAGGTTACGCGTGTATCTTAGCCATAGTATCGATTCCAGTTCATTTATAATACCCTACCCTATTTTCTTTGAAGCTATTAGTTCTCTACATATAATAACCTGTCCAGTTCTTTAATGATATTATCGCTAAACATCGACACATCCGAACCAATGGAAGCCCCTGTAATGGCGTCTAAGCCTTCCATCTTTTCTAAACCGTTCCAAGATGTGGTCAGCACTACAATTTTACTTTTCAGCTTTACATGCTGTTTCACAAATGCTTGTATCGCTTCTGGCGGATTTCTGGCTTCCCATCTATAGATTAAGAATATCGCATCGAAATTGAAAGGGTCAATACTTTTTAAAGCGGTTATATCCAAAAGCGTAATTTCTACTGGATGGGAGCTGTACCTATGAACCACCTGTACCACAATGGAATCCTTGAACGGGCTCCCTTGTTTGGCTATCAAGAGTTTTCCGCTCAAGTTAGAAGACCTTAACGTACCCGTTTTAAGAGTATCCTTCAGATAGCCTTCCGGGGAATACAAATGCACAAGCAGAAATAGCGTCCCAAGCATGCTGATAATAGCAACAAGTGTATGGGTAAACGTCCAGTTTTTCATAACCAATGATCTATAAATGCTTTTTATCCGCCTAAAGGGATAAATGTAATCCGTAGCGTGTTTCCGTAAAATGACAATGGTCATCCGAATGATTTATAATCCAGGAGGTTCTGTGATGGTAACCCTGTAATAGTGAAAAAAAATTATTTTAATTAAAGTAGCAAAGAAATCATCAAAACTGATCTAAGTCATTTTTAGGACGATTGTCCCGTATTATATTAGCACCATCAATAAGTAAATAGTTCTTTGAGATACATAGTTGGTTTGGTGGGTCATTTCAATTTCGGGGGAAATAATGGCCCATAGGAATGGAAGGGAAAGATAATCCTAAGGTCTAATTGAACCCCAAATAAAATCTAGTAATAGATTTGACAAGGGTGATTTTAAATATTGATCGGGTTGTAAAATCTCTTTCATGAAACCGGAACATAAACGTGTTCCGGTTTCTTTTCCGTAAAAAAATCTAAAACTGATCTAGGTCATTTTGGATATGAATACTAAGCCTTATCTTAGTTTTTAAATACAGAAGTGTTCTTTGAAAAATAAAGTAAATCTGTTGTTTCGCAGGAAACTCAGCCAAAGATAAGGAGAGGTTAATGCGTCCGTTATACCTTTTGAGTCTTGACGGAATTTAGCAATAAATTCCGGTAAAGAACAGTATAAGTGGTCATTGGAATGCATACCATCTTCTAGGAATCCGGGATATTTAGGTATCTCGGATTCTTTAAGAAATTGATTAACAAGGTTGTAAGGTCTTGAAAATCATAGTAAAGAAAAGAGCGTTATTGCTGTCCCGATTGTTCGGTTGAATTATTTTAGAGATAATGTAATTTAAAAGCCAAATTAACGGCATCGATAAAACTCAATTCTTTATGAAAACAGGAAGTTTCGGCTTCCTGTTTTTTTAAGTAGCACCACATAGCACAAGTTGCTGGGCAGTAATGCCCCAGCGGCTATATAGAGGTATCTGCAATGCATTTTATTTAGAACCAAGATTTGCGAAGCTAGTGTGCTTCCACTTGAGTTTGGATACGATAAAATAATAGGAGGATACCCTTAAAAGGACTGGAATAGTACTTTATTCCAGTCCTTTTTGTCATTATCCAAGAAACGGTCGTTATGGTTGAAACACGGCGGATACCTAAAAGCTTTGTTTTTATTTTTAATAAAGATTTCATGGTGCCTTTTCTGGGATAGAAAGGTTTTCACTACATCGATAGCAAAAATAAATTCGGATGCTTCAAAAGAAACTAGAGTCCATTGGCGCTAAGATTTTGTAAGTTAAGCGCTCTCATGAATACGCTAATCAAAGCACGTACTTTTTTATACCAGTTCTCTTTTGAAATTCAGCCAAAGAAATTTAGTTGTTTTTTTGACCTGCGAAAAAAGAAAAACCGGGCATAGCCTAGCTATGGCTTATTTTTATTTTGAAGTAGGGCGTAAAAAGAAACCATTTATAGGCTTATACCAATTTAACTTCTAGATGTCGCATAAAATAAGTTTCTTTTTTACTCATTTGTCGTCATAAAATAGAACCATAGCTAATGCTATGCTTAGATTTCATTCCTAAACTGAGAAAAAAATAATTCAAATTTTCAATACGACATTCAAAACTTAAATTGGTATTATTTTCAATTGGGAAATGGTATTATACGCTTGCAAAATCTTTAGAAAAAGGAGTCGCATTATCCAATTTAAAGCTAAGTGGTGCATTTATATGCTCCAATTTTGGGGAAGTACTAAAAAAATAGTAAGCCAAATTAGGAGAACTACTTCATTTTTAGGGTTCCAAGGATAAACATAAGTAGTTAGGAATAGTTTCTTAATAAGTTCAACTAGGCACCCTCATTTGAAAATTCCCATCCTCTTAACAAACTATTAAAATACGCTATAAGGGCAGATAATACCACGGTGCCTTTTGTCTAACCTAGCATCTGTCCGTTTATGATCAGAAGGTTAAATTGGTGTAGATCATACTTCTCAAATCTTTTGGTAGTCCGTCTCGGATATCTTCCAATTCTCCCAAGGACACATATTCTCTTAGAAGGATAAAAGTAACATCGATATACCTTTCTACCAGATCATCATCATAGCCAAAATCGTTCACCGCTGCCGCACCATCAAACTTTCTTACAAGTTCAAAAAACTGTTCCATCCTTTTGATTTTAGGTTTTTTCTTTTTGAACGTCCAACCATTTACATAAGCTGCTTTCAGGAACATTGGCAATTGAGCAATGAGCTGCAGGGACTCTTGCACCGGAATAATCTCTCGCAACGCATACATTATAGACGTTAAAATCCGTCCTGCCTTCTCCGTATCCTTTCCAAGACTCAGTTCTTTGGCATAGTCCTTTAAAAAGGTATTCCCCTCCCTTGCATATTGATTAAAGTTGAGTGCCACGATTTCTTGGTTTAAGTGATGCATAAATTTGGATACTTTCAGCCATACCGGAAATGACTTTCGTCATTTTAAACCGATTTTTATGGAACTATCTTTGAATACGCAGAAGATGAAAACTTCCTCTGTACCGATAATATGCAGCACGTAAAGCGGCAATACATGAACTTAAAAAGGAAAAAATAGTGTTCCTTTCCTTTCATCCGTTTGGCAAACTCAAGGAAAAGACAGCTAAAAAGTATGAATTATGAAAAATATACTGATCCCAACAGATTTTTCCAAAAATGCTTGGAACGCCATAGTATATGCTATGCAATTTCTAAAAAATAAGAAGTGTACCATTTATTTCCTGCATACCTACACACCGGCTTTTTACCGAATGGACTATGCCCTTGGGGGTGCCATGTACAGCGCCATTCCTGATATAGGTGCAGATTCTGCCTTAGCCAAATTGGAAAAAACACTGGAAGATGTAAAGGCACAGTTCCCAGACCCAAACCATACATTAGAAATGGTATCGGCCTTTAATACGTTAACGGACGAGATATCGGAGCTAACCAAAAAAAAGAAGATAGACCTTATAATTATGGGCACACAAGGGGCAACGGGTGCAAAGCAACTGTTTTTGGGGTCCAATACCGTTTTTGTAATCCGAAAGGTCCGTACTCCTATTTTGGTAATCCCTAGCAATTACACCTTCGTTCCCGTTAGAAAAATACTTTTCCCCTCAGATTTCCGAAATACCTATAAAAACGAAGAGGTGCAGGTAATTAATGAGACCGCTGATCTACTCGATGCCGAAATTACATTACTTAACCTGTGGGAGGTATTCAAACTCGATAAAACTCAGGAAAAAAATAAGGATGTTTTACAAGCACTCCTTCATAACGCATCTTATAAAGAAGTGCAGATTCAAGGAAAGAAATTACCCAATGCCATATTGGATTATATAGCTTATAACGATGTTGACCTGTTGGCCATGATGAACAGAAATCACTCATTTTTTGAGCGCCTACTTATTAAACAGTCGGTAGACCAAATTGGATTTCATGTACGGATTCCATTTTTAGTAGTGTATGTGCAATAACCGTAAAACGAGAATTAAATGCTAAACCTTATCTGAATTCCCAACTAGTTTCCCTTTTAATTACAATGATAAATGATCCATAGGGGGGCAAGCCTAGGTGAATTAAAACCGGTAGCGAATAAAATGGCATTTGCAGTATACTATTCTTGATGATGTACGACCGATAGTTTTTAAAACAAAAAAAAGATTCACCTACATTTCTAAAAAATCCGATAAAAATTAAGCGCAAACGCTAAAATTTAAAACTTTCTTACTATGAAAAAAATACTACTGCCCACCGATTTCTCCCAAAATAGCGAAAACGCCATCAACTACGCAATTCAACTGTTTGAAAAAGAATCCTGTACGTTCTTTCTTTTGCATGCGTATTACAGTGCGCCATCTTCCCCAATAACTAAAACAGTTATGCAAAATAATCTAGATGAAGCGGTAAGTTCGCTCCAAAAAGACAACAAAAACAAAAGTTATGATTTTAAAGGAATCCTAATGACGGACTCTGTAGTAAATGCTATCAACATAACCTTTATAAACCAAGGAATAGACTATGTGGTCATGGGTACGCAAGGCTCCTCTGCCTTAAGGGAGGTGTTCTTGGGCAGTAATACCTTAAGTGTAATCAAACATATAGATCGTTGTCCGGTTCTTGTTGTTCCTACGGAATACCACTATCAAATACCAAAAGAAATTATGCTTGCAACGGATTATAAACATGCTTTTGTGCCGGCAGAACTAAATCCGTTAACTGCGTTTTCCAAACTATGGAATTCAAGAATATCGATCGTACATATTGCCACACAGGCCATTTTAAGTGATGCGCAACTAGCCAACAAAACGCTACTCAAAACAGCCCTTGACCAAACCGATTACGGATTTATCAACCTTAGAAAGCAAGACACTCTGGCCAATACCTTGTTGTCTTTCAAAAAAGAGGACAAAGACATAGCCCTATTTGCAATGATGCGAACAAAACATGGTTTTTTTGACACCATATTTCGGGAACCTGTTATAAAGACCATGGCATTTCAGACCCCAATACCATTTTTGGTGCTCCCAATGCTAAAATAAGCAGGCCTGTTACTTTACTTGCCTTCCGATCAAAATATTTGGTCGTAAGGAAAGTGAAGTTGGGGATTACACATGAGCTTTTTCAGAAGAGATACTACCAGAAATATACTGACTAACATCAGGTTTTGGCCCTAGACAGGAGGTTATCGGATAACCCAAGCGCCTTAATTCTTGTTTTACTTTTTCAAACGCCGGCTCACCGGCGTACAGAAAATAAAGCAGCCCATTTTCAATATTGATATTTAGAACACGTACGTCCAAGATACGGCTAAGGTTTCTAAGGATTCTTTTTTTGCATTCGTTGCACTCCATATTTCTCAATGTTGCAATTGCTTCTGAGTTGTATAAGCGTAATTTTTATCAACTATAATTTCTCTTATTTTTTGCAACAAGAATTTACTATCCAAACGATGTATTTCTTGCTAAAATCCTATATATTGGTCAAAAGAGAGCAATAAACCTATATATGCCTTACTAGTATTTTCGCTATATCTTTTAATTTGCAGCAAGGTTTTAAAGGGTTCAAAATCTGTCATATACAACTTTAGTATGGGTTATGCGTAATCTAAGAAATAATTACATACAACCGAACTAAATAGGCGGTATATACGTAGTTTTTTGCTAAATTGCTTATATCGGTCTAGTATATGAAATGTAGCGTGTAAATAGACGCTAACTTTTCGGATTATATACGAGCCAAATTTTTTAATTTTCTTTTTATCTTATTTTCTAAAAAAGCCAAATTAAAAAATTTGGCGGTCTTTGCAAATACATACATACCTCTCGGAAAGCCTGTAATAGCTATGTTTTATATATATTGTTAGCTGTAGTCTTTTCACTTCAGTAATATTTTCAAACTTTCTACAGAGGTCTTGACTGTCTTGTCATTCATTAAATATGATAGTTTTCCTTTATAGTCATTTGTAATGTATTTTATTAAGTCATTAACTGGTGGTGAAGTAATACTAGGCTTAACTATTTCTAATAATTCTTTGAATTTTCTTTGTGCTAGCGGAAATTGAAGTCTACTACTAATTCTCGAATCCGTAAAAGATAATCCAGCAATATTGGCTTGATGAGAATCAAGGCTTGAAAGAATCTCTGTGTAGATTTCATTTGCAGAAGCTGCGACACCATTGCCATTTGTCAGGAATGTCTCAACAATTGCTATAATGAATTTCTTTTCTACAGATTTCGGTATTTTCAGCGGTTGTCCAATAATTCTCAAAAGTTGTCTTGCAAAAGCAGGTTCATTATAAAAATTATTAAAACCTCTATGTGCTGATAAAAGATTGTCAATCGTATTGTCAATTTCAATTGCTCTTAAATCGTCTGGAATGTAGCTTTCTGCATTTACAATTTGTAAAAACTCTCTAGATAATTTCTTCTCGTCTTGACTGTTATTTGCTGTATAATGAGCATATTTTAATCCAAAAGACTGTTTTACATCTTCGTCAACACGTTCCCAAATTTCGGGTAATAAAAGATTTATATTTTGGTGAGTTTGACTTGTGGTTTCTAATCTCACATAAATTCCGAAAAATCCTGATGCAAGATTATTAATTTGTTCTTGAGTTAAACCAGTAGTAAAAACTGAAATTTCTTGAGCATCACTAGCACTAATCGCTGTGTTTTTTACACCTTGTAGTAGTTGCTTAATTCTTATTGTGACATTTGATATAGGTAATGTAATTACTTCTTTTATACAGGTTTCAAGCCAAGAAACTAATTGTAAACCTGTTATTTGACTATTATTTGGATGTGCTGCACTTGCCCAATTCCGCATATAGTTTATATATTCTAAATGTTTAAACCCAAGGTCAGATATTAAACCTATTTCTTTAGCACCTTTGATTAAATCGTAGTCATCTACTTTGTTTAAATCATTTTCATCTTTTAAACGTTTTCTTCTGTCTCCTGTTACTGCGTTATCATAAAAAAACTCAATATCATATTGAGAAACACGTTTCCTTATTTGTAAGATTGTTTCATCCCATAGGTAGTTTAGAGATGCATCAAAAAGTCCAGAAGCAGTACTTGCTATAAATTTTGATAGATAAAGAGATTGTTGCTTTTCCTCTGGTGCAATTTGATTTAAAACAGTATCTAAATTCTTGAATACATTTACTCTCTCTGGAATTTCAACAAATACACTTTCAGTTGGTAATGAGTGCAAGTTCAAGACCTGTTTTAATCCAGTTTCAAATTCATTCAATTGGATTAACCCATCCTGTGATTGTTGATTTTGAGGTAAATTTTCATTCATATTCTCGATTTTTTTTTAGATTACAGCTAACAACTAGTTACCCAACATTTTGGCAAAAATCAGCATTTAGATGAATCTGTAATAAGAAACTTACAATTCTTCCGTTCTTATTTTTGAAGAACCGAACCAATGAAATACAAATTGCTTGTCCTCGCTATTGGATTATTTTTAAATCAAACTTATTCGCAAGAGGTAGAAAAATCCATTTTCAATATACAAACAGGAGTTTTAGGGTTTTGGGCGAATAATGAGTTGCGACTAGCAAATCATTGGACATTACATTCCGAAATTGGACTTGATGGTTCTGTAATAACAAAGGAAATAAGCGGCGGAGAATTTCCAATATTTCTTCCTGTAATTTCAGTCGAACCAAGATATTTTTATAACCTGCCTAAAAGACAAGCAAACAACAAAGACATTTATCATAATAGTGGCAACTTCTTTTCATTAAGTATGAAATGGTATCCCAATTGGTTTTCATTATCGCAAAAGGAAAATACGAGAATAGGAGATGATATTTTTATTATTCCAACTTGGGGCATAAAAAGAAACATCAATTGGAATTTTAATTATGAACTTGGCGGAGGTGTAGGACTCGGTATTCCTGCAAGTAACAAGGAGGCAGGTGCTATACTTAGACCTGTTTACAATATTTTGCTTAGAATAGGCTACAAATTTTATTGAAATTAACGTTCCGCACACAATCAGAACGCAGATGGACTTTACTCAGACGCAACTGTTGTGTTGATGGACTTACAAATCTTATGGAAAAGCTAACTCGGACGGAAAAAACGTTGGGTAATAACTAAGCATATGGCGCGCCGATAGGCTAGCGCTATATGACTTGTTGACTGATCCGGGGTTTG